>CAZPRJ010000044.1:0-64809 GCA_964588805.1 uncultured Microcoleus sp. | reverse complement strand
AAGCATCTGTAGTAGGCTTTTAGTGAATTGGTATCAGTAGGTGTTGTTTGATCGATGTGCAACCCTCTTGTCTCTGAAATTAGGTGACCCGAAGAAATTTTTTTTAAACAAGAGTCTCATTCAGCGACTCAACAGAATCAGGAGAAAGAGCCACATCTTACGCTGGTAGGAAGCGTAAATAACGATTTTGCGTTATATTTCTTGACGAAACTCCGTAAATTTCCTGATTGGTAAGTCAATTGTAAAACAAATGGTTATGACACGATATCGATCACTTCTGGCTGTAGTTCTGGCAGCGGTGATGACATTTTTGGTGAGTTGTAGTAATCCCAGCGCCAGCAAACCACCGACCTATACGCCCGAAAAGATTGCACGAATTGAGCAAGTGGCTGCCCCCTTGACCGAACTCCGCGATAGAATGGCAGTCCTAGAAACTAAGATAGTTCAGCGAAACTGGACTGATGTGGGTACGTATATTCACGGGCCCTTAGGTGAACTGCGGCGGACGATAAGCTTGGTGACACGAGAGCTTCTGCCCCAGGAGCAAAAGGCTGCAACGACAGCGGCTAAGGATTTATTTAGCCACTTGGAAACGATTGACCTAGCGACCTCAGATAATAATTATCAGAAGGCCATCGAGAACTATCGCTTAGCGGTCAAAGACTTTGATGCCTTTTTACGACTCCTGCCTCAACCGAGTGAATCCGGATTGAGTGGCTAAATGAGTCAAGTTGTCATTGTTGGGTGCGGAGTGATTGGAGCTGCGATCGCCTATGAACTCAGCCAAGTGAGCGGCTTAGACATCACGGTTGTGGAACGGCAAACTCCCGCCCTAGAATCCACCGGCGCTGCACTCGGCGTTTTGATGGGAGCCATTAGTAAAAAAGTGAAGGGCAAAGCGTGGCAGCTACGGCAAAGAAGTATGCAGCGCTATGAAACCCTGATTCCCGAATTAGAGGCTAAAACAGGGCTTTGTATCCCCTTTAACCGCATGGGCATTCTCATGCTTCATTTTGCGGATGAAGACTTAGCCTCTTGGGAAGAACTCGTAAAAATTCGCCAGTCCCAAGGCTGGACGCTAGAAATTTGGGATACCCAAACGTTGTACTCTCACTGCCCTCAATTGCAAGACAAAAGAATTGCGGGAGCAATTTATTCTCCCCAAGACCGACAAGTTGACCCCACGGCCTTGACTCAAGCTTTAGTCACGGCTGCTCAGAGTAATGGCGTGACCTTTCAATTTGGAGTTACTGTTGAGGATGTGCAAGCTACAATGGCTGATGATGCTAGCCTCCAGGTTTGTCGCCAGGTTCATACCTGTGTCGGGACATTAGATGTTGATTGGCTAGTAGTAGCAGCCGGTTTGGGTTCTCTTCCCCTGACAACTGCCCTAGAGCAACCCGTTAAGATTAAACCCGTCTTGGGTCAAGCCTTGCATCTCCAATTGCCACAACCCATAGGTTATCCGGATTTCCAACCGGTGATTACGGGTGATGATGTTCATATTGTGCCTGTGGGCGAACGGGACTATTGGATTGGAGCAACAGTTGAGTTCCCTGATGAGACGGGGGAGGCGATCGCACAACCCGCATTACTTGAGCTGGTGAGACAACAGGCGCTCGGTTTTTGTCCCGCCTTGGCAGACGCGACTATCCGTCGCACTTGGTGTGGTAAACGTCCTCGCCCGGAGGGACGCCCTGCCCCCATCATTGAACTGCTATCGGGTTATCGTAACGTCCTACTCGCCACGGGTCATTACCGCAATGGAGTCCTGTTGGCTCCCGTCACTGCACAGATCATCCGTGAACAGATCACTCAATGAATATAAAAAAATCTAAAAAATGTATAAAGAAATACTGAGTATATTTACTCAATATGCCATACTTAATATTAGTTTAGATGGGGTCAGCTAATTTAAAGACCCTAAATATATCGAGATAATTCTCGAACCTAGCCGCTTGAATCGGGTCATTCTCGATAAAGACCCTGAATATATAAATATCGAAAAATTTAGTGTTCCTTGAGTACCAGCTTCCGAGTGTTAGAGGGAGCTGGACTTTCATGTTAAACTGTTTAAGCTGTTGCGCTGACAAATGGCCTTGTGGCACTTAGCAGCAACCTTGCTAACCATAAATTTCCTGATTTTGAAGGCGTGAATTTTGAATTCTTTGCCCGAGCTGGGCAACAACCTTAATCAATGCATCTGGATCGATAGGTTTGGCTAAATGAACTTGAAACCCGGCTTCTAAGGCTGCGTTGCGATCGCTAGTCCGAGCATAAGCCGTTAAAGCAATCGCCGGTATATCCCCTTTACTTAACGTGTTTAAGGTGCGGATTTGGCGCATGAGGTCATAGCCATCGACTTTAGGCATACCAATATCACTCACCAACACATCAGCATCCGATTGAGACAGCCATTGCAAAGCCTCACGCGCTGATGCCGTCGCGATCACATCCGCTCCACTTCGCTCTAGGATCGCCACCAACAAATCTCTAGCATCTGCTTCATCATCAACTACGAGGACTCGCAAACCATATAACGGACAGTCTGGCGTTGCACTCATACCCTCTGTTTGAGGGCTAGTAGGTTCCACTATCGGTGCAGAATCCGTAGATTTCATCTCACTGCTAGGAGACAAGCTCTGGAGGGATGCTGGCGGTGGTTTTGCCTCGTCAGAACTGGCCGCGAGTTCCCATGCTTTTTGTACAGATGAAGCCGCAGGAGCATCATTCGCCATCTCCCGAAGAGGTAGCTGTACTGTAAATGTTGCCCCCTTACCTTCCCCTTCACTGAAGGCATTCACAGTTCCGCCATGTTGTTCGACCAAATAGCGGACAATGGCCAACCCAAGTCCGAGTCCACCATAAGCCCGAGTACTACTACTGTTTTCTTGGCGAAAACGTTCAAATACATAGGGTAAAAAAGCCGGAGCAATGCCTTTGCCCGTATCTATGATTTGAATTTGAGCATAAGAGAGAGAGATGGGTTCAGTTTTTTCCAAATCTCCGGTTGCATCATTGGTGGAGTTCTGGCCATAAGATAAGTCGGACAAGTCTTCCTCCAAGGAGTCTGGAGAGTGCCGACTTGATGTTGGGTTGAGAGATTCCACACGATTCACCTCTTGAGGAGAAGCCCAGATACTCACTCGCTCAAGCCGGATTTCAACTCGTCCTCCTGTGGGCGTGAATTTGATCGCATTCGAGAGCAAATTCCAAACAATCTGCTGCAAGCGATTAGCATCACCCCACACTGAACCGATGTTTCGATCCAGATAGCTGTCCAATTGAATCATTTTCGCGCCCGCCGTTGGGCGTACCGTTTCGATCGCCGCCGCAATCACTGCCGCTAAATTGCAGGGAGCTGTAGATAACTTGAGCTTACCTCGAATAATCCTCGAAACATCCAGAATATCGTCAATTAAGGCAGCTAAAGACTTGGTATTGCGCTCGATGGTTTCTAAAGCCCGAGCCATCTTGGAGGGTTCAAATTTGCGAGTTCGTAATAGTTGAGTCCACCCCAGCATGGCATTGAGGGGAGTGCGTAATTCATGGGAAAGCGTCGCTAAAAATTCATCCTTCATGCGGTTAGCGGCTTCTGCATCGGCTCGGGCTTGTCGCTCGGCCGTGTAAGCGCGTGCTCGTGCTAGGGCTTGGGCGCACTGTTGGGCTAAAGCTTGCATGAATGCACAGTCTTGTTCCCTAAACTGCTGAGGGTGGCAAAAACTTAATCCCATTCCGCCCAGAGTATTCCCCTCCACCATCAAGGGAATGAATGCCCAAGCCTGATGTTCGTGTTCAACCGACTCGATGGTAAGATGGGGATAGCATTGAATCCAGGCTTCACGGGATTCAATAAAGATGGCTTGATTGTGTTCAATGGCATCCTCAATGGGAACCGTGGCGGTAATAGGAAAACGCCTCCAAGTCTCTTGTAACGCCGCCGGATAGCCCCGAGCATCGATTAATTCTAAGGTGTGGTCATCACTGAGGCGAACAATAAAACCAGCATCTGCTTTTAAAGCCGCTAAACCCTGTTCAATCACGACTTTACCGACTTGGACTGGGGTGAGGGCTTCGCTCAGAGCTGCCGTGAGGGCTTGCAGACTCGCCGTGCGCTCGGCAGTTTCTTCAGCCAGCCGTCGAGCTTGTTGCGTCTCTCCATAGAGTCGGGCATTATCCACTGCCATGGCCGCACGTCTAGCTAAATCCTCAACTAAGGGGAGTTCATCCGAACTGTAATGGCGCTCCGATTCAGCCGTGGCGACGGTAATAACGCCCAATGTCCGACCACGAGCCAGCATGGGGACAATCATACAGGACTTGAGTTGTAGTTGTCGCAGGATTTGCAGATGCTCGTCGTTTTGGGCAGTCTCTACCAAAAAGGAGTCGGAAATCTCTGAGGTGATAACTGATTGACCGGTTCGCAGTACCTGGGGCAATCCCACGACGGCATTTAGATTTTCGGGATAGCGTTGATTGAGTGTCCACGCACGCTCGACTTGGGCTGAGTCTAAGTGGGCGATCGCCACCCGTCGAATGGCTGAATTGTCCTCTACAATATCAACGGCACACCAGTCGGCGATAAAAGGAACCGTTAACTGAGCCACACTGGCCAAGGTCGTTTCATAATCTAAGGAGGATGCCAAAACTGTACTCGCTTCTGCTAAAAAAGCCGATTTGAGTCCTTGGACTTCTGCTTCTAGGCGGGCGGCCTGTTCGCGAATCAGTGTTGCTCTTTCTGCTTCGGCTTGCTTGCGCTCACTTATATCCTGGACTAATGCCACTAAGTAATCGATGGAGCCATCATCCCGACGAACGCAACGTACGGAAATACAAGCATCAATCGTTTTGCCATCTTTGCGGATTAACCGCTTATCCATTGAGTAGCCTTCTGATTTTCCGGCCAAAAGTTCGCAAAACGGCTCTAAATCCGCTTTCTCATCTTCAGGATGGGTGATATCAACCCACCTCAGTTGCAGTAGTTCCTGCCGCTCGTATCCGACGATATCGCACAACTTGTCATTCACATCAATCCAACCTTGCTCGGGTGAGGTGATGGCAATGCCAATCAATGGCAGTTCAAAGTAACTGCGGAGGATCGTTTCACTACGCCGTAAGGATTCTTCGGCCCGTTGGCGTTCGCTAATTTCTGCTCTTAAACTCTCATTGGCTGTGGCTAATTGGGCTGTGCGTTCTTCCACCCGATGCTCTAATTCCTCCGCAAGTTGACGCAGCGCAGCCTGAGCTTGCTGGCGCTCGATTCGTTCCTCCATTTCCCTGATTGCTCGATTGACGGCAGGAACCAATCGTTCGAGTCGGTGTTTGAGGACATAATCGGTTGCCCCATTTTTTAAGGTTTCAATCGCCAATTCTTCCCCAAGAGTAGCCGAGACAAAAATAAAGGGTACATTGGGGCAGAGTGTTTGCGCCATTTCTAGGGCTGAAATGCCATCAAAATTAGGCAGGGAATAATCGGAGAGAATCAGGTCAAAGGTGTCTTTTTCTAAGGCATTTTCCAAGTCAGTACGTGTTTCTACTCGCACTAACTCACAATCAATCCCTCCATCGGTCAAATGTGCCTGGATGAGCTCTGTATCGAGCAGACTGTCTTCGAGCAGGAGGATACGCAACATGACCAAGAGTTTTTCTCTTTTTTTAACTTAGTTTAAGCATTTCGCCGTGAAGGAAGCGATCCGGGCGGTGGTTGATTGACGACAGCCCAAAAAAGCCCCAATTCTTTGATTGCATCAACAAATTCGTGAAAATCTACCGGCTTGACGACATAGGCATTAGTCCCTAAATTGTAACTGTTAATGATATCTTGTTCCTCACGAGAAGAAGTCAACACAACCACGGGTACCACTCTTAAGGCTGGGTCAGATTTAAGTTGCGCCAATACTTCTAATCCATCAACTTTAGGCAACTTTAAATCAAGTAATACAACTACAGGATTGCCTTCCATCCGCAGTCTGAAAACCCCCCTGCGATAGAGGTAATCGAGGGCTTCTTCGCCATCACGTACTACGACGACTTCATTGGCTAGACGATTTTCCTCGAGGGCGGCCAAGATTAACTCGATATCATTAATACTGTCTTCAACTAATAAAATTCGCTTGAAATCGTGCATTGGATCATGAAAATTGAAACGTGGGAATGGGCTTAATGCCAAAAGGCTCTAGAGTAGAAGGATTATTCAAAGAACAGACGCTCAGAAAGGGAGACGCGGTGAAGCCCCACCGAGTACTTGAAAAATTCCCCACGTCATCGGGTTGATTGTACAGTAAGTTGTTTCCCACGTCTTGGATAACTCTTAGGGAATTAATTTAGGTAACGAAAAGTAGAAAGTAGCACCCTTTTCTACCACGCCTTCTGCCCAAATTCGACCTCCATGACGGTGGATAATGCGTTGAACATTCGCTAATCCAATGCCTGTTCCCTCAAACTCTTGAGCGCTGTGTAACCGTTGAAACACACCGAAGAGTTTGTGTACATAGCGCATATCAAACCCGACCCCGTTATCCTTAATGAAAAATACAAATTCCTGTTCATTTTCCAGGCTGCCGATATGAATCTCAGCACGCTCTCGTGTGGCGCTATACTTAATTGCATTCTCCAGTAAATTATGAACGATTAAGCGTAACATAGATGGGTCGCCTTGGACTGAGGGTAACTCTTCAATCTGCCAAGAAATTTCCCGTCCTTTAAGCTGGATGGACTGCTGGATATTGTGCTGCACATCGCTCACTAAATACGTCATATTAACCGTTGTATAACGCATTTCACTGCGTCCCATACGGGAAAAAGAGAGCAAATCATCGATCAATTTACCGGCGTGTTTGGTGGTTCGGGTAATGGTTTGCAGATAGCGTAAACTAGTTTCATCTAAGGTATTTGCTGTTCGTTTTTCGAGCAAATCGATAAAACCGCTAATGTGGCGCAAGGGGGCTCGTAGGTCATGAGACACTGAATAGGAAAATGATTCTAGCTCTTTATTGATCGCTTCGAGTTGGGCGGTACGTTCTTTGACTCGTTGTTCGAGACTCTCGTTCAATTGTCGAATTTCTGCTTCGACTTGCTTGCGTTCAGTAATATCTAAAAACGCCGCAACGCATCCTCTAGAGTTACCTTGTTCATCAAATAACGGTGCGGCTGAGACTAAATGCTGAGCAATTTCTCCATCATCATAGACGGTTTCGATTTCTACATTCACCACTTCAACGCCATACGCTGCCGCATATTGCATGGGCAGTTCATCGACGGTCAGTACCCGATTATTGCAGTAAACTTGGAAGTGTGAAGGTCTTTCATCAGGTGGCGCACTTAGGGAGGCATTGGCATTAGGCGTCATTCGTAACTGTCGTGCGAGAGTGGGGTTGGCTCGAATTCGTTGACATTGAGCATCCTCAGCAATGCCAATCCCGATCGGAATCACTTCTAGTAATGTTTCTAGCTCATGGATACGGCGATTGAGAGATTGGTTGAGTTGAAGGATTTCTGCTTCGGCAAGTTTACGATCGCTAATATCGATACAGGAGCCGATATAACCGAGAAACTCACCCTCAGATGTAAAGCGAGGAATTCCCGTATCTAAAACCCAACGATACTCTCCATCAAAACGCCTAAGACGATATTCCATTCTAAATTTTTGACGGGCATCAAAGGCGTTGGTGTAGGTATCGAGGCAGTGTTGAAAATCATCGGGGTGAATTCCCTGTGTCCAACCGTTTCCTTGTTCCTGTTCTACTGTTCGTCCTGTAAAATCTAACCAAGGTTTATTGAAGTAGTTACACAGTTTATCGACACCGGACATCCAAATCAAAACGGGTGCTGTATCGGCCATCTGGCGAAATCGCTGTTCACTCTCCCGGAGTGCGGACTCGGCTTGTTGGCGATCGCTCAAATCCAGAACGAAGGCCACTGTATCTTGTTGCGAACCTTCCAAAAGTGCTGCACCGACGAGCAAGGGTACACGACTGCCGCCTTTGCGAATATAGTCTTTCTCGTAGGGAGTACAATATCCCAGCGTTTTGAGTTCCTCAACTTTCTGGTCATCGATCGCTTTATACTCAGGAGGAGACATGGCTCTCCAGTTTAATTCTCCTCGTTGCAGTTCTTCCCGTGTGTAGCCCACAATTTGCAAAAAGGCATCATTAGCATCGAAGATATTGCCCTCTAAATCGGGGAACAGAACGCCGATAATATTAGAATCTACCAATCGTCTAAACCGTGCTTCGCTTTGGCGAAGTTCGTCTTCTAAATGTTTGTGTTCGGTGATATCATTCACTAACGCCACAAATCCAGCTACATCGCCTTGCTCATCAAACCGGGGAACGTAAGTGGCACGGATGTAACGAGTACCACCATCTTGATAGGGAATTTCGTCTTCATAAGTTACTGTTTGTCCCGATAAGACAGTTTTTATATAAGGACGAATCTTGGTATATGCTGCCTCACCTACAACATCTCGCAAGTGTTGGCCATACACACTTGTTACCGAACGTCCAAACCATTCCTCGTAGCGTTGGTTATTAAACCGATAGCGTTGTTCACTATCAAGATAGGAAATCAGGACGGGTACAGCGTTTGTAATTAGTTGCAGTTCATAGTCTCGCTTGCGGACTGCCTGTTCAGCCGCTACGCGATCGCTCACATCTGTAATCATAGCCAGTTGGCCGAGAAACTCGCCGGTTTCGCTGAGGATTGGACTTGTGGACACAATTGCCCAGAGCTCAGAACCGTTATGGCGACAAAATTTAAAGTCGTATTGTTCGTTTATCCCCTGTTGGCATCGTTGTAGTTTTTCTTTGGCCTCCAGATGCGCCTCCTGATCGATAAAATCGAACAAAGGACGATTTAGCATATCCTCAATGCTATAGCCGAGCATCTGGGCAATACGTTGGTTGGCGTAGCTGATGTGTCCTTGAGCATCCAATGTCCAGATTCCTTCGTAGGCGGTATCGATCAGACGGCGATAACTCTCCTCACTGGCTCGCAGTTTCCGTAAGCTGACTTGTAGAGTGCGATTAGAGGTATGGAATGCCTCGCATAGGGTACTGACGAGTATGCCTTGGAGTACAAACAGACCTAATCTGGCGCTTTCACTTGGGGGGAGATTCAGCATATATTCGGGATACATAAACAAAAAATTGCTCATTATCCCAGATACAAAAGTGGTGATGAGTCCCGCCCCTATGCCACCATACCAAGCACTCACCATCACTGCCCCGAAAAATATCAAAAAAGGCGATCGCGCCATTGGCATCCAAGGATTGAGCAGCAGCATTAGCCCGGTTGCGAGGACAACGGCTAATACGCTAAGGCTATAGCGCTGCATCGGGGAGCGTGTTGCTGTCACCATTTTGTTTTGATTGCAGGGCTTGTCTAACTGTTAAAACAGGAATTCTAATCTAGTTCATTAATAGCTAGAATTAACAAATTTTTCTATAGCTGTGCTTAGTATTCACAAATATTAAATGATGCCCCTTATAGTATTTATTGATTTTAAACTCATATTGTCAATCTGTCTCAAGACAGATTAATACCCTCTTAACTGACCCTTGAACATATATTGTAAAAATCCTAAAAGAATCTAAAACAATTGAAATTCAACATTATCTATTGCAAAAAATTCTTGAGAAGAATACCACATGCAGCAAGGGCGCACATCGGTGCGCCCCTACCAAGGGTTTTTTAAAGGTCAATTTGCATAAGTTCTGCCCAAAAAACTAGTCATCAGCAACTTGAATATCGAGCGATCCCACTAAAAACGCCCACTCATCAGCCAGTTCCTCAATTATCTTAGCGGTTGGCTTGCCTGCACCATGTCCCGCCTTTGTATCAATTCTAATTAACACCGGTTTCTCTCCTCCTTGTGCAGCTTGTAAGGCGGCCGCAAACTTAAAACTATGAGCAGGAAATACCCGATCATCATGGTCAGCCGTTGTAATTAAGGTAGCTGGATAGGCTGTTCCTGATTTTAAATTATGCAAAGGAGAATAAGCATATAACGCCTTAAATTCTTCCAAATTTTCGGGAGAACCATAATCAGAACACCATGCCCAACCAATTGTAAATTTATGGAAACGTAGCATATCTAATACTCCCACGGCGGGCAAGGCTGCACTAAACAAATCTGGACGCTGCGTTATACAAGCAGCCACTAATAACCCTCCGTTACTACCGCCCATGATTGCTAATTTTTCTTTCCGAGTATAGTCATGATTAATTAACCATTCTCCGGCGGCAATAAAATCATCAAAAACATTTTGCTTATTTAATTTTGTCCCGGCTTGATGCCAATCCTCTCCATATTCTCCTCCACCGCGAAGATTAGCCATGACATAAATCCCTCCCATCTCCATCCACACCAATCGGCTGACGGAAAAGTTAGGAGTCAAAGAAACATTAAATCCACCATATCCATAAAGTAAGGTTGGATTATTACCATCCAATTTTAAGGATTTTTTATGAGTAATAAACAGAGGAATTTGAGTACCATCTTTACTCGGATAAAAAATCTGTTTTGTTTCGTAATCATCCGGATTAAACTTAATACTTGGCTGACGGAATATTGTACTTTTGCCACTTACCATATTGTAGCGATAGATGGTGGTAGGGATGGTAAAACTGGTAAATGAATAAAAGGTTTCTGTATCATCTCGCTTGCCATAAAATCCACCCGCAGAACCGATTCCAGGTAACTCTACATCCCGCACAAAGGAACCATCCAAATTAAAAATTTTGATGGCTGAATGAGCATCTTTGAGATAATCAACCACAAACTGATGATTTAATATACCCACCCCTTCTAATGTTTGTTCAGTTTGAGGGATAATTTCTTGCCAATGTTCTTGTGCAGGGTTATTAATATCAATCGCAATGACTCGACCCCGAGGCGCATCTAAATCTGTGCGGAACCAAAACAGTGACCCTTCATGATCGATAAAACTGTAGTTTGCTTCAAACTCACTAATCAGTTCTACTACCGGAGAATCAGGATTTTGCAAGTCTTTATAAAAAATTAAATTCCTAGGGTCAGTTCCTTGGCTAACAGAAATAATCAGGTAATGGCCATCTTCAGTGACACTACCACTAAACATCCATTCTTTGTGGTCAGGGCGATGATAAATGAGTTCATCCTCAGACTGAGGTGTACCGATTTGGTGATAGTAAAGCTTTTGATAATAATTTAGGTCTTCTAGTTTACTTTCCTCATTAGGCGGCTCATAACCACTATAAAAAAAGCCTTGATAATCATGAGTCCAAGAAGCACCTGAAAACTTCACCCATTTAATACAATCAGGTAAATCTTCCCCTGTTTCAACCTGGCGGACTTTCCACTCTTTCCAGTCTGAACCTGACGTTGATAAACCATAAACAATTAGTTGGCCATCTTGACTAATATCCAATCCGGATAACGCAACAGTGCCATCTTCAGAAAATGTATTCGGGTCAATTAATACCTGGGGTTTATCGTCTAGGGATATTAAGGTATACAGTACACTTTGGTTTTGTAATCCGTCATTTTTAAAATAAAAATATCGCTCTCCTTCTTTAAAAGGAATGCCAAATTTTTCGTAATCCCATAACTGAGTAAGTCGTTGCTTAATCGTGTCTCGTGCAGGAATTTGATTAAGATAAGCGAAGGTAAGGTGATTTTGTGCTTCTATCCAAGCCTTTGTTTCTTCTGAGTCTAAATCTTCCAACCAGCGATAGGCATCTGTTACCTTTGTCCCGTGATAATCATCAATTTGATTCGCTTGGCGGCTTGGGGGATAAGATAGGGATTGATGGGGTAATGTCATAAACTGAAAAATTAAACAATATTCTCTAGTTTAGCGTTATTCGCATTAATTTTAGAGTTTATCTTTAAGTTTAAATTGAAAATCTAATATTAAATTCAGTTCCTCTATTTTGAAGAATATCGATTTTACCTCCAAGTTGATGAACTAGAATATTAACTAACTGAAGCCCTAATGAATTCGTTGTCTGAAATTCTTGAATATTTTGAAATTTTATGCCATTATTTCCCACGATTAAAGTTATTTCGGCAGTTTTGTTGTCTGCTGAAGTAAGATTTTTAGAAGTTAAGTAAATCCAAATACTGCCTTTTTCGTTCTCCGGAAAACCATGCTTTAAAGCATTAGATACTAATTCATTAATAATTAACCCTAAAGGGATAAGTTTATCAATTTCTAATGATAAATTTTCAATATAAGTTTGTAAGCTAATATGACTGGGATAAATTGGATAAGCTTGTAAGATATTAGTGGTTAAAGTTTGAATATAATCTAATAAGTTAACTGTATATAAATTATCATAAATATACAATTTTTCGTGAATCAGTGCAATAGATATGATACGTTTTTGGCTTTCTTTAAAGGCTTCTAAAGCTGTTGGATCTTGAATTTTCTGAGCCTGTAAATCCAGCAAGCTAGAAATAATTTGTAAATTATTCTTCACGCGGTGGTGAACTTCTTTAATCAAGACTTCTTTTTCTTGCAATGAAGCTTGCAATTGTGCCTCTGCGCGTTTGCGTTCAGTAATATCAATAGAAATACCACCAACGGCGTAAACTTTACCCGTCGCATCAGAGAGCGGAAATTTAGTTGACATCAGTAGTTGTAATCCATCTTGATGAGGCAGCATTTCTTCAGACTCTAATGGGATTTCAGCTTCTAGTGCAGCTTTATCATTGGTTTGAAGTACACCTGCAATTTCTGGCGGCCATAGCTCAGCGTCAGTTTTACCAACAATTTGCTCTTGACTCAATCCGAGTATCCTTTCGCAGTAATGATTCACCAGGATGTATTGCCCTTGCTTATCCTTTAAGTAAATATAGGCTGGAGCCGCATCTAAAATCGCTTGCAAGAGTTGTTGGCTCTCTCGGAGTGCTGCCTCTACCTGTTGATGTTCTTGCAATCGCCGTTCAGCTTCTTGCAAGGCTTTCTGTGTTTGCTGTCGTGCGGTGCGCTCAATATCCAGAGCTGTAGAAAGTTCTGCTAACTCTGCCTTGCAAGCTTGTAGCTGTTGCTCTAAGTCAGCACGGGTGTCTGGTTGCATGGTGATTTTGAATAAAGGATGTTTGTAACTGGGTTCCCCAGTAGTTAACCAGTGAGATCTAATATCAAAACTGGGAACTGCCCACACTCAGCGTTTTAAAAGGTTGAATGAAAATCTTCATCGCCCAACTTGCAATCCGAAGTCATAACGACTATGATTTAATTGTACGGATTTGGAACTGACAAAGCAACGGGCAAGATGGTCGATATTAAAGAAATTCCCCTACGGCACATTCACCGTCCCTTGCCGCGAGAGAATGACCCCAATAAAGTCGCAGCATTGATGGAATCTATTGCTCAAGAGGGATTGCACGAACCCATAGACGTGCTAGAAGTCGAAGGGCAGTACTACGGCTTCTCGGGCTGCCACCGCTTTGAGGCTCACCAACGTCTAGGAAAAGAAACCATTAAGTGCCGTGTTCGCAAAGCACCTCGCTCTGTTCTACAAAGGCACTTGGCTTAGTTTACAAATTTTTTTGCGTTTAGCATCTCCCTAAAGGATGATTCACAAGAAATTGTAACTTGCCTACCATCAAGAGGCGTGAAACTAGCCGTTCAGTATTACCTTGTTAGATTTTAGATTTTGGAGCTGAAATTTGAGCACCTGTCCAATCGTTAGTTTCAGACATTGAATTGTAGGTTGTCTAAGCCCAAACGGTATAAATAATTACTTTTTTCAATTAGGAGAAAACCATGCAAACTCAAGCAAAAAGCACACCTGTAGATATTGGTATTCCTGAAGATAGCCGCCAAGAAATTGCCGAAGGACTTTCTCGTTTTTTAGCTGATACCTACACCTTGTATCTAAAAACGCACTACTTCCATTGGAACGTCACCGGCCCAATGTTTAATTCCTTGCACCTCATGTTTGAGGAACAATATACGGAATTAGCTATGGCTGTGGATGAAATTGCGGAACGCATCAGAGCATTGGGAGTGTATGCTCCAGGTTCCTACACAGCATTTACACAGTTAGGTTCAATTGCAGAAACCACTGATGTTCCTTCTGCTGAAGAAATGGTACGTTTATTAGTAGAAGGAAATGAAGCGGTAGCCAAGACGGCTCGCTCTGTATTTCCCGCAGCAGAAAAGGGAGGCGATGAATCTACTTTAGATTTATTGACCGGTCGGCTACGGGTTCATGAAAAGACAGCATGGATGCTGCGGAGCATTATTAGCGCTTAACCCTACTATGTCCGGTTAGACACCAGTAATATATGTAGGGGCGGGTTTATACCATCAGTTAGCTTGGCACACCGATAATTCTCAAGTTAAAACCCGCCCTTAAGCTTCTGGCTTCTGAATTTTCTTGTTGTTCTATGACGGTTTCTTCACCCAACGATTTTACCCAACAGTTGCAGGAATTAATGCAGCCGTTGGGTTTTCGCAGTTATCGACAACTCAGTGAAAATGCTGGGGTTTCAGAAAAGCAGTTGAGGCGTTTGCGCCGAGGACAAATCGCACAAATGCAAGTCAAAACCTTGGTGAAATTGGCTCAAGTTTTACAAGTATCAGTGAGTGATTTGCTGGCCATATTTTCACCAGATTCTACTGTGTCTCTATCTTCTATCACTCGAGAGGATATGGCATCACTAGAAGCGATGAGGCATGAGTATCAAAGGTTACAACAACAACTGCACGAACAGCGAGAAAAACTGATAAAAGAATTTCAAAAGTCGAGCTTGCAAGCATTAGAATCATTTCTGGTGTTTTGGCCAACGGCGGCTTACAAAGCACGCGAAAATCCTCAGTTACCCGCAGTGAATGTGTTGCGATTGGTGCAACCGGTAGAACAGATGCTGCAAGATTGGGGAGTAGAAGCGATCGCTGAGGTGGGTTCAGAAATTCCTTACGATCCTCAGCTTCATCAACTCTTGGAAGGAACGGCTGAAGCCGGGGAAACGGTAAAAGTGCGTAATACTGGATACCGCCACCAAGGAAAACTTTTTTATCGTGCCAAGGTGAGTCCGATTGGCAATACCTCTAATGCTTGATATTTCTTAGCTATTGCTCTCAAAATTCTACAACTCCAGACATTTTCACTATCTTCCAAGAGGCTGATGAAGCTTCTGCAAAGATTTGTTGCAATTATTAATAGCGATTACAGCGTGGAGAAATAGAAACGATGCGTCCTTTAAATATTGGTTTATCAGAAGAACAACGCCAAGGTGTTGTTGACTTATTGAATTGTGATCTATCTGATGCATATTTGCTGTTGATCAAAACGAAAAAGTATCATTGGGATGTAGTGGGGCCGCAGTTCCGTTCGCTACATGAATTGTGGGGAGAACACTATGAAACTTTAACGGAAAATATTGATGCGCTCGCTGAGCGGATTCGGATGTTGGGTGGTTATCCCATCGGTACAGCTCAAGGCTTTTTGAATCATGCTTCAATTAAAGAAAATGCGGATACTCTTCCTACCGCCGATGGCATGGTTGAAAATTTAGTGGTCGATCATGAACAAATTATCCGCAATCTGCGTGACCATATCGATCAGTGTACTGATAAGTATCATGATGAAGGTACGGCTGATTTCCTAACTGGATTGATGGAAGGACATGAAGAAATGGCTTGGATGCTACGTTCCTTTATTGAAGGTGAGGCGATTCAACCTAATGGTCAGCTATCTTCCGATGTCAAAATCCCCGCTAAAATGAAGTAATTCATTCTAATTAGTAATGATAAGGAGGTAAGGATTGCCTTGCCTCCTTTAAGTTTTAAAATGCGACGCAGTAATAGATGATAAATGGCTTACCTTAGAAGATAACGGGGGAACATGTCACCTTTGTTAGCCCTCACCCTAAATCCCTCTCCCTCAGGGAGAGGAACTTTGAACTCTTGCTCCCCTTCTCCCTTGGGGTAAAGGGGCTGAGGGATGAGGGGCTGTCCGTGCAAACCTGACATGCTCCCGATAACGGTTTGTGCAACAATCGCTGAGTTTGATAAATTTGCACGGGTTCATCAATTCCTTTAAATCGATATTGTTTCATTCCTACTAATCCTTCCTTGTTGGACAATCTTGAGTAAGTCGCTTCACTGACTACGCACTCACCTGGAGAACAAATTTGTTGCATACGAGCAGCAAGATTAATAGGAGCTCCTAACACTGTATAGTCCACTCGTTGAACACTCCCCACATCTCCCACTACAGCTTTACCACTATTGATAGCAATTCGTAATCCTAGGGGTTCAGAAAACGTGTTGTTAGCATTTAGGCGATCGAGGCGTGCTAACATTCTTCTGGCTACCGTTAAAGCGCGATCGGCATGATCAGATTGGGGTTCAGGCGCACCGAAAAATGCCATAATACAATCCCCAATAAATTTGTCCAACGTTCCCTCAAAAGCGAACACTTCTTGGAGCATTTCATCAAAGAATCGATTCAATAATTGAGCAATTTGGTTGGGATTAAGTTTCTGGGAAAGAGCCGTAAAACCCACTAAATCGGCAAAAAGCACACTAATATCAGCCTCTACAGGTGTAAGGCGGCCTTCTTTTAACACACCATCTGCCATGATATGCTGTACAACTGCTGGAGAGTGATAACGCTCTAATTGCTGTCGAATTGCGGCTTCATTTTTAAGCTTTTGAGTTAACAACCAACGCTGCACAGCCGATGCTACGATATTTCCTAATACTGAGAAAAAGCTCAGGTCTTCATTTCCTAATTGATTCAACGGATTAAAATCAATGTGAGCATCAGCATACAGTACACCAACAACCAAATTTTCATCCCACAAAGGAACGGCTAAGGCCGTACAAATTCCTTTGGCAGAGAGACTATTTTTTTCATCAAATCGTGTGTCTATTTGAGCATCAGTGGTTTGAATAGCTACTTGCTCAGCAAATGCTTTTTGACAAATGGTGTGGCTAATCCAACTCCCATCCGTAGCTAAATTAAGCTGATCTGAGATATTTCTGACCCCAGCGTTTAATAATTCTAGTCGGCCTGACCCTTTAATATCAACCAATAGTGCTAAGCGTTCGATACTGGAAATATGATTAAATACTACTCGCTGCACTTGAGAAAAAATTGCCTCAATCGATACAGCAGAATTTAAACCTTTGGCAATGTTCACCAAGTCTTTCAATCGATTGATAGTAAGGGATGAATTGCTATTGATTTCTCCAAAATCATGAGTCTGTATCCATTGCTCTTGTAAGTCTTTGGGACTACCCAAAACTTTTATTTCTTGATTATAAGATTCTAAATCGTTTTGATTTAATTGAGAGTTAAGAGTCAAAAATACATTAATAAAAATTGACCCTAAATGAACAATATCACCGTGCTTGATAGGTTGTGGATAAGTCACTAAATTGTGATTTAATCGCGTTCCATTGGTACTTCCTAGGTCTTCGAGTAACCAATTTCCTGTTTCCGCTTGTAGTAAACGAGCATGATACCGAGAAATTTCTAGCAGAGGTAAGTGCAGATCACATTCGGGTAAACGACCAATTGTAAATTCAGATTGATGTACCTGAATAGTTTTTTCTGTCTCTCCCATCAATTGTAGATGCAGCACGTATGCAGCCATAATTACCCAATCTCTAACAATTTTGGCTTTGGAGGTCGGTTGAAATCTTGTATCAGTGAGCAGTCGTTAAACTTAGTATGGGACTTTAGTTTATAGCGACTGTCTAAAGATAGATTTAGGTCATTGGACTAAAATATAAGACTGAATTATTTCTACTTTAATCGCTCTGAAGAGAGAATAAAGAGGTGAAGCGGATTGCAAACTCGCATTGTATTGTTTCTCACATCCTCAAGAGTGAGAGCGAAGCGAATCTCGTTGAATAGCACGATTAAAGGAAATTGCTATATATCAGCTATACATACAGGTCTAGCTAACTTTGAGCAAAAAAAAAGCTTCCAAGGTTTTTCTTAAAAGCTTACCAAAATTGACAATTTGCCAAAGTAGAGTGTTGTGGATTAGATATAAATAGAAGGCTTTATTTCAGTAGCCTGGTTACTCTAACATCATATTCAGTGCCTTTTGGATGGTCACTTTTAGCCATGATTCTGGCCATCCCGTTGGCTTTTTCTTTTGTTTCTGCATCGATTTCGTATCGGCTCGTGCCGCCAATAAAGCTATTGAGGGCTAGGTCAGCAAACTGTCTGATATCAACCAATACTTCATAAGTGTGAACCATTGGACCCCTCCTGATGTACGCTGTACAAACGATGGAATAAGATGAAGTATAGGCACTTCAACAGGCATTAATCCTGAAAAAATACAAAAAAATACAATTGTTTAGGGGATGTAGGAAAAATACAGAATAAAAAAAAGGAGTAGAAGACAAAGTTTTACTCTTGGCGAACGGTGTCTGGGACGCTGACTGGCGAGAGTCCAGCGATCGCTTTTAAGTTTTGGCTGCGAATCAATTCAGTGAAATTTAAGCCGGAACGTCCTTCCACTTCAGCCACAGCATCTAGTGCGGCTAACAGATGTTGGGCAGCTTCTGCTTCGGTGTAACCCCGTCGCGTTGCTACTTTAATCGCATTTTCATCGGCATCGAGTTCAGTCTGAGCACTGCGAGTACTCCGCCAAATTTGAGTTCCGGCGATCGCACTCAATCCCGTAGCGACAACAATACCCACTGCATCTCCCTGTGCCAGTTCCACGATGCCCCCTAACACACCAGCCAGCACAATCCCTTGATACAAATCCGGCTTAAACCACTTGACACCAATCTGCCAACACACAGTTCGTAACAGTAGCATATCGCGCTGAGGCTTAGGCAAACGACGCCACAGATCGAAGTTAATAAAAATAGGCCGTGCTTGGGACCAGGGGCGAGGAAAAGGACTCTCAATTAGTCGATTCTGTTGCGGTTTGCTCACGATTTTGGTTAACATCCGCCCAGAAGCAGGCATCAGTTCAATTAAGCGGCGAATTTCAGGATCTGGATTCATCGGATTGTTGTGCTGAAATTGAGGATAAAAATGTAGTACAAAGGCTGAAAGTTCTACATCCTACCAACAAACTATCCCATCTAGACCTCATCAACCGAAACTGGATAAACAATTGAGTATATGTATTTATGACGATTGAACCGTAAAAAAAGCCATAATTCCTTACTAGAGGTTCACCCACCAAGCCACAACTGGCATTGGTCGTTCAAATCAAGGATAGCCATAATATGGACGCTTTTTCCCCAGTCCCCCCTCAATGGACAAAATCAGCCACTCACGCTGTAGAATTCTGTTGCCCTAGCTGTCGGGCTTCAGCAATGGAAGCTGAGCGGGTATGGATTAATCGGCGATCGCCTGTAATGACAGAAGAATACCGTCGTAAGTGGCAGGAATTTTATCAATGTCAATGTGGTTACGTGTGGTGGGCTTGGAGTAACGATCGTCCACCACCAGATTTCGCTAAACGCCAAACTCCACCAACGCCCTAAGCAATCCCAAAATGCTTACATGGTAAGTGTTTCGCTGATGCGTGAATGGTAGCTTCATTTTTGCCGTACTGTATTAGGGCTTATCTATTGCCATAAATCTACCTATCTATAGAGATAGCCAGTGGGCGATATACGCTACAAGGAGAATGCCAGAATCAATCATCAATAAGGAAAAAGCCAGAACCATTAGTAGAGGTTTCCCACATAGCTCTGGCTCTGTGTATGTTATGTTGTCCATTGATAGTATTCCTAGGCTGAGTACAAAAGCTTAAATATGCTGTACCACTTGGAAAACTGTCCACTCTTCTCAGTCTTTTGTCCTCTTCACTTGTACCTAAGCTGAGTTTGATTGATTTAATGCTTATAGTCAGCCCTGTCTTCGATTATCCCATTTCCGTACGGCGACAAACTCAAGTTCATTCAGTGTGATTCTCCTTAAACGTTCTCCAGACAATCGAGTGAGTTGCATAAGGTAATCCCTAAAGCTAATCCGAGCTTTTTACTGTTGAATTGTCAGCAGTAGGAGCAAAAACAATGCCATTCATTTTAAGTGTTACAGCTATTGGCGTTTTCTTTATGATTGTTGCCATTATTGAAAGCATACTTGATGGAGATTCACCGACGAAAAATACCTTGAGAAATAATAAGCGCCATGACCGCTAAAGAAGGATGAAAGTGAAGGAAAAGATTTTTTCACACTTTATCCTTCACCCACTGGCTCTATTCTTGCCAATTCAAAATATTTCGGATTTGCTCAACTAAATCTTGAGCTTTGAATGGCTTCGTAATCACGCCAGTAACACCCAAATCAATAAATTGTTGTTGTTCGCTAATCTTAGCCTTAGCAGTTAGTAAAATTGTTGGGATGTGTTGTGTAGTTTCATTCGCTTGCAACTTCCGAAACGTTGTCGGCCCATCCATATCCGGCATCATTACATCAAGTAAGATAGCATCGGGTTGTTCAGACTGAGCGGCTTCTAAACCCTCAATACCGGAACCGGCCGTCAATACATCCCAGCCTGCCGCAGCTTCCAGACAAATTTGAATAATTTCTCGAATACCATCTTCATCATCAATCACTAAGATTTTTTTTGTGGTCATGATTGCTCCTCAGGACTGTGCTGGGGCAGCGTGAAATAAAAAGTACTACCCTCACCTAGAGTACTCTTAACCCAAATGCGGCCGCCGTGCTGCTGTATGATACTGCGGCAAATGGCTAAGCCCAAACCTGTACCGCCTTTTTTCCGGGAGTCGGAGGCGTCCACCTGATGAAAGCGCTCAAAGATGCTTTCTAACTTATCAGCAGGAATCCCGCGCCCTTGGTCTTCAACTCGAAACAATAGAGTGGGAGAAGTCCCTTTAGAGCGTATCGGAACCGATTGAATGGGCGATGGCGAATTGGAGAACATCTCCGGGGTAAAACATGGGTCTGTTTGCCCGAGAATCAAGATTGAGGCTTCCTGCCCATGCAAGGATGAGCTACTCAAGTGAGAGGAAAACAGCGTCGTTCGCTCCCGAATCGGGAGTGGCTTTTGTATCTGGACTCGCTTGTATATTTCGTTGCCCTGTAATCCATCATTGTCCGGCTCTTCTCCCTCTTGTAACTCTACCGTTAACCCCACAGTAGAGCCTCGAGGCGAAAACTTTATAGCATTACCTAGTAAATTTGTCAAGACTTGAATGATGCGATCGGGGTCGGCATACACTTCCAGGGATTTAGGAGCTACCGAGAGATTGATACCAGCTCGATTGGCCATCACTTGTATCATTTCCGTGGCCTTAATAATTAGCTCCGCCGCATCACAGGTTTGCTTAATTAAGCTGATTTTACCGGATTCTAATCGTTCCAATTCCAAAATATCATTGACGAGTCGAACCAAACGTTCGGCGCTTTGTGCGGCAATTTCGATCACACGTCGCCCTTTTTCGGACTGCGTATCCACTAAACCACTCGATAATAAATTCAAAGCCCCATGTATAGAGGTTAGGGGAGTCCGTAACTCATGACTGACCACAGAAATAAACTCATCTTTCATGCGCTCAATCACCTGACGTTCGGTGATATCTTCGCCAATACTGAGGGTGCCAATCACAGAACCTTGAGCATCTTGGAGTAGCGTAGTATTCCAAGCAATCACCCGTTCTTCACCTGATTTCGTGAGAATTACACTTTGATCGTGGGTGTAAAATTTCTGCTCTAAAAATTCTACAAAATTGTTTTGTTGCTGTTGTTTGTGGTGATGCGGTAAAAAAGTCTCAAACCAATCTTGACCGATAACTTCTGCCTTCGTGTATTCAACTAACTCCAAGAAACAAGGATTGGCATATTCAACCCTACCATGGTTATCCATTCCCACCACAACTAAGCGTACATTCTCCAATAAACTCCGCCAACGTCGCTCCGATTCACTGAGGGTGGCAGCAATCTTCTTTTGCTGCGTAATATCACGAGCAATCGTCGAAAGCATTTTTACCTGTCCGTCTGCGGATTTGTGAGCGATGATCACTTGGCTGACATGAATTTCTTGCCCATCATGACTCAAAAAGGCCGTTTCGCCGACCCAAGTTCCATCCCGCATAGCAGTAGGAATCCCTTCCTCCCGAACTCGTTCATAAGCCCAATCGGGGTGAGTATGGGCAATCATAACGTGAGCAAAATCTTCATCTTCTCCAAATCCTAAGACCTTTCGGGCTGCACTATTAAGGTAGTAGATTCGCTCATCAACACTGGTGGTGGCGACAAAATCGGGCGTAGCTTCAAGAATAGCAATTAATTTCGCTCGTTCTTCTTGTGCCTGTTGAAGTTCAACAATTTTATGTTGAAGTTCGGTATTTGCTTTTTCTAGGTCGGTATTTGCTTTTTCTAAGTCGGTGGTTCGCTCCTGAACCCGTAGTTCTAGTTCAACATGGGCTCGCCGCAGTTCCTTTTCTACCTGCTGACGCTCGATCGCCGCCGCCAGAACATTGGCGGTCGCTTGGAGAAAATGAATATCATCTTCAGTAAACTTGCGGTGTTGGGGAGTATGAGCGGCCAAAACCCCATAAGGGCGGTCTTGACCCCCAATAATCACGCTAATACCACTATTAATTCCATAGTCATGTAAGAGTGAGGGGGCACTAAAACGGGGGTCGGTTTGTAAGTCTTCAACAATCACTGGTTCATTGGAGAGTAAGGTATAACCGGCTTGAAAATCCGATTTCACCGTTACTTTGATCAGTCCTACCCATTCCTCTTCCCAACCAGTAGCCGCTCGCATCAGCAGCGTGTTTTCCTGGGGCAGAAGTTCTAATACCTGGCAATACTCTACCCCCAAAATTTGAGCAATCAGAGCCACGGCTTGGTTGAGGAGGAGATCGAGGGGAATACCCGTCAAGGCTTGTTGCCCCAGTTCGGCCACGGCCGCTTGTTGCTTAGCACGGGCGTTAAGTTCTGCCTCAACTCGTTTGCGTTCGGCGTTTTCAATTTGCAGTTCTTCGTTGGCTTTAAACAGTTCCTGCGTTCGTTCGGTGACTCGCAGCTCTAACTCATCATAAGCTTGACGTAAGGCCGCTTCAGCTTGCTTGCGCTCGGTGACATCTTGCACCACCGACAAAATCGAAACCAGATTACCATGAATATCCCGCAATGCTGAGTTGTACCAGTCGCAGTGGATTACTTGCCCATCTTTGGTGTAGTTACGATTCCCACAAAGATTACGGGGTTGAGAGCCGTTGCTTAATTGCTCCATCACCTCATTGACTTGGGGCATATCGTCTTCATGGATAAAGCGCCAATCGTAGGGATGTTTGCCGATTACATCTTGGACTGTCCAACCAAAAATTTTTTCAGCTTGTTTTGACCAATTAATCAAACGAAAGGCTGAGTTCCACTCAATCACGGCTAACGGGGTATTTTCCACATGGAACTGTAGATGTTGATAGGCTCGCTGTAAAGCTTGTTCTATCATCTGCCGCTCAGAGAGTTCTTGTTGCAAACGCTCATTGGCGGCTTGTAATTGGGCGGTGCGTTTGGCCACTCGGCGCTCTAATTCTTCGTTGGCTTGGCGTAAAACGAATTCAGCTTGCTTTTGGGTGGTAATATCTTGAGCAATTCCAGCTCGACGGTAAACTTCTCCTGAACCATTGCGGATAGGAAAACAACGGTCTCTAATCCAGCGTACTGTACCATCGGGCTGAATTAGGCGATACTCGATATCCGATTCGATCAAGTTGTTGCCTTGCAGGTGAGCGATCGCCCGTGGTTGATCTTCGGGATGAATCGCCTCCACAAAGGATTGGGGATTAGCGTACAAGCTTTCACAACTGCGCCCCCAAATCTGCTTGTAGGCCGGACTCACATAAAGGACTTCCGTCACATCGGCGTTAGTCATCCAAAACACTTTATTAATGTGTTCGGCCAACTGACGGAACTTTTCTTCACTTTGTTGTAACTGAGACTCAACTTGTTTGCGGTCACTAATATCCATGAGGGTGCCCACCATGCGGATGGGTTGCCCTTGTTCGTTGTAAAAAAATTTGCCCTTGCCTTCCACCCAGTGAGCGCTACCATCCGGCCAAATCAGGCGAAATTCATGATTAAATTCCTGCTGTCCTCGGCGCGATCGCTTTAATGATTGTAGAAGTGTTACTCGGTCATCGGGATGAATGCAGGCTTCAAAGGCTTCATAGGTGGCCTTAAAGCTACCATTGGTCTGACCAAACAAGGGTTGATGGCTGCTCGACCAAGTAATTTGATTAATCGCCATATCCCAGTCCCACGTCCCAATTTGAGTGGCTTCTAAGGCCAAGCGCAGCCGTGATTCACTTTCTCGCAAGGCAATTTCTGCTCGTTTGCGTTCACTCAAATCATGAGTAATCCCGATAATTAAAGAAATTTCACGGCGTTCGTTCAGTAAGGGGACGTAGGTCACAACTACTGTAAAGGTGCCCACGCTCGGTAGAGTGAGAGTACATTCAGTCGTTTGTAACGTCCGAGTTTCTATGGATCGCAATAATGTGGGCAAATACTGGGAGGTAAATTCGGGTGGATAAATTTCCTCATCCGTGCGTCCCAAAATTTCTTCTTCGGTGCGTCCACTGCGCCTTAATCCTTCTGCATTCACATACTGTAATCGTCGCTGGGCATCATAAATTACAAAGCCATCCGGAATGTTCTCGATCGCTAAACGGAAACGTTTTTCGCTGCTACGCAGTGCTTTTTCCGTCTTCCGTCGCTCTGTAATATCAAAAATTGTGGCGCGAACCCCGATGAATTTTCCTTTAGCATTCTTAATCGCCTTGGCGCTCAAGAGTACAGGTAGCTTGGTGCCATCGTGACGAATCAGGCGAAATTCCACATCTTGGACCCAATTGTGAGATTGAATACGGGCAAAGGCTTGGTGATATGATTCTAAGTCTTCGGGAAAAATCAGGTCTGTAAACTTGAGTTTGCCGAGTACATCCTCTCGGCTGTACCCTAGCCACTGTAGCTCTGTATCATTAATCGCCGTTACCAGATGATTGAGGTCTACGGTGTGATAACCACAGGGAGCCTGGTTGTAGAGGTCTTGAAAGTCATCTTCTACAAGTTTTCGCTGCTGGATTTGGTGCTTTAGGGTATACAACAATCCCAAGAAAAGCCCCAAAGTTAGGCTAGAGTATAAAAGCGCCATAAAACTTGTCTGCATGAGCTGTGCGGCAGAACTCAGGAAAATCAGTAAAAGCAGCCCCAGTCCGCTTGCGATCATCGTTCGTATTCGTTTGAGATAGCTTCACATCTAGCGTAGGGTGAAGTACTGCGCTTGACCACCGAGGTAGCCTAAGAGTGGCATCCAGTTTGATTCGCCGTATTGAGCAACAAGGTTGGGGTCGGTCAAGATTTAACTATTTGAGATGATACCCTACCATTTCAGTCCCTGTCCGTGCTCAATGCTGGCTCATTGGTCTTCAAGTCTATGACTCTTGTCAGTCTGCCTTCAAACTGATTCCACCGTTCACCCATGCCTCCTATGTTTAGGATACTGGCAAAAAGCACATATTGAAGTTACCCTGTAAATTTCCGCAGTTTGCGGAGGATTTGAGTTCGATCCAACCGATTCAGGATACGAGCGACTAATTCAGGCCCGACAATCGGTTTACTGACATAATCATCGGCACCCACATTAAAAACCTGTTGCAGAGTCTGGGCATCTGTACTAGCTGAGAGGAACAAGATGGGTAACTCACTCCAATGAGGATCATGACGCACGACTAAGCACAGGTCAAGACCACTCAGATGGGGCATTTCGATATCTAAAATCACCAAATCAGGAGCAGTCTGCTCAAGGGTACTCCAAAATAGTTGGGGGTCTTCTAGCAACGTTAGCCTAAATCCCCAAGGCTCTAGGACTGTACGGACAAAATCTAACAGTTGGGGGTCATCGTCTACAACCAGCAGCTTGGCCTCGGATTTACTTGATTGTTGCAGCGTTTGGGTAATAGCGCCCATCACCTGAGCAGGAGACACGGGTTTTTGCAAAAATCCCTGTCCACCCATACGAGCCACTTTCACCCGTTGGGCAAAGCTTTCTTGGGCGGTAAATACCACAACCGGTACAGGAGAGGCTTCGGTGGTCAGTTCTGCCAATAGGGCAAAGCCATTTTCTGATGAGTCGGGGAAGCCTAAATCCAAGAGTACTACATCGGGTCGGGTACGGGCAATTACGGTTCTGGCTTGGGATAAATTAGTGGCGACTTCGGCCTGTATTCCCCAAGAGGAGGCTTCTGCCACTAAGGCAAAGGCTAGGGGAGCATCATCATCGACAACCAATAGCCGAGGTTTTTGCTCCACGCATGGAGAGGAAAGGGGAGGAGTTACTGATACGGCGGATTCGGTGGATGCAGAGACTTGTGGTTGCTCGAAGACTTGCTGCAAGGTGACTAATTGCTTGGATAGATGCTCTTTTTGTTCTAGATTGAGGCTTGTAGTTCCTGCTCCTAAAAATAGCTGTTCAATCTGGCGAGACAAGCGAGAGGCTTCGAGTAAGCCAAAGCTACCCAGCGAACCTACGAGGGTATGGGCTTGGAGTTGAGCTTGTTGTCGGAGTTCTTCTGTTAGAGTATCTGCGATCGCTGCTTTGACAGCATCCACCAAAACCTGAATGCGAGTACGGTATTTTTCCTTAGATCGTTCCCAGAGAGTGACCAATTCTAAGGGAATTTGCGCCTCAGTGGCAGCTTGTGCGTTTGTTGTGAGGACATGAGGCGTTGTTGGGGGCGTTTCTATCGGATTGGCTTTTGCCAATTTAGTTGGAACAGCAGAGGTAATGGGCTTGGCTTGGGCTTCTCGGGCTTTTAAACGATACCCCAACCCATAAACGGTCTCAATCAAATCGGCAGGAGCTCCAGCTTTTTTGAGTTTTTGTCGTAAACTCTTGATGTGTGCTCGGACTGTATTCTCGGATGGGGGTTCTTCAAAAGACCAGAGATGATCGAGCAAGGCGCTTTGGCTAAAGATGCGTTGAGTGTTACGTAAAAACAGCTCTAAGATGGAGTACTCTTTCGCAGTCAGGTGCAAGAGTTGTTGAGCATAAGTCACTTGGCAATTACTCGGGTCAAGATGCAAATCGCCCCAAACTAGGATCGGCGTGGCTGTTGAATTGCCTCGACGCAGCAATGCCCGAATGCGAGCCATGAGTTCTTGCACATCGAAGGGTTTTACAATGTAGTCATCGGCTCCAATATCTAACCCTGTAACTTTACTAGTACTGGTGTCTTGACCGGTGAGAAGAATAATGGGTGTGCGATCGCCTACCTCCCGTCGCTGTTTACAAAAGCTCAATCCGTCTAGCTTAGGCAGCATCAAATCCAGCAAAATCAAATCATACTCAAAAGCATCCGCTAAATCCCACCCCTCCTGGCCATCAGCTGCTCGATCAACCAGATAATGTTGGGCTGTAAGAGCTTTTTTGAGAACTTCAGCCGCTAACTCATCATCCTCAACTAGCAAAATTTTCACAGAAACGAGCTATCCTTTCTACCAAGACCTGTTCACCTTTCACCTTGTGGGTTCTCATCTTTTCTAACATTGAGTTTAATTCTTTTGTCAAATCATTGGCTGTTTTTGATGCGTTACACAGTAATACGTTTGGCTTGATTTGTCATACAGGCCAATCTTTATTGTCCTTTACACCATGCCAATGAATCCGACTTCGTTAGAAGCCTGGAATCCGCTTTTTGCCTTCAATCTACCGACTATCCTACATTGAACCGTTCGGCTCTAGTTTGAGCTCAAAGCGATGATAGATAAATTAAACTTCGTCGGCTGTTTTTGTTTTTTCTCTCCTAATCAGGAGTCTATTTCTCCTCAACCTCAAGCAGCGCTACAGTGATAGCAGCAAACCCGAAGGCCAAAACGATGGGCATGGGAGACTGGAGAACATAGCTTAAAACGATAGCCATGACACTCACGACTACAGCAGCGATTGACCACCCTTTTTCCTGAGTACTCTGCCCTTTTTCCTCTTTAATCAAGCTCAAAACATCAGGAGGAATGGGTTCTGGTATCACCGCTCCCGGTGGAAACGCCCAGTATTGATGACGTTCTATAAATAAATCCGTCCATCCATTGTTTTGACACCACTCAGTAATCCATTCAGTGCAGTAATGTTTTATCATAATTCATTAAATTTTGTTAAAAAGTTATCCAGTAATCGTCGTATTTGGGAACTGGCGTTCTCCAGTTTTAAACAGATTAACAGAAAGAGTTTTCCTTGAATAGGAAAGGATAATAAATTTTACGTGCTAGGACTCTAAGGCTCCTCTACAAACCGCTATCCTCATGAATGAGTCTGAGTATGAGAGGATGATATTTTTAAAGATGCTTTAAGACTAGGTGAGCTGATGCAGATTATCCATGAAATTATTGAAATCGAGACGGGGACAGGAATTGGGATATATAACATTACTCCTGAGATTGAGAAACTCTTAGCGAGAACAGGAATTAAAAACGGTCAAGTTCTAGTCTTTTCGAGGCATACAACCACTGCTTTAGCGATTAATGAAAATGAAGAAAGATTACTAGACGATACAAAAGCATATTTAAGAAAGTTAGCACCTGAATCCGAAAAATATCTTCATAATGACTTGCACTTGAGAGATGTACCCCCAGATGAACCGATGAATGCTCACTCTCACCTGACGGCGATGACGTTAAGTACTAGTGAAGTGATTCCGATTATGGAGGGAAAATTAGCTCTCGGTACTTGGCAATCGGTCTTATTTTTTGATTTAGATGGCCCTCGCCAACGAACGGTCATGATTCAATTGAGTGGTACATAGTATAAATACCTCAAGGTTTAAGCCCTTCAAAATTTTCGTATTCAAAATGCTGACATCGTAAGCGTGTCGTTGATGTATGAACGGTAGCTTTATTTTTGCCCTGCTGGACTAGCGAGTGAGGTTAGTCTTGAACCTTCAAATCAGGAAATTGCTGAATGTGCGCTGCGGTATACAGCGTGAGCTTACCGTCTTCAATATCTAGTTTCTTGAAGTTGAGCTTCATCCCCTCAATCTGAAAATACGGCATATTCAGCAGTTCCTTGGCTTTATTTAATACGGCGATTGCTAATTCTAGAGAAATGCCACCTCCTTGAATACAATCAAACTTTTCTAACAATAGAGGTTGCTGCATTGTACCTAGACGCATAACCCCGCTAAAACCGAGCTGTTCAGTTTTGCCCATCTCGTGCAGCAGTACTGTGGCATTGATGCCCATTTTGCTAACACTGGGAAAATTAACTGTGAGTTCCTGTAGTTCTAGAGTTACGATTCGGCCTTCTACGTTTAACTGTGGACGTTGAAACTTTTGGCGGATATAGTCGGTGTTGAGGGCATGATTGATGTCTTGTTCAGTGAGAACTAAACGCGCAGAAACATCAATCGGTTCATCGAGTTCAACTTGTCCGAAAATAGCGCTATGAAGGAGATCAATGGCAATACCATCAGCATACAGTTGCATTTCATGCAGGCGAATGCTTTTCTGGACTACCACGCCCTGCGCGGTAAGAGACACTGAATCCGCTTTTCCCTGAAGCATTTTCAGCCAATCCGTTTCAACTGCTACATCGAGAGCTTCTACTTCATCGAGTTGGGCTGAAATCGATAATTCGGCAGCTTCGGAAAGTGCTTGCTCTTCCAACTTTGGCTCATCTGCCATGAATGCCTCATCTCCATATAATCTGTAGTCTGCTACTAGGTAACTCTAGAGGTTCAGCGCTGATCGATGTATCTACAGCAAGGAATAAGCAACCGGGTAGGAAGTTAGATTTCTAGACTCTTCAACAGTCTCATCCGGGATTAGACGGGTTGATTGAGAAAAGTTAAGTAAACTCGCTATCCTTCAGTGAAATCAAAGTGAAACTGTAAGACAATCTTTTAATAGTCCTTTATAAACTTACTAATTTTTCAATCAATTCCTCAGTCTTACCCAGTTCTGTATCAGTACTCTGTGTAAAGCGAAGCTGTATTACTCGTGGTTAACTTTTCCAATAACAAACTAGGTCAACAATTTTTACCAGGCACTTGATTTGTTGTTTAACACTTCTACTCCCAGGAAGCAAGGTTTTTCCTTAACTTTTACTAATGCTTTTAAGCTGAATGTTGAACCCTTTATAAAATCTTGTCGTGGAAAATTCTTCCGGCTTACATACTCGAAAAAGCTTGTTATCCTGATCAGGAGTGGGGAAGCAGAAAGTCTCACGCTTTCGTTGCTGATTGGGCTAAAGGCATCAGACTTCAATTGCTGAATGCTTTTCCTACAATTTCTTCACAATGGTCACACAAATTCTTTATGCTTACTATCGCCTTTTCCAGATTTCCCGTAGTATTATCGATGAAGAAGGGTGAATCGACATCTAACTTAAGGAATAAGTTGAAATAACCCAATCCTTAGCTACTTTTCCAGTTCTCAACGGATTCAATTACAACCTTACATATTTCGAGTTTGGAGACTATTAGGATAGCCATTCTCTCTTAACAGCAAAAGCCAACATAGAATCCGTAGTCCAGCTAATGTATCGGCAAAATCTTGAGCCTTCAGTTTTAGCTAATCCCTCTAAACACAGAGGAGGTTCTCATAACTCCTCAGGCAGCTAAAAATACAGCTCAAATCCTTCAACGACAGGATATCCTCGATAAACCAGCTAAGCATCCACCCCAACCCTATAGAGTTTTGTTTATATACGGTTTGGGGAGATAAGCGTGAGCAATTTCGGTTGAGACTCAGTAATTCCCAAAGGAGACAACAATGACTTTAGACTCGCAAATCAGAGAGTTTTTGGGTGCCGTAGCAAAAGACCATAACATCTTAAAATATCTTTATAATCCGACTCCAGAAACATTTGTTCCCTTTGAAACGCCTGTCTACTATTCCGGTCCTTATTGGGATCAAGAAGAGGTCGTCGCGATCATGAAGGCGATCTTAGATGGGAAGTGGATTACCAGCGGAGAAAATGTTTTTAAGTTTGAATCTCAATTTTCTAAAACCTTTAACTTTAAGCACTCGGTGATGGTGAACTCAGGCAGTTCAGCCAACCTAGCTCTGGTGGGTGCCGTTAAAAAGTATTTAGGATGGGCAGACGGAGACGAAATTATCTTGTCTGTGGTTGGATTTCCTACTACGCTTGCCCCGATTCTTCAGCATAATCTCAAGCCGATATTCATTGATATTGAGTTAGATACTCTCAACTTTGACTTAGAGCTGATTGAAGAAAAAATCACGCCAAAAACCAAAGCCATCTTCCTCTCTCCAGTATTAGGTAATCCTCCCAACATGGATCGGTTACTGGAAATCTGCGAAAAACATGGGCTAGAACTACTCCTGGATGATTGTGATAGCTTAGGCAGCACTTGGCGAGGAAAATACCTCAACGAATATGCGATCGCTTCATCCTGTTCCTTCTATCCGGCACACCACATCAGCACCGGAGAAGGCGGCATGGTGTCATCGAATATCAAAGAAATCGTTGATATTGCCCGGAGTTTGGCGTGGTGGGGACGTGATTGCTACTGCGTGGGAGCAGCGAACTTATTGTGCGAGGGCGCTTGCGGCAAACGATTTGATCGCTGGTTGCCAGGGTATGACGGCATCGTTGACCACAAGTATGTGTTTACGAACATGGGTTACAACCTCAAGCCCTTGGACTTACAAGGCGCAATTGGGTTAGTGCAGTTGAAAAAATTTGCCGAAATTGAAACTCGCAGAAATAACAGCAAGAAGCAGTTGCAAGCCATTCTAGAAGAATGTGTCGAGGGCATCAAAGTTCCTAACGAATTGCCCGAAGCTGGAACCTGTTGGTTTGGCACTCCCATTATCTGCCCCGACCGGGAATCGAAGCGCACCCTCGTAGACTACTTCGAGAAAAACAAAATCCAAACTCGGAACTATTTTGCGGGCAATATTTTACTGCAACCCGCCTATAAGCACCTAGATAATGCCGATAACTATCCCAATGCCAACATCGTTTTAGATCAGGTGTTCTTTATCGGTGCGGCTCCCCATTATCACGAGAAAATCTTTGATTATGTCAAAGAAAGACTCCAAGCTCTATTCTCCGGTGAGAAAGTTGAGAAGGCCGAGAAGGTTCTGAGTTAGTTGTCGTGAACTCTCCCTGATTCTCCTAACTGCTCCAGAGGTTAACGTATGTATAAAATCACCTTCCCTATTTCTGTTTTCTCTGCTGACGACAAACAGATCACCCTTTCCACCGGATTAGCTCGCGACATTCTCACTCAACTTAAATACCAACCCCAACTGCGGATTATCTGCCCAAGGTCTCCCAACCCAACGGTGATGAAAGATGCCTGCACCATCGACTTGGCAGATTACCCCGGACTCTCATTCCGATTTTTACCTTGGGGTGGCTGGATGCGGACTTGGCCGCTGCATTTTCTAGCCGTGAGAGCGGTGCTGCTTGAGGAAGTACGCGATGCATCAGTTTGGCATACAGCCTGCGGCCCTTATCTTTGGGATGTGACCACCCTTAGTTACAACATCGGACGCCGCCACGCTAAGGGGATTCGAGTGTTCTGTCTTGACAGTGACCCCACCTCTCTGTTGAAAACCAGTGGTGGTTGGTTAGCTATGCGAGCTGGACTCGTAGACACCCAGATCAAGCGGCGTGTGGCGGATGCTGATGCAACTATCTTCGTTGGTGCTGGTGTTCAGAAACGGTATGAACATCTTGCTCCTCGCTCCCTCGGCACTCAAGCCGTCTGGCTACAGTCAGGAGATTTAGCCAAACAAGAGGAAGTCCGGCGCAAGTTTGAAGTATCCTCGGATGAACCCATCCGCATGATGTTGCCGGTACGCCTGGAAGCCTGGAAAGGGGCAGATGACGTGATTCAAGCGCTGATTGCTCTGGGCGATCGCATTCCCAAATGGACGTTGGATATCATGGGCGAAGGCCCTTATAAGGAACACCTTGTTTCTTTAGCCCGCAATCACACGGATCGGATTCGCTTTTTAGACCCCGTACCCTACGGTCCTCCCTTCTTTGAAAAACTCAGGTCTTATCAAGTCGTTTACGTGCCGACACGGGGATTGGAGGAACAACGAGTCGCTTACGATGCGGCGGCGTCTGGTTGCGTCCTGATTCATTCACGGACAGTGACACTAGAGACTTCGCTGGGCGGACTTAAGTCACGCTGGAGCTTTGAACCGGGAGATGTTAGCAGTTTAGCCGATGCTATCGCGGCTGCTGTCTCGGAACGTTCTGGCTGGACAGAAGTAGGATTGGCTGGAGTCGAATTTATGAGCGGCAGAACCATTGACGAAATGCATCGTCAACGGGCCGAATTCATTAACTCTGTGATTAATTCTGTAGAAAGTAATAGGGCCAAGGGGTCTATTGCGATGGCTTAAATGAGTTAACTACGCAATTTGGATTTTGGAGTAAAATTCTAATTTTTTAATCTAAAGTCCCTAATTGATAAAGAATTGATACTTGCTTTTAGCTCAGATATCTGAGTAAGAGCAGGTATCAATTTTTATGTTTTTTTATACCCAAATTGTCTAGAGATTGGAAATTCGGAAAGGAAGAGAAGAGAACTTCTTAAATCTTTTTCCTCCCCTGAAAGTCTTATATCGACCGGCCGATTCACGGCTCTAGTGCGATCGCCTAAAGTGTGTCAAGACTTTATGAGGATAGGATAGTCGTGATACCAGATACACCAGACTTAGGCGAACAAGCACTCAGTAAAGCCGCAGAAGTGGGGTTATCCACTCAACTCGATGAAGTGGAAAATATAGACGTTCAGATTCGCACCGATCCAGGCAAGCTCATGCAAGGAGAATTAGAAACCGTTGACATTGAAGGCAAGGGTTTAGTGATGAAAAAAGACCTCCGGACAGAGGAAATGGAGGTCAAAACGAATAATATTGCCATCAATCCACTCAGTGCTGCGGTTGGCAAAATTGAATTAACCCACGCTACTGATGCTGACGCTCGAGTAGTTCTTACTGAAGCAGATATAGAACGTGCTTTTAATTCAGAATATATTCATCGCCAGCTTCAAAATTTAACAGTGAATGTAGAAGGCCAACCTGTAACCATAAATACCCAACAAGTACAGTTTGGTCTACCTGGCGAGGGTAAGATTACATTCAAAGCTAAAATTTTGGTAAAGGAAACTGGAAAAACCAAAGAGATTGCCTTTTCTACCCAACCTCGTATCAGTGCAGGTGGAGAACGCATCAGGCTAGAGGATGTTCAATATATCGAAGGTCAAGAGTTATCAACCGAACTGACACAAGCTCTATTAAAAAGGGCAAGTGAATTGCTCGATTTCCAAACGTTTGAACTTCAAGGGATGACGCTGCGTCTTAAAAATCTCGATGTACAAAAAGGCCAGATGACATTATACGCCAATACGCATATTGAGCAATTTCCTAATTCCTAAGATTTCTAGGAGGTAGTGCTAATTCTCCACGATTTTCCGGGATTTGGGGGAAATATTGTGCAATGTCTAAATCTCCCTTTGGGCAGACGTTCGATCATTGTCTATTCGTCAAAATTCGGGTAGTCAATTGCTTGACTACTTTACCTGTATAGAAATCATACAAATTAAGCAAGACGAATATGACACAAGCTCCCAATATCCCTCCAATAATTGAAAGCGAAGAAAGTAATTATCGTGACAGTGGCGTACCGAGTACTGTAGCCATTGCTGGCCATCCCCTTCACCCTGTAATCGTGACGTTGCCTATTGCTTTTTTAGTGGCAGCACCTGCGACTGATATTGTCTATTGGTTGACAGGTGAGTTGTTTTGGGCGCGTGCCTCATTTTGGCTGATTGTAGCGGGTTTAGTAATGGGTTTACTAGCGGCCATCACCGGTTTACTAGATTTCATCCGCATTGGCCGAGTTCGCAAGCATACCGCAGGTTGGGCTCATATGTATGCAAACGTCACTGCACTCGTCCTGACTGCCATCAACCTGGGGTTAAGAGTCGGTAGCCTCGTTGACAATCTCTTATTTACAGGATTAATTCTCTCTGTGGTCGTTGCCGTACTCCTCGGTATTTCGGGTTGGTATGGTGGTGAACTGGTCTATCGCCATAAAATCGCTGTGATTGGTTATGGAGACCGAGACCAACGCTAGGAGAAATGTCAAGAGTATTGAGTGGGAGTCAGTTAATCGGCAAATAACAAGTTACATAATTTCTGGGGATGGGCTTTCTGGCCTAGCCGACAAAAATAGGTTGAATATCACAACAACTTATTTGGACTCTTAATGATTAAGCTCTCTCTGCAAACGAACAGGGGAGTTTTTTTCTTGCTAGGATAAGGGCAATACTGACTGGAGAAGTACTGTCAACTCTAGAAAGATGGGTTAGGCATGACTGAGCCAGTGAGTAAAAAGGTATGTTAATTGAATTCCATTTTTCCATCCAATGAGAGCTTTCTCAATCGCTCCTCTCACTCTGTTGGTCATTACCTTAAGTGCTTTAGTTGCTACGGCTCAAACACCACTCTATAAACCTATTCCTGTTACCCTAGACAATCCCATCAAAGATAGTCTTTCTGATAAAGATATTCCTACAGGTAAAAGAGGTTTTGCTAGAGATTATATTGTGAGGTTGACAGCAGGGAATACTGTAACTATTTCTGTATCATCCGATAGTTTTGATACCTTTGTCACTTTAATCGGGTCTGATGGTTCGGTGATCGAGGAAAATGATGATGGCCCCGATGGTACGACGAATTCTCAGATCATGACTAAAATTACCAGAACCGAAGATTATATTATTCGAGTCCGGACTTCAGGGGAACATAAGGTACATGGCTCTTTTACCCTCAAACTTACCCAATCAGAGCCTTAGGTTGCGATATCATATTATATTAATTTAACTAATTGCACCGCAAAGAATTAAATACATTATCTGCCTTCTCAGAGGCATTATTACCATTAGCCACTAAAACAACAATCCGCTCAAAATTATTTTCAGTGGTTCGCACTGTGTAGCGAATAGCTGGAATAGTTGAGGAATTATCAGTTAAAGTTTGCTGTCCGGTTTCAATCGTAACGGGAACAGTACTGCCGCAGAAGTAGCGATTTTCTACACGAGAATTAGTGACGGTAAATTGTTCCTCCGCAGTACTCGTGGGGGGTTGATCAAAACCTCGATTGGCTTGACTTTGATCGGTTTCCTTATTAACAGGTGCTCTCCCTACAAACAAAATTACATCCGGGGGATTGGTGTTACTCTGCACCCAAGCCAGTTTAGCACTACCAATATTGATGCCAAAAACGCCTTGAGAGCCACCTGGAATGCGATAATCGATGAGACTTTTGGCGATCGCCTCAGCTCGGATTGGACTGTAAGCATTATTCAACACTTTAATCCCCAATCCAACTACTGCTGCACCAATTAATGCGATCGCTCCCATCACAATCAAAATCATTTCCCAAACTCGGACGGGATATTGGGTAATTTCATTATTGAATTGTGATGAGGGATTTAGAAATTCGTCATCAGTCATGTTTGTGAGCCGTTAGGATTGAGCCATGAAGCTGTTATACATTGAATTAGCGAGTAAGCAACTCATCACTTATTTTTAACTGAGATTAACACCCAAAAAACGATCTAAAAATCGAGTCCGCCAGATTGCTCGTAAAATCAAACACCACTCCACCGCCACTAAACCCAGGAAGAGACAATCTAGCCAACTTAGAGGAACTAACTCAAAAAAATTCCGCAACGGAGGCACAAACAAAATGGCTAAATACACCACCAATAAGATGAAAGCCGTGATGGAATATCGCCAATCACCGCTTAAGGATTCACCCCCTACCCAAGCTGTTGTTGGCGGTTTGAGAAACGGAATTAGGAACAATTGACACAGCACTAAAATGGTGACTAAAGCCGTGCGGGGTTGAGCATAATTCACTTGACTAAAATCTGAACCTGGGGCTAAATCTAGAATCGCACTGACAATATAAAGTAAGTAAACCAACAACGCCACCATTGTCATCGACAAAGTAGCAGGAACCGTAAAATGTAATAGGGAACGAACCATACTCCGGTGCTTGCTGATGACTCCCGGTTTTGCCCACAACGGTAGGACGATGGTAGGTAGTCCCACTCCAATTAAGGTAACAATCGCAGCGTGTTTATTGAGTAAGGGGAAACCATCTGTAACCATTGCCGTGGAAAAAATCAACAACGTTACGCAAAATACCCTGACCATAAACAACGTTAGGATATCTCGAATTCCGTTACGGATGCGCTGGCCTTCCAAAAAGGTATGAGGTAACGCCCCAAACGAGTTTTTAATCAGAACAATATCAGCAACTGCTCTTGTGGCCTTACTCCCACTTTCCATGGCAATCGCCAAATTAGCTTGTTTCAAAGACAAAACATCATTGACTCCATCCCCAATCATGGCTACATAATGACCTTGGCGACGCAGAGTTTTCACGAGTTTGGCTTTTTGTTCGGGAGTGATGCGTCCGAAAATATTGCAGGAGACAGCGGCCTGAGCGAATTGTATCTCATCCATTTGGGCTAACTGTGAACCCGAAACTAATTGAATCTCGGAACCAAAGCCCGCTTGTTTAGCCAGTGCCGCAACGGTTTGGGGATTGTCGCCTGAGATAATTTTTACCTTGATGCCTGCTTGGGCAAATCCATATAAGGTTTCGCGAGCTTCTGGGCGTAATTGGTCGCTAAACTGAATAATGCCCAAAGGAGTCAGAGTGGAGGGTAAGATGACATTATCACTATTGGGGTCAATCACGCTCAGGTCATTGCTGTAGGCAAATAGCAGTACCCGCAATCCTTGCTCAACAGAGGCTTGGATGTAGGCAGTCATTTCCTCGGTGAGGGTGACGGCTTTGGCTAGCATCTCTGGTGCACCGAGGATGTAAACACCCGCATTGGAACCCTCATCAAAGGCAATGGCACTCCATTTGCGAACCGAAGCAAAGGGAATTTCAGCTTTGAGCGATCGCACTTTACCCGAATACACCGCAGCAATTGCCTCACTGGTACGATTATGGACTGTTACATTCGCCGCATAGTCCCCTAATTTTTGCTTGAGCGCTTCTTCACTGATACCAATTGGATAAATCTCTTGCACATCAATCTGATTTGTGGTAAGAGTTCCCGTTTTATCCAAACAAAGGACATCCACATTACTCAAAGATTCTACGGCGTTCGCTTGCTGGATTAATACATCCTGACCCAGCATTCGCACTGCCCCCATCCCATAAGCCAGGGTAATCGCAAGCAACAGCCCCGCCGGAACTAACCCGGCCACTACAGCCGCCCGTTGTACGATATCGGCAAAGGGAAGCGATCGGCTCAAAAAGCTAATTCCCAATAAAATCCATAAAAAACAGGCCAGCAGCATGAATATGCGAATTACCAAGTTAATCTCCTGCTGCAGAGGGGTGTAAACTTGGCGAAAGACGCGAGCACCCGTCACTAATTTAAACACTACAGTTTCAGTGCCGACTTTTTGCGCCTCATAACAAGCCGTGCCACTGACACAAAAACTACCTGAGTACACTGGAGTTCCTGCCACTTTGGGAATCATGTCCGACTCTCCCGTAAGCAGAGATTCATCCACATCCATCCGGCCTTCGCCCACTACCACCCCATCGACCAAAATCTGATCGCCAGGGCGAACGACGAGGATATCCCCTAGAACGATTTCTCCTAGGTCAATGGTGTACTCTCGATTTTCACGAATCACATTCGCTTTAGGACGGTGCAGCAAGGCAATGCGATCGAGTTGTCGTTTCGCCCAGACTTCCTGATAAATGTTGATCAGAACCCCACCAAAAATTACCACCACCACGAGGAAAGCATCCCCAAAGCGATGGAGTAAAGCCATAACAACACTCAGGGCAAAGAAAACCAGATTAATGAATGTAAATAGGTTTTCTTCCAGAATTTGGCGATAGGAGCGACTTGTTTGTAATGCGACATTATTGCCTTGACCCGCCGTCCGCCGTTCGATGACCTCTTGCTCAGTAAGTCCCTGGGGGTTGGTGGCTGGGGGAGCATCTTGAATCATAATCTTGGAGATGTTGATGGCTTAGGCTCTCATTATTGAGGGTTATGCCTGTGTTGTAACCCAAGCGACACCTGTTTATGGGCTGTTCATCGACTAGAAAACCGATCGGGTTGATGTTGCCGACCGTTACTTCTTCAATAGTAATGTAACCTTTGAATTCTTCTCCCCCCAGAATTGGGGGGCTGGGGGGGCGAAAATCGAATGAGAGCAAGAAGTCTACTACCACACTTTCCACTCGTCCCATTTTTCGTTGAAAATCGACGTATTGGGAAAGGCGGTGGGATTGCCTTACCTTATTAGTCCTGGGGTTCCCTTGTAGTACATAAATACTATATAGTAAAGTCATTGTCTCTCGCAGACAGCACGGTGATAACAAAAAAAACAGAATTACAGGTTAAGGTGGACGCAGTTGCAACAAGTGAAGTGTTGCGTAATTTAGGAGCAGTAGCTTCTAAAGGTGAGAATTGAACATTTTTTGATTCAAAAGTCAACCTTTAAAATTGAAGAATTAGTAGGACAATATGAACGTGAAAAAGCTCCATTACTCTGACGGCAAATCTGACAAATTTTGGACGATTACCATAGAAGGAAACAGCCATACCGTTCATTATGGGCGAGTCGGTACAAACGGACAAACTCAAACAAAAGAATTTTCTACGGATGCTGAAGCACTTAAGTCTTACGAAAAGTTAGTTCAGCAGAAATTGAAGAAAGGCTATGTTGAGGTTAATTCTGATACCAATTTAATTCAGGAAACTCCAGCAGAAAATAAGACAGAATTACAAGATACACAACAAAAAGAATTTACGGCTACATCATCAGATTCTCCTGACTCGGACTCAAATCAGTCTGTGCAGGATTTACTCAATATTACTCGTTTGATTGAACTAAATCCTGAGGATTGGATTTGGACAACGTGGCGACACAAACAGCCTGTGCAAAAACCTGAGGCGAAACCTTTTGATAAAGACAAGGCACTGAAACGCCTTGCTAAAATCATTCATATTAATAACAAGCAAAATATTGATTGGAAAAAGGCTAAAATTTCTCCGATTCTTACTCGCGAAGAAGCTCATTTTTGGTTTATTGCTATGACGGATGTGGCAATGCTGCAACCATTTTCGAGACAAGTAATAGAAAAATTGAAACAACATTATGCAACTTCTAATACAGGTAATATTCCCTATATCTGTGATGAGGATTTAATCGATAACTTAACTCAACAATCATTTACAGGTGAAATTGACCAAGAGTTTATAGTCTCAACTTTAATTCAAGCCAATTGGAAAGGAAGTCAGTCTTGGGAAATTAAACCGGAGATTTTTATTCCTATTGCTAATTTAGTTAACTTAATGGAGTTAGTGATTGCGATAGAGAATCTTTTTCACTACGATAATGCGGAATTTAGAAACTATATAGAACAAACGTGGGGAAGTGACTACATTTCTAGTCTAGCTGCTTCTCGTCAAAGTAGTTCATCAAGTGGGAATCAAGAGAGTATAGAAGCAGAAATTAATTCTAACCTCAAGAATCTCAGGAAGTCTATCCCTCAACTTCTATCTGTATTAAATGAAGGGTTTGCCGAGTATGTTTTGCCCTACGGCACGGCAGCAGAAATTGAGGCAATGCGTGAACATCTTGGTTCTATTTTAGATGACCAAAAATCAATCTATCCCCTTTATCGTTTTGCCGCTCATTTGGAAATAAATGAGGAAGTTAGGCTGTGGGTGCAGTCTCTACAAAATCTTCATGATCGTCGCATGGGCGATCTAATCTTTGCAATAGGTGAACCTCATTTAATGGCTACTGAAATGCGCCGTCTAGAGTATCTGCCCTGTCAACCGACTGACATTCGTACTTGTCTAGCTTATATGGGAGAAATAGCGTTTGATATTATTCGCCAGGCCATTTTTAGGGCGTGGCAAAAGGAAGATACAGCGAAATTAATTCAAGCTTTTTCGGCGGTGAAAGCACCTGAAGCTGCACCCTATATGCTGGAGTTTTGGCTGTTTTCAAAAGCGCCCTATATGGCACAAAATTGGTTTGATGAAAATCCGATTCATGCCATTTTGGGTTTAATTCCTATTGTCGGTGGGGAGATACCCAAATCTGTAGAGGCGACAGCATCCCAAATGACGAATGCGGCGATCGCATTTTTGCGTAAAATGAAGCGCAAGGGTTACACGCAACTGATTCAAGCCGCGATTGAACGAGAGTCAGCAGAGGTGGCGGAGTCGGTACGCAAGTCGGTATTAGAACATGAAGAAATCACCTATCCTCTGTTGGATGAACAGACAACTCCGGAATGGTTGCAAAAGGGAATTGCAGAGATTAATTCGCAAAAAGTTAAACCGATTAATTGGGTAAGTTCTACAGATTTGCCGCCGATTGTGATTGAGCAACATTGTTTAAATGATGACCAAGGTACAGCTTGTTTGCTAGCTTTACATCAAAGTACATTCGAGTCTCCTCATCCTTTAATTAGTACCCTAAAAACTAAGGCTGAACGTAAGAGTTTAGATGCTTTTATCTGGGCATTATTTGAACGTTGGTTAAAACAAGGAGCACCCTCAAAAGAAAAGTGGGGGATGGAGGCGTTAGGACTATTAGGCGGAGATGCAATTGCTCTGAAGTTGACTCCTTTCATTCGCACATGGCCAGGAGAAAATCAGCATCATCGGGCAGTGAAAGGGTTAGAATGTCTTCGTGCTATCGGTACTGATACTGCCTTGATGCAAATTAATGGTATTGCTCAAAAGGTGAAGTTTAAGGCGATTAAAGAACGGGCTAGGGAATGTATGGATGCGATTGCACAAGACCGAGGATTGACTCGAGAGGAATTGGAAGATCGTATCGTTCCTGACTGCGATTTAGATGAAAAAGGTACACGCCTATTTGATTTTGGTTCTCGTCAATTCCGGTTTGTATTGGGGCAAGATATGAAGCCAATGGTACGGGATGAAGCAGGGAAGTTGAAAACTAATTTACCTAAACCTGGAGTAAAAGATGATACCGAGTTGGCCAATCGGGCGATCGCAGAATGGAAATTACTGAAGAAACAAATTAATGAGGTGGCAAAACTTCAAGCCTTTCGCTTAGAACAAGCGATGATAACAGAACGAAAATGGCAAGTTCAGGAGTTTGAAACGCTACTTGTTCGTCATCCATTAATGTTTAATCTATCTCGTTTGTTGGTGTGGGGAACCTATGATCAAGAAGGCAAATTAGTCACTACCTTCCATATTACTGAAGACCAAACTTATGCAGATAGTGAAGATGAAAGTTTGGAATTAGAAGAGATGACTGAAGTTGGTATTGTTCATCCTATCCATCTCGATTCCAACTTACTTTCAGTTTGGGGAGAATTAATGAGTGATTATGAAATTATACCGCCTTTCCCTCAGTTAGGTCGTACTGTTTATCACCTCAATTCTGACGAAATGTCTGCTCAAGAAATTACTCGGTTTAAGGATATTAAAATTGAAGCGATCGCATTATCGGGAACGCTAGAAAAGTTAGGTTGGGTACGGGGGGCTTTATGCGATCATGGCTGCTTTTACGAACACCTTAAGCCGTTCTACCATAAAAATATAACAGCAATTGTCGGTGGATATGATGGCATTGCCACAGGAATGGTTGGAGATTGGGGTGAACAAACAATTCCGGAATGCTTTTTTGTCTTAGGTAGACATACGGCTAAAACATTAGGTAATCCTGTTCATTGGCTACAGCAACCTTTGAAAAAAGTTTCACTTTCTCAAGTTTATCCATTATTAATTAGTGAAGTTTTACGTGATTTATATACGGTTAAAACTAAGGGGAAATAAGCCGTTCAAAATTCAAAACAACCATCCTAATTCAGTAATCAAAGATGGCGAAACGTACTCAAAGAAACACCACAGAATTACTCCAGCGCCCTGCCGCCGAAGTTCTTTATGCAGACGAACTCAAAAAATTAATAAATGCCGATAAAAATGCTCCTCGCCCTACAGGTTGGCAGTTATCACCCCGTTCAGTCCTTAAGTTTATTTTAGGTGATGATGAGCTGGAGATTAAACCTAAATTTGTCGGCAGTCGTAGCTTTTTAGAACGATGTATAGTTGCCCTAGCAACGAACCGAGGATTGATGTTAATTGGGGAACCGGGAACAGCAAAGAGTTATCTGAGTGAGTTACTAGCAGCAGCCATTAGTCACGACTCTACCCTCACTATTCAGGGTAGTGCAGGGACGACCGAAGATAATATTAAATACTCCTGGAATTATGCCTTATTACTAGCAGAAGGGCCAAGCGATCGCTCTCTCGTTCCTGCCCCATTATATCGAGGAATGACAGAAGGGAAATTAGTCCGATTTGAAGAGATTACACGATGTCCTTTAGAAATACAGGATACCCTACTTTCGATTTTGAGCGATCGCGTCATGAGTATCCCCGAATTACCCGATGCATCCCGTACTCTTTATGCCCAAGTTGGCTTTAATGTGATTGCCACAGCTAATACAAGAGATAGAGGTATTAATGAAATGAGTGCGGCCTTGAAACGCCGTTTTAATTTTGAAACCGTTCACCCTATTCCTGACTTAAATCAAGAAATGGAATTGGTGCAGAGAGAAACCGATAAACTCCTGAATCATGCGGCAATTCCTATATCTTTAAAGCCTGATTTAACCGAAGTTTTAGTGACTACTTTTCATGAATTACGCACAGGCAAAACTGCTGACGGTAAAGCCTTAGAAACCCTAAGTACTGTCATGAGTACGGCGGAAGCGGTATCAGTTGGTTATGCCGCAGGTATCCATGCTTATTACTACAATCAAGGAAAAATTACAGCGGAGCATTTGGTTCAAAACTTAGTCGGTTCAGCGCTTAAAGATGCCAGGGAAGATATTCAAAAACTGCATCATTATTTCAATCATGTTGTTCGTAATCGTCAAGGAAAAGTGTGGCAAGAGTTTTATGAAGCTAAGAGACATATTATATGAAACAAGGAAGTTAAGAGTCAGGAGTCAGGAGTCAGAAGTTAAGAGATAAATGAGTGTATTTTACCTATTTAAGACACACTATATAATCTTCACTTCAGATTACAAGTTAGGTATAGATAAACTCATGCGAACTGATACTTGTCAAAAGTTACAACTATTGTAGGCGAATTTAGGCAAACTTTTATTTATGAATCCAGATATTTTTAGCCTTAACTCCCCTATCATTTTCTTCCCTATTCGCCATCACAGTCCCGCTTGTGCAAGACTCGTGCGTGAGTTAGCATTTGAATTACAACCCACCGCGATATTAATTGAAGGTCCCTCAGATTTTAATCCACGCATTAATGAACTAACTCTCCCTCATCAACTCCCCATAGCTATTTACAGTTTTGTCCACTTTTCTGATGAAAAAAGACGAAGTGCTTTTTATCCCTTTTGCATTTATTCTCCCGAATGGCAAGCCATTCAAGTTGCTCAAGAATTAGGAATAGATGCTAAATTTATTGATTTGCCTTGGGCAGAGATGGCCTTAGCTGAAATTCCTAGCCATCGCTATGCAGATACTGAACTTAGGCAAAGTAATTATGTCACTTATTTATGCCATAAATTAGGCGTGGAAGACTTTGATACTCTGTGGGATACCTTATTTGAAATTGATCGTTTTCTCACTCCTAGTCAATATTTAGAACGTTGCCATCATTTTTGTTTTCATATTAGAACAACAGACCTAAACGTTTCAATGATTGATTACAAACGGGAAGCGTTTATGGTTGATAAAATTCGTGCTGCAATCGACGAATATCAACAAAAAATTTTAGTAGTTACTGGTGGTTTTCATAGTTATGCTCTCTACGCCAAAGTTTTTAATATTCCCTTTGAGGAAACCGATGAAAACTTCCAATCCCTAAACCCCAATCCCCAATCTTCAAGGGAAAGGGGTATCGCATTAACCCCCTACTCTTACCATCGCTTAGATAATTTAACAGGGTACGAAGCGGGAATGCCTAACCCTGGTTTTTATCATCATATTTGGCAAGATAGAACAGAGAATAATACCACTCATAGCTATCGAAAACTACTCGCTCAAATTGCCAATACTTTACGTCAAAAAGGTCAAGTTGTAAGTGCGGCAGATTTAATTGCTGTGGAAACAACAGCGAGAGGATTAGCTGCACTAAGAGGACATGATGAAGTATGGCGACAGGATTTAATTGATGGGATTATAGGTTCATTAGTGAAAGAAGAATTAGAGTATGGTTATACCCATCCATTTTTAGCCGCAGTTTATGAGGTATTTCGGGGAAATGAACGGGGTTTACTGGCTGTTGGCACCAAACTTCCCCCGTTAGTTTATGACTTACAACAACTGTTACATCAATACCATTTAGAACCTGAATCTAAGGAACGAACAATTGAATTAGATTTGTACAATACTGAAGATAAAAATTGTTCAAACATTTTACATCAACTCCGCATTTTGGGTATTGTTGGTTATCAACGCACGGGTGGAAGTAATTTAGCTACTAGAGAGGATTTATCCCACATTTACGAGCAATGGACAATTCAGTGGAGTCCCGAATTTGAAGCGGGTTGTATTGAAGCTGCTATCTACGGCACTAGGCTAGCAGATGCGGCAATTGCCAAGCTATCTGAACGTACTACAAATATCGAAAGAGATGCTGAGAAAGCGGCCTTAATTTTACTAGATGCCAGTTTGATGGGATTGAGTCAAGCAGCAGAAATTCCCTATCAACGTTTAGTGGGATTGATTCGTTCTGACAGTGATTTTATCAACGTGACTCGCGCTTTACGTCATTTACTTTACCTCTACCGTTATGATGAAGTTCTCGGTACTAAAGGTCAACATGATATTGGCAAACTTTTAGGAGAAACGTTTAACCGCAGTCTTTGGTTATTAGAATGTTTAGGTAAAATTTTAGACAAAGATAAAGAACTACTGCAAGCTATTAAGGTCTTATTAGAAACTTTTGAACGTTGTTATTCATTACCCCTCATATCCAGTTTAATATCAAAGGAAGAATTTGTTAATATTCTTCAACGTGTTAGTGATGATACTATCCAAACTCCATTACTAAGAGGCACAGTAACTGGGGTAATGTGGATTTTAGGTGAAGCAAACTCAAATAGTATAATTTGGGGTTTACGCTATTTTTCAGAACCTTCTAAATTAGGGGATTTTCTTACAGGATTCTTTTACATAGCCCGAGAAATTATTCAGCGCCATCCTGAATTAATGTTGAGTATCAATCAGCCAGTGATGGAGTATAACGAAGATGAATTTTTACAAGCATTACCTTCTCTGCGACTGGCTTTTTCTTTTTTCACTCCCCGAGAAAAGTATCACATTGCCCGAACTCTGTTACAAGCATTAGGACTAGCTGATACTGAACCTTTACCCAAGCTCGAATTGACTCCAGAAATTGCAGCAAAAGTGTTAAGATTTGAGGCTAAATTATTTCAAACTAGTGAGCGTTACGGGTTGCGATTAAGCCATAATCGACAAATACATTCATCTGAAAAACAACTTGATTCTCACCAGAAATATTCCTCTTATCAATCCAAAATCTCTAATCTAACATCCCCAAGCAACTCTCGTATTATCAAAATTCGATGGCGTCTGATATTAGGGAGTGGAACTGACTCAATTCTAGGAGCAATACCGGAGGGAATTTGTCAAGAATGGGAATGCGCGATCGCATTTCTTTATGATAGAGAATATGCACCGTCTCGTAATGTCCGCCGAGTAGATAACCGCCAAGGTACTTTAGATGAATCTCAGTTAACAGTACCCAATTGGATTAATAAAATTCATGAATTATTCCCCCAAAAAACCATTGAGCGCCTAGAAAAAGATGCATTAGAACGTTATCAACTCGAAGAAATGGTAACAAATCCTGACCTTTTAAGTCGCGCTAAACCTAATCAAACTTTACTGAAAGCTGTTCTACGAACTAAGCACTTAATGAATCAGGATGTTTTAGCAATTGCCCGTAAATTGGTACGTCAAGTAATCGAACAATTATTAGAAAAACTTTCTCGTTCCATTCAATCTCCTTTTCTAGGTGCCATCAATCGTCAGCAGCGTTCATTTCTAAAAGTTGCCAAAAATTTTGATGCTGAAACGACCATTCGCCGCAATCTCAGTAACTATGACCCCAAAACAAAACGTCTCTATATCAAAACCCCTTATTTCTATTCCCGCATCCATCGCCACGTTGACCGTTGGCAAATTATTATTTTAGTCGATGAATCAGGGAGTATGCTAGATAGTGTTATTCATGCGGCTGTCACAGCAGCAATCTTTTTCGGTATTAAGAGTATTCGCACCCATTTATGTCTTTTTGATACTTCAGTTGTGGATGTTACGAATGATTGTAATGACCCCGTAGAAACGATTATGAAAGTACAACTTGGAGGAGGAACAGATATCAGCCATGCACTTACTTATGCCGCTTCTCTAGTTGATAATCCTCGCCGTACCATTGTGGTATTAATTACTGATTTCTTTGAGGGTGCGCCTGTACACCGACTATTTTCGGTGACAAAGCAGTTAATAGAAAGTGGAGTGACTTTGTTAGGATTAGCAGCACTGGATGAGCAAGCAAAACCAACTTATGACCGAAATATTGCTGCAAAACTAGTTGCTCTTGGTGCTCATGTCGCTGCCATGACACCAGGAGAATTAGCTGAATGGGTCGCACAAAAAGTAAGATAAAAAGAGACAAATAGAAATCAAAGTTTGAATACCAATGCATAAAGTAAAAAGGATTATTCTTAATGCCTCGTCCAGACTTACTTGCTCTGACAATTGATGACCTCGTTGTATTAAGCAACCGAGGGTTAGTTAAACGTGCCTCAAAAGAATTGGCATCAAACAAGTTATCGTATGAGTTAATAGAAGACGATACTGGAACAGTAACGATTCAATGGTCAGATCAGATTAAATGTGTTCTTCCGGGTAATAGTACAGTTAAAGACAGCCATTGCATTTGTGCCGCTACGACTATTTGTCGTCACTTAATTCGTTCTGTCTTGGTTTACCAACAAACGCTTAGTGTTCAAGATAATCAACAAAGTCCAGATACTTCCAAATCTTCAGAGTCTTACCTTCCCTCTTTAAGAACAGACGATAGAGAGGGGCTAATTCAGGATAATATAAAATCCCAAACTCCCTGGAATCCAGGCAATATTACAGACGAAGAACTGGCAAAACATTATAACAAAATAACTTTAAGTCGAATTCAACAAACTTTTGAATCAGGACATATTATTGAATTAATTCGCACTGAAAAACCAATCGCTTACTTTCATACTCTCTCTTTCACGTTACGCTTCCTTGTACCCGGAGATATTCGTTACACTCACTGCGATTGTGCAGAATCAGCACCTTGTAGCCATGTTCCTTTGGCAGTTTGGGCATTTCGCTTACTTGCAGAAGGACAACTCAGTGGCGTTGTTTCTACTCATAAATCACCGCTTCCTATTCCAATTCTCCTACTTGATGATATCGAACAATCCTTACAAGAATTAGCAGAATCAGGAATTGCCAATGTATCTCAAGCATTAATTAGCCGCTTTCATCGCTTACAAGCAAAATGCAAAGAAGAAAACTTAATTTGGTTGGCAGAAATTATCACCGAAATTCTTCAAGAAAAGGATTATCATACTTCTCATAATGCTCGATTTTCTCCCACTCATGTAGTAGAACTGGTGGGGGAAATTTGCATTCGATGCGATGCTATTCGTAACAATACCGGTGCTGTCCCTCAGTTATTTATTCGAGGTTCGAGTGCGGATAAGCTAACAGAAATGGGGGCAGCGCGATTAGTAGGATTAGGGTGTGGCGTTCAAATTTATCACCATAACGTTACGATAAATTCTTACCTGCAAGATATAGATTCCGGAATGATTGTTGCCGTCTGCCGAGAGTTTACCCATCCACCTAAGGATGCGGCTGAATCCCCTAAACCGTTCTGGAAACTAGCACAAACGGCTGTAATGAAAGGAATTTCTCTTGCTTCCTTGGGTGCAAGTCAACTATTAATTAAAGGAGGCAAACGATCGCCCAATTACCGATTTATGCCCGGACGTGCTAAAGTAACAACAAACCCTCAAACCTTCAATTGGGAATCTCTTCGCGCTCCTGTGCTTGCCGAAAATTTTGGTGAAGTTTACACTCGTTTGATAAACTTACCTCCATCATCTCTGTGTCCGAGACGATTGACTGAAAATTTCTATGTTTGTGCCATTAGTGCAGTGGAAGCTGTAGAATTTTCGGTATCAGAACAAGTTGTTACAGCAGTCTTACGAGACTATAAAGGCGATCGCGCCACCCTAATTCATCCTTACACCAATCAAGGTAGGGAAGGAACAGAACGCTTACTTTCCATGTTGCAAGCATTACCGTCTGATTGTTGGCGATTTGTTACTGGACAGGTATCTCTTGCGAATAAAGGATTAGTAATTAATCCGATTTCTCTAGTATTTCAGCAAGGAAAAACACGCACTATCCTCCAACCTTGGGTTGATAAATGGCAAGAAAATGAGGAAACTGTAAAAACACCTCCATCTAAAATCCTACCTCTCGTTTCTCAGGAGAGACAATCTCAAATTACCACTGACCCGATAGTATCTTATTCCGTGGAATTAACCGATGCGATCGCAGAATTATTCCTAACTGGATTACAGCGAACTTCAGCAACAACTACTCAATATTGGCAGGAAATTTATCAATCTGGAGCGAGTCTGGGTTTTGTACGTTTACTTGACCCGATTGCTAAACTTGGGGAGATATTAGAGCAAAAGAGTAATACTTTACATTGGGATAAGGGATTAGCGGCAAAATTGGCGATTGCAGTCGCAATATTAGCTAAATTGATGCAAGAAGAATGCTCAGCCAGTTGGTAATTGTTTTATTCTTCAGTATGACATTTTTTATATTTATAAACATCAACTAATATAGATGTGATCAGTGCACCCAAGCCAACTAAACTGAAAACAAAGTTAGTGACATGGGCGTATTCCCACTGGTTTCTTAATTGCTCCCAATTAGCAGGAATTGCTGTTGCATTTGCCTGTTCAATGACAACATTGACAGGTTCAATCCGCAGAAAGTAGATTAGGGGAAAAGCAATCATTAAACTAAGTGTACCTACAAGTGTCCACCAAAAAGCAGGTCGGTGTTTCCGGACTAAAACCGTGAGTGCGATCGCACCAAGCACTGCCCCCACTGTAATAAATGCACCTACTCCCGGTGCGCCAAAGTATTGGTACAAGCTATTTTGAATCGTTACATAAAGCACTCTATCGTACTGCATCTTTGCGGGTAGTTCCAGGGTATGGGAAAACTCTAAACCCATGAACAATGCAACAAAAATAAGTGTAAACAAACGCCATATTTTTAAAAACATGATGCCCCCTTACGGTTTCATAACGTTCTCAAAATCCCTCCGGAATCCAACACAAGCTATACTGGTAAACCGAGCTAATCCCAAGGGAAACGCAACAAATTGAAGATTAATTAATCCTGCCTCATGCATCAGCTCGGAAAGCTCTTTTTGGCTGAAACAACGATTTCCCCAATGCCATTGAATTAACCACCCTGGTAATCCAGGCTGAGTAACGATGAGAATTAATGGTGCGCCTGGGTGTAGAACTCTAACCATTTCCTGCAATCCCTGTATCGGATTAGGTAAGTGTTCAAGCGTATGAGAACTGATAACAGCATCAAAGCATTCATCTGCAAATGGCAACATATTCACATCAGTTTGATAAATTTGATGAGAAATATTTGCCTGGCTCAGTTGTTGATGAGCTTTGTTGAGCATCTCAGATGAAAGATCGACTCCAGTAATATGTACTGTGGAGTGAATGGTTTGAGCAAAAGCAAGACTGAATGCTGCAGTGCCAATACCACAATCACAAATAGCACAATTATCTTTCCAGTGAGGCAGAATATCAGCCTTTTTCAGCGATCGCCATAACTCCTGATAAGCATGGCGATACCCCAAAATACGAAGATGCTGATGCCACCAGCTAGCTGCTTGATTGTAAGTTTGAGATAGCTGCGTGGTTGTTGGATAAACTCGTTGAATCGAGACTTGCCACCATCCAATCGTCCATTCCATTGTGAAACTTTATTGATATGTGACTGTACTTTTAATGTCGCAATCAAATTCGATTTCATCCCTAACCAAATGGATAGTTGACAGTATAGTTTTGGACGTAGTTAAAGTGGCAACACTATTGATTCAGAATTTTTTGAATATCTTCTGGAATAGATATTTTTCCTGAGTTGTTAATGTTGGCTTTTCCTCCTCTTAAGGCTCTCATCTGTCCAATCAGAAGTGTGAGAGGAATTGCCGAAAGTGTTGGTAGTAACTGACCGGCTACCTCCTGAAAATCACGTTGTTTCCAGGCAAGTTTTAGCATATTCCAGTGAGCGATGGTATGAGCGATCGCATCCGTTTGCCCTAGAATGTGAGCGCGTTGTAGGGCTGTCCATGCCGTCTCAAAATCTTGTTGGGTAATCGCTGTTTTTGCTCTGCAAAGTTCTGCGTTAAAGTGTTCCTGTACAATTACTTTCATCTTCTCCTCCAACTAGGGGGTAAATGGAGTTGTCACCGGAGTTTGACCTGTTCTGTTCAGCTATTCGGAGGAGGCGGCAACTTAGCGAACTTGGGCAAATCTGGATTCAGAGAACCCCACGGTTGAGCACTGGCAACGTAAATTTCTGCTTGCGGCTTGAACCAACTTGGATCGTCTAGACTTCCTGCCATGATACCTATGAGCTCAGGAATCGGTGGCTTGCTGAATAAACGGGAACCGCAAATCGGACAGAACCCCCGACCGATGATGCTTCCACTATCACCTGTAACGTCGTAGTATGTGACATTTCCCGTAATAGTGACTGCATTTTGAGGGACAAGCATTCCAGCCGCAAATGCACTCCCTGTTGCCTGTTGACAATCTCGACAGTGGCAAATTCCCATCGAAACTGGTTCTGCTGAACATTCGTAACGAACTGCTCCGCACATACAACCACCAGTGAAAGGTATTTTCATAAAACATCTTTCTTACGATCACTCTAGTATGGCGCGATCGCACTCCAGTTTCACTAGCCGAAAGGATAGGTTTTAGGGACTGATTCAGGAAGCCATTACCTTCAGCTTGACTTGGTAACATCTAAGAACACGTTGGATGAAGGAAAGCTGAAAAAAAATCTTGATAAGTTTCCAAGGGAATAGCTAAGTAAACAATCCGGTCTGGTTCCTGTTCTTCAAGTGCTTGGTAATAGTTAAGATATTGCCCCAACATTGATTTAGCAGCAAAAACTTATATGGCAAACAACCCACAAATTCATGTTTTTGTCAATGATTGTTAAGATGCGCTCACCCTGCTTTTACTTTTACTCCAAAATCCCCAATTCTCTAGCTCTTGCCACTGCCTGAGTGCGATTATTCACATCTAACTTGCCGTAAATATTACGAGCGTGCCATTTGACGGCTGCCAGACTCACAAACAGTTGTTGTGCGATCGCCTGATTTGTCATTCCAGTAGCCAGATAATGCAACACTTCCAATTCCCGCTCACTCAACGGTTCAATTAACGGTTGGACTAAAGCAGATTGTTTCTCCTCAACTAAACCAAATAGAGTTAACAAATGATTAGCTTTATCAGAATGAATATTCTTTGATACAGCCGTTTGTAATAACTTTGCCATTGGTTTTCCTTCATCTAAAAACAGACGAATGTAATTGCCTTGGCGAGGAATACTTAAAGCCTGATTGAGGGAGTTGAGAGATTGTTTTTGGTTCCCTTGAGCCTGCCAAACCAATGCTTGCAAAAGTAACGTTTCCATCACCCGAATAGTTCGTCCTCCAGCTTGAGCAAATTCATATAATCGAGTTAGCAAACGGAAGGCATCTTGCAAATGAGAGGGTGATGATTTCTGTTGCCCGTAAGCCAGCATCACTCTCGCATAAGTTAAGTAATCGAGTTCGGAACCCGTGGGAAACTGTTCGGTTGCGCTGTAGTGTAGTTCACCCTCTACGCTCAGATTATTTCTTTCTGCCCAAGCGATCGCTGCATCTAAATTCCCTTGTGCCAGGTATAATCTAACTTTACAGGTTTCAACGGAAAGAATCGTAGACCACATCCAGATTTGACAGCGTTCAGCCGCATGAATTGCAGCCCAAGCCGCCTGAAAATCTCCTTGCGCTTGACGCACTCGTGCCAATGTAATGTAACCCATCATTAATCCGGGCTGCTGATTTTGAATAGCGCGATCAATGCTTTGAGTTAGGTGTTGGCCGGCAGTTTCTAATTGATTTTGTTCTCGCAGCAAATCGCCTAACGCTACCTGTACCAACACTCCAGCATAAGTTGCTAACCAGCGTCGTTCTGTCGCTAAATCCAAGCCTTGCTGACACAATGAAGTGGCTTCATTCATGTAACCTCGCAATGCCAGAAATTGTGCCTGTAAATAAAGTCCCGCGATCGCAGGATCGGCAGTTCCTCGCACCTTGCCAATCCTACTAACTTCTGGCAGTAATCGCTTTGCAGACTCATAATTATCAGCAACAAAGTAGGTGACACCGAGATTGAGCAGAATTAGTGATCGCAACCAGGAATTGTCTCTTGGCAACAGTTGTAAGGCTTTTTCCAGGAATGCGACGGATTCTGTCGTTTTTCCCTGCTGACGGGCTTGCATTCCTTTGAGCGCAATAACCATCCCCCAAAGTTGCTCGATATTTTCAGTGTCAGGATTACTTTGATGAAGTAATTGTTCGAGAACTTGAATAGCAGCGATCGCATCTGCAAATTGAGAGGAGGTAAACCCTACCCATGCCTTGGCAACCAGCAACCAAGGGCGGGAATCAATCAATTCAGTTGGTAATTCTGCCAAGACATGACGTAGGGCAATGACATCAAAACGAGGGTTTTCGTTCGTCTGAAATTCCTGCTCAATCAAACTGGCTACATACTCAAATTCTCTGGCGGCAATGGCGTGTTGAATCGCCTCTGCAATATATCCTTGTTGTTCGTACCATTGGGCGGCATGATGGTGATATTCCCACAGGCGAGCAGGTTCTGTTCGATGCAAAATGTGACGCAGAGACTCAGCAAACAGGTGGTGGTATCGATACCAGATGCGATTCTCATCTAACGAAACGATAAATAAATTCTGACGCTCCAGTTGCTCTAATGTATCGACTCCATTGACGGCATTTTCTCCCACAACAGCTTCACAAAGAGAACCACACATCTGCCTCAGGATAGAAGTTCGCAGCAGAAACAGTCGAACAAACTGGGATTGGTGTTCTAAAACTTCCTCCACCAAGTAATCCAAAATGTATCGCTGGTTGCCTCCAAATGAGTTAATCAACGCCGCAGAATTTGTGGTATCTCGCAGGGAGAGCATGGCTAACTGTAATCCTGCAATCCAGCCTTCGGTTTGCGTTTGGAGAGTCGTCACCTGTAGTTGTGTTAACGGTTGTGATAAGGATTGATGCAGGAATGTAGCCGCTTCCTCATCCGTAAAGCGCAAATCATCAGCACGTAGTTCCGTTAATTGAGTACGAACTCGCAATTTGGCTAAGGGTAGAGGTGGATCGATACGAGTGGCGATCGCTAAATGCACCTGAGTGGGTAAGTACTCCAATAGAAAAGTCAGTGCGTCATGGATGAGTGGGGTTGTAATGAGATGATAATCATCCACAACCAGAACTAATTCTGTTTGAATTTGCGCTAGTTGATTAATTAGAGGTATCAAAAATACTTCAAACGGAAGCGTTTCGCTTGAGCGCAACATTGCCAGCGTTGCTTCTCCAATATCACCATTCCCTTGCTGTAAGGCCGTAACAAAATACATCCAAAAGCGTATTGGATCGTTATCTCGCTCATCTAACGAGAGCCAACTGACAGGCAATCCAATTTGACGTACCCATTCACTCAATATAGTTGTCTTACCAAAGCCAGCCGCAGCCGAAATTAGAATCAGCTTGCTGGTTAACCCCTGATTTAATTTTTCCAGGAGACGTTTTCGCTGCACCAAAGGCGAGCGTGGCGATGGCAGATACAACTTAGTCACTAGCAGGGGACTAACCATATCAAGTTGAACGTATGTGCGAATCCTTTCTTCAGGGTAACGAATAGAATCGTCCGCCTATCCTTTTGGCTAGTGAAATGATAGGGCGATCGCACCATACTGAATTAGACAACGCCAACAGCTTTTGAAGCCTTACTTCAATCAGCACTTGACATTCTTGAGTAGTACATTTAACCTAGTAGTTAATTAACTGCACGGTTAAATACAAGATGTCTAGCGATCGCCTGAGTGCCACCTTTGCCGCTCTTGCCGATCCCACGCGACGGGCGATTCTAGCTCACCTCGTCAAGGGTGAGGCATCGGTCACTGAGTTAGCCAAACCCTTTAACATGAGCCTTCCTGCCATCTCCAAGCATCTCAAGGTGCTGGAGCGTGCCGGACTTATCACGCGGGGTCGGGAGGCTCAATGGCGACCGTGCCAGCTCAACGCCGAGCCGCTCAAAGATGTAGAGGACTGGCTCGAACAATATCGCCAATTCTGGGAGGAAAGCTTCGATCGGTTGGATGATTACCTGCACGAGTTACAAACCCAGGAGAAAGAAGATGGGCAACAAGAATGATTCCACTGATACTCAAGGAGATCGCGAACTCGTCATCACCCGCGTCTTCGATGCACCACGCGAACTAGTGTGGAAGGCGTGGACTGATCCAAAACATATCGCGCAGTGGTGGGGTCCGAAAGGTTTCACAACCCGTGTCGAACAGATGGATTTCAGACCAGGCGGCATCTGGCGCTATGTGATGTGTAGTCCCGATGGCACAGAGTATCCGGTGAACGGTGTTTTTCGTGAAGTCGTACCGTCAGAACGGATCGTCGCCACTGATGAATTTGATGAAGGCTTTGAACAGGTTGTCATGAACCCCATGCCTAAAGGCAGAGGCTTGTAAACTGTATTCTTGCTATGAAGAGAATATTTTTTACAAGCCTACATGACCAGCCTAAGTTCACAAGAACTCCCTTCAGAGTAAGTGTTAAAGTTCCTACCTTGAGATGCGCTGGAATTGACCAGTTAAGAGCCAGTCTCAAGTCCTAGAACCAAGAAATTAAACATCTATACGAGGGTTAAGGAAGTGTTTCTTGGAAAGTACCGACTCTGAAGATTGGCGAGGCTCACTTTACTCCGCAAGGAAGATTAAAACTCATGTTTGTATTCGTCTTGAACAGTAACAAGGAACCCTTAAACCCGACTCATCCTGCAAGAGCAAGGAAATTGCTCAAAACAGGTAAAGCTGCTGTGTTTAAGAGATATCCTTTTACAATCATATTGAAGGAGGAGGTCGAAGAACCGGAGAATCAGCCTTTAAGAATTAAGATTGACCCGGGTGCAAAAACCACTGGAATAGCAATCCTTAGAAACGAGGTAGTTTTATGGGCAGCAGAACTAACTCACAGAGGTTTTCAAATCCGAGACGCTTTAACATCTAGAAGGCAGTTAAGACGTTCTCGCAGAAATCGTAAAACTCGCTATCGTCAACCTAGATTTAACAATCGTAAGCGTAACGATGGATGGTTGCCACCTTCACTAATTAGTCGAGTCGATAACATCCTGACTTGGGTTAAACGGTTGTTGAGGCTATCTCCTGTCTCTACCATCTCAACCGAGTTGGTACGATTTGATACCCAACTGATGCAAAATCCTGAAATCTCTGGCATTGAGTATCAACAAGGTGTACTTGCAGGCTATGAATTAAGAGAATATATGCTCGAAAAATGGCATCGGAAGTGCGCTTACTGCGGTGTTACAGATACCAAACTCGAAATTGAGCATATCATCGCCAAATCGAAAGGGGGTTCTAATCGAGTGTTTAACTTGACGTTAAGTTGTACCAAATGTAACCAAAGGAAAGGAAATAAACCCATTGAGCAATTTCTGAAAAATAAACCCAATTTACTTAAGTCAATTCTTTCTCAAGCCAAGCGCCCATTAGCTGATACGGCTGCTGTCAATGCAACTCGGTGGAAACTATTTAACTCTCTTAAAGAGTTAGGGATGCCCGTTGAAACGGGAACAGGTGGTAGGACTAAATATAATCGTTGTCGTCAATCTTTGGATAAAACGCATTGGTTAGATGCAGCGAATGTAGGTGCTTCAACTCCAGAGAGCTTGAGAATTCTGGTATCAAAACCTTTGATTATCAAAGCAACAGGATACGGTAATCGCCAAATGTGTGGAACCAATGCGTTTGGATTTCCGATTCGTCACCGCTCAAACACCAAAAAGCATTTCGGGTTTCAAACTGGCGATATTGTTGAAGCTGTTGTCACCAAAGGCAAGAAAATTGGTTCTTATGTTGGTCGAGTTTTATGCCGAGCAACAGGTAGTTTTGATATCACGACAGTTACAGGTCGAGTAGCTGGAATCAATCACAAGTACTGTTCTTTTATTCATAGGAGCGATGGATATTCATATCAACAATGATTCGAGGAGAGCTCAATTGTTTGTGTAAGGGAAAACTTTCCGACGCTCCTTACGTCGCTACCGCTTCGCTATCCCTATGCGTGATCGCCTTGGGCTTCCAGTTTTCCCCTTACCAACCCCGTTTTTCGGTGAATGAATGGAGTGCAGTGGCCTAGCTCGCTGCCGTAGCCGCGTTTTATGTTCGCGAAACGTCTCCGATAGGAGAAAATGCCCCTACAGGATTTATCTTTGAGATCAGCAAGATACAACAGGAGAAAACATGACACGGTTTGCATTCGCTCCTTCACAGCAAACTGTCCATTGGACAGGGTGTTGGGGGTACAAAACAACACAGATTGAGGCAACAGGATGACAAAGATTAGCGGCATCGCACTGATTGCAATTGGGTTACTTCACAGCCTGAGTGCATTGATTCTGCCAGGGGCGATCGGCTTTAGCGGCATCTGGCAGGAAATCGTTGATGTTGGCGTAGTCGATGCGGTCAAGCCGGAATCTCTCCGCATCTGGGGCTACTATTGGTTTCTTATACCAGGATTTTTCACGATTCTCTACGGTCTTCTGTGCCACTGGATTGAGCATCAGTTGAATCGCCCCTTACCCTTGTTTGTAGGTTGGGGACTTTTGGTCATTGCCTGTTTTGGCATCGTGCTGGATATCGATAGCGGATTATGGCTGGTGCTACTCGTTGCAATTAATGCGATCGTGGCATCGCAACGCACTCCATACTTAAGGCAATCAGACGAGGACGAAAGGAATCATTCACTTCGACGCGCATTTTCGCAACATTCTCACTGATGGCGAACAGACCTATTTGACCGATTTTGGTTTGGCACTAGACAAGAGTTTTGCGTTGACGAAAGATGAGGAGGCTTTCTTTGAGCAGAATACATTTTACGACTATGGAAACTAAAACTGACGACACATCCGCACTAGGGGGAAGGGAACTCACGATTACTCGCGTGTTTGATGCACCGCGTCGCCTAGTGTTTAAGGTTTGGACTCAGCCGGAACACTTCTCACGTTGGTTAGGCCCAAAGGACTTTACAACGACATCTTGCCAGATGGATGTTCGTTTAGGCGGCACTTATCGAGCCTGCATTCGATCGCCCGAGGGGAAAGACCACCGGATGCAGGGTGTCTATCGCGAGATCGTTGAGCCAGAACGACTTGTCTTCACGTTTGCCTGGGAGGACGAAGACAGTCAACCTAAGCACCAAACGATCGTGACTGTAACCTTTGTAGAACAAGGAAGTAAAACGCTGTTAACCTTCCACCAGGCTGTCTTTGAGTCTCTTGAGGCGCGTGATTCGCATCGGTCGGGCTGGTCTGAATGCCTGGATCGTCTCGCTGATTACCTAGTCGAGACTTCAAAACAGGGAGCATTGAAGTGAAAACAACCGAAATTAGTTGCCTGTGCGGGGCTGTCAAAGTGCAGCTTAACGGCGAACCGTCACTCAATTTTATTGCCACTGTGATGACTGTCAAGCCGCGAGTGGTGGAGCTTACATCGGGATTGCAATTTATCCATCGGATGCCATTACGGTAACGCAAGGCGAACTAACGGCTTGGGCGCTCAAGACGCTTCCCCGTCAACGATGCGCCATCTGTGGAACCCACATGATTGCCCAAGTACCAGGTTTTGCAGAGTGCGGTGTGAAGGCAAATCTCCTGCCTACAGGCACGTTCAAACCCGAATTTCACATTCAGTGTCAGTATGCTGTCCTTCCAGTCAAGGATAATTTGCCGCACTTCAAATCCTTTCCAGCAAGCTTCGGTGGGTCGGATGAGACTATCAACTGGTGATCTGAGTGAAACGATAACAAACAATTCCGTTGAAGCGGACTGTCAAGCGATCTAATTCTCAGGAGTTACGCACTCAGCTAGTTCTGCAACGGCAAAATGGAGCTTTTAGCTTCTCAAATAAAGCTCACAACAACAAAATTTTCTTTCAGTACGTAATATCAAATCCGTTTGAATAACCACATTATCGTAGGGGCGGGTTTAGGGATTAACTTTGTCCAGTACCGACAATTTGACATCAAAACCCGCCCTTACAGGTTTTATGGCCATTTAACCGGATTGGGTATAAGTCCTAATTCTTTACGCAACGGTGACTTGTAGCCGCTCAACAGAAGGTTAGGTGGCGGGAGTTGAAGCAATTTAGTAAAGACGAAATTTCACTTAAAGGAAAACACGACAATGAGAAAATTAAAACTTCAAGTACAAATGAGTGTTGACGGATATATTGCGGGACTAAATGGCGAACTGGACTTTATGGTGTGGAATTGGGACGACGAATTGAAACAATATGTTGAAGATATAACTGAACCTGTTGACTGCATTATTCTTGGACGAAAACTTGCCGAAGGGTTCATTCCTCACTGGGCTACCGTGGCGGCAAATCCGGATGACCCAGAGTTTGCAGACGGTAAAAAATTTACGGACACACACAAAGTTGTTTTTACCAAAACCCTTGACAAGTCAGAATGGGACAATACCGTTTTAGCAAAAGGCAACCTTGTTGATGAAATTACGAAACTCAAAAAACAAGATGGTAAAGACATCATCGCTTATGGTGGTGCAACTTTTGTATCGGCTCTCATCAAACAAGGACTGATTGACGAGTTTCACTTATTAATTAATCCAACTGCAATTGGTAAAGGAATGACAATTTTCAAAGAACTTGATAGCAAACAAGAGCTGACATTAGTAAAAGCTACATCATTTGACTGCGGAATTGTTGTTCTTAATTACGAGCCGAAACGCGACTAAATATGCTAGCCGCCTAACATCAAAAAAATTTGCATTAAGAAAATGCAACAACAAATTCTCGACTTCTATTCACGGCCTACAGCTATGACATCCGGAGGCAAACACGCTGCCCGGTTCGATGAGTTGCCGAACGATGTTGGCGAACTGACCCGCATCATCCAGGGACTTGGGCTGTATGAATATGTGGCATCTGACTTTTACGGCTTCACCATTCCGGACAAGCGCAAGAGTGAAACCCATATTCGCCCTATAGGGAGGATGTTAGATCACCTCTTCGCTCTCGACGATCAGCCACTCTCCATCCCTCGACCCGTTGACAAGCGTCTGATCGGAATCTGCCATCACTTCGCGCTGTTACTCGTCGCCATGTTGCGTGCTAAGAGCATTCCGGCTCGGTATCGCTGCGGGTTCGGCTCTTATTTCAATCGACCTTTCTTTGAAGAACACGTAGTCTGCGAGTATTGGAATGCCGCAGAAGCACGCTGGGTTCTTGTCGATCCTCAGTTCGACGAAGTTTGGCGGGCGAAGCTCAAGATCGATCATGACATCCTCGATTTGCCACGCGATCGCTTCCTAATCGCAGGTGATGCTTGGGTGCAGTGTCGTGCAGGTGAAGCTGACTCATCGAAGTTTGGCATTTTCAAAGGCGACTTGCGGGGACTCTGGTTCATTGCAGGAGAAATTGTGCGCGATGTCGCAGCGCTCAACAAAATGGAGATGTTGCCTTGGGATGTCTGGGGAGCAATTCCCCATCCCAACGAGCTGCTTAATGACGATCGACTTGCGTTTTTTGATCGGCTTGCCGCACTCACGCTATCGCCGGATGCCTCATTTGCCCAACTACGTACACTCTACGAGGGCGACGACCGCCTGCGCGTACCCGCGACCGTCTTCAATGCAGTGCTGAACTGTCCAGAAGCGCTATAAGAGCAGTTACTTTGGCATCTTTCTGAAGATAGGTTTTACCCGTCAACCGATCTGTTATAGTACATTTGAACTAGTTAAATACCGGACAGCTACATTATCTCACGCGATAGTGTTAGCGAAGCGGGGCGCTCTTAGCGCACAGCGCTGACTTCGGCGTGAGGCTTCGACGGTGAGCGCTCAGCCGAACGCTGCAAAGCGCAGATCGCATTCCTGAATCATTTATTCAAGGAGTACACCATGAAATTTAAATTGAACCCTTACTTGATGTTCAACGGACAATGTAAGGCCGCGTTGAAGTTCTATGAGCAGTGCCTGGGTGCCAAAATCGAAACAATGATGACCTACGGGGAGTCGCCAATGGCAGAAGAAACGCCCCCTGAATCACGCAACAACATCATGCATGCCCACTTTACAGTCAACAACCAGGATCTAATGGCTTCTGACTGTCCCCCCGAGCAGTATGAACAACCAAAAGGCTTCTCGGTGTTGCTTGGCACCGACAATCCGACAGAAGCAGAGCGCCTGTTTCAGGCATTGGCAGAACACGGAACAGTGCAGATGCCGATTCAGGAAACGTTCTGGGCTGCGCGTTTTGGTCTGGTTGTCGATCAATTTGGCATACCGTGGATGATTAACTGTGAGCCAGCTACCACCTGAATCAGACGCTACATCGCACCCGCATTCGACATTCTCTAACGCAACATTAATTTTAAGGGTTTAAGGGTTGAAGTGAGATGCCTAAAGACGAAGCGTTCTACGACAACCCAGAGGTACGAGCGAATTATCTCGCACACCGTACTCGACCTGATAACCCCAACGATGCACTCGAACGCCCACTCTTTTTAGAGCTTGCAGGAAATCTCAGCAATCTTGATATTGTTGACTTAGGATGTGGGGATGCTTCGTTTGGGAAAGAGGCTCTCTTGCAAGGGGCGCGATCGTATACAGGCATTGAAGTTTCTAAGGCGATGGTTGACATTGCCCATCAAACACTTGCAAACACCTCAGGCAAGGTTCATCACGAAAGCATAGAAACATGGCGAACACCAGGGGAACAGGCTGATTTGGTGTCGTCACGGCTGGCACTGCACTACGTAGAAAATCTCAAACCCGTTTTTCAAGAAATCTACAAGGCGCTTCGTCCTAGTGGCCGGATGCTTGTATCAGTCGAGCATCCTGTCATTACATCGAACTTTGCCAGTTTAGCTGAAGGTCGCCGCACTACATGGTTGGTGGACAACTACTTTAAGCCAGGCGCAAGGGTACATAAATGGCTTGGACATGAGGTGACGAAGTATCACCACACCTTAGAAGAGTATTTTGATTTCGTTGCAGACGCTGGATTTGAGATAGAGCGGGTGCGAGAATCATGTCCTCAAAAGGAGAATTTTGTGAGAGAGGAAGAATATAAGCGGCGCTTACGAATTCCTCTGTTCTTGTTTATTGCTGCGCGTAAGTCGAGAACCCAACTATTCAGGACTTTATGACACTTGAAGAGCTACAAGCCAAACTAACTGATATCAACCACCTGGTTGTTACATTTCAAACATCAGTTGCCTTGGAAAAATATTATGCCGAGGATATTGTGATGATAGAAGGGGATGGCACTGTGACTACTGGTAAAGAAGCGTGTCGCAGAGGAAGAGAAGTCTTCTTTAATGAAATGTTGGTTGAGTTTAGAGAATCAAAGCTGATGAGTCAAGACATTGCTGTTTCAGCAGACAAAACCTATGATTTTGTAGTGATTTCCAACTGGTACAACGATTTCACAATCAAGCTTGGCGGTCAACTTATTGACAACAAAAGCAATCAACTTTCAATCGGCTATTGGAAAAATGGATTAGTTGTAAAAGAAAGTTATAACTATCCGGTGGTTTCGATAGTGTAGCCTCTGCAACTACAAACAAATACTAAGAACTAAAAGAGATAAGAAATGGAAACCATGAGGATTGATTTCCCTGGTTTCCATGTTTTTAAGCCACTTTCAGCCGTAACAATTGGGAGTCAGTCGAATGTCACCTGAAATTAACCCACTCAACATCAGTTCTACCTACGTCGTCCTTGAAGACAATGGTAACGCTACTCCAATTGGGGTGAGCGATCGCTTTTTTGAAGATCTCGAATCCAAATTCGGTGACTTCAAGGGCAAGAGGCTCATTTCTCACTTTAGTTTTGATAAAGACTGGGAAACTTGGGAAATGCACCCAGCCGGAGAAGAGTTTGTGTGTCTGCTTTCAGGTCGAGTCGATTTGATTCTGGAACAAGGTGGAGCTAAGAATACGGTGCAACTGAGTACATCAGGGACGTATGTGCTTGTGCCGCGTGGTACATGGCATACTACCAAAGTCCATGCACCCAGTTCTATGTTATTCATTACTCCTGGCGAAGGAACTCAAAACCGACCGCTTTGATATGTCGTTATGCAAAACCAAACATCAGATGCAATAGACCTCAATGCCTATTTCCAACGCATTGGCTACAGTGGCGAGTGTTCGCCAACCCTTGAGGCTTTACAGGCAATTCACCAGCACCATGCACAAGCCATAGCATTCGAGAACCTCAATTCATTTCTCAAACAACCTGTTCTCCTTGATGCTACATCCCTACAGCAAAAGCTGATCTACGAGGGTCGGGGTGGCTATTGTTTTGAGCAGAACCTGCTGTTTCGGTCAGCTCTGAGTGCTGTTGGCTTTCAGGTCACAAATCTGGCAGCGCGTGTGTTGTGGAATCTTCCTAAAGGGACAATCACTCCTCGCGCTCACATGTTGCTTCAGGTTAATATTGACGCACAGAAATACATTGCAGATGTTGGATTTGGAGGATTAACGCTAAGTGCACCGTTGTCTCTGACACCAGACATTGAGCAGAGTACACCCCATGAACCGTTTCGATTGATTGTGGTTGACCATAGTTATATCATGCAAGCCTATATCGGTCAGGAGTGGAAATCCCTTTATTGTTTCGATCTTCACGAGCAACAACTTCCGGATTACGAGGTGAGTAATTGGTATGTTTCTACCCATCCCAAGTCACTATTTGTTAATACACTCATTGCGGCTAGACCTGATACAAATTGTCGATATGCCTTGCGAAATAACCAGTTAACAACGCATTACCTGGACGGTCGAACAGAACGACGTGTACTGAACACCGTGACCGAGTTGCGTACTGCACTGGAGGATATATTTAATTTGAAGTTACCCGCGATCGCTAATCTTGATAACGCCTTGTTCAATTTAACAAAATCGGCGGAATTCCCCATCCTCTAAAAAGGTTGGGGATGGATAGCCGAGAAAAGTTAGGGGTTCGATGCCTCTAATTTTTCTTTTCTCCCTCCTGATTGTTGTTGAACGTACTGCTTAATAATATTCAAAGGCGCTCCGCCACAGGAAACAATACACTTAGAATCGTCCCATAGCTTTGCCTTCTTCCCCCAGTAATGTTTTTTCAACTCTTCCTTATATTTTTGTGGTAACACTCGGCTAGTTGCAGACTTAAGGGAACCCATTAAATCAGATGTGTTGGATGACATTTGAGTTTCGTTTTTTGTGTGCTACTATTAGTTTGCAGGT
>CAZPRJ010000043.1:0-66097 GCA_964588805.1 uncultured Microcoleus sp. | reverse complement strand
GGTGGTACGGGAAATGATCGCCTGACCGGTGATGATTCATCTCTCAATTTTGGTAACGATAGCCTCTCCGGTGGTGATGGCGATGACACCATTGATGGCGGTGCTGGCAATGACACTCTCATAGGAGGTAGCGGTAATGACATCCTTGTGGGAGGTGCTGGTCAGGACACCATGAGTGACCAGGCCGGGGATGATATCTACCGCTACTTCAGTACTTCCGAAAGTGCTGTAGGTGTTCAAAGGGATGTTATCCTCGACTTCACGAGTGGATTTGACAGGCTAGATCTGTCGGCCATTGATGCTGAATTGAACATTGCAGGGAACCAAGCTTTCACTTTTATCGGAACCAACAACTTTAGTGGAACCGCCGGTGAAGTCCGCTACTTCACCAGTGGTAGCAACCTAATTTTGCAAGTGGAAATCAATGGTGATGGCAACATCACTGCTGACATGGAGATTCAGCTCAATGGATTGGCATCGATTTCTGCAACTGATTTCATCCTGTAGGGAAGCGATAAAAGTAGGATTGCTTGGAAAACAACAGTTGTTGTATAAGCACATCGGTGCATACAGCAATCAAAAGTGGAGTGACATGAGTACATACATAACTCACTTCCACTAAATCAAAAGCTTTTTATCGATGAGCTTGTGAAATGCGATCGCTTCAATTAACACTGGGCGATCGCATTTTTTGTCATACTTCTTGCCAAATACCCGTTCCTCTCTAGACTCAAGCAAGCCCTATTCCTTCGTGGTTGATACAATTAAATCCGTCATCAGCGCTAAAGTAGCCATCATGCCTCAGTTTCAATCTCTGGAGGAAGCACTCAAACATTTCTTTGGTTACGACTCCTTCCGCCCCGGACAGCGACAGATTGTTGAAGAAGCGCTGCAAAATCGGGATTTATTGATTATTATGCCCACTGGTGGCGGAAAATCCCTGTGTTTCCAACTGCCAGCACTGTTGAAACCGGGTTTAATGGTGGTGGTGTCGCCGTTGATTGCGCTGATGCAAGACCAAGTGGACGCACTGCAAGATAATGGCATTGGTGCAACGTTTCTCAATAGTACTTTGAGTTGGGAGAATGTGCGATCGCGCGAATTAGCCATCCTCAACGGCAAAATTAAACTCCTCTACGTCGCACCGGAACGTTTACTAGGAGGCAAATTTCTGCCATTTTTAGAACGGGTGCGATCGCAAATTGGAATTTCTGCCTTTGCCATTGATGAAGCGCACTGTGTTTCCGAGTGGGGACACGACTTTCGCCCTGAGTATCGGCAGATGAGACAACTGCGCCAACGTTATCCCGATATTCCCCTGCTTGCCCTCACGGCCACGGCCACCAAACGAGTACAGCAAGACATTGTAGAACAGTTGACGCTACGGCAACCAGGAATCCATATTTCCAGTTTCAACCGTCCTAATCTTTACTATGAAGTTCAACAAAAAGAGCGTCAAAGTTACAACCAATTATTAAAGCAAATTCGCTCGTATAAAGGTTCAGGAATTGTCTACTGCCTCAGTCGTCGGAAGGTGGAAGAAGTTGCCTTTCGACTGCAAAAAGATGGCATTTCCGCCTTACCTTATCATGCGGGGATGAGTGATGAAAATAGAGCCGCCAACCAAACTGATTTTATCCGAGATAACGTTCAGGTTATGGTGGCAACTATTGCCTTTGGCATGGGGATTAATAAACTCGATGTCCGCTTTGTCATCCACTACGATTTACCCCCGACTATAGAGCGATATTATCAAGAATCAGGACGAGCCGGACGAGATGGAGAACCTGCCCATTGTACCCTGATGTTTGGTGCGGGGGATTTACGAACCATTGATTATTTAATTGACCAAAAACCTGACCCTAAAGAGCAGCGCCTCGCCCGTCAACAGTTGCGTCAAGTACTCGATTATGCCGAAGGAACCGACTGCCGCCGCACAATTCAGCTACGCTACTTTGGGGAACGATTTAAGGGAAATTGCGATAACTGCGATAACTGCCGCAATCCTAAACCCGTAGAAGATTGGACAATTGAAGCGCAAAAATTTCTGTCTTGTGTAGCACGTTGCAAAGAACGGTTTGGCATGACTCACATTATTGATGTGTTACGGGGTTCTAGAAAGCAGAAGATTGAACAGTACGGGCATCACTTGCTATCTACTTATGGAATTGGTAAGGATAGAAGTGCCAACGATTGGAAGATGTTGGGGCGATCGCTTTTACATCAAGGCTTACTCGATGAAACAACGGATGGGTATCGCATTTTAAAACTCAATAAACTTAGTTGGGAAATCTTAAGAAAACAGCGTTTCGTCCAGATTGCCATTACTCAGACTCCCGTTGATAAAGCATTAGCAGAAATTAATCCCAGAAGTGCCGAAATCGAAATTTTATTTGAACGATTGCGGCAATTACGCAAACAAATTGCAGATGCTCAATCAGTTCCGCCCTATGTGGTGTTTGCGGATTCCAGCCTTCGTTTAATGGCGCAACAACAGCCTCAATCCCTCGAAGAGTTTGCTGAAATTTCTGGCGTTGGCAGCCATAAACTTACTCAATATGGAGAAAATTTTGTATCAGAAATACGGGCATTTTGTCAAGAACAAAAATTACCCATTGCTCTCCCTTCGGATACGCAAATAGTCACGCTACAACACTACCAACAAGGGTTGAGTATTGAAGAAATTGCTCAACAACGGGGACTCGCACAGAGTACCATTATTAATCATTTGAGCGAACTCATTGAAAAGAATCAGCCCGTTGATTTAAATCGGCTGGTATCTACAGAACGTCAGCCCCCGATAGTCAAAGCGATTCAAAGCATTGGCACAAACTCACTCAGAAGTCTACGTGAACATTTGGGAGAAGAGTATAGTTATGATGAAATTCGATTAGTTTTAGCGTGGTGGCGACGAGAAACCACTTGAAATCAATTTATAGTTTGGCATCAAAATTAACCTCCATTCCGAGCTACAGACCTGATTAAATATTTCAGCGCCATCAACTCAAACTCATTGTTTATGAACCTGAATTCTTTATTCAGGAATGGGAATACTAGATGAGGATATAACGAATAATTGCATATGAAACTTGCACTAGCTGCCCTAGCAGTCATTACACTTGTACCTTTTAGACCTAGCCTTGCCGAAGCTGGAAGTATTGCTTCAAGCTCCGCTCCGACTCAACAACAGTGTGCCAGTTTTGTACCAAGAGTAGACCCTTGGAGACTACAAAGACCTGTGTTGATGGGTAATGCTAAAGTGTCTTACTACTACAAAGGTGTCATTTTAGCGGGAGACTCTGATAAAGTCAGTGAGTTTCTCGAATGCTACGACCTTACCGTGAAGTTTCGAGTTGACTACGCAAGCTGGAGACCAATGTGGGGAGCCTGTACGGAGATTACAAACCCTAGTGGCTCCAATAGTCAAATAGTTTGCGTGGCAATAGATAGCAATGGCACAGAAGCTGACCCCAACATTTTCTCAAGCGAATACGCTCAAAGTGTCGCAGAAAAAGTCTTCTACTAAAACAGTTTCGTAGCTTTCACATATTGAATGATTCGCTCGTGAGTAGCAAGGGATTTAAACTCAGCAGAGTGGGTGAGTGTTCTGCTAAGTTTAACTCGACTGCTACTCATACCCCTCATAGGGCAATAACTCGTCGCCGCACGGGTAATCGCGCATCGATGTCTATCTCATAGTTTAAGCAGTAGGTTCGGATATCTCTTGCAGCATCGATTGCCCAGTCAAGTTTCTCAATGGCATACTCAGCCGAACATGAGCCAACACCGTGTACGAGTTTATGCCTTAAATTGAAAGCTTTTATCAGTCCGTCCCAATTTGTGATTACTGAGCAAAGGTTTTTATGTGTCACTGGAGAAGATTTAGTTAATCCTCCTTGAACCACTTCTTTTTTCCAGAGGTCTTTGTAACGTTTAAGTCCGTGACATTGTTCAAGGGCTTTTCGGATCTCAACATTTGGCGAAGTCCCTAAAGCAATTATTGCCCGCCTCACTGTCCACTCGACGTGGATGACCCCTAAGAGTTCAGCTAAGGCAGGATCTTCAGTGGACAATCGCTTAATCCTTTCTTCGCGGTCGGTGCTAGCATCTTTGACTAGAAACAAAGTTTAGCCTCCTCTCCTCCTCTGGATATCAAAGCTTTTTACAAAGCTAGTACCTCAATACTCCGGACAAAATTTCGATATAAGGTACTGACTAAGCGAATCGAGGGGTTTAGTCCAAGGTTTGCGCCATTAAATCCCATAGCCTGTAAAACTTTCACCGTATAAGTTCCGTATATCTACTAAACACAGAGCTTGAGAAGACTATGTATCATGGATAAAGGAGAATTGCCTAATCTACGGAATGTCAACCCAACCAAAAGATTCTGTTGAAAAACACTCAACGCTCAGTAAAGCGAAAGAGTTCATCAAGAAGCACCCAAGCATCAGCACAGGAGTAGGCTTTCTCTTCATTCCACCGCTAGCAGCAATTCCAATGTGGAAATTAACCCGTTGGCCTCACTGGTTGAAGTTTACCTTAACTGCCTATGCTGTTATTTGGTCGTTGGGGGTAATTTCCTCCAAGCCAGAACAAAATAGGCAGGTGTCAGATACTAATGAACAAGATACTAAATCAGTCGTAAATTTTGGATTCGAGCAAGAGCTTGACCAATTCCAAACTGTCTATTCTAAGTTGGGATTTGGTGATGACCGAAATCCTTTTGATTACCAAGTTGATTTATACGCGAAGGATGATGATCAGTCATGTGATGTCAGTGGCTGGCGAATGCCTGATGAAACGAACATGCGGGGAGTGACTGTCAGGATCAGAAAGTGGACTCCTACTTGTTCTGAAGCACTCAAATTAGCGATGACGAACTTAACGCCAACACTCGACTATAACAAACTTTACCCACGTATCAGCTCTCCTGAGTTTGTTAGAGAAGTAGATAGCAAGGATGGCGAGGGGGTCATCTTAGCTGAAGGAGACACAACGCTACAGGTACTTTGGATAGATAATGGCAACTCCTGTCCTATCGGACAGTGCCATCTGTCTTTCCGATTCAGTGATACAACTGGATTGCCTACGAATACCAGTCCGAAGGTTAGCTCAGCCACACCTGAACTGACAACAACCGCACAAGAGGCTACCTTAACTGCTAGTGACCCTAATTCACAAATCAACCTCCGAGCTACTCCCTCCACCACTGGTAAACTTCGAGGGTACGGATTGAACGGAGATCGGGTGCAGGTCATCGACAGAACAACAGCTAATGGCTATAGCTGGTATAAAGTGCAGTTCCCTCGTTCGGGCGCTGAAGGTTGGATTCGCGAAGATTTTGTCCGGGTAGGCGAAACGAGTCAGTAATTTACTGGAGATACCACGAATTCGCATCAAAGTCTAAGTATTTACCCAATTATGTCGTCGCTCGCCTCATTTTGAGCTTCAAATACAATTAAAGGAACTCGATGTTCTTAGTTTGCTCGAATGCTTTAACCATGTTCTGTATCAAACCTCCAAAAGAGTTTGTTGCAAACCTATTTTCACCCGTTCATACTCAAACTCAAGCTGTACCATGATTTCCAATGCGCCTGATGTTGTACTCGAATGCCCCATACTCTCCAATTGTTGGCAAAGAGTCGAAAGAATGATTGCACCGAGAGAAGCACTGCTAGATTTGAGAGTATGAGCCGCATGTTGCATCGCGGTAGCATTATCTTGGTGAATTGCTGTCGCGATCGCCTGTAAGATTACAGGTGTTTCTTCTAAATAAACATCAATTAATTGAGCGAGAAATTGATTAGCACTGGCTCCCATTGTCTGACGGAATGTTTGCAAAACATCTGTATCAATTGCGTCTTGTAAATCCAGAGAAACAGAGGGTTGAGCGTCCAAATTTAGCGCAGTCTCTTCTAGTGAGGGAAGCGGTTGTGAGTCTTCATCACTCGATTGACATTGATGCAATGCCCTAACTAACTCCTCTACACGGATAGGTTTGCTGATATAATTATCCATGCCTACACTGAGGCACTTTTCGCGATCGCCTTGCATTGCATTCGCCGTCATGGCAATAATCTTAGGACGTGAGGTAGGTGGCCATTCCTGACAAATCTGTTGCGTTGCCGTCAATCCGTCCATTTCAGGCATGTGTACATCCATAAATACCACATCATACGGTTGACGCCTGAGAGCTTGAATCGCTTCAAGTCCATTACCCGCGATATCAGCCCGATACCCCATCCGCGCCAACAATTGTAAAGCTAGCTGCTGATTCACCTTATTATCCTCAACCAGCAAAATCCTTAGGGGTAGCCGTTGAGCCATTGTAGAGTCAAGTTCCGGGCGTTGAGTTTGAGACGGCTTGACTTTAACAGGCTGTCCACTCAGGATGTGAATCAAAACATTGTAAAGTTGAGATTGCTTGACGGGTTTGTTCAAAAACGCTGCAAAACCAACCTTAAGCGCTTCTGACTGAATTTCTGGCTTACCGATAGAAGTTAGCATCACTAACGGCAAATCTTGACTCCTGCACTGCTTGCGAATTTCGGCTGCCAGCATTAAACCATCCATTCCAGGCATCTGCATATCCAGAATTGCCATATCAAATTGTTCTCCCCGAGCTAGCCAGTCCAACGCTTCATAACCCGACTCAGTAGCTTGAGAAAGCATACCCCAAGACTGAGCTTGCAACGTGAGAATTTGTCGATTGGTAGCATTATCATCCACAATCAACAATCGCTTGCCGGTTAATAGAAGAGTTTGAGTTTCGAGTGCTTCGGGTGATGGACTCGGCACAGACTCAACCATCGCCGTGAAATAAAAGGTAGAACCCATACCCTCTTGACTTTCCACCCACATTCTGCCGCCCATCAATTCAGCAAGGCGCTGACTAATAACTAATCCTAAACCCGTCCCCCCATACTTGCGCGTCGTGGAAGAATCCACCTGACTGAAGGATTGAAACAAGCGCTCCATCCGGTTGGAAGGAATACCAATTCCCGTATCTTTAACCGCGAATTGGATTTCATAAATCGGAGAAAGTTCACCATTCATCTGCCAAGAATTAGACTGTAAATCTCCTAACTCCTGATTATTTTTTGAATTTTGAATTTTGAATTTTGAATTTGGAGCAAAGCGACTCGACTCCTGACTTCGATGCGCGAGGACAGAAACTAAAACTTCTCCCTCCTGCGTGAATTTCACCGCATTACTCAGCAAATTCACTAAGATTTGTCTCAATCGTGTGACATCACCCATCACCCAATTTGGAGTTAGAGGATCGAAAAAGTAAGCAAGTTCTAATTTTTTCTCAGCCGCCTTGGCTGCTACTAAGTCGAGAGATTCCTCAATACAGGTTCGTAGCTCAAACGGTTGTTCCTCCAATTCCAACTTGCCTGATTCAATTTTGGAGAAATCCAAAATATCGTTAATGATAGTGAGCAGAGCATCACTACTACTGCGAATCGTTTGGGCAAAATCCTGTTGCTGGGGGGTTAAATCCGTATCCAAGAGTAATCCCGTCATGCCAATCACGGCATTCATAGGAGTACGGATTTCATGGCTCATCGTGGCTAAGAATTCCCCTTTGGCTTGGTTAGCGGCTTCGGCTTCTTCTTTAGCGATTTCCAAGGCTGAATTTTGCTCGAGTAATTGCTGGTGAGCCTCTTCAATTGCCGCCACTTGGGGCAATGTTGTCCAGCACGTTACCGCTAAGGCGACAAAGGCTAAGGTGATGAGGAGAATTACTAAAAGATTATTACTGGCACGGGTACTCACCTGCTCGAGTACATCCCGAATTTCCCAACTAATGATGGCAGCGCTACACACCAACACCAGCAGGACAATAACTTGAAGTCCGACAAAATCCTGATTTTGTTGGCTCGTTTTACGTATTCTGCCCTGAATCCAACGAATATTTCTAGAAGGCAACTTGGAAAGATGGCGAAGTACTGTATCCATGGCTAAAAAAGCCAGAGGCAACAGCAAGCCGATGAGCAGATTTTGCCAACCCCAAGCCTTGCCACAAGCCAGCAAGACGACAACTTCAACCACAAAAAAGCCTAGAGACCACCATGGCCATCTCGCCTCTGGCCGTTTCCGGCACATCCACAATGCCAAATGGAAGATGGCAAAACACACAAACCAGCACGTCCCTGTTACCTGTACAATCTGGTGAATATCCCCCCAAAGCAAGCACAACAAACTTAGAATAAATGTACAAATCAGGCTAGGTGTCAATACCCCTTGTCGGTTCACTTGTGCAAACACAGGGGCAAGATGCCCGTCTAGCGAGAGTTGGTACAAAATCCGAGGACAGACGGCCACTGTTGTCGCACACACGAGTAAGGTACTGGTGGCAATCAAGAGTGTGACTAACAACGGAGCAAAGACACCCCAGAAGGGACTCGCGGCAGTCATTAAGCTTAAGAACGTGTTATCACCCAGTTTAGGGTCGGTGGCCAACCGCATCAGTACCCAAGAACCCCCCAAAAATACCAGGGGCATCAACCAAAGGGTAAAATCTAAGCATCGTAAAGTAGCCTTGGGCTTGTGACTATCCGCCACGAAAAAGACCGCCGTTTCACAGCCATAGGCCAGATAGGCTCCTCCACCAAAGTACCATTGCGCCCATTCTCCGAAGCTGAGGTGAAATCCTCCCTTACCAATGTTAGGTAAAAGGCCAGGACTTTCTGGTGAGAAGGCTAACCATCCCAAACCTTGAATACAAAACAAAATCAGGAATCCCACTGCCGGTAGCACAAAAAATAAGTGCAAGATAGCGAGGGCGCGAGTGCCACTAAACCCCACAATATAAGCGATGCAAGTAAAGCCGATTTTGAGTACGGTTTCGGGACAAGCAATGCCATAAGGTTCAAGGTTGTGGGCGATTAAGTCGGTGAGGATAATCGCGTTAATTGGGGGTAGGGCAGACCAAGCGATAAAATAAGCGATCGCACTATAGCGCCCTAAAGCGGGAATATGTTTGAGTAGCCTTGCCGTATAGGCAGGGGTTCCGCCGGACATTTCTGGCCACTTTTGTGCCAAGCGTTTTACCTGCTGGTTTTCTAAAATGCCTACCAGAGTCGCAGGTAACAACACCCACATCGCTTGTAGCCCCAAAGCGGCATTCATGGCCGCTATTACACCAAGCCACACCAGAATCGTCATCAAACCAAAGCCCCAAGTTTCCAAAGCACTCAGGCTACGGGGGAGGCGCATTGCTTTGGACTGATTGGACGCTGCACCGAAAGCAGAGGGATTTGCCATGATTCCAAATTAGAAAGATGAGCAGGATAGACGAATACCCTATCTTTATTGGTGCTTTATCTAAAACCGTGTAACCCCTGAAAATTTACAGCCGTCTCCATCAATCTCTAAATTTTCTCCGTAAATACACGGTTGCCAAGAATGCATGGTTTTACTCAATGAACAGCTTCGCTTCAAAAAACTAAATTCAGTAATATTACGGACTCCCTATTTTTTTCTGGTGAAAACTTAAGTAGATTTACGGATTTGCTTGAATCTGGTTTGTGTGAATATACAGATGAACACAACAAAAGACCGAAATAAGTCTGATGTTAGTTCTGAGAAAATACTCAATTCTTCTACTTTTTTAAGTATTCTCTCTCGCTCATCATTTGCATCTATTACTTCCATAGGACACCAAAATGCAGTCTTTGTTTCCAATTCAAGAATTGCAGTTCTCCAGCCATCAAACTATCTCAAATCAGACGAATTTATCGAATTACGTCTACAGCCTGTATGGAGATATTCCCGTCTCTCCCTGCCCGTTTACAGCCGCAGAAATTGACGAGCTTGCACTTCACAATGAATTGCTCGTTTACCTACCGGCTAAACTCTCGATGAGTGAACTCTGTACAAGGTTTGGTATCCGAACTAATGTTAACTTTGAGCATGAGAACCTCATCCGAAATACGATGGTGAATGAAGACCAATGGTTCATCACTTCTGCTCAGAAAACACCAGAATTAATGTATCGCACCGGAGTAGCCGCCAAGCGCATCTATGAAGACGAAGGGCTGCACGGTATGGATTTCCGGCGTTATCTCGCCTTTGCAGCGACCTTTAAATACCATTTTGGTGAATTTCCCGATCAGACCTATTGGACATTCCTTTTATCGGGAAGTTATGACCGCAGTGGTGTATCCATTATTGGATTTGATGCCAAGGGAGTTTTAAATCATCACGGTTGGATGAAAAACTTCAAAGCGAAGTATCTTGGGTCACGGTACGTAGTCATTGCTCCGAGAATTGAAGTGTTTCCAGAAACAGAGGAATTGTCAAGAGCTTATCGCGGAAAACGAAGCAGCCAAGGTAAAGAAGCTGAAATGGAGTAGTCAACCCTTTGGGGCAATTCAAAATTCAAGCATATAGTTATTTAAACTTTGAGTTTTGAATTCAAAAAAGGCACAGAAAGCGGCGGGAAGATTGTTACTTCTAAGAATAAGAAGGATAGCAAACCGCCGCTTTGTTGTTGGTTGTTAGTTATTTGTTGTTAGTAAGCTGTGGCTTTCTAATTAGTAAAAAATTTTAGCCACTCAAACCGTAAAAGCAACAAATAACAAATATTGATTTCCGTGCATCTACTACTATCATGTTCATGTTAAACCAAACCTTAGAGTCTGCACTCAAGTACGACTTATTGAGTTCCTCCTTTCATGCCTCTCCATACACCACTTGGCGACAGATGCAGCTTGAAGATCCAGTGTATTGGCACCCTGAACTTCAAGCCTGGATTTTGACTCGTTATAACGATATTCAACGAGTGATTCGTGATTTTCGTTTTTCGGTGGATCGAGGGGGAAAGATTAGCCGGGGTGGGTCTTTTCGAGTACAAAAGAAATTGAATCATTGCAATGATTTCTTTGCACAGTGGATGGTGTTTTCCGATCCACCGAGACACACCCATCTTCGGACTTTAGTGAAAAAAGCGTTTACCCTTGAGCTAGTTGAGAGTATGCAATCTACGATCGCATATTTTACCAACGAACTCATTGATGCAGTGCAAGGAATGGGACGAATGGAAGTGATTCATGATTTTGCCATTCCCCTCCCTTCCCTCGTCACCGCGCAAATGCTAGGTATTCCTCAATCGCGAATTCCAGACCTCAAACGGTGGAGTACTGATATGTTTAGGTTATTCGGGGCGGGTTTTGCCACGGATGACATTATTGAAGCGACTTACTGTAGTCTCGTGGAATGTCGGGAATATTTTGAGCATCTCATTGAACAGCGCCGACAAAATCCAGGCCAAGATTTAATAAGTAGACTGATATCGGTGGAAGAACAGGGAAACCGATTAAGCGAGGAGGAACTCGCGCAAGTCTGCATTACCATGATGGCGGGTGCCTATGAAACAACTACTCATGTGATTGGCAACGGCCTGCTGGCACTGCTGCAACATCCCGAACAGCTACAAAAATTACGGGAAAATCCCCTACTCATCGACAGCGCCGTAGAAGAACTCATGCGATATGATGGCCCTGCTTTGAGTGTGGTGCGCCGAGTGATTGAGGATACACAAATCGGTGGCAAATTGCTTAAATCTGGGCAAAAGGTCTACTGTATGTTGCAAGCTGGAAACCGCGACCCAGAACGCTTCCTTAATCCTGAGCAATTAGATATCACTCGCACCGATAATCGTCACCTTGGATTCGGATTGGGGATGCACTTCTGTTTGGGTGCCGTCTTAAGCCGTTTCGAGACAAGGATTGCGATTAATACAATTATCCAACGCTTGCCAGATTTGCGACTGGATACGGATGAGCTAATTTGGGAGTCGAGTTTTGCAATGCGGGGACTTCAGGCGTTACCGATTGCCTTTTCGAGTTAGGCACTATGTGCTGTCGCGCACAATCAAGAAATGAAGCAGATTTGGTAACTCACATCTTGCACCATTCTCAATTAGCCTCATAATCCGCCCGGAGTTTAAACTCCGGGCTAATAGCTCAAGTCCACTGAAGTGGACTAAAACTCTTATTCAGTCGTCTTTAGACGAATGTGAGCTATGAGCCAGGGTTTTAAACCCCTGGCGGGTTATTGCGACTGGTGCAAGATCTCAGGTAAGGAATTCAAAATTCAATCCGGAGGAAATCCACTGCTAGCAAGCCTTTTACCAACTGTCACAATGCAATTTGTAAGGGTAACAGCTTATGATAACCCCCCTCAGAGCAGTTCTGATGCGAGAGAGAAAACCCTCAATCCTGGATTGAACTGGTAATGCTTGTAGATATGTTTGAGGGGGTATCTGCTGCTGTTTCAAGACCGTGCAATAGCTAATTTCCTCTGAACTAGCGGAAGTTGCTGGCGGTCGCTGGTATCTTCCTACACTAGTTTAGGACTCGTTCTATCGTGAAAGTATCTATTCAAGCTTTTGAAGCAACTTACAGCATTCCTAAAGGAGTTCGGTATGAGTTTTTCCAGGGAGACATTTTGATTGGTATTGCCTCAATTTCGGCAACACCAGAATTTTACTTTCTCCACTTTCTGACTGTGATGCCAGACCTCCGAGCCCAAGGATGGGGTTCACTCATACTGCAAACAATTTGCGACTTGTTTAAGCATAAACCCATCCACTTGGAACTTGATGCCTGTAGTCCCTTAGGACTCAATCAATTGAGACTGTGGTACGAACAATATGGGTTTATTTATCTGGATGATCAGCTTATGGTGCGAGATTCATCTCCCTGTTGCAGACACTTCCAACCCCTATGGTCTAGTTGAGAAGCAACCCATCCCCTCCGTTGCCTAACTCCTAACTCCTGACCCCTGACCCCTAATTCCCTAAAGATTCGTCGAAATCGCCTCCACTGGACAAGTAGGGATACACTGCTCACACACAATGCAGCGCGATCGCATAAAATTCAACTTGAACGTCTCTGGGTTAAGAGTCAGCGCTTGCGTCGGACACACGCCGGTACACAACCCACAATCGACACAACTCTCCTCATCAATCAAAATTTCCCGTCCTAGCAACGAAACGGTGATATCCTGCGATCGCATCCATTCAATGGCAGCATCTAATTCATCAATATCCCCCAATAATTCCACCACCAGTGTCCCAACTTGATTGGGTGCGACCTGAGCACGAATAATATTGGCCGCTACGTTGAAATCCTTGGCCAGTCGGTACGTGACTGGCATGTGTACCGTGCGTTTAGGAAAAGTGAGCGTTACCCGTTTTTTCATCGTCTTGTTACAGTGTGTTTATGAAATAAAGTGATTTATAAGTTTGATTAAGCATGAATCCCAATTCACCTGACTCAACCCCCACCTCTACCCAGACACCGACAACCTCCTTGGGTCAACGGATTAGAAATTCTCTAATTGCTCTGGTGGCATTGGGCTTAGGTGTACTCTTATTTTTAGGAACACAAACCCAAACCGGTGCAGTTTCCTTAGATGCTCAAGCCGAGGCATCCACTCCATTAGAAGTCGCCATTGGCAACAACAAACCCACATTAATGGAGTTCTATGCTAACTGGTGTACGAGCTGTCAGGCGATGGCTAATGATTTGAGTGAACTTAAAGAGAAATATGCCGATTCCGTTAATTTTGTCATGCTGAATGTGGATAACAGTAAGTGGTTGCCTGAAATCCTCAATTATCGGGTGGATGGTATTCCCCATTTTGTCTATTTAAGTCAAGATGGAAATGCGATCGCCCAAGCAATTGGAGAACAACCTCGTAGCATCTTAGAGGCAAATTTAGACGCTTTAGTGGCATCTGTTCCTCTACCTTATACCCAAGGTAGTGGCAAAATTTCTGAATTTGCAGCTCCTGTATCTGCCAGCAATACACCTCAAGATGACCCACGCAGTCATGGTGCTCAAGTCAAGTAATAGAATAGACCTCTTGCTCACATCTTAGGACTGAAGCAAATTGACATTTGAATCACCATTAGTAGGGGCGCTTTCCCTGTGCGCCTTGCTATGTGTGGGTTTCTTGCGTAAACCCTAATTCTTTCTCCATCGGTTTGACAATCACCTCTCCATTGATGTAATCCCAAACTGGTTACTCTAACAACCAACCAAATACATCACCTACCGTCAACCGTAATTCACTAGCAAAACGAGGTACTAAAATTTGTTCTTCAGGCTCATCAAATACCTCAGGTTGTTGATTTGACTGATAAACAAATATTGTCTCTTCATCTGGGTCAATCAACCAACCCATTTGTGTCTCATATTTAAGACTATGGATAATTTTTTTCGTAATTTTTGTAGCACTTTGTGCTGGAGAGAGAACTCCAATTATCCAATCAGGAGCTACTGAAAATACATTGGCTATACTGCCATTTTCCGTGCGAGGAATCCTCTCCCAAGTAAATACCGCTACATCTGGCACGATGGACTTTTCACCAAAGGTACACCGTAATTCTGGAAACGCCCTGGCAGCTTTTTGGGGCTTAACAACAGCGTTAATCGTAATAATCAATTCCCCCTGAATTACGCTGTGTTTCCCTTGAGGCATTGGTTTTTGAATAATTTGGCCATCAATGTACTCGCTAGCAGGTTCAGTTTCGGGTAGCGTCAAAAACTCTTCTAAAGATAACGGTTTAGCGGGTGTTTGTACCATTTGAGATTTCCTCTAGTTGTGCTGGATGGCGATACAAAAACGATTGGGCGACAGCTCTTAGATTCTAACCACCCTCTTGACACTTTTGTATTATGCGTGTAGTATAAAGGTAATCAAGCGGCGGTAACGTGCAATCTCATTACCTTTCCGCGCCTTCAAACATTAAGAAAGGAGGCGTTAAATGGCTGCTACCCAAGCAATCTTCAACAATTGAGCGCCAAAATCAAGTACAAAATTGGCCTCTCGGCTTTTGCCTGAATTACTTATGTCCAAGCCCGGAAGAAGGTATTATCTTCCCAAGCTTTAGCCGTGCGTTGTTCAATTTCAGCTAAAGCGGCCTGATCGAGTGGTTTAAAAGCCCGTGCTACTTCCACATTCGACTCAAGCTGGGCGATATTCTCAGTCGCAATTACACAACAATGTACCCCCGCTTGAGAAAGGCTATATCCCATGGCTTGGTGCATTCCATCGAGAACACCAGGTTTAAATAAATTTCCATAAGCCGGGACTTTCATGGCGATGACACCCACATTTTTCTCCCGTGCAATGGGCAGTACGCCGGGAATAAATGGGCGAGGATGGTGTATATCAGCAGCACTTACAGGAATGAGTATCGTGTCGAAATCATAACGACGTAACCCTTCAGCAATAATAGTGGGTTCATGATGTCCGGTAATTCCGGCAAAGCGAATGATTTTCTGGGCTTTAGCTTCTTCGATCGCTTGAATAGCACCGTTTTTACCAAAGATGGTGTCTAATTCTCGCTCAAAGGAGACGTGGTGTAACTGCCATAAATCGAGGTGATCGGTATTGAGGCGTTTTAGCGATCGCTCCAAGTCTCTCCATGCCCCATCGCGATCGCGTTGCTCGGTTTTAGTGGCCAAAAATATCTGCTTTCGATACGCTGGGAGGACTTTCCCTAAATGATCTTCACTGGAGCCATAATTAGCCGCCGTATCAATGTAGCGGACACCCAACTCTAAAGCCCGTTCAGTCAGGGCTATAGCTTCTCGTTCCGCACTCTCTGAAGATAGAGGTGTCCTGCCACCACCCCCCAAACCAAAGAGAGGAACAGAGACTCCCGTCTTGCCTAACTCTCGTTCCGGCATGGTGGGCGCATCCGGCAAGGATTTGGCGGTGGGTTGCTGCTCTTTAGAAGCAACGGTGGGGTTTTGAGTCACCGCTGCACATCCGATCACGCCACCGGCAACCGTTACACTCGTTGCTAAAAAAGTCCGTCTGGTGATTTTTCTAGTCATAGATTGATGCTCTGCTGCTTAATTTATATTGTGCGGATACAAGCGAAACAATTTCTTGTGATTTTTTGAAGTTTTGATTAAGGCAAGAACACAGCACTCGCTAAACGTCCCACACCCAGTCCCAACAATGATGTTCCTGCCATAATGCCAAAGGTTTGGAGCTTAGTAAATGAATTGAGTAATTCCCGGCGGGCTGTAGATAAAACCACTACCACCAATCCAGCCCCCGCACCCGCAACCGCCCACGTCCATACAGGAACTCCAAACACAAAACCTAATACCAATCCAGCCACAGCCCATCCAATACCTCCAGCAACAACTCCAGCCAATTTCTCAAACAAAAACCAAGCCCAAGCCCAAGCCCAAGCCCAAGCTACTACTATTGCTACATTAGCAAACTCATCCTTACTGATGGCTAAGGCCACGCGCCCTGCCACTGAGCCAAACACGAACCAAGTTACAGCCCCAGTCATCGCAAAAATCCCAACTTGGATGATATGGGCTAGTCGCATCCTCGACACCACCAACACCAGCCGGCGACTCACAGCCCATAGCACAAACCAAGCCACTGCCCCAGCTACCCCAGCTCCTATCATTGCCCCAATGGCCTCAGCCATGAATACCTCGGCTGCCCCAGCTAAGGTGACAATCCCAAACCAAGCAATGGGCACCAGTACCACCAATCCTCCAATCCAACGTAAAGGCACAAGCCTTGCCCAAGAACCTACTGCCTCGGCTAAAACAAACGCTACAGCAAAAGCAAGTCCCCAAATCGGAGTATGAATGAGAAAGAAGCCTGCCACTGCATAGCCTAAGAAACTGCATACCAATTCACTCTCAGGAATCGTTTTATGTTTCATCATTTGGCGGACTTAATCTATAGGTGCAAACTAGCGTAAAACTTTAAGAATTTTGCTTCCTCATGGACAGTATCGAGACTAAGATTGGAGATATCACGAATTTATGGCCTATAGCTTACAAACAATCTCGATTTGAGACTTCTCCATTGGGCATAGTTGTTTGACAAAAGAGAGTACACCGTAAGTTTGCTCCTCCTAATTTGGCACTTCTCAGGTTGGCACCAAACAGATTAGCGCTCCTTAAGTTGGCTCCAATTAAGTTGGCTCCGCTCAAATCAGCTCCACTCAAGTTAGCATTCCTGAGATTGGCACCAAACAGATTAGCTTCTTTGAGATAAGCGTGATACAGGTCAGCCTGTTTGAGTAGAGCACTATTGAGGTAAGCGTGATACAAATCAGCGTATTCTAAAAGCGCACCACTCAAATTGGCATGATAAAAGTCTGCACCACTGAGTATTGCACCACTAAGAACTGCCCCCCTCAATACCGCACCACACAGAACCGCCTCTCTTAACAGAGCTCGACTCAAAAAAGCATGATCGAGGTAAGCACCTCGCAGCATCGCTCGACTCAAAATCGCTCGGCTCAAAACTGCTTGACTGAGAATCGCCCCCTCTAAGTTCGCTTCACTCAAGTCGGCACGAATCAGTTTTGCTCCCAATAAATCGGCACCCCTGAAGTCAGCACCTCTCAGGTCACTCCCATTTAGATTAATCCCTTCTTGGTCAGGCAGATCGCGATCGCTTTCTCCTGTTCCTTCTTCTATTGCATGACGCTCCAAAAGCTCGCTAGCATCCATAAGGTGTGTTTTGAGAGGTTGGCTCTAACTAAATTGTCCCAAGACTAACTCCCAGTCGTAGATTGACGCAATCACCGCTCCCATTCGTAACTACTCAATTGTCTGTATCATGCCATTACAGGCTGGCACTATAGAAGGTTATCGCATCTATAAATTTCTTTTTGAGTTGAATTTCAGCCGACGCAGATTACTGTGTCTAATATAATATTGTTTAATTTCTTATCCGTCCTTTTTGGTATTTAAGTTTACAAATCCAATTCTTAGAGGTTGAACATTTACCAGAATTTAACATAAACGGCATTTAAACTATCTGAATATTACCATAACCCTCAAAGCTATTTATTTTCAAAAACACCATATACTGAAAAATATATCTTTAGAGTGATGCCTTAAATACTTCTCTAAATCTCACAAATTCATAAATTTTATTGAATCTCTGATAAATAAAAATAATGGATATTTTCATTCAATCGATAAATTATGCTACTAGCAATATAGACAAAGTTATAGGAGGATTAATAGAGCATTTAAGTTTGGTATTCATACCTCTATTGATTGGATTGTGTGTAGGTTTACCCTTAGGATTTATAAGTTCCCGTTCGCCCACAGCATCTGCTCTATTTATAAATAGCTTTAATGCCTTAAGAGTCATTCCTAGCCTGGCTATTTTATTTATAGTTATTCCTTATTTTGGATTAACTTTTACCTCTGCGGCAATCGCACTGACACTTTTAGCCTTACCTCCCATTTTGATTAATACAGATGTTGCTTTTCGCCAAATCGATCCCGCAATTCAAGAAGCAGCAAAAGGAATGGGGATGACTTCTAGACAAATCCTACAGCAGGTAGAAATTCCTTTAGCATTATCAGTGATTGTGGCAGGTATCAAAACAGCAACAGTAGAAGTAATTGCCAGTGCAACCCTCGCGGCTTTTATTGGTGCTGGAGGCTTAGGCCGTTTTATTGTCCTCGGCTTTTCACTCTACGATAATGCCATTCTTTTAGTTGGAGCAGTCCCAGTAGCAGTGTTGGCATTGCTAGCTGAGGTGAGCTTAAGTCTTCTCCAAAAATCCTTAGAGCCACCGAGAGTAAGAGCTTAAACTCTTAGCAGGGGATGAGGGAAAGCAGGAATATTAATGAACGGCCAAAAAACGCCGAGTACGAGATGCTTTTTGAATTTTTCGGGCTGGATTAAATAACCATTCTAATCCTAGTAAAATTCCATTGATCGTCAATGCTAAGATAGCTACAATAATCGCTCCGGCAAAAATTTTATCGTTGCGAGTTTGGGCAATGCCATCAAAAAGTAGCACACCCAATCCCCCTGCACCGAACTTAGCACCGATCGTGGCGATCGCAATGGCCACAATACTAGCTAGGCGTATACCCGCTAAACCAATGGGTAATATCAGAGGTATTTGTATCTGCCACCAACGTTGCCAAGCGCTCATCCCCATCCCTCGTGCGGCTTCTAGAATTGCTGGATCGAGCGATCGCATTCCAACCGAAAAGCTACGGACTAAAATAACTAAGCTGTAAAGAGTGATTGCCATCACAACAGACTGACGATTTAACCCAAAAATTGGAACCAACAGGATAATTAGTGCTAAGCTCGGTATAGTGTAAAGCGTTCCGAGAAACCCCAAAACTGGGATACTCAGCCAACGATAGCGAGTTACAAGAACCGCTAATGGAAGTGCAACGGTAATTGCAATAAATACTGCTATAGCAGTCATTTGTAGATGCTCTAATACCAATCCAAAAATAAGTCCAGGATTTTTAATCACATAGTTCATGTCGTTGGGTCTGATTGAGATTTATTTTGTTCGGGTAGTTTTTTTTCAACGTCAATTCAACGGTGCACACGATACAATCGGGTTGCCTCTTCTTTATCTAACTTTTCACTTCAGCTTAATGATAGCTTTAATCCTAAATCGGCATTTTAGTGGATTTCTGCATTTTGATCAGGATATAACTAAGAAGGAAACATATATATGTTGAACTAAATAGTGTCCTCTGAATCATCTGGAAGAGGATAAGACGACAGGTGCATCCGATTGTCGGTCAAAAAGTGTCTGAAATAGTTCAGACTTGGACGCACAGAATTCGTCGCAGCGTAGGAAATTGAATATGGTTAAGATAGCACTCCTGATTGGGGTCAGCGAGTATGGGTTTGGGTTCAACTTACTCCCTGGTGTAATAAGAGATGTTGAAGCCATGCAGCAAGTTTTGCAGGCTGAAGACATAGGAAATTTTGATGAGGTGAAACGGCTGTTGAACCCTAATCCTCCAGTCATGCGCGAAGCAATTACACAGTTGTTTTCAGGACGAAATCCGCATGATGTAGTCCTGCTATTTTTTGCCGGTCATGTGGTTCAAGATGACAGCAGACAGCTATACCTCACAACGTCTATTACTTGCAAAACTCCCCGAGCTGAATTGATTCGAGTCAGTACTGTTTCTGTAAGCTTTGTGCAAGAACTGATGCAAAATAGCTCTTGTGAGAATCAAGTCGTGATTTTAGACTGCAGCTTCAACACCCTATCTTCTCAACCCATGTGGACACACTCTGATGGGATAGCGGATATTAAAACCAAATCCAGTGGGAAGAAACAAGCTATTCTTATCTCTTCTAATTCCATTCCCACCTCTTTGGAGCTAGAAAATTTTGAACCTTCAACCTATACTCGTTATTTAGTTGAAGGAATGAAAACAGGGGCTGCTGATTTAGATTGTGACGGTTGGGTTTCGGCCGATGAATTGCACGAATACGCGAGTCGCCAACTTCAAATTGCCGCTCCTGCGATAAAATCTGAGCTTTATTGGGGTGAAGCTGGATACCAGCAAATTTTATTAACAAAAACATCACTAGATGAGTCCAAATTAAAGTATCGCCAAGAGGTTGAAAAGTGGATTGAAAAGGGAGAAATTTCTGAAACGGGTTACTCAATCTTAGGTCAATTAGCAGCCAATCTGTACCTAACTTTTGAAGATTGTATCACCTTAGAGTCTGAAGTTCTAAAACCCTACCAAGAATATCAACAAAACTTACAACGATATGAACATGAATTAAAAAAAGCAAGCCGAAAACAGCAACCTCTAGAAATTGAAACACGAGACAAATTAAGAAACCTTCAACAGTTTTTAGCACTGAGAGATGAAGATATCATCCCGGTTGAAGAACGCATTGTTATAGAACTTAGCGATACATCTCAGTCTCAAGAGCAACTTCATGAACAAACTCAATCGGACTTGGAAAACCAGTCAAATACAGAGCCTTCAGTATCCAATATCGTTATAAAACCCGTTGACGACCTCACCCAATCCACTCAGCAGATAGTCTATTCACCGACTGAATCTGAAGAATATAATGATGTAAAGAAAAAGCCTGAGATTACAAGCAAACCAGAAGCAGCATCTGCAACTCCCTCTGCAACACCTCAATCCGTTCAGAAAACTGCCCTATCAACCTCTACAAAACAGCCAATAAAGTCAAATTCTACTGTCAACCCAGCCTCGAATGCACCCGATTTATCACTTAGTTCGCATTCTAATTCTACGCTTCCTAAAAAATTGCTTTTTTCTCTAGCTATTGGAGGAGGATTAGCCACTTTAGTGATGGCAATTGGTATCTCTGCGCGTAACTCAGAAGCACCATCATCCGAATCACTAACACCTTCCAAAGCGGGTACTCAAGACACAAAAACCAATGTCGTTCAAAAATCTAATGAGAAAAAGCCTAGTCCTAGCCCCCCAGCATCACCGTCGCCTGAAAATAAAGTTTGCTCTGTTTTTGTCAATGGCAACCTACGTTCTGAACCCGTTGCATTTCGGAATAATGTAGTTGAAGCGTTAAGAGAACCCGTTGCCATCACCGGCAAACAGACTAAAGATGGGTGGATACAGGTTAGATTGCCCAGCACTCGTATAGCTTGGGCACATCCTAATGTAATCTCAAACAAGGCAGAAATGGACGAATGTATAAGGAAACAGGGAATCACGGTTAGAAAAATTGAACCGATTCTGCCTCCTTAATATTCATCAAGATTTGAATTTAAAACTTGGTCATCCCACATACTCAACTTCTTTGTGGGATGGCTTAATTTTTGTGTAAGTCATAGGATAAGAGGAATCTGTCTGCTGTTGAGACTCAAATTCCTTACGCCGAACTTTTTCCAGTCGCTCAGTAATCCTCTCTAATCTCTGCTTGACTGTTTCAGGATCGACTCTCAACCAAACCGTAGGGTTTTCCAGTTCTTGATAGCGTTGACCATTCACGTCATACTCCCTCGTTAGCTACTGTTTCAATTCTTAACTAGCCCTCCATCATCTAACTTCTTTCTTTCGATAGATGTGAAAAAACATTTAAAGTTGTCTTAATTTTTATGACTACCGACTGCTCGAGCCATCTCACCCAGAGGATGCCATAGGGGAAATATGAGTCTATGAATAATAGCCCAACGAGCAGACATCAATCGTTATGGACAGAAGCATTTCTTTTCGGCACTCTCATGGGGCTACTCAGCCGACTGGTTATTTTCGCCACTCTGTTACTCCTTGCCCCCTCTCTCCCCGCACCCCCTGGAGGTATCACGCCGACTGCTGATTGGAGTGTCTTCTCGTACTCCGACAGCCCCAGATACGAGGAAATTGCCACGAGTGGTTATCAGTACGGTTCTGATATTGAAAACCAAAAGTACAATATTGTCTTTTTTCCTTTATTTCCTTTACTCACCCGTGCGGTGATGGCTCTAGGGCTGTCATTCGACGCAGCAGGCACCATCATCAACAACCTAGCCTTTTTAGGTGCTCTAGTGATTCTTTACCGTTGGGTTGCACAGCGCCATAGTAAAAGTATTGCACGTTGGGCGACTGCGGTTTTAGCTTGGTGTCCGTTGACTTTATTTGCCAGCGTCACTTATACAGAAGCCCTATTTTTACTATTAACCACGGCTTCTTTAAAAACCTTCGATCAGCATCAGTATGCTTGGGCGGCCTTGTGTGGTGCACTCGCCACAGCGACTCGAGTCACTGCTGTCGCACTCATCCCTACTTTTTTCCTCGTCGCATGGAGGGAACGTCGTCCCTGGCCAGCCTATCTAGCCGGAATATTTACGGCAAGCGGACTTCTAGCATTCATCGTATATTGTGCGGTTAATTTTGGCGACCCCTTAGCTTTTGTCCACGCTCAAAAAGCTTGGCGAGAAACGGCTGGAATTAATTGGAAAGATTGGCGCAGAGAACTCATCCGGATTGGCATTGGCATAACTAATTTAGAGCATCGTGCGATTGTAGAACCTTGGCATCCATTGATATTTGTAGCTATTGGGGTGAGTGCTTATTTAGTATGGCGTTTTCAAGACAAAATCGGTTCTACCAATGTCTTCTATATTTTTTGTGCTTTAGGATTAAGTTTGTGGCTGTTAGCAAGTGATGCGTTGATTGTTGTCGTTATGGTGTTTGGTGGTGCTTATTTGCTCTGGTGTATGCGCTCTCATCTGAGTTTAATTGTCCTGACTTATGGTTTTTGCTCCTTAGCCTTAATCATGACTTCTGGGAGTGCTGCATCTGCTCATCGTTACGCTTATGGGATTGTATCGCTATCAATTGCATTGGGGATGCTGTTAGAGCAGTATCGACGTTGGGGATATGCAACGATTGCATTTTTTACCTTAGTACTCATAAACTTTTCCTTGCGGTTTGCTCAACATATCTGGGTAGCATAGTCATCCATCATCCAGTCATTCATGCTAACTCGCTTACGATTTAAATAGTCATTCGCTTACCAGTAAATAGGGATGCTTTTACAAACCTCATTAAGTCATCTAATTAATCAACAACGTCAGTTTTTTCAGTCCAATCAAACTAAGGATATTAATTTTAGGATTGAACAGCTAAAGCGTTTAAAACAAGCAATTTTAGATTATGAACAAGCTATTGAAAAAGCCCTAAAATCTGATTTAGGCAAGCCCGATTGTGAAGGTTATATCACTGAATTAGGGCTAGGCTTGGTAGAAATTAATCATGCCCTTAAGCATATCAAATCTTGGACAAAACCGAAGAAGGTTTCTGTACCCATCACCCAATTTCCAGCAACGGCTCAAGTTTGCCCTGAACCTTTGGGTGTAGTTCTGATTATAGGAGCTTGGAATTATCCTTTTCAGTTGAGTATTTCTCCCTTAGTGGGTGCAATTGCAGCCGGAAATTGTGCAATTCTCAAACCATCAGAGGTTGCTACCCATACCTCAAATTTGTTATCTGAGATGATTTCTAAATACTTTGACTCGGCATTTATTGCGGTAGTTGAAGGGGGTAAAGAAGTGGCTCAACAGTTACTCGATGAGAAATTTGATCATATCTTTTTCACCGGTGGCACCCAAGTTGGACGCATAGTAATGAGTGCTGCGGCTAAACATTTAACACCTGTAACCCTTGAACTCGGTGGAAAAAGCCCTTGTATTGTGGATGCAAATACCCATTTAGACTATACAGCCAGACGACTTGTTTGGGGTAAGTTTATTAACGCCGGTCAAACGTGTTTAGCTCCCGATTATTTGTTAGCCAATCGGAGCATTAAAAATGTGTTATTGGAACGGATTAAATTTTATATTCAAGAATTTTATGGAACCACACCTGCAACCAGTCCTGATTATGCACGCATTATTAACTCTAATCACTTTGAACGACTTTGTAATTTATTAGGAGTGGGAGAGATTGTTATCGGGGGTGATGCCTATGCTGAAGAGCTTTATATTGCTCCTACGGTTATTGACCAGGTGGATTGGAATGCTCCTGTCATGCAAGAAGAAATTTTTGGGCCGATTTTGCCGGTTCTTGAATATACCGACTTAAGCGAGGCGATCGCCATCATTCAGTCTCAGCCTAAACCTCTGGCTCTCTATTTCTTCTCAAATAATCCCCAACATCAGCAGCGAATATTACAAGAAACTTCATCAGGTAGTATTTGTTTTAATGATACGGTTGTCCAATTTGCCTGTCCGGAATTGCCTTTTGGTGGTGTAGGAGACAGCGGAATCGGCCATTATCATGGTAAAGCTAGTTTTGATACCTTTTCCCATCTCAAAAGTGTACTTCATCGCTCTTTTCTAGCCGACTTAAAATTGCGATATCCTCCTTATAAAAACAAGCTAAAAATCCTCAAATGGTTGCTAAAATAACTCAGGTCTCGCTTAAGAGTATGCTGTTGAGCCAAGCGGGAGAATGCAGTTCCTGCTGCTTTCGGTGATTTGCATCACAAAAAAGTTAATATCTGGATCGCTTGACTTCGTATACATATATCACGAATCTCAACTTCGATCGTCACAGCTCCTTTAACTTAAAACCGAGATACTAACTAATAAGAAAGCAAGGAGAACTGGGGTATGCCTACAATTCGTGAGATTGTCTATAACGTTTTGCAATCAGGATATCTGACGCTAGAAACGGAAGAACAACTGCGGCAACTGTTTGCACGTCGGTATGACCTGGATGATATTGAAGCTTTAACCCGGTTACAACAAGCAGCAACAGTAGGTCGAGTCAAGCAACAGTCACGGGAATTAGAAGCTGTAGGAATGGGGCAGACAAGAGAGCCTGTAGGAACGAGATATTGGTAAATCTACGGCTTTCTCCTGTCTTGCTTCTGGTTTCCAATCTTGAGTGAGTTCTTCAAGTTGAATCAGAGCGCTTTCCTTGGCTTATAAACTGTAGCGCTCCTCTGCCCAAGGCTCTCCTCGACGGTGGTAGCCATTACGCTCCCAAAAACCTAACTCTTCATGGTCGAGGAATTCTAATCCATTAATCCATTTGGCGCTTTTCCAAGCATAAAGATGGGGTACTACTAAACGCAGCGGACCTCCATGTTCTGCCGGTAGGGGTTCTCCAAACAAGGTGTGAGCAAAGAAATTCTCCTCACGCACCAAGTCTTCTAAAGCAATATTGGTCGTATAGCCACCATAGCAGTGTTCCACAACCTGAGTGGCTTTCGGATCGACCTCGATTAAACTCATAAAATCAGTCACCTTGATGCCGGTCCACTTCACATCAAGCTTTGACCAACGGGTGACACAATGAAAATCTGCGGTAAATTCATGTTGGGGCAAGGCCATCAAATCTGACCAATTCAAGGTTTTAGATGTGGCTAAGCCCCAAACGCGAAACTCCCAGTCTTGAAGGCTGACGTGGGGGGTTTGGCCATACGTCAGCACTGGGAAGCCTTTAGTCAGGTATTGGCCGGGGGGAACGCGATCGCTTTGCTCGGGTTCGGGTTTACGGAAGAATTTCCCTATCATGATGCCAGTTAGAGATGGTATTGAATCTACTAATCTCACGGTAGCGTTGAATTTCCGACTCCAGGCAAAATCTTACCCAAAATCAGACCCCCCATTGATTCAATCGATTCAGCCGATTTGGGGACTTAGCTTTCTTCTTCTTCCTCTTCATCTCCAGGATAGACAAAGGTAGAGCGACCGCTCAAAATTGACTTACCCAAAGACAATGCTTTTTTAGCCTCCAGTGCAGCTTGACGCTTCCAATTGGCTCTACGTTGGTCTCGTTTTGATTTTGAGGTTTTCTTCTTAGGAACAGCCATAATCGTTACAATCTGAAAATTTCCACAGCCTTTCCATTTTAGGCGATCGGTTCCCTAAGTTCTCGTGCAAACATTACCGAGCTGTAGGGGGAGGAAGGGGAATTCTCTCGATGGGTGCGCCGGGAATTTCAGGGATTTGGTTATTTGGCTGGTTATTTTGTTGGTTATTTGGCTGGTTATTTGGCTGGTTATTTTGATTATTCCCAGGAGCCGCCGGAGTCCCTTGGGGAGCCGGAGTCGTCGGAGGCTGTTGAGCCGGTGCTTCTGGAACCACTCGGATATTACCACCGGGCAGCTCAATCACTCTCGGCCCACTGGGAGTTGGGAGCGCAGGAGAGATAGCAGGATCAGGCGTAGGGAGGGGTGGGGGAACGGCTGGAGGGAAACCACCAGGCGGAGTGCCGGGTTGCTCGGCAGTATCTTCAAATCCCAACAAAGATTGAGTATCCGGAAAATAGGTAATCCATTGCTGCGGATCGGGGCGTCTTCTCCAAGCTGGACGACTGACTTCTAACGAGAAAAGCGGCACAACTGCCCCATCATTTTGCCCGACCACCGTCACGGCTACATCCGTGACCAAGATATCTCGGTCAAAGCTGCGTTGAGCTGCCGCTCGAGCTACAGACTCCGCACGACGTAGAAAACTTTGAAAAGATTCGCCCACTTCTCGATTGATGGCAACGTTAACCCGTGCAGTATAGGCTTGGGCACTCTGGGGAGCAATCAGGGAGGCCGTGAGCCAACTGCCCCCCGTCAATCCCAAGATTGCCGCTAAACCGACCGGTGCGATCTGCTGGGATGTGTTTGGCAGATAAATTTCATGGGCAAACTTCTTGAGCAAAACGGCAATCGCTGAAAGGGGGTTGAACGCTTTCGGCTTAAACTTCAACATAGGCCGCACTCCCGGTTATTTTTGAATGTTAGTTTTGAAGCCATTATTATTCCCAAAAATAAACGCCTTGGTAAATAAATTTCATCTATACCATGAAGGAGAAAAGCTTTAGACTATAAACTGATTTGGTCGTTGAAGTTGGCATGAGCTAAAAGATTGAGGCATCTTTAATGAAATAAAATGCCAGACTCACTCCATCCAATCATGACACCCGATAACTGGAATCAAGGGAATATGGCAGATCAGGCTTGTGTTGCAATTGGCATCAATCGTTATCAGTTTTTGCCACCTCTGAGCTATGGGCAAGCGGATGCACGAGGGATAGGGCAATTTTTGGTTAACCAAGCCGACTTGCCACCTGACCAGTGCCTTCTACTCACGGACACTTCACCTCTGGTGGGGAACCAGTCAACCTATCCCACACAGGAGAATATTTGGCAATTTCTACAGGCTAATCACTCAGCCTCGGACTATTCCCAAAATTGGCGTTGGTTCTTTTTCAGTGGCTATGGTGTGAGTTGGGACGGTGCTGACTATCTTTTGCCCATCGATGCCAATCCTAAAAACATTCCAGGAACCGGGATACCTGCGCGATCGCTATTGGCCACCCTGCAAAACGGCACCGATGAAAAACTCTTAGTCATTCTCGATATCAACCGCTCCTCTGGATTACAAGCCGGTGCGCCTGTTGGGGCGGAACTTGTGGACTTAGCCCAGGAGATGGGCATTACCTTGCTGCTATCAAGTCAACTCAATCAATTTTCCCACGAAGCCGCCGCACTCGGCCAAGGCTTATTTACAACTGCCTTGTTGGAAGCCTTACGTTATTATCAGAACGATTTAACCTTAGAGCGTCTGGAACGGTATCTACACGAACGCCTACCTGAGTTAAGCCAACATCATTGGCGACCGATTCAAACACCCTTGTTGGTTACTCCCAGTTATATCAATCGACAAGAGTTGATATTACCCACGGCTTTTCCTGTATCGATGGATGAGCCGAATATTGAGGAAACCCCTGTTGCTGTGTTTCCCAATACTACGTGGGAAGCTCAACAAGGGTATGAAGACAACTTTGCCAACGGTACATTCACAACTGAGCAAAAAACTCCAATTTCAGTTGTCGAAACCCCTCCACAAACCTCTTTAATTCCCACCATTCAGACTGATTCAGAGCGAGAAACCTCGAGCCCATCCGCATTAGTCCCCTATCCCCATCGGCCATCTGAATCCGATGCTCACGCCGGGGCTTGGTGGCAACAACTGCTCCTCTGGGGAGGGGGGGCTGTACTACTCTTGGCGTTGATGATTTTGGCGGTATTCCTCCGCAATCGGGATGCATTTACACCTCCATCAGGATTAGAAACCTCCACCCGGCCTGGAGTACCCAATAGTGTCTCGAATGTCTCTCAAAAGCCTTCTCCTAGTCTGGGTAAAACGATAGCAACAGCCCCTCAAACCTCAACGCCAAGCCGCCTCAAAGCCAATCAAGCGGCTTTGGCACGGGCCAAGGGATTGATTCGGCCTAATCAAGCATCTTTGTTTAATAAAGCCATTGTTGAAGCCCGTGCAGTCCAACCCGGCGACCCTCTCTACCCCCAAGCCAAGCAGGATATTCAGCGTTGGAGTGGGGTGATTCTGGATCTAGCGGAGGGACGAGCCACGGCCAAAAACTATGGAGGCGCGATCGCCGCCGCTAAACTCGTACCGAATGATGACCCATCGCTATACTCGAAAGCACAGCAACTGATTAATCAATGGCAGGTGCTGGGTACTCAGTCACAGCAAAATAAGACCATTATTCAATCCGCTCAAGCTCAAATTCAACCCGATCAAGCCTCGTCTTATAATCGTGGCATCACTATCCTGCGTCAAGTTCTGCCCGGTCAACCTGGCTACGATCAAGCCCAAGCCTTAACCCAGGAGTGGAGCCGCACTATCTATGAAATCGCTCAAGCACGGGCATCAAAGGGCAGAATTCAAGAAGCCATTCAGGCGGCCTCACTGGTTCCCAATGGAACTTCGGCAGCTCAGGCAGCTAAAAATGCGATCGCTAAATGGCAAAAACAGCGCTAAATTAGTTGTTTGTTGTGTGCGCTGCGCGTATGCTACGCAACTGTAAAAAACACAAATAACCAATAAATAATAACAAATAACCAAACCGACTCAACTGACCAGTCGAGGGCGTTCTTGAGCCGAGGTAGGCTGCCGAACAGGAATTTCAATCCAAAATCGGGTTCCCCCTCCCAGTTGAGAATCGCACTCAAAGACACCCCCGTGCTTTTCTACAACAATTTGATAACTAATAGAAAGCCCTAAACCTGTTCCTTTTCCTATCGGCTTGGTAGTAAAAAAGGGGTCAAAGATTTGTTCTTGTAAAGCAGGACTAATTCCCGGTCCATTGTCGGCAATTTGAATCACGACATGAGACGAGGGTGGAGAGACAGGGGTGGAGCTATCCTGCGGTTTATCAGGGTTATCCTCTAAGCCTACGTGCTTAACGCTGGTGGAGATCGTAATTTGACTGGGATATGCCTGGATTTGTTCTTGGGCACGACTGGTGTTATGGTCTTCTAATGCGTCAATTGCATTGCTCAGAACATTCATAAACACCTGATTGAGCTGACTGGCGTAGCACTCCACCGGAGGTAATTCACCATAGACTTTGACAATGGCGATCGCAGGCTGGTTCGGCTTGGATTTCAAGCGATGTTGCAAAATTAAGAGTGTGCTATCGAGTCCTTCATGAATATCAACGGGTTTCATTTCAGCTTGGTCGAGGCGCGAGAAATTCCGCAAAGAAAGTACCAACTTACGAATCCGTTCCGAACCCACCTTCATAGAATTCAAAATTTTCGGTAAATCTTCTTTGAGAAAATCCAGGTCTATGGCATGGGCATACTCACTAATTTCTATATCTGGACGGGGATAATGCTTGTGATACAACTCGAGGAGATTGAGTAAATCCCGTGCGTATTGATTGGTATAAGTTAGGTTGCCATAGATAAAGTTCACGGGGTTGTTGATTTCATGGGCTACCCCTGCGACTAACTGACCCAAACTGGACATTTTTTCAGTCTGAATCAACTTTGTCTGAGTTTGCTTAAGGTTTTCTAGAGCCACTTTCAGTTGTTCGGCCTGTTGCTGTTTCTCCTCAAGTAATTCTGCTTGCTGTATCGCGACTCCTAGGTGAGCGGCAATTTGTCTGGCAAAATCAACCTCCGAAGTCTGCCAATGTCGGGGGGCTGTGCATTGATGGATACAGAGCAAACCCCAAAGTGCCTCTCCTTTGGGTAACGGAACCACTAAGCTGGCTCGAACTTGTAACCGCTCCAAAATCTGAGTATGGCAATCATTCAATCCGGCTTGATGAAGTTCCGTAATTGCTTGAATCCAACCCGGACGAAATTTCTCTCTAAAGCAGTAATCTTGAATCTCACGGCTGGCTTCCGGTAATCCCGGTCGGACATCTTCGGAGACGAAATGACCTTGATCATAGCCACATTCTGGCGCAAATCGAAATACGGCCGCCCGGTCAGCTTCCAGCAATCGCCGCACTTCGGTGGTGGTGGCCTTAAAAATAGTGTTGACATCCAAAGATTCCCGGATTTTGGTAATCACCCCAAACAAGGCTTGTTGTTGTCGGGCAATCAACGAGAGTTGCTTGGCTTGGGCAGTGGCCGTAGCGGCGGCAATACAGCTTTGGGCATAAAGTTCGGCTTGCTGAATGGCTACAGAGGCTTGGTCTGCCAATTGTTGGAGCAAATCGATTTCAAAGGCTTGCCAACTGCGAGAAGAGTGACATTCTTGGGCGATAAGCAATCCCCACAAAGGTTGCTGTTCTTGGGCTTGGGCAGGAGGTGCTAGCTGGCGCTGTGACTTGTCGTCGGTGCGGGATGTGGGAGAGCGCACCACCTCCGTTTGGAGAAACAAGTCGTGGGAATGATGGGTACTCACGCCAATGGGGACAATTAAAGCGGCTTGAATTTGCAGGCTCTGCAAGAATTCTCGTCGGTCTGGTGCGATGGAGGCCCGGGAGACATCACTTAATGCACAGACTCGAGTGGATTTGGAGGATTGGTTAGGTAACTCCAAGAAGTACCCATGGGGGTCGCTTACCCCTAAGGTAGATAACCAATTGCCGTTGATCGATTCGACAATCACTTCACCTCGTCCGGCACCAAAAAACTGGTAAATTACTACTCGGTCTGTGTCTAGCAGGTTCCGTACTTCTCGGACAATGGTTTGTAAGGTTGTGTTTAGGTCTAATGTGCTGCGGATTTGGTTACTGACTCGTTCTAAGGCTCTGCCCTGTTCGAGTGCTTGTTGTAATTTAGCGGTGCGTTCTTCGACTTGGCATTCTAGATTTGTGTTGAGGGACTTCACCAGAGAATAGAGTTCGTACTGTTCAATGGCCATGGCGAAGTGATGACCCATCGCACTGACCAATTGAATATCCTGCTCAGTCCATTCCTGGCATTGACCCCGTTTGAGTTCCCGCCATACCTCAAAGGATTGCCGAGGGAGTTGTTGTCTTTCGCTGGGGTCAAAGCGTCCTGCCCATAATGTTTCGGTGTTGATTTCAGGTCGAAAGATCGTTAAGTAGCCCAGCCAGGAGGAGCGGTAATACAGGGGCAAGACTAGCATTCCGCGAATGGTTGTGCGTTGGAACGCTGGGGTAAGAACCCGCAAATCAGGGATTTTATAGAGGTCTGTTACGGTTAGCGGTCGAGAGCGGGGAGTGACTCGTAAGGGAGTTGCAGAGGTATTCTCCCCTTGAGTTTTCAGTCTGAGCGGCAGCCCCAGCTCTTCTTGCTCCCGTCCTCGTTGCTGAATGACATTTTCTTCATGGCGCGATACCCAAGCGCTAAAGACTGGATACTGTTCAATCACATTCTCCGTATCCCCAAACAAGGGAGTGAGTTGCACACCGCAGCGATACAATTCCGCATTGCCATCGGTTTTATAGGGCGCAATGTACAGTCTGCCCCCACAACCTTGAAGCGCAGCCACGGTTTCTTCTAGCGCGGTTTGGAGTTCGATGGAGGGTAAAGAATGCAGCAGGGTGGCAATGCGATTGGTCGTCGCTTCGATAAAATGCTGTTGACGGGATCGCCCTAACAGTTGGGAATGGGCGATCGCCACTCCTACTTGGTCAATCACCCACTGCATAATTTGCAGTTCTCGTTTAGAGATGGCACGGGGTTGGGTATTGTGAGAGACTAATAGCCCCCATAGGCACTCTTGAGCGTCTTGGTCTTGAGAGTGGATATCGTAATGTACAATCGGCAGAACAATGGAGGATTGCACCCCCATGGCGGTGAGATAGGCGGTGTGACAGGGATCGACTGGGCGATATTCAATTTCCTCCGACAACGCTGCATCTTCATCACTCATGTAAGAATCGGTGGGGAGCCAACTAATTAACCCGAGACTGACATCGACAATCGAACATAAACGGGTTTCGCGATACTTCTGGCGAGCTTCTTCGGGAATATCATCGGCAGGGAAGTTTAACCCTTGTAGGGAGGGAAGGCGATCCTCTTGAATCGACTCAGCCACCACTTCCCCACTTCCTGATTCATGAAACCGATAAACAATTACTCGATCAGTTCCCAACAAGGAACGAAGCTCAGCTACGGTCGCGGTTAAAATCTCTTCTAATTCTAGAGATTGGCGAATCCGATGCGTGATTCGGCGGAGCAAATCGTCCTGGCTCAGATCTGGCTGTGGCACTGTCCTAGTCTCAATAAAAATTTTTTCATTGTGTTATGCACCCGATTGATGGGAAATAGGTATGTATGAAAATACCTACCTGCTTGTTGATGTTTAATCAGCTAATAAACATCCAAGCAAGTCCTGATAGTTCTGAAAAAAAAGGTGTGAAAAAAAGGAATCTTATTCAAGTTTATGTTGATATGAGCGATCATGCCGATGTTGGCAACAACCCGCCAGAGTTAAGGTTTTTATGCCTGCCCTTGGGGGTGATAGCAACAGGGTAACAGTTTAGAGAACCCTTTATGATCCCAGCAATTTCTCTGGGTAAAGCATAGCTATCCTGACGGAATTGCCTTGCTTGTCGTTTTACTATCCCTGCATAAGCAATGATCCCTGAATAGATTTCAACCGAATAGAGATTGGTATTAATACCTATTGTAAACCTATTGTAAACTTGAAAAGTTCTAAATACCTAAACTTTAAAACGACACAGAGGGAAAATAACCTCCCAAACCCATTGCCAGATTCATCCATCCTAGCGTTGGGGATTCTAGTAGGGGAGTGGCAGACGCTGCTGAAGTTCTTGACGTACCTTCATTAGAATCTTGCCCAATTGGTTCTGACCCGTTTTATCCTGGCCACAGCCCCAGTAGTAATCGGTGGGCGAATCTTCTACGATGACTTCTTCCCCGGTATCAAGCAAAATCCTCTGAATATCGACATGGGTAAGAAACTTAATGAGAACACCTTGCCACATGACATTCTGCTTTACTTGATCCCAATCGGAACGCAGTTTGAGGGTGCGATCGCGTCCAATTTGGGCAGCATCCATAGGTGTATGAGCTTCTCGAATCACTTGAATCAAGCCTTCATTCACACTTCCCACAAATTTCTGGGCTTGATAGTAATGTTCAACGGTTTGCCAATGCCAGCCATCAACCTGAATCGGGTGAGCAGAGAAATTGGAAAAGCAGCCGTAGGGGTCACTCACTTTATAAAAATAAATCGTCATGACAAAATATTTAGCTGTAAAAAAGGGCGCTCTAATTCTACCCACGTTCCCAAAAATTCGAGGTGTACTCTCCTTAATCTGACAACATACCAATGGCTTGGTTAGGTCAACCCCTCAAGATGTCTAAAAAGTTACATTTTCAGCTTTGCCGTATATGGCACATAAACTATGAACGATGAACACGAATCCCCCATCCCCCTCGTAGGGATGAGGTTTGTCAAACTGCTCAGATATCTTCTGTGACACTTTTGATTTTCTAGGCTACAAACACTGACTTGTGGCTAGATTAGAAAGAAGACGGCAAGGAAAGAGGGGCGAGATGCTGCAAGCGGAACAGATACTACATGAGCGCTATCAGCTCAAACGTAAATTGGGACAAAATGCAGGGCGTCAAACTTGGCTGGCTGAAGATATTGGGGTATCGCCCAGCGAATCGGTAATTGTCAAACTTTTAGCCTTTGGTGGAGATGTTCAGTGGGAAGACCTAAAACTGTTTGAACGGGAAGCCCAAATCCTCAAACAGCTCAATCATCCCCAAATTCCTCAATATCGAGATTATTTCTCCATTGATGACCGCTCACTTTGGTTTGGTTTGGTGCAGCAGCATATTCCGGGTGTCTCCCTCAAGGAACATCTTACGCAGGGTAAGCGCTTTACCGCAGAGGAAATCAGTAAGATTGCTATCGATGTCCTCAATATTCTGGATTTTCTCCATCAGCTCAATCCAGCAGTATTGCATCGGGACATCAAACCGAGCAATCTAATATGGGGTGAGGATGATTGTATCTATTTAGTTGATTTTGGTGCTGTACAACATCGAGCAGTCACAGAAGGCACGACATTTACTGTCGTTGGAACCTATGGCTATACTCCGATGGAACAATTTGGAGCTCGGGCAGTACCGGCATCAGACCTTTATGCCTTGGGCGCTACATTGATTCATTTGCTCACAGGAACTGCACCCGCCGATTTACCACAGCGAAATTTACGAATCTGCTTTGAAGACCAAGTGAATCTCGATCCCAGAGTTGTCAATTGGATTAAGAAGCTAACCGAACCTGCACCTGAGCAACGTTTTGAAAGCGCTAGTCAAGCCTTCTATGCTTTGGAAGCGGCCTTGATGCCTCCTGTGCGAGAAGAAATCCAACGAGTGGAACCCATTAGTCCCAATAATTCAGGACAAGGCAATTTTCTCGATACCTCAGTCCCTGTGCCTCGCGAAATCCAAGGTTGGAATTGGGGGGCTTTTTTATTACCTTGGTTGTGGCCATTTACCAATCAAGTGTGGATTGGCCTATTTTCCTACGTCCCGATTTGTCGTGTGGTCATCGCCTTGGCACTGGGTGCAAAAGGCAATGAATGGGCTTGGAAAAGTCGCAAGTGGCGGAGTATCGAACAGTTCAAAGCTCATCAAAGACGTTGGACTCTAGCCGGGATTTGTATTTGGTTACTGATTGGTTTGTCGATAGTCGTCACTATCTAGGGGCAATAGTCAAGCCTCATCGTTTGGGTGTTGAATATTGGGGCAGATGGTTTGGGCGATGCGATCGCTGGGAGGTTGTTCTTCCCAACCCGAAAGTAAGCCCAAAAGTTCAGATTTCAGGAGTTCTAAGGCAGCAATTTGCTCTGTAATGGCCTGGACTTTAAGCCTCAAACGCTGCTTCACCGTCCCGCAAGGAAGCTCTCCTGAGTCATGGACTTGTAAGATTTCCCGAATTTCAGTGAGGCTAAGACCGAGGGATTGCGCCCGTTTCACAAATGCTAAACGGTTGAGGGCTTGAGGATTAAACAGGCGGTATCCTGATTCTGAGCGAGTGGTGGTGGGTTCGAGCAGGCCAATTTCTTCATAGTAGCGAATGGTTTTCACGGGCATTCCGGCTCGACTCGCCACTTCTCCAATCTTGAGCCAATCTTGGGCGTGATGCACAGCCGCCCCATCCCTTAGAGTTTGGGAAACCATTGTCATTGAGATGAATTGTAATTGAGTTGAAACAAATTAGCGGGGAGACTGTCGTTTAGACGCACTCAGCCTAGGTAAAGCCGGTTCGGAGGAATTGGGGGGAAGATAATGAGTTACGGGCTGCTCGGCTAACTCGGTTTCTCGACGCTGAGTTTGCCACCAACGCAGTGCTACTGCCAATACGACCATCATCAGTCCAAAGGATAGCAGTGTCCATCGCTCTCCAACGCCACCTATCACGGCATCCACTGCCCCAACAATAACAATAAAGCTAGAAATGGGCTCTTTGCGATAAGCTAACTTTAAGAATCGAGGCCATAAAGCATTCATCACGGCTTGCTACTTACTCTCTTGCTTTTAGGATTTAATATCTAATTCCAGGTTATCTCATCTACGTTCAAACCACGAATTACAGCCAGAAAGCTGATGTTCAATACAATAACAAGACGGATGAAAGCAATGGAAGTTTCTGGCTAAACCATCCGCCGGATCTAGGGGTTTTACTGCAAACCCAACCAAGTTAGTAGTCCTTGGCCCGTAGAGTATTCAATAATCAACGTCAAAATAAAACCAATCATTGCAGCTCGACCGTTCAATCGCTCTGCATATTCATTGAAACCAAACTTGGGTTCTTCGAGTTGGGGGGTGCTAGTGGGTTTGAGCTGTGTCATCGTTTTATGACCTTACCAATTTAATTAGTTACAATCCTTCAATAATTTTAATGGTTCTTCAATCAGGAAATCTTGTCAAGTGCAGAAAAATTCCCTCAGTTCCCGTTCCTCAGCCTCTTTCAGTCCCAGAGTCGATCCCGTCTGCAAATTTTAATGGTCATACTGGTATTTAAGACCGCTTGAAGAGAATCACAACCTTATCTAGCCTGCTCTTGAGTCCCAGACCCTTGTAATTGTTTGCGTTGTCGAACTGAATTTGTGTACTTGCAGACTATAGCGTTGCGGTAACTGGGGCAAGATTGGAGTTCAACTACTCTTACTAGTGTTTCTAAATCATTCACCGTTGCATCATGCCGTCAGGAGAAGCATCGGCATTTATTGAGGTAAAAAGATGGAAATAGGTGTCCCCAAAGAAACTAAAGACCAAGAATTTCGTGTTGGATTAAGTCCCAGTAGCGTCCGGGTTCTCAGTGAAGCCGGTCATGCAGTCTTTGTAGAAAAAGATGCAGGGATTGGGGCGGGTTTCAGCGATGAAGATTATGAACACGCTGGAGCCACAATTGTGCTTGAGGCCGCCAAGGCTTGGAGTCGGGAACTCGTGGTTAAGGTGAAAGAACCGCTCAAACCAGAGTACCAGTTTCTGCAAAAAGGACAGTTATTGTTTACTTATTTGCACTTGGCTGCCGATCGGGCTTTAACCGAGCACTTGATTGATTGTGGCGTTAGTGCGATCGCTTATGAAACTGTGGAACTGCCTGATCGGAGATTACCCCTACTCACGCCGATGAGTATCATTGCCGGTCGGCTGTCTGTGCAGTTTGGGTCAAGGTATTTAGAACGCCAGCAGGGAGGGCGAGGTGTTCTTTTAGGGGGCATTCCTGGCGTTAGACCTGGTAAAGTCGTGATTCTTGGGGGAGGTGTGGTCGGTACAGAAGCCGCTAAAATCGCCGTAGGTATGGGGGCACAAGTCCAAATTTTGGATGTCAACGTGGAGCGGTTGGCCTATCTAGAAACCCTGTTTGGCTCTCGAGTTGAGCTGCTGTATAGTAACTCGGCCTCCATTGAAGAAGTCGTGACTCAGGCTGACTTACTCATTGGTGCCGTTTTAGTTTTAGGACGACGTGCACCGATACTCGTATCTCGGAGTTTAGTGCAGAAGATGCATCCCGGTTCAGTGATTGTTGATGTTGCCGTAGACCAAGGGGGCTGTATTGAGACATTACGGCCAACTTCTCATACTAAACCGACCTATATAGAAGAGGATGTTGTTCACTATGGCGTGCCCAATATGCCAGGTGCGGTTCCTTGGACGGCAACCCAGGCACTCAATAATAGTACCTTACCCTACGTCCTCAAGTTAGCCAATCACGGTTTAGACGCTCTCAATATGGATTCCGCTCTGGGTAAAGGTCTGAATATCCAAAACCATCAGCTTGTTCATCCAGCCGTACAGCAGGTGTTTCCAGATTTAGTAGCGTAAATAGTCATTAGTTATTAGTCATTAGTTATTAACAAACTAATGACTAACAAGAAAACTTATACTCTTTAGCATTCCAATGGCTACATGAAGTATTGTTGATTTGGTATGGGTTAGGGGTTAGCAAAGAATCGAATTTTTTTGATCAACTCACACAAAGCCAAGTCTCTGTAGCCAAACATTTCCAACGGGTATACTCACCTAAAAACAGCTCTCAAGGTTGCTAATTTTGAATGGGATATTTTGAATCTTTCGCAGGTGTTGACGAGATTGGCAAGCATTGATGACCACTGAGAACTTCTTCAAAGGCTGTAGTGGATAGGGGAGGACTGAACCAATAACCTTGAATTTCATCGCACTGATGCCCACTGAAAAAGGCGAGTTCGGCTTCCGTTTCCACACCTTCAGCCACTACTTTGAGATCCAGACTTTGAGCCATTTGCAAAATAGCTGTCGTAATCGCTGCGTTCTTGGCATCCTGGGTCAGTTTACAGACAAACGAGCGGTCAATCTTCAAAATATCAAACGGTAATTGCCTCAGATAACTTAACGAAGAGTAACCAGTGCCAAAATCATCAATAGAAATTTGAATTCCGAGGGCTTTTAATTCCGTCAAAGTGGCGATCGCAGATTCAGGATTTTGCATCACCGTACTCTCAGTAAGTTCCAACTCTAAATATTTAGGGTCAAGTCCGGTTTCTTTAAGAATATCGACGATCAGTCGCCCCAGATGCGGTTGACTAAACTGATGTCCAGATAAATTCACAGCCACTCGAATGGGTGGTAATCCCGCCGCTTGCCAAGCTTGGGTTTGGGCGCAAGCTGTTCTCAAAATCCACTCTCCCAATGGAATAATAAAGCCCGTTTTTTCTGCCAACGGAATAAATTCACCCGGTGAGATTGACCCCCGTTCGGGATGATACCAACGCACCAAGGCTTCTGCTCCCTCAATTTCTTTGGTGCGGAGATTCACTTTAGGCTGATAGTAGACTTGAAATTCATTTCGTTCCAAAGCTTGGCGCAATTCCAGCTCAAGCAACAGTTCTTCTTGAGACTTGGCACCAATAGAAGCGATGTAAAACTGATAGGCTAACTTCCCCGGTTTTTTTGTATCCTCTCGAGCCGCACTCGCATGTTTGATCAGGGTATCTAAGTCTCGCCCATCACGGCCAAAAAAAGCGATACCAATGTGAGCGGTGAGGAAGATTTCATGAATGCCAATCTCAAACGGTGACTTGAAGGACTCTAAGAGGAATTCAGCAATCTTGGCTACCTTCTGACGGGAATGGGGAGTCGTCAATAGGATAGCAAATTGAGCAGCCCCCAAATGAGCAATGGTATCCAGGGGACTGATATAGGTTTGCAGCCGTTCAGCTACCGCTTGCAACAGCAAGTCACCCATGGCCGGCCCTAGAGTCGTATGAATTCGTTCGAGTTGCTCGAAGCCGATAGACAGCAGGGGAATCATCTGTGAGCGGGTTTGGGGTTGGTTGAGAAATTGATTAAACCGCTCTTGTAATAAGAGTTTATTGGGCAGATGGGTGAGATGATTGTAATGCCGCAGGTAGTCGAGTTGGGCTTGAGCTTGCTGTAGTTTGACGGTATGGCGCCCAATTAGAGATGCCTGCCGTTGCAATCGAGAGGTAATGGCATCGAGGAGTTCGGTGCGTGTAAACGGCTTGGTGAGATAATCATCTGCTCCTAGGTTCATGGCCTGACGCCAAGCGGTGCGATCGGCTTTTGCGGTGAGGAAAATGAAGGGAATAGTGGCTGTATTGGGGTCTTGCTGCAACGCTTTTAAAACCTCGTAGCCATCAAAACCGGGCATGAGAATGTCACAAATAATTACATCGGGCTGCTCACTTTGCGCTAGCTGCAAGCCGAGGTTCCCGTTATCTGCACCTAGAGTCTCAAACCCCTCTGCACTCAGGAGTTTGAGTAAGTTTAGGCGAATTGATCGCTCGTCTTCGATTACGAGAATTTTAGGCATCACTTTTTGTCCTTAAAATCGATTAAGTTGACACAATAACGCGACGGCCGCTTAATTACAAAGCGTGAATGAGTTCTTGTTTAACCTGATGTAATACCAATTCACTCAATATGTTGGTTACAAATACCTTTCTTGCCCCTCGTTTCTAACGTCCTCCTTTGGTAAGGGGGGATTAAGGGGATGGGGGGTCGATGTGTAACGCCTTGAATGTCAAGGGTATAACCCACGTTAATTTCACGGCTGCTTTCATGGGGCTGGCGTCTTGGCATCCTGTTCGTAGAGGCTGTGAGGCGGTAGACTATTGAGCATTGGCCTGAGAAAGTGGTTTTTCAAAGGCAGCGATACCCTAAACCGTGTCCCGATTCCGATTTCGCTTTTCACGGCAATCTCACCCCGGTGTAGGTCAACGCAGGTTTTAACGATGGCTAACCCTAATCCTGTGCCTGCGATCGCGCCCACATTTTTGGCTCGGTAGAAGAAGTCAAAGAGTCGAGGCAGGTCTTCTGACGGTATTCCTATACCCTGGTCTTGAATTTGAAAAATCGCTTGATCACCCTGGCAGGTGAGTTCTAGGTCAATTTGACCCCCATTGGGTGAATATTTAATCGCATTTGAGAGCAAGTTTCCTAGCAGTTGCCGCAACAATTTCTTATCCATGCAAGCGAGGAAGCTTTGACCCCGACACGCCAATGTGAGGGAATGTTGAACCCCTGTAGAGGTCGCTTTTACACTGATCTCCTGCTGGAACTGTGTCACCAATTCCTGACAAATTGTATCGAGTGCCAAGGGTTCTGGATTAAATTGAACTTGTCCGGCTTCGGCGGTTCCGATAAAGAGCAAATCGCTTAATAATTGCAGCATATCCTTGACCGCATCTTGAATCAGATGCAGTTGTTCTGTTTGCTCCTCAGGCGTCCAGTCGTAATATTCCAGTAACTCCGCCGTAGACATAATGGTAGTCAGGGGAGTGCGGAATTCGTGGGAGGTAATGGAGATAAAGCGAGACTTCAAATCACCTAATTCTTTTTCTTTGGAGAGTGCGTTGAGAATCTCAACCTCGGCTAACTTGCGTTCTGTAATGTCCTCTGCAATTCCGGCCACTCGTTGAGACACCCCCGCCTCATTGAGAACATGAAAAGCTCTCACCCAAACCCAACGCACTGATCCATCCGGACGGACAATCCGATATTCTTGTTGAAAGTCTTGCTTGTTGTGCAGATGCTCGGTTAAGGCGGCAGTGATGCGATCGCGGTCTTCTGGATGGACACTATTGAACCAAGATTGAGGCTGCTTGTATAAACTCTGGGTGGATTGTCCCCAAACGTCCTCATAGGCAGGACTAATATAAAGCATTTCCCTTAGATCGGGACTGATTAAAAAGAAGACTTCGTGAATTGTTTCCGTTAACTGCCGAAACTGCTCTTCCCTGGTACGTAAATCTTCCTGAGTTTGTCTGTATTCGGTGATATCAAAAATGACACCATCTAAACACAGCAAATTTCCTTCGGTAGAAAAAACGCCTTGTCCTTTCTCATACACCCATCTCACACTTCCATCTTTTCGGATGATGCGATATTCGAGTACGTAAGGTTTTGCTTTTGCAACGCACTCCGATACAATTTGCTCAACTCGCTCTCGATCTTCCCAAGCCGTGATACTGGCAAATGAGCGGACTTGATTGTGGAGAAAATCACGAGCAGGATACCCTGAAATTTCGGCGATCGCATCGCTGATGAACTCCATCGTCCTATGAGTATCGGGGGTACAGCGATAAACGACACCTGGAATATGGGCAACTAAAGAACGAAAGCGTTCCTCACTCTCACGTAGGGCGATTTCAGCCTGTTGGCGATCCGTGATATCGTCCCCTACGGCTTTGAATTTTAGTAAATATAGAAAATAGGCCAGTAATAGGAAAATTATCCAAACAGAAAGAATAATGAATACATTACTAGCGATGTGAACCCCAACTCCTAGAGATTGCCAAATGTGGATGGGGTTGCTAAGGATAAAATTTTCTTGGGAAATTATTGGGGAAATGATGAACATCACTAAAATTTAATTTCGATAAATAAGGAGCCAATGATTTAGCTACAACGTAGCTCTATCAATGCTGGTTTTTTCTAGCAATAGAGAATTTATAGGTTTTATTTTTAAAATTAAATTCAAATCAATAGGCAGTATATAATACAAAAATTTATATGGATTGTCGAAAAAATTTATATTTTTTGAGGTTCCAATATTATGGCTGAAATCAAGTCTGGTAATTTCGGTGTAATTACTGAAATTCAACAAACAATTTTAGACGTAGCTTATTTAAATCATATAGATGTGTCCAGCTTAATCTATTTCTTATAAAAGAAAAAAACTGATTTAAGCCTATTGCTTTTTCAGGTAAAAGACTATTAAAACACAGTTTTAGTGACTCAATTCCAGCCCCAAAATAAAATCTTGATAAAGTTACATTTGTTATTTCATCAAAAATTTACAAAAAGTGGCATGAATATTATGCTCTCTAGGAACGGAAAGAATAGCCGCCCACTGCAAAAGAATAAGAGAAAAGGAAAACGCTTTTTTTATCCCATTAACCCTTTCTACTCTCGTTAAATTTGATTAGAATCTCTTAGTAATGTTGTGATAATCGAGTCCAGCCAACCAAAAAATAAAGATTACAACAACAACAAATAACATCAAAGTTGCAACAAACCGGACAAGTTCGCCTCGATATTGATTGGATTTAATCGGTTGGGTGAGTTGAAATTCATCAAATTTCACAACGTCTGAATTGGGTACTTTGGTATCAAAGCGATAACTGCTAACTGTACCTGTACCAGTGTTTAAGATACTAAACACTGTGATATCGTTACTAGCAATAAACGATAATGGTTGCTGATCGTCTCCTATAAGCGGTGCAATGGTTGGTGGTATGGCTTCTAGGCCATTGGGATCGCCTGTGGCTATATATTCAGCTTGATAACCCTTAGGTACTGGGCGCTTTTTATTCCCTAAATAAGCACCATAAGTATTACCAACATTAGAGGTTTCTAAAAAGTGCATCCCACTGGGAGATACAAAACGGTTCCATAGATGCGAGTGTCCATACAATACGAGTTGTACGCCGGATGCTTCTAACAGAGGTATGACATCACGAATAATATAATCTGCGGCGATAGGATATTCGTAACGCACCGCAGTAATGTTGCCGTTGGCATCTCGTTCAATGAGTTGTATAGGGTCGGTATAAGCAGGGACAATGTTATCACCTAAAGAATGAGCCGGATGGTGAAACATGACAATTTTATAGTTCGCCTGCTGAAACTCTCGACTATTCAATTCTTTTTCCAACCAGTTATATTGAGGGCTGCCTTTGGCGATGGGTTCAAAGATATGTTGTCCGTAGCCCCATGATTCTAGTTGATTCAAGTCTTGTTGTCGTTCGCGATATCTGCCTCTAGCATCCGCCTTGAGACTGGGTGTTCTCCAGATATTGGTGATATAAAGTACGACTAAGCGGATGTCTCCAAAGGTTACGGCATAGTAATTTTCTCCTCCCGGTTGGCTTTGAGGTAAGCTGAAAATCTCGTTGTAGGTGTCGGTATTAAAGGAATGATTTTTTAACCAAGTATTACGGAGATTGGAGTCATTTTTAGGATTCAGTTGTGAGGCATTTTGTTGATAAAGGATTTGGGCGATATTGCGGGGAAAGGGGTTGTTAAATTGGTCATTTAAGTTTTTCTCGGAAACACGCCCCATTACTTCATGGTTGCCGGTGGCTGGAAATAGAGGGGCATATTGAATTAATTTCCCTCCTTTATAAGTGGTTTTAATTCCGTCTTTCTCTAGTTCGTAATGGGCTTGTCCTTGCAAAGCAGGAAAAAAAGCACCTCCACGATTATCATCAAACCATTCTGAGGCGCGATCAGGAATATTTACTAAATCACCAGCGAGAAAAATGGCATCAACTTGTCCAACTGTTTCGGCCACTTTCTGAAGATTTGCCGCTGTCATGGGCATTAATTGATGGTCGGAGGTTAAGAGAATCTTGAGGGGTGTTCCGGGTGCGGGTTTAGGGGCTAGGGTAAATTGGTGACTCTTGATTTTTTGTCCATCTGAGCGCACACTTATAACTTGATAAGGGATGCGTTGGCCTGCTTTTAAACCTGTGACAACAGCCTGATGGCGCCAAATATCTCGTGTTGTGGGTTGCTGGTAAATTTGCCCGTCTTCGGTTTGTTTTCCAACTCTCGATTTTTGGTCTTCACGGGTTCGACTTAATTTGGTGGTATTAGCGATCGCCGTAAGCCTTAATCCACGTCCATAGGCAACCGTATGGCGGGAACCTTCAAACTCAGTAAACCAAACCACTTGCACTGAAGTTTCAGTCGGTAGCTGTAAAAATGGGTCAGTCAGCAACTGAGATTTAGAGGCCATGTATGGGGGTCTGATTAGTAGTAGTATCAGTGAAGCCAGGGCTATGAAGACGAGCAATACAGCCCCGATTAAGAGAGGGCTACGAGTTGAATGTTTGACCATCGATCGTCTTCAGAAAAAATAGAGGGAATGGAGCTGATCGCACTTTAGCAAGCTCAGGAAGCGGTGTCATGTCTTGTAGATCACAATTGAAGGGTAAGCGATCACACTAAAAAATTTCTAAATGAATGCAGAAACTTGAGTGGGGAGCAGGAGTCAGGAGTCAAAGGTACTTAGGGGTTCATAAGTAGATAGAGATTGCCCACTAGCGTGATGCCTTCACTCAAGCAAATAATTACAAGTTGGATCCGCCAAGAGAAGATCATGGGGTTTTTACTGACTAAAACCTGCCTTTCGGGGAGAATTGTGACATGAACGCCATACTGTCTGAGTTTACACTGGCAAATTTCAAAAGTTACCATGAAGGACGGTTACCTCTTGGGCCACTGACTGTGCTGATCGGCGCTAATGCTTCTGGCAAAAGTAATGCATTAGAAGGGCTACGTTTTCTATCCTGGCTGGCACAAGGGCAAAAACTCTCCAGAATTCAAACGGCGGTAAACAGTGCTGAGCGCGTTGTACGTGGTCGAGTGAATGATTTATGCCATCGAGGGGAGTCAAGTTTTTCCATCGGTTGCCGCCTCGATTCAACAGAATGGAATCAGCTCTCCATGACCCTCACTGTGCGTGATGGCGAACTCCATATCCGTAGCGAACGGATAACTGGAGTAGCTGATCGAGTGCCTCTTTACGAGTTGGATCAGCCTTCTCAAGGTGTTGGAACTGATGTTGGTGTAGCTTATAACAACTTTGCCAAGGGAGGAAATAAGCCCCACATCACCTGTAGCGATCAAATGGCTATATTCGTTCAACTGGATAGCCCTGCCAGTTTTTATGCCAAGCACCATAAGTCTCAACAGGTCATTCCAGAAACCGTTCGCGAATATCAACGAGTGTTAGAAAGCATTCTATTTCTCGATCCGGTTCCTGCCAGAATGCGCGAGTCCAGCTTCGAGAAGGATAAGCGATTACAAGGGGATGGGACTAATCTTTCCAGCGTTCTGTATCATTTGTGGGAAGGTAATGCCACCAATCAACAGGCAATTTTGGACTTCATCCAGAGCCTCCCAGAACAGGCGATCTCCGGGCTAGATTTCCTCGTCAGTCCTTGGGGTGATGTGATGATGCAACTGACAGAGACTTTCGGTAATACAGAACGACCTTGTGAGGCAACCTTGTTATCTGATGGAACCTTACGAGTACTGGCAATTGCCGCTGCCATGCTGTCTGCGACTGAGGGTAGTTTGGTCGTTATTGAGGAAATCGACAATGGGGTTCATCCCACTCGGGCGGAGCATTTACTCGCGAGTATTCGGGCGATCGCCGAGCGTCGTAACCTGCGGGTACTCCTCTCCACACATAATCCTGCACTGATGGATGCCTTGCCTGATATTGCCCTTGGTGACGTTGTCTTCTGTTTTCGCGATCCAAAAGATGGCAGTAGCCGCCTTGTAAGGCTGGGGGATATCGATGAGTTCCCAGAGCTAATATCTCAAGGTCCGCTTGGACAGTTAGTTACTACTGGAGTAGTTGATCGATTTATCAAATCACCCCACACTCCTGAGGAAAGAAAACAGCGAGCAATGGATTGGCTAGCTCGTTTGCAGGGGTATGCGGAATGAGCAGCGTTTGCCTGATCGATACCAGCATATTCCTCAACTTGCTAAATGTACCCAACTGCAATGAGTCAAAGGAAAAGGTATTTGAAGATTTTAAGACCTTTGCGGACGCTGGATGTATCTTTCTATTGCCGATGGCGACAATTCTCGAAACTGGCAATCACATTGCCCAGAACGGTGATGGTAACCTCCGGCGCATCACAGCCCAGCATTTTGTTGAGGAAGTCAAAGCAGCATTCTCTGGTAACGCACCCTGGAATCCTACAATTTTTCCCACTCAAGAAGAAATCCTGTCGTGGATTGATGCGTTTCCTGATTATGCAGGTAGGAACAAAGCCCTTGACAAGCCAGAAGGTACAAGCTTTGGAGACCTCAGCATTATTCAGGAATTTCATAAAGCGTGTAACCGCTTCCCCATGAGTGAAGTATTCATCTGGTCTCTCGATAGCGATTTACAGAGCTATCACCAACAACCTAAATAGGAAAGTTGCAGGTGCTGGTAGAGAAGATGCCGTCTGACTCCCATGCTTCCACCGCAATTTCTGCTGCTTTGCTTTTCATCAAGGCAGTTTCTCCCATAACCAAGTCAAAAAGTAATATTGCATTTGAAATTAAATTGCCAATAATGATCGCACCAGCATCAAACTCTCAATTAAAATAAACCTATGACTCATCCCACACCTACCCCTAAATCAGATACACAGCCGACTACCACCCAAGCTAAGTTACCCAGTCCATTGCAATCCTTGATTGCCGTGTTGATTTCTGGAGGAATTGCAACCGCACTTTACTTCCTCACCCGTTCGATTGCTCAAACATTTGCCGATAAACCGATTACATCCTCTAATCCGACGGCGATTAATCTTTCTGTTGCAGTTCGGACTCTGGTTGTTGGCATGAGTACTCTGGCCACAGCCGTGTTTGGAATTGTTGCTTTAGGATTAGTGATTGTTACGATTTATTCCACAATCGAACAGTTTAAAAATAAATCAATTCCTCCCTCTGATACTCAGTGATGTTTACTATAGATGAGCAGAAAATTACTCTGCTTTATAGTAGATTTTTGCAGGGGTTTCACTGAAGTATTTGAATAAAGCAAGACACAGCCATCCTTCTTGATTGTGGAGTTGCCAGTGATACCAATGGCCGCCATCTTCTTCTTACCACCAAAGCAGTTCTGTTTGATATCCTGGAAATAGATGAGCTGAAAGCAACAGCTTGCATCCGCGATCGCTAATAGGAATATTTTGTACCAGGGTATCCATCATCTCAGGGATACCACTGACAAAAGGTTCTCGTACCAGCCCAACCCTTTCATCGTCAAATACCCAGGTGTGCTGATAAGCTAATCGGCATAAAACATTGCATAATCCATTCTCCCCTGCTCCATGAGCAAACCTCATGATGCTTTCTTAGATGCACAATAGCTTAGCGGTAGGGGAAAATCACCATCAGGGGGTTAGACACGGTTTTTGCCTCTGTTAAGTTTCTCAACTTTAAACTAAAGTACACTTTCTCTTCAGACAAACGACTGATATTGATAGTAAGCATAACCGTAGATCTTCTAATGATGGGATGGAGGGATGGTAGATGACTATTGGTATTTGGGTTTTAGGCGACCAATTATGGACTGAACAAGCTGCACTCACCCGTTGTCAACAAAACCTAAAGGAAACGCCCGTAATACTGATTGAATCCTGGCAATATGCTCAGCAAAGACGCTATCACACTCAACAATTGGTATTAATTTGGTTAGCGATGCGACATTTTGCAGAGGAGTTACGTGCTAAGGGTTGGCCTGTTACCTATAAAATTGCCGAGGATTTTGCCATTCCTATTCAAATAGAAGTAATTCAAAAAGCTGAAGCCGCTTACTATAAAGACCAGTTAGATTTAAGCAGTGTAGAAGAATTTATTCGCCAAGTCCTGGGTTGGCAAGAATATATGCACGGGGTTTATTCCTATATGCATGAACATTCTGCTGTAACCTCTTCCCATTACTCAGGAATGAAGGAAAGTACTGAATATGCCCAACGTAATAGATTCAACCCCACCCAACCCCAAGGTCGAATGAGTTTAACTCTACGCCACTTAGAACGAATTCCTACTGAAGAATTAAAAAAATCCGCCAAACTTCAGAGGACTAGTACGCTAGAATAACTGCAAATGTGTAAAGAATTTATCAAGTTTTTCACAAGTTAGAGATAAGCGTCACATCAGGGTGAAAATAAGAATGTGGCTCAGGATTTCTCTAGCTTGGGTGCATAGGTTCGGAGTTAAACGAGCGACCTAACCCATTGTTAATTATGGATAAACCAGGCGCTCAGCCTTGAGTCTTTCAGCGTTTACATACTGTGACTCAACAAGCCATACGTACCCATTATCGTGATTTATCCATCCAAGATTCATGACAGCCTCCTACTCTCCAATCCTATGTCTGGAAAGCCAAGAGCTTTTACAAGAAGCTGCGTCTGAACGGGTCGAACTGATCGAGCAATTACTAGCCATTGGCTCGGCGCTTTCCAGTACCAACAATTTAGATGAATTATTGAACTTAATTTTGTTCAAGAGCCGGGAAATTACCTGTAGTGATGCCGGTAGTGTTTATCTAATTGACCGCGATTTAGAGACTCCGAGATTGTTGTTTAAAGTCGCGCAAAATGATTCTTTATCCCATATTCCTTTAGAAGAACACGCAGTTCCTTTGACTCGTAAAAGCTTAGCCGGTTATGTGGCACTGACTGGTGAAAGCTTGAATTTGCCCGATGCTTACAATTTACCGGAAGATGTGCCTTATGAGTTAGACCGCAGCTTTGATACCACGATGCCCTATCGCACTTGCTCGGTATTAGTACTACCGATGCAAGACCAGGATCGGGAAATTATCGGCGTCCTCCAGCTTATTAATCGTAAGGTGAAAGCTGATATTGTCATCACAACAGAGAACGCCATTGAGGTGACTCAAACCTATTCGGAGTGGGAAGAACGGATTGTGCGATCGCTGGCCTCTCAAGCTGCCATTTCCATCGAACGCAATCAACTCCAAAAAAGCATCGAAAATCTGTTTGAAGGATTTGTCAGAGCCTCTGTACAAATTATTGAAGCTCGCGATCCAACGACATCTGGCCATTCAGAACGGGTGGCAGAATTAACGGTGCGGCTTTCGCAAGAGGCCAGTTCAATCACTACTGGCGTACTGCATTCAATTTATTTTAGCGATCGCCAAATTCAAGAAATTCGCTATGCCGCTCTCTTGCACGACTTTGGTAAAGTCGGAATTCCAGAAGCTATTTTGGGCAAGCGGAAAAAACTTTACCCCGACCAGCTTGAAATCATTCGTCATCGTTTTGCTCTAGCACGGCGCACTCTAGAAATGGAGTGTGCTCAAAATAAATTCAAGTATTTACTGGAACATCCAGGGCACAATCATCGAGACACCACTTCTGATACTGGGTGTTCTCACTGCCAAAAACTCGAACAGCTTGATAGCCAACTCACTCAAACGATTGAAACCCTCGAATATTACTTAGAATTCATCCAACAACTCAATGAACCTGATGCTGTAATCAGGAGGGATTTTCAAGCGTTTTCTGAGGAAACTTCAGCTCAATTGGCAGCTTTATCTCAATATACCTACCGGGATGTAGATGGCTCAACGAAGCCTCTGATTTCCGAACAAGAGATGGCTCAGTTATTGGTTCCCCGAGGCAACCTAACGCCTAAAGAGCGCTTAGGGATCGAAGCCCACGTAACCCACACGTACCACTTTCTCAAACGTATTCCTTGGACAAAGCATCTTAAAGATGTACCTACCATTGCCTACGGACACCACGAGAAGCTCGATGGTAGCGGCTACCCTCGAGGATTAAAACAAGATGATATTCCCGTCCAAACCCAAATTCTGACCATAGCGGATATCTACGACGCCCTAACAGCCAGCGATCGCCCTTACAAGCGCCGACTACCTATGGATACCGCCCTCAAAATCCTGCGCCAAGAAGCGGCTAAAAACAAAATCAACAGCGATCTGGTTGAATTATTTGAGCAACGCCAAGTTTTTACCGTTTTAGGTCATGCTCTACCCGTTGAAACTCACTCTGTGGCCTAGCCATGCTTGCTCTCCAACCCCTCGCGACTCCCAACCGCCGCTTTGTGGGTTTGCAATTCTTATCTTTCTGGGCAATTTTCCCCACAGATTCCCCAACATTTCCACATCAGTCTTCCCCATTTTCCACAAGTTTCCCCAGATTTTCCACAGGCAGGCAGGGTAGAATCACCACTTCTCGTTTTCCTGGGGATTTTTTCTACCCAGTCGCTGAGTATGGAAAAAAGCCGGATTTGTGTAAAGATATGTAACGGGGATCAGCCTCAAACTCCGATTCTCTCGTATTTATTTTTGGCGTTTGAGACAAGCTGTAATATTTCGCAGCATTGACAACCCCACCCCATCTCAGCCGACAATGGTGCGACCAACCCTTAAAAGTTTTGCTGGGTAGAGACCCCAACAACAGTAGATGTGGGTACTCTTGTGAGCAAATTTATCCTAGACTTTCAGCCGGAAAGAGTTGTAAACGCTGCTGAAAGTTAAATTACTTTGTCCCAAAACGCCATGAAACGAGAGGTCAACATGAACGCAACCGTCAGCATCTTGGCAGAAATCCCCGAAGATCTGCATGAATCCCTTAAGTGTTACTTAGAGAGTCATCCCAATTGGGATCAAGACCGAGTCTTTGCGGCAGCTCTGTCGTTATTTTTGCTTCAAAATGGAAACACTAAAACCCCTGAAGCATCGCCCATCTACCGTGCTTGTGCCCGTGTTTATCTAGAATCCTTATTTCAGTATCCCGCTTGAGCCAGAAGTAACTGACAATGGGTCGCTCTGGGCGTCTGTAAGGGCTGGGGGAATGAAATCTAATCACCAAGTAGCGGCACTGTTTTTTGTACTTTAAACTACCTTGCAGACGCCTCTGAGAGTATATTTACAGGAGGGTGCAGGGATGCCCATCTCTGCTGTGTACTTCCATCTGTCTTGTGAATCGAACAAAGTTATGACCGAGGGCGTATCCAAACCTACACTAGTCATGCCTCAGCTAGTTGTGGGATTGGGAAATCCAGAACCTAAGTATGATAAAACCCGTCACAACATTGGCTTTGAGGCGGTTGAGGCTTTAGCCCAAACTTGGCAAATCTCTTGGAGTGAAAATCGCCGATTTCAGTCTGTTTTAGGAGAAGGGCGTAGTCCGAATGGCGATAAAGTACGTTTGCTCAAGCCTCTGACTTATATGAATCGATCGGGGCAAGCGATTCGTGCGGCGGTGGATTGGTACAAGTTGCCTCCCGAATCCGTATTCGTTATTTATGATGATATGGATTTACCGATCGGACGGATGCGATTACGTCTATCGGGCTCAGCCGGTGGACATAATGGGATGAAATCTGCGATCGCGCATTTAGGTACGCAGAATTTTCCTCGCCTACGGATTGGAATTGGCAAGTCTGATGGCAACAAAGATACGGTTTCCCATGTTCTGGGGAAATTTTCTCCAGAAGAAGCGCAGATTATGTCTGAAGTCTTACAACTAGTTGTTGATGCTGTGGAACTCGGTTTCAAGCAAGGTATTGAGAAGTCCATGAGCCTCTACAACAGTCGCACCATTGGTTAAACCCAACAAGGTTCTTCAGGATAGTAAAGGCATTGCCTGCTCCATCATCAAGCGGCAAGTTGGGTGTAACTATTATGTTTCGCGGTTGCAAGCAATAGCGGGGAACTTCCGGCAAAATTTCGTAGGACTTACTCACTAAAAACCCGGCTCTGTTTTAAGCCGGGTAGTATTTTAGTCCGTAACCTCAATGTCTCAATCTCCTCACCATCAGGCAGATTTTTACCATTTCTGGTAATATACCTAATTAGCGTCCACTGCCTCGATTATCATCCTCATCTCTTAACTCAGTATCAAGAGCCATAGTGTTAGGGGAGGGGTTAGGTATCACGGCAAAACTGGCACACCAAGACTCATAACAGGGTTGTCCTGAAAACCCGGTCATGTAGTTGCACATAGGAAATCTCCTATTAGACTTTCTACTGCTCTCTTCAGACCCAGAACCGTAGAATCAGGAAAAATTCAAAACAGATGTAATACAGAGCTTTTTGTAAGACAATCCTGCCGACTTAACAGCGCTGTACTGCTTTGCATTCAGACTGTCGATACTATAGATAAGATACTGTCCCTATTTTTTGACTGAATCGGTTAAAGCTTTACATGACCACTTCTCAACGTCGCTATCACATCACTACGTTCGGCTGCCAGATGAATAAAGCAGACTCTGAACGCATGGCTGGCATCCTAGAAAATCTAGGCTTTGAGTGGTCAGAAGACCCCAACGAGGCCAACTTAATTCTCTACAATACTTGTACGATTCGAGATAATGCCGAGCAAAAGGTTTATTCTTATCTGGGACGGCAGGCAAAGCGCAAGCACGAACAACCGGATTTAACATTGGTTGTTGCGGGTTGTGTTGCCCAGCAAGAGGGAGAAACCTTACTCCGGCGAGTACCAGAACTTGATTTGGTGATGGGGCCTCAACACGCCAATCGCCTTGAGGATTTGTTGGAACAGGTGTTTGAGGGCAATCAAATTGTTGCCACAGAACCGATTGATATTGTGGAAGATATCACTAAGCCTCGCCGTGATAGTACGGTGACAGCTTGGGTGAATGTGATTTACGGTTGCAATGAACGTTGTACCTATTGTGTGGTTCCTAGTGTTCGAGGCGTGGAGCAATCTCGAACTCCAGAGGCCATTCGTGCAGAAATGGAGGAACTAGGACGCCAGGGTTACAAAGAGGTAACGCTACTGGGGCAAAATATTGATGCTTATGGGCGTGACTTGCCGGGTGTCACTGAGTCAGGGCGTCATCAACATACCTTGACAGATTTACTTTATTATGTAAACGATGTACCGGGAATTGAGCGTATTCGCTTTGCCACGAGTCATCCTCGTTATTTCACTGAGCGCTTGATTCGTGCTTGTGCCGAGTTGCCCAAGGTGTGTGAACATTTTCATATTCCCTTCCAATCAGGGGATAATGACATCCTCAAGGCCATGGCACGGGGATATACTCACCAGAAATATCGCCGCATAATTGATAAGATTCGGGAGTATGTACCAGACGCGGCGATTAGTGCTGATGCGATTGTCGGTTTCCCTGGAGAAACAGAAGCGCAGTTTGAGAATACGCTGAAATTAGTCGAAGATATTGGGTTTGATCAACTCAATACGGCGGCCTATTCTCCTCGTCCCGGCACTCCTGCTGCCGTGTGGGATAATCAGTTGAGTGAGGAAGTAAAAAGCGATCGCCTGCAACGTCTCAATCATTTAGTGGCGATTAAAGCCGCTCAAGCCTCGGAGCGCTATTTCGGACGAATTGAAGAAGTCCTTGTCGAAGACCAAAATCCTAAAAATCCCACCCAAGTCATGGGACGCACTAGGGGCAATCGTTTGACCTTTTTTACTGGTGATATTCACCAACTGAAAGGTCAGTTAGTGAAAGTCAAAATTACTGAAGTGCGTGCTTTTAGCTTAACGGGTGAACCTTTAATATAAAAACTTCACTGATTCTATCATCTCAATATTTGCATTAATTGGAAAGCGTAATTGTTTGTGCTTTCTTCATTTGTTGTGAGTACAGAAGGAGCCATAAGATTGGCTTCTTAAAAAAATTAGGTTAATACCAAATCTCCATTAATAGCCCCCCTTTCCCAGCTAGTATTTTTTCTCCCCCGCTCCCCCGCTCCCCCGCTCCCCCGCTCCGAGAGCCTGTCAAAGAATAAAAGGGTTTTCTGACCGGATTTGGTATAACTCCCTTTTAATAAAATTAAAACCGCGTTAATCTTGGATTAAGCACGGATTAAGAAGGCATTAAGCATGAGTGCAAGAGTGCGTACTCAACTGAGGGAACTGTTTCCCATACTCAGTGGGCTGTATATACCAGTACTGATTTTAGTTTTGATAGCTAGATGGGCTAGTTTTCTGTTGAGCATCCCTATAGGGAATTTAACACGCGATCCCTCAACCCTCACAGGTAGCAGTCCGTTTATTGGAGCGCTTTCTCATATTGGAGTTTTGTTTTGGTGTGCTGCTACGACAATCTGTTTTTTCAGCTTTACAGTGCTAGATAAAAAAGCACGTAGAGAAGAGTTCCCGCTTTTCTTTCTTTTTGGCGGTTTGATTTCGTTAATTCTTTTAATCGATGATTTATTTCTTTTTCATGAAGTGGTATTTCCTGTTTACTTAAATATCCCTGAAAAACTGGTTTATCTTGCCTATGTACTGATAATAATAGGTTATGTTGCAAGATTTGCAAAATTAATCCTTAAGACGGATTTTATTTTTCTAATTTTGGCATTCTCTTGGTTTGGATTATCGATAATTCTCGATCTCCTAGAATTTAAATTATCAATACCAATTTTGTTTGAAGATGGAGCTAAGTTATTTGGTATTGTTAGCTGGTTCGGTTATTTCGCTCGCTCCGGCTTCCAGATCATGAACTCTACCCAAGCGCAACCAACAGAGAGCCATAAACCGCGTTTATTGTCAGCAAAGAATATTAGGTAAGTAATTCACAATTGAAAACTCAACAAATCCACTTCTGACTACTCATCTGCCACCTCCCCTCGGCAGTTACCACGATTGGGATAGTCTCTTTCAGGTAACAGCTTCCATGCGGCGCAATCTGCCGCCCAATTACGGAAAATTTGTTGGCGGGCAAAACAGCCGATTAGCTTAGTGTATCTAGCTTTATTGTCAATGGTTGCTCTCTTTTAGCAGTATCCCTAGCAATCGTGCATCCCTGTCGCATACAATGACGGCAATTACCCTCGAACCTGCAAGCACCTGGAGCGAGAAATAGTCGATTTATTCTGGAGCCGCCTGCTTGGACTAAGACTAATCAGATAGTCTACAGATAGCTAGGGAATCTCGACAAAGCAGCCAATTCAAGTTCCCGCTAGGTTCAGGTGGAGCCAATAGAGGTTAGACGTAAATGGGGCAACTGGACAAACAACCGGACAGCATTGGAGCGAATGAGTCACAGGCAGCAGAAGCTCGTTTGAGAGCGATGACGCAAGACATCGAGAACCTGCGACAAAACCTCCTGGGTCAGTTGCAACATGATATACAGCGACTGCATCAGGAGAAATCCCGGTTAATTGAGGACGTTGAAAACCTGAAGTCACAGCGTCAACAGCAGATACTCCAGCAACAACAGTTGGTTGGAAAAATTGCCCCAGCATTGGTTAACCAGTTACAGGAAATTGTTAATTCTCGGCTCAACCAGTTAGCTGATTCCTCATCTAGTTCTCAATCCGAGATGAGGGGTGAACAAGACGAACAATTCTTAAAGAGGCAGGAAACAGGCAGTATTCCGGCTTCAACAGCCAAGGATTACAACGAAAATGTAGAACAATTAATTACGTCTTTAGATTCAACATTACGAGAGACGTTTAGAAGTTTACAACGAGACCTCCGGAGCTATCAAAGTTCCCTCTCCCAGCAACTAGGTCAAATGCATAGTTTAGAGAAGCAAGGAGAGGCCATTTTAGAGGCGTTAGTGAGTCGCCTGAAAAAAGAACTTCAATCTGAACCCTCCTCCATTGAAAACGCTTCACCGCCACCGATTCCTACTAAAAAATTCCCTTTAACTTATCGCAAAACCTCGCAAGTTGCAGGCAAAAATCATAATCGAAACAGAAATTATAATGCAACCAGTGCTACAGTTTCTTATCCTCTTGAATCCTCTACACCGATAGCCCCTCCTGTAACAGAACCTGAGCCATCAACGCCAAAAACAGTTCCTCAACCTCAACCTCAACGTGTCTCGAAACGACAATTGGGGTTAGTTTTAGTTTTGCTGTCTTCGCTGCTGCTAGCATTTCAGAATGTAGTTATTAGTGTCATATTCAACAAATCCTCAATTTTAGGTGTTTTTGAATTGGGTGGATTTGCTACAACTACTGTGGGCAATTCCCTCTTAGTTCTTTGGTTACGGATGCTGATTGTCGTACCTTTTATGGCAATTTTGGCATCTGTGATTTATCCACCTATGTGGCAAGAAATCAAACAAGTTGCTCGAACAAAAGACTGGCTGTTAGTGATGAATGTTGTGGCCAGTGGCTTCTTTTTATTCTTATCTCAAGTACTCATTTACTTGGCTTTAGGTTTCCTATCACCAGGGATTGCTGTTACCAGTTTCTTTATCTATCCGATCTTTACCGTACTGTTAATGTGGGTGCTGTTTGGGGTTCGCCCAACCTTAACCAGTAACCTGGTTATTTTTGCTGTTCTAGTGGGGTTTATTCTCATTACCCTTCGTAATAATCAATTAGGTGAATTGTCTAGCTTGGGTATTGGTGCGGCGGCAGGTTCTGGTGTAGCTTTTGCCTTGTATGTAGTTTTGTCGCAAACTTGTGCTCGAAAACTTAAACCCATTCCCTTACTCTGGCTGAATTATGTTCTGATTCTAGGGTTTGCAGGTTTAAGCTTGGCTGGCCCTTTTCCAGAGTCTTGGCGTTTTGATGTCGCTCCTGCTATGTGGCCAGGTTTAATCGTAAGCTGTTTCGTGTTAGCGGGGACAACTCTCCTCAGTTATCTGTTTAACACATTAGGGCTTCGTCAGGTTGATGCAGCAAGAGCCTCTATTTTGGGAGCAACTGTACCCCTGTTGACGGCACTTTTAGCCTTTGTCATGATTCAAAGCAATATGAATCTACAGCAAATTGTAGGTATGCTAATTGTGACGCTGGGGGTAGTTGTCCTCAGTTTTGAACGGTGGCGTCGCCATGCTAAAGCGGCTAAGTCAGCAACCCGGTAGCGAAAATACTGATTACCTGATGGCTGGATTCCATCAACCCATGTTTCTACTTTCCCTCACAGATTAGGGAAAAGTGCTTATGGCTGGGAGAACAACAGAGGAAAGGCGTTAAAATACCTTTCGGCTGGGAACGGAGAGAGAGGGATTCGAACCCTCGTTAGAGTTACCCCTAAACAGCATTTCCAGTGCTGCGCCTTCAACCACTCGGCCATCTCTCCAGGGGAATTATTAAGTTGCGAGTTTTGAATTAAGCTAATTCAACACCCGATCTCTGATTATACACTGAATCAATGACTCTTTTTTATACAATTCAAATTCATAACCGACAAACTGGTACTGATCATACTCTACAAGTGCCAGATGACCGATATATCTTGCAATCTGTAGAAAACCAGGGTGTAGAGTTGCCGTTTTCGTGCCGCAATGGCGCTTGTACAACCTGTGCCGTTCGCGTTCTGCGGGGACAAGTCTACCAGCCTGAAGCGATGGGGTTGTCTCCCAAGTTACGCGACCAAGGCTATGCTTTATTGTGCGTGAGCTATCCTCTCTCAGATTTAGAGGTGGAAACACAGGATGAAGATGAAGTGTATGAACTTCAGTTTGGACGCTACTTTGCCAAGGGCAAAGTTCAGTTTGGTTTACCCTTGGATGAGGAGTAACGGATTAGGGCATTGAGAATGGGGAAGGCTGGACAATGAGGGCATGGAAGACTAAACGAGTGGGAGAGTGGGAGAGTTGGAATCTGGGGAAATTTCTCGGCTTACACTCAGGAATAAATAAAAGGCTTCCACGCAACCAGCTATTCCCCCATCTCTTCCAGTTCGTATTCTTACTAGGCTGTTGCCTTGTGTTACTGGTAGGTTGTCAATCTCAGCAACTTCCTACAGGAAGAGCTGTACCTGTTCAGGTGCAACGGGTAGTCAGTGGACAAACCCTGGATGTATTAAATCCATCGCAGTCCGCCGCTTCGATCGAGCGAGTACGCTTAATTGGGATAGAGGCTCCCGATTTGAGGCAAGAACCTTGGGGTTCAGCCGCCAAAAATCGTTTTGAACAACTGATTAGTCAAGTTCCCGATCAACAATTAACTTTACAGCCTGTCATTCTGGAGCGAGATGTTCAGGAGAAAGATAGTGCAGGTCGATGGCTGGCTTATGTGTGGTACGATGGGCGGCTGATTAATGAGGTACTGGTTAAAGAGGGATACGTACTCGCTGCACCGCGATCGCCCAATCAAAAATATGATGAACGCCTCGCTCGAGCTCAAGAATATGCCCGACTCATGGGATATGGGCTCTGGAACCCTGATCGCCCGATGCGTTTGCTGCCAGCAGAATTCCGTCGTCTTAATCCTTAACATGAGATGGCTTGGGCTGGTAGGCTACAGAAAACAAAGCTAATTTCAGATTCTGGCTCATAGCTGCAAATCTCATAAAATTGCCCTTGTTTTGTATCACCCATCACCCCATGCAATTTAAAGATGAGCCAACTTACCCAAAGACCATTACAAAACTTCCTAGATATTGCGACTGAAGCCGCACTAGCCGCTGGTGCTATCTTGAAAGACTATTGGGGAAAGTTAGAAGCCGTAGAAGAGAAAGGCCGTCCTGGAGACTTGGTAACTGTTGCCGATAAAGATGCAGAAGTGGCACTCGTTGAGGTAATACAGCGTCATTTTCCCGAACACTCTATTCTGGCTGAAGAATCAGGTCAGTTAGGAGATAGCATGAGCGAGTATTTGTGGGCAATTGACCCCCTTGATGGAACCACGAATTATGCTCATCAGTATCCTGTAGCTGCTGTTTCTGTCGGATTGATGATTTCTGGCCAACCTCAAGTCGGGGTGATCTATAATCCCTTTCGTGAAGAGCTGTTTCGGGCTGCTAAGGGGTTAGGAGCCACCTGCAATCGACGGCCGATTTGTGTCTCCCAAACCTCTGACCTGGGCAAAAGTTTACTGGTTACAGGTTTTGCCTACGACCGACGGGAAACGGCCGATAACAATTATGCCGAATTCTGTCACCTGACTCATCTAACTCAGGGTGTTCGTCGTAGCGGCGCTGCATCGCTGGATTTAGCGGATGTCGCCTGTGGACGACTCGATGGCTATTGGGAACGAGGGCTTTCTCCTTGGGATATCGCGGCTGGTATTGTACTCGTGGAAGAAGCAGGAGGACGGGTCACAGCTTATGATAGAAGTCCTCTGAGTATTCGTTCAGGTCGGATTCTATCCACCAATGGTCGGATTCACGAACGCCTGAGTACCGAGCTGTTACAGGTTCCTCCTCTCTCCAGTTGGAAATGAATTGATAGGTAAACCCTTCTGATTGGGAATAATCTGATTAGTAACTTATGAACCTTTAGAACCCTAAGCACTATGAAAAGCTATCTACAGTAACAAAACATTTTTGCAACTGAAATCACAGAGGTTTACAAAATCTTGATAAAGTGACCGTAAACTGTGAAATTAGCAATTATACCAAAAATTAAGACATACTAGAAACAATAATTTTGGCACGGAGATTGGACAACCCCCTATGTCTTTGCAACAACCCCCTACATCGTTTCAAATTGATCGCGGACTTTTCAAGTTTGATTTCACTGACCATCACGCTGTTTTAGGTGTTCCGGTAGATGCGGATGCCAAAGTAGTTCGCAAACGGTATCTAAAGATTGCGCGAAGGCTGCATCCTGATAGCTGCAAAGCGGCAGGCGATGCAGATAAAAAACTAGCCAGTCAGCTTCTATCCAAGTTGGTCAATCCAGCCTATGAACAATTATCTCATAGCAACAATCGTGACTACTTAGTTGGCTTAGGGCATCTGGGCAGACGTTTGGCGACCGAAGGGATGAAAACCCCGGTCGCCAGCGATACAGCTAAACAGTTGTTCCGCGCAGGGGCGAATTTAGATATTGTTTACCAAGGCTTGGTTAAAAAATTGGCCACCACTCAATACGATACCCTAAGCCAAGTTTTGGATAAAGTTGCAGAAATCAGCGAACTTAATATGGCTTACCTGATGCTTCGCAAAGGTGAAACCTTAAAGCAGTCGGGACGAACGGAATTGCAAAAAAAAGAAGTTCGCAAGCCGGCAGAAGGTCTCAACAAAGATCGAACTCCTACACCACCACCAAGTCCTAATACACCGCTACCTGATTCTGGAGTATCAAGAGCTAGTGAATATATCCGCAGGGCTGAAGGTTATATGACCAAGAATAATTTTGCTGCTGCTGTTTTAGAATTACGCGAGGCTCTTAAGTTAGACGCCAACAGCAGTCGCTGTCACAGTTTACTTGGCGCTGCTTATTTGAAGCAAAACCAGGCTACAATGGCGAAGGTTCATGTGAATAAAGCCCTGCAACTAAATCCCAAGGATGAGTTGGCATTGAAGGCTCAACGCCATCTACAAGCACTGGCTCAGAAATCAGGCGGCAATACTGCCAAGTCCACTGCTCAGCCAACTTCCAACAAACAGTCGAATAAACAAGGTGGCGGTGGCTTATTTGGTGGTCTATTTGGTGGTAAGAAGAAGTAATGGTTCATCAACCCCCGGCGGGTGCACGAGATTTACTACCCCTTGAAGTAATCCAAAAGCGCTGGATTGCTGATCGCTTACAGCAGGTATTTCACCGTTGGGGATATCATCAAATTATTACCTCGACGCTGGAGTGGTTAGATACATTGATGGCGGGTGGAGCAATCCAGCGTTCAACGGTTATACAGTTACAAGATGCTGAGGCCGGAACCCTAGGGCTGCGCCCGGAATTAACGGCGTCCATCGCCAGGGCTTTTGCTACCCGCATAGCCGATAGCAACAGTGAGGCTATGCTATCTCTGCCACAACGGCTCTATTACCATGCTAATGTATTCCGCCGCCCTCCCCTCGGCTATCACGGGCGTCAGATGGAGTTTTACCAGTCCGGTGTTGAACTTTTGGGTGCTCCAGGTTTGTTGGCGGATGCAGAAATACTGCTGCTGTTTGCAGATAGTTTAAATCAGCTAGATCTACAACATTGGTATTTAATTTTAGGGGAAGCCGAATTGACGCGATCGCTACTGTCTGCTTTTGGACAGTCGGTGCAAGCAAAAGTGCGTCAGGCGATCGCCAACCTTGACCGTATCACCTTAGAAACCTTACCGCTTTCCCCAGAGTTACGGGAACGAGCGCTAATGTTGTTTGATTTGCGCGGACAACCTGCGGATGTTTTACAAAAGGTGTCGAGTCTCAAGTTAAGTTCCTCGGAACGCCAAATCGTTGACAAGCTCAAATCTCTCATCGAACTCCTAGGGCAGTGTTCTTCTACACCCTTACCGTTAATTCTGGATCTGAGCTTAGTGCAGACCTTTGATTATTACACCGGAATTGTGTTTGAGGCGGTGAGTAATCGTGAGACAAGTCAGCGTGTTTTAGGGCAGGGTGGGCGTTACGATCAATTACTCGGGCTATATCATCCTCAAAGAGAAAGCTATCCTGGCATTGGTTTTTGTCTGAACATAGAAGACTTACACTATGTTTTGCTCTCAACTACTCAATTGCCTGGCCAAACACCAGCCAGCGACTGGTTAGTTGTTCCAGAGACACCCCAAGCGGAAGCGGCAGCCTTTGCTTATGCTCAAAAACTCAGAAATTCTGAGCATTTAGTCAGGGTGGAGATGGAATTAGGCGGACGTTCATTGGCACAAATTCGAGAATATGCCCGAGTCCATCGGATTACTCATCTAGCTTGGATTCAGGCGGATGGGACACCAACTCTTGAAACATTGAGCTTCAGGGGAGACAACTAAGCTGAAGTCCCAATATATCAGGCTTTCTAGCCATTGACTTAGAGAAAGATATCAGCTTATTAACAGGTTTGTTGAGCATGAACTTGGGGAATCAGAATCAATTGATTATCGAGACGGATAATCAAACTGATATGATTAGCGCCGTTAAGATTGGCAGTCAGTGACTGTGTGCCTCTTCCACTGAGGTGATAAGGGACATCATTGCTTGCCCATGCTCAACTGATGTAGCCATACTGGTAATGGGATAAAGAACACTTGGTAAGTAAATATTGAGTTTAAGAGATTTAGGTATTCAGGATGAGTATCGAAGCGATCGCTGCAATCTCATTCAAGATTTCTACATCCCTTGTTTGGAAAATGCGACAGTTTACAAACGAGCGGTAGGATTTTTTTCTAGTACCTCAATGGCTGCTGCTGCGAAAGGATTGACAGCGCTGATTCGCTCGGGTGGCAAGATGCAGTTAGTCGCTTCTCCTTGTTTGTCTCAGGACGATGCAGAAGCGATCGCAAAAGGGCTGCGACAACGGGAGGAAGTCATTGCTAATACTATTGTACGAGAGTTAGAGCGAGAATTTGAGCAAATTTTCAGAGATAGATTGGCGTGTTTAGCCTGGTTATTAGGGCAAGGTGTGTTAGAAATTAAATTAGCGGTAGCTAATAATATCAGCCAACAAGGTATCTATCATGAAAAGTTGGGCATTTTTGCTGATAATTCAGATAGTATTGTTGCCTTCACGGGTTCAGCTAATGAAAGTTCATCGGCTCTGATTGATAATTTTGAATGTATAGATGTGGGGTTTGAGTAGCAATCGTGCAGAAACTTACGCTAAGGCTGAAATCCTTGCCAGATATAGCTTTTACTCCTCAAGAATCTTCGGGGTTCACACAAGTGGCAGAGGGAGGAAGATTAGCCGTTTCTTGCCTGTGCCGTTTAACAATGTCGCTAACTGTGGTCTTACTCAAGTGAAGTTCTCTGGCAATCTGGCGATATGAGTAGCCAAGCTTAACCATCTGTAAAACCTTTGGACTTAGACGGTCAGCTTTAATCCGTTGACCAGGTTGTCTTCCCAACTTCTGACCCCGTGCCTTCGCTGCCGCCAAGCCGGAACGTACTCGTTCTCTCACTAAGTCCCGCTCAAATTCAGCCAAACAAGCCATGATGTTGGCAATCAGTTTTCCTTGGGGAGTATCCAAATCAAACTGGATTCGGGGTTTGAGTAGCAACTGTACAGACTGCCTCAAAGAATTAGAGCAACTCATTAAAAAAGCAGAAGACGACGTAGCTGAAGCAACGAATACTTTAAAGCTGAAACACAAAACAGATATTGCTCGAAAGATTCTCTCCCAAGCGCATCAGCAAGCAAGGGAAGAACTGCGGAAATTCATTATTGAGGAAACCAACAACCGCATTACCCAGCTACTATCAAGAGACCCAGTTTTGCTGGAAGATATTCGAGACTCGCTAAAACTACAGGGTCGAGAAGGAGCAAGTATGGGTCAAACCCTATCCGTTAGCTATGCCTTCCTTGCTACGCTCTTTAACCGAAGTGACCACCAGTTACCCTTTATCGTAGACTCTCCTGCGGGAGCGCTGGATCTAAACGTGCGTTCAGAAGTAGCGCGTCTTATTCCCTCCCTATGTAACCAGTTTGTCGCGTTTACCATCTCCAGTGAACGACAGAGTTTTGTTGATGTATTACATCAGGCGGCAAATGAGCAGGTGCAATATCTAACGCTGTTTCGGAAATCTTCCAGAATGAATGCTCTTTGGCAGAACGTCTCTCTGGGGCAGCTAACAGAAACTATTGATGGGGTGATGGTGAAAGGGAAAGACTTTTTTGATCGCTTCGATCTAGATGAGGAGGTATAGGTACAGATGGATTTTCAACTGCGTGAGGATGCCCGGAAGTGGTTTAAGGATATCTCTGACCATTATCCCCTCCTATTTGACCTTTACTACCTTTGTTTGATGGCAGGTTTCGCCTCTGGACGCAGAAATACCGAAATTGGTTCTGATGACGTAAAAGGTTTGGTAGAAAATTTTCCAGGAGAATTCCGCTCTCGCGGACGACTTTTAGTAGGACTTTTGATTAACACAGAACTATCCCGTTTAGGGATAGATTTAGATGAGCGCGATGATGTTTACAGTCGAGTAGCAAAACTTGTCGATCCAAATTCACCATCCTATATGTCTAATGAGGGAGTCCGCCTAATGAATCAATATGCTCATGGCGGTTTTGATGCACTTTGCGAGTATTTTGGCGATAGACCCCGCTCAATCGAAACCTTCATCAGGAAATATTTTCGTTGTATCAGCGAACTCAAGATAAGGGCTTGAATCTTGAATAACGTTATCTTCAAACTGAAATCTTTTTTCAAGTCAATGGTGAGAAAGCTTGATATGTGGAGTTTTCAGCTCACTCGTCGCCCCTCAAGGACATTGAGTTAACATTCATCGGTCTCTAAAAGGAATTCATCGCTAATGGCTCAAACTTGGTAGGCTAGAAGCAGTAGACCTAAGCTATTAACAGTAGCTATTTTCCTTAAGAGAGAACACTGTGCCCCATACGATTATTACCAATACTTGTGAAGGTGTCGCAGATTGTGTTGATGCCTGCCCTGTTGCTTGTATCCACGAAGGGCCAGGTAAAAATGCTAAAGGCACGGACTGGTACTGGATTGATTTTGCCACTTGTATTGACTGTGGTATTTGCCTCCAAGTCTGTCCGGTCGAAGGTGCGATAATACCGGAAGAACGACCAGATTTACAAGAAACACCATAAAGGATGTTGTAAGTCCCTGCTGCCGTAGGGGAAGAATGCCATTCTTAGCCGCAGGATTCCCCAGGTAGTTCAATGAGAAAGCCAAAATTCGACGGGATAAACAAAATTAGATTGAAGGGTGAGGCGACGCTAGACCCTAGAAAAAGGCACAATAAATACAAAGCTTGCATCTTCCTCTAATATGAGCCATTGCCTCAATCCTGACTGTCCCAAGCCCCAAAACCCTAATGATGCAAAATTTTGTCTGACTTGTGGTACTAAGTTACTGCTCAAAGACCGCTACCGTGCGCTTAAAGCACTAGGTCGAGGTGGGTATAGTAGGACGTTTGCAGCAATAGATCAAGACCGCCTCAACCATCCTTGCGTCATTAAACTATTTATGATGTCTCTGGAGCAAGACCCGAAGGCAACAGAATTGTTTAATCAAGAAGCTGTGCGATTGTATGAACTGGGTAAGCATGAGCAAATTCCTGATTTATATGCCCATTTTGAACAAGACAATCGCTTGTATCTGGTGCAAGAGTTTATTGATGGGAAAACATTATTAGATGAATTAGAAGATAGGCTGGTATTGGGAGAGAGTCTTTATCAAGAAAATGAAATTCGAGATTTATTATCGGATTTATTGCCTATTCTTAACTTTATTCATGAGCAAGGTGTAATTCATAGAGATATTAAACCAGCAAACATTATACGTCGTTGTAGCGATGGCAAGTTAATAATTATTGATTTTGGAGTAGCTAAACAAGCAACAGCCAAAGCATTAGTTGAGCAAGGTACAATGATTGGCACCATTGGATATGCCCCAAGCGAACAACTACAGTTTGGTGAAGCTTATCCTGCAAGCGACTTATATGCGCTGGGAGCCACTTGCATTCATCTGCTGACGGGAAGACATCCATTTAACCTTTATAATTCTTTGGACGGTTGCTGGTTATGGAGAGACAGCCTTCCTCCTAGTACAACACTTAGCTTTCAACTAGAAGGTATTTTGGATAAACTGCTCCAGGTGCTGGTCAAAGACCGTTATCATGCTGTAAATGAAGTATTACAAGACCTAAATTCTTTGGAAGTAACTGCCTCTAATTCATCATCAGCGAGAACGTTTGATATACCGTTAGTGTCCGAAAAAGATATTGATTACACTCAATTACGAGCTTTACTAGCTGCTAAAGATTGGAGAGAAGCTGATAGAGAAACTCGCAAAAAAATGTTAGAAGTTATGGGGCAAGAGCGACGAGGTTATCTTGATAATGAAGATATAGAAAAATTTCCTTGTACAGACCTCCGTACTATCGATCAGTTATGGGTACATTACAGCAATGAACGCTTTGGTTTCAGCGTACAAAAGCGCATTTGGACAGAAGAAGGAGGTAAGCCTGGAGTCTATAATTTAACGGTTTATGAAAAGTTTGGTCATCGTGTTGGCTGGCGTTTAAATAATAACTGGAAATTATATTCAGAAACGCAGTTTACTCTAAATGCGTCTCCTGGACACCTTCCGCTAGGGCTAAGTGTAGGATGGGGAGATGGAGCGATTGAGATGGTTGGAGTAGAGGGGGCTGTAGAGGTAGATTGCCTCTTCTCTCGTGTTGATATTTGTGAATCGTAGTTAGCTTTTTAACCACAAAAGCCACCTTGAACTTGTGTAAGGAGGCTTTTGTATGGATATAGACCCTGG
>CAZPRJ010000042.1:0-66850 GCA_964588805.1 uncultured Microcoleus sp. | reverse complement strand
CTATCGTGGTGAGTGCCGCAACTTTTGCAAGTCCAAGTTCTAACATCTAAAGGCATTTCACTTACCTGATAGTGACAGTTTGAACAGAGTTTAGAACTAGGGAACCATCTGTCTATTTCTACAAGTACTTTACCTTCTCGTTCGAGTTTGTACTGTAGGAAATTCATAAACATTCCCCAACCTACATCAGAAATGATGCGAGCTAGTTTATGGTTACGTTTGCGAAGCATGCGCGAAGCGCATACCATGCCCTTAGTATTTACACTTTCGACTACAATGACTTGGTTATCGTCAACAAGCTTTCTAGATAGCTTATGTAAGTAGTCTTGACGGACATTTGATACTCGTTCGTGAACCCTAGCTACAAGTTTTCTAGCTTTATTTCTAGAACTTGACCCCAATACCTTCCTGGCTAATTTTTGCTGTTTACGCTTTAAGTTGCGTTCATGCTTGGATAAATGCCTAGGATTAGCAAACTTAGAAGTCTTGATACCATCATGAACAATGGCAAAGTGTTTTATTCCAAGGTCTACACCTGCAACTTTTCCGTCAGCATGAGAAGTGGCATAATCACCTTCTGTGAGCGTCAAAATGGCAGCATAGTATTTTCCTGATGGAGTCATACTAACTGTTACTGTCTTAATGGTTCCTTCAATACTCCTGTGTATTTTGGCTTGAACCAAACCTACACGACCTGGAAACTTAATACAGTTATTAACGACTTTGACTGACTGTGGATACTGGATAGACTGCTTGTTTTTCTTAGCTTTAAATCGAGGGTATCTAGCCCTACCTTCAAAGAAGTTTTTATAAGCAGTCACCAAGTTAAGCGTAGTAGCTTGCAAGACTTGAGAGTAACATTCAGATAACCATTGTGTTTCTTCCTGTTTCTTGAGTTTTGGAAGCAAGGCATTCAATGCTGCACGATTCAAGCTTTTACCTGTTGCCTTGTAGGTTTCTATGCACAAATTCAGTGCATGATTCCACCACCAACGACTACAGCCAAAGTGTTGAGACAGTATTTCTTGCTGTTCTTTTGTTGGATAAAGTCTGACTTTGACAGCTTGGTGTCGCATTGAATTACCTCCTCTTACTACTATATGCTCTTTTTAGTAAGAGTTATCAAAAAAAACTCACATCCTGACTCGCTCTCATCCCCCTAAGCCTTAGGCATTGGGGGATTTCCCGCTCGCAAGGTTAAATCTGTCCTAACCTTTATGGCGACTGCTATAACGATTAAGGTAATCCCCACACACACAAGCTTCCCTCCTCACTTCCACTGACCAAAAATTGACCATCCCAACTAAAGGCTAAAGTTTTAATCGCACCCGATTGGCCTTTGAGAGTCCCTAGCGGCCTACCCGTGGCTAAATTCCAAAGCTTGATGGTTTTATCCTCACTCCCACTCGCTAGCACCTGTCCCTGTGGGTTCATGGCGATCGCCCAAATTTTATCATTATGGCCGGCTAATGTATCTAAAGGTTTACCAGCACGTAAATGTAATATCTCCAGCGTATCGTTGGCACCCACGTAAACCAAAAGCTGTCCATCGGAACTAATCGTCATGGGATAACCTGCACTAAAATGGCGAAATGGTTTGCCAGTCGCCAGATGCCAACGAATGATTCCATCCATTTCGCCACAACTGACAAGAGTTTGACGATCTGGACTAAAGGCCACGGCACAAACTGTACTTAAATGTCCATATAAAGTATTCAGGACTTGCCCTGTCTTTAGATCCCACAGAGTGATGGTATTATCCTGGCTACCACTGGCTAACCATCGACTATCCCAGCTAATAGCAACCGACTGAACCCTTTGATGTAAAGGTTCAACCAGCGTATACAGCAATTGTCCTGTATTCAGGTTCCAAACTCGAATCGTCTGATCAGCACTCCCACTCACTAAAAATTGGCTGTCTGGACTGATGGCAAGACATTCAACCCGATCTGAGTGTCCGTTTAAAGTCCGAAGACATTTTTTAGTGCTTAAATCCCACAGCTTAATTTTGTTGTGACTCCCACTGGCGAGGATTTTACCATTAGGGCTAATGGCGATCGCATCCACAGGTTTTGCCTGTTTGCCAAGGGTATAAAGAGGCTCAAACAATCCGTAGGGGAGATATTGTTGTAGAGCTTGCCGGACTTTAGGCTCTGTGCGATCGCGTAATAAAAAATAAGCCGTGCGTTGTACCTGTTTCGACTCATCTTTTAAAGCCTTAATTACTAAATCTAAACCCTTTTGACCATACTGGAGAGCTTCGGGTAAAGTCGCCAGCTTGCGTTCAATGACACAACTCTCTAAACGCCTTTGAATTCTCGACAAACCCCCCAACACCACACTCCCCGCCGTATCTGAAGGTTGACTTCCCTTCACTGCATCATAGGAGTCCAGTACATTTTGTACCTTAGCTCCCCATATTTTTATACTGCCATCCCAACTACCACTGATAATGAGTCGGCCATCAGGACTAACAGCAACCGCATTCACCGCATCTAAATGGCCGGTAAGCGTATGTAAAAGTTTTCCCGTCCTCAACTCCCATAGCTTGATGGCATACTCAGGAATACCACTCCCACTCAGCAAAATTTGTGCATTGGGACTGATTGCCAGAGAATTAACCCAATTAGAATCACCCTCAACCGTACCCAATAACGTCCCCGTCGCTAGATTCCACAGCTTGATAGTTTTGTCCCAACTGCCACTGGCTAAATATTGTCCATCTAAACTAATGATGACGGCATGTACTAAATCCTCATGTCCCTGCAATGTACGCAGCGTTTCTCCCGTGCGGAGGTTCCACAGTTTGATGGTTTTGTCCCAACTACCACTAACCAGCGTTTCCCCACTCGGTGCAATGCCAATGGATGTCACCCAAGATACATGGCCAGTAAACGTGCGTAACAGTTCACCCGTGCGAAGACTCCATAACTTAATCGTTTTATCCCAACTACTGGCCAGAATCTCGCTATCTAAACTGATGGCTAAAGAATTGATAGGTAATGAGGCATGGCTGATTATTTCTAGCAGCAATTCGCCACTGTGTAAACTCCAGACTTTCAGCGTTTCGTCTTCACTGCAACTGGCCAAGATTTGACCATCACCGCTAATGCTGATAGCATTCACCCACGATGAGTGACCTGTGAGTGTGGACAGTTGTTGTCCTGTGAGTAAATTCCAGGTTTTGATGGTTCCATCTTCACTGCCACTGACTAGGGTTTGGCCATCGGGACTAATCCCCAGCGAATTGACTGCACCTGCATGACCCAAGAGAGTATATAGACAATCAAAAGAAGTATAGGGGATGTAAGACGGACTCAATCTCCTGTCATCATTAATCGCTGGGAATTGACCCCCAAGCACAAGATCATCTTTTTTGGGCTGGTTTAGAGGGTTTGCCATCGCTGGTTGATGTGTACTGTTTAGGCGGACATGATATCAATGCTTTGTTGAGCCAATGAGGAGATTACACCAGTACTTATTTCTCAAAGGGGTTACGCTTATGCAAGAACTGTCAATCTTCTGGAGAAATGGTATGCAGGAGAGTTGACAACAGCCTTCCCCAAACGGCACAGTTAGCGTAAATTCTACTTAAGTTAACTCCCTAGGGGTTACATTTGAAGTTAAGTAAAAAGACTTGCTATCAGCCACGCTATTGTAGAGCAATTTAAGAGACACTTAGAACTGCAACACTCATCAATTCATTAACCTCCTCACTGGAGTACGTAAACTATGGACCCCATCGTATCCTTCTTTGCCGCATTTATTTTGCTAGCTCTGGGCTATGGCATCGGTGCGACAAAAATTGTTAACCAAGGAAACAAAGCCCTAGTCGAACGCTTGGGTAAGTATCACAAAACACTAGAACCCGGTCCTAACTTAATTATTCCTTTTTTGGATAGAGTTGCCGTCGAAGATACGATTCGCGAACAGGTTTTGGACATTCCTGCCCAACAGGCCATTACCAAGGACAACATTTCTGTATCGGTCGATGCGGTTGTTTTCTGGAAAGTTGAGGATTTGTATAAAGCTTACTACAACGTAGAAGATGTAGAGAGAGCCATTGAGGAGTTGGCCACAACAACGCTACGCTCCACGATTGGTGAACTGGAACTCGATCAGACCTATTCCTCTAGAAACGACATCAACCGCAATCTCCTACAACAGCTCAATGAAGCGGCTATGGACTGGGGAGTAAGAGTCATGCGCGTTGAGGTACAAGAAATTAAACTACCCGAAGAAGTACTTGAGTCATTAGCCAAAGCGCGAGCCGCCGAAACTGAAAAGCAGGCAGAAATCTTTAAGGCGCAAGGTACGGTAGAGTCGATTGAGATGATATCGAAAGCGCTTTTAGAGCAATCCAATACTAAGGCGGTTTTGCAGTACCTGATTGCTCAACGCTATGTAGAAGCCAATCAGAAATTGGGTGAAAGTCCTAACTCTAAGATTGTGTTTATGGACCCGAAAGCCTTGTCTGAAGCGCTGACGGATTTGATTGGAGCCAGTGATTCTCCCGTTGAAGGCGCTAATGGTTCCGCGATTCGGCCTCACGATCAATGAGCTGTAGGAGTCAGGAGTCAGGGGAAGTAGGATTGCGAGAGAGCTGGAGTACTCAACAGAGAGGGGAAATGGCAATGCTATCATTGATTCTCCGTTGTCCTCCTGGTCTCCTTTGCCCTTGTTTAGTCAAAACCTCCAGACTTTGATCGCCAAATAGCGTCCGCTACTCGGCAGACATCCCGCATTTCGAGAACATCATGGACTCTGAGGATATCTGCCGAACCTGCGATCGCACTGCAGCACGCGGCCGCTGTCCCCCAAACTCTGCCCTTGGGATCAGGTTGGTTCAACAAGTGGCCAATAAAACTTTTGCGAGATACCCCCACTAAAATCGGCACTCCCAAGGAACAAAATGTGGGGAGTTGACGCAGGATTTCCAAGTTTTGCTCGCCAGTTTTTGCAAAGCCAATACCGGGGTCAACAATAAGGCGCGATCGCTCAATCCCCGCCTCTAGTGCCGCCTCTACTTGACACTCTAGAAATTTATAGATTTCTGCAATTAAATCCTGATAATCCGTCAGTTGCTGCATAGTTTGCGGAGTTCCCCGGATATGCATCAACACCATCGCCACACCTAACTCAGCAACGGTAGAAAACATCTCTTGGTCAAACGTGCCACCGGAGATATCATTCACCAAATCGGTTCCTGCTTCAACAGCCGCCCGTGCTACTGATGCCCGTGTAGTATCCACAGAAATCGGAATGGATAATTGCGATCGCACCGCCTTCACCACGGGCAGTACCCGAGCAAGTTCCTCGTCTACAGAAACTTGCTCCGCACCCGGCCGAGTCGATTGTCCACCAATATCAATGAAATCAGCACCCGCCTCTACCAATCGTTGGGCTTGCTCCAAGGCAGAGTCCGGGTGCAAAAATTCCCCCCCATCACTAAAGCTATCCGGCGTTACATTCAAAACACCCATGAGATAGGTGCGTTCTCCCCAAGTGAAAGAACGCCCTCGCAATTCTAATGGGGATGGTGCCATGCTCAAATTCCTCTGAGCCTAACTCGCTGCTCTGTCTTCATACGCAAAACCGATTAAACACAAAACAGTGATTATGTCAAGACAGTCATCCACGAACTTCGTACACAACAAAGAAATGAAAATAAACCTCCCCTGACTCGGAGACTCCTGACTCCTATTTTCAGAATAGATGGTGACATTTGACCTTCTACTGATAATTGACGATTCGTGCAAAGCCAGCAGGATCTAGGCTTGCACCTCCTACGAGAACGCCATCAATTTCCGGTTGAGCCATAATTGCATCTATATTGTTCGGTTTCACGGAGCCACCGTATTGAATTGGGACATCAGAAAATTTCAGTTGACTCCGAATCAAGCCAGTGACTCGATTGGCTTCCGAATCCTCGCAAGTGTCGCCCGTGCCGATCGCCCAAATTGGTTCGTAGGCGATAATCAAATTTTCTTGGTCAACATTCACCAGGTCTTTCGTCAACTGACTGACAATCAAGGTTTCTGTTTCTCCCGCATCCCGTTGTTGCTTGGTTTCGCCCACACACAGAATCGGGGTCAACCCATGACGCTGAGCTGCCAGGAGGCGTTGGTTAACGGTTTCATCCGTTTCGCCAAAATATTGACGCCGCTCACTGTGGCCGACAACCACATAACGCACTCCAATTTCAGCCAACATCAGGCCAGAAATTTCACCGGTAAAGGCTCCTTCCTCAGCCCAGTGAATGTTTTGAGCGCCCAGTTGTACACGGCTATTATGCAAACTTTTAGACAATACATCCAAGTCTGTAAACGGAGCGCACAGAATGACTTCCCGTTGTTCGGGCGTGTGCTCCAGCTCAGACATGAATTTTTGCAGAAACTCAGAAGATTCCCTCTGAGTCTTGTACATTTTCCAGTTACCAGCAATGACAATTCTTCGCACAGCTTAACGAACGTCTCTCCAAACCACGATGCAACCTTTAGTTTAAAGCTTTCCGAGCCATCTACTAAAAAACAACGTTAAATTGATCGGTTAAGAAAGGACAAGGGGGACAAGGAAGACAAGGGAAAAATTTGTTTAACTAACCTGTAAATCTTTGTTGACACTCCAATAGATCAGCGAATCAGCATAAAACATTGCATCTACTCTCCCCCGCTCCCCCACTCCCCCGCTCCCTTGCTCTCATACCAATACAGGTGCAGCCAATTATGCCAAATTTTCCCAAACTTAGTGGTGACCTACCTGAAGTCTTAAATCCGTTCAACCTGCGCCACTATTCACTCCTCGCTTATTGGGTATACTGCCGTCCGACAGTATTTGCCTCCTACCTCTACCATGCAGCTCCCGAGGTGTATCAGGCGAAGGGTTTGTCAAAATTCTTGAAGACTTGGAGGATTCCTGCCTACCGCAATATTTATTTCATGCTGCCTTTAGCACTCGCCTTCACCCTGCTCTGGGTTGGCTTGGCGATTTTACTCTACAAAACAATTACCGTTCAGCATAATATCGGCTGGGTGAACCGCATTGCCATCGCACCCAATGGACAAATTGCCATTACTGCCTCCGGCGATCGCGCTTTAAAAGTCAATGTCCCGGCCGCTGACAGCACCCTAAGAGTGTGGGATTTACGGTGGGGGGGTCATCTACACACCCTAGAGGGACACCAACACAGCGTGACGGATGTAGCCATTACACCCGATGGCAAAAAAGCTGTTTCCTCATCGCGCGATCGCACGCTCAAAGTCTGGGATATCCAACAGGGAGTACAACTGCAACACCTCGGAGATCATGAGGATTGGGTCAGCAGTGTCGCTCTCACACCCGATGGACAACGAGCTATTTCCGCCTCTGGGGACAAAACGTTAAAAATTTGGGATATTAATACCGGAAAAGCCCTCAACACCCTCAAAGGTCATACCGCCCCCGTTTTGTCTGTAGTGGTCACACCCGATGGACAACGGGCAATTTCTGCCGGAGATGATCGCACCCTCAAAGTTTGGGATATCACCCAAGCTCGAGAACTCTACACCCTTAAAGGTCATACCGGTGGAGTGACAAAAATTGCTCTAGCTCCCAATGGTCAGCAAGTGATTTCTGCCTCTTTGGATAGCACCTTAAAAGTCTGGGATATCCAACAGGGAAGAGAACTGTATACCTTAGTGGGTCATAAAAACTCGGTGACAGATGTGGCCGTCACTCCTGATGGTAAACAAGTGGTTTCCGCCTCTGCTGACCGCACCCTAAAAATTTGGGATCTAGCACAAGGCACCCTCCTCAACACCCTTGAAGGCCATAAAGGTTGGGTCACGAGTTTGGCCATTACCCCTGATAGCCAGCAGGTGGTTTCCGCCTCATCTGACCATACGGTAAAAGTCTGGGATTTAAGGCAAGCTAAAGCCCTACATACCCTCAAAGCACATCAAACTTGGGTAACAGCGATCGCCGTACTCCCCAATTCACCCCGTCTGATTTCTGGCTCTTTTGAAGGTATACCCAAACTTTGGAGCCTGCAGCGAGGGACACAGCAACCAATGTTAGGCTTCATTGGTAAAATTATCAGCTTAAATCTCAGCTTCGCCGTATCCTTAACCCTCGCGGTCATGCTTGTGGCCATCAGCATTGCGTTGTTACTCGCCAGTGGCTTGATTGCCTTTGGGATAGCAGGGGATATCGCCGCTAGTACCCTGATTGGGTTTGCTGGCTCTATGGCCTTTTGTTTGGCCTTTCTGATGGCTGAGCGTATCGCTGCCGATCCCGTCCTGGAAGAAGTCTATGGTGCTAAAAATATCAGCATTGGTCTGACGGTCATTTTTGGGATAGTGTTGGGCTTTCTCGTGGGTATCGCCTTTGCCCTGTCTAGCCGCAAGGCCGTCGCCCCCTTTGCCAGTGTCATCTTTATTCTGGTGATTGGAATCATCGTAGGGCTGATTGTGGCTTGTGTGGTGACAGAATCACTTAGTTTCAAAGGTCGTTTACTGCCTGGAATCCGCACAGTTATAGCCGTTAGCATCACCTTTAACTGGGTTGTGGCCTGTGGGGCGTTACGTCTTCCGCTTTACCCCGTACAGTTCTTCATGGCGCTATTTGGGCGGTTGCGTGACCAAAGTCATCCGGTTTTATGGGATGAGTTGCTCGTATTGCCCGTTCCTAAAACCCAAGCCTTATTAAGAGCGCATCTGCGAACCTCAGAACGGGAAGGATTGCGCCGACTAGTTGATGTGGCACGTAACCCCTTTCAGAGAGTTTGGGCACAGCGCACCTTACAATCTCACTTTCACAATGTCCCTGCACCGCTTCATTTTCTCTACTATTTACTGACAGACCAGGAGTTTAATACTTATTTGGCCGCACCAGTAAGCCAACTGGATTGGCAGTTATTACCCACAACCCGACAATTGTTATTAGGAGAATTGGCACATCAGCGAGTTGATTTTAGTAGCAGTGGACTGAATCAAGTGGCTGAAAATTGCGTTTGGGCTTTGACTTGGATCTTTCGTCGTCGCAAGCAAACGCCCTTAACTCGCTTGGCAAATTTACTCTATCAATTAACTTACTCGAAGCGAGTTGAAGATAAAAATTTCCTCTTAAAAACTGATGAAAATATCTATGCAAACTTGAGTCAATATCCAGGAGGTATGGAAATTGCCAACTCGTTTGAAGCAATGGGTAAGTTCTTGAACTATGCCCAACTATCGGATTTAGCAATGGCTAAAAATGCTGTCTTGCGGCTGTCGGTGGATGAGGTGTCAATTCGCCCAACGGTACTCACAACTCTCCTGCGCTTAGGAGAAATGGCTGTCCAAGTCAGAGCCTATGAGTCAGCTTCTACTTCCATTGAGCAGCTTGCTACTTTAGCTCAGATGACTAGTACTCTCGGTCAATTAGATAAGTATGTTTTAGAGCAAGTGATTGTTCCAGAGCAAGCGATTCTCAGGCGCATTATTCGCCAGTGGCAAGGATTGGTCAGTCAAGCGGTTGTTAATATAGACCTTGATTGAAACTGAAATCTCCCTGATCTATCACTTTGGGTGAACTCTTCAATCTTCATGGGCTGTATCCTCAAAAAACCGCCTATTCATTTCAAAAATGGTCGAAATGCTTACAGTCTCACCTACTCCTCCTAAATTTAATTCCTATGAAACGAATCGCTATTCTCTTAAGCCTGCTGATTATTTTGAAATTGTCAGGCTGTGTGGCTGGCCGATTTAATCCCGTTATCGCCGATGAGCCGAGTCCGAGTCCGACTCAAATAGCTCAACCTCCAGCTCGACTATTTGACAATCTCGGCAATCATCGTCATCCCATCTCAACTCGTGTCCCACTCGCTCAACGCTACTTTAATCAGGGATTGATTTTAGCCTATGGATTCAACCATGCTGAGGCAGTGCTCTCGTTTCAGGAAGCAGCCAAGCTCGATCCCAATTGTGCTATGTGTTACTGGGGAATTGCTCTAGCCCTTGGCCCCAATATTAATGCCCCGATGAAGGCAGAAGCTGTCCCCCAAGCGTGGGAAGCTCTACAAAAGGCGATCGCATTAAGCAAAACCGCCAGCAAACCTGAACAAGACTACATCCAAGCCTTAACTAAGCGCTATTCTCCACAACCGGTTGCAGATCGCTCATCGCTGAATCGAGCTTATGCCAATGCCATGCGTGAACTGGCTCAGCGTTACCCCAATGATGCGGATGCTGCAACTCTATTTGCAGAATCATTGATGAATATAACGCCTTGGCAATACTGGGAGAGCAATGGCAATCCTAAACCCGAGGGCAAAGAAATGATGGCCACACTCGAATCTGTTTTGCAGCGCAACCCTAATCATCCGGGAGCTAACCATTTTTATGTCCATACGGTAGAAGAAAGACGCCCTGATCTTGGTATACAGGCTGCTAACCGCCTGACTCATTTAGTCCCTGGAGCTGGACATTTACTGCATATGCCCTCCCATATCTACATTACGATCGGGCGCTATCACGATATCGTAGAGGCTAACCAACGTGCCATTGCCGCAGATCTAGATTACCTCAGCCAAGCTCAAGTGGGAGAGGATGCTCTAGGGCTTTTTCGCATTGGTTATTTAGGCCACAATTCTTCCTTCCTCTGGTTTACTGCCATGATGACAGGGGAGAGTAAAGTTGCGATTCAGGCTGCCCGCGATACAGCCATGTTGGTAGACGCCAAGTCATTAAATCAACCTGGGCAGGATACGATGCAACGATTTTATTCACTGCCTCTCTATGCTTGGGCTAAATTTGGTCAGTGGGATGAAATTCTGCAAGCCTCTGCTCCCGATGCCGAACTCCTCTATCCTACTGGGGTATGGCACTATGCACGGGGAATGGCATTCAAGGCCAAAGGGCAACTCAACAATGCGAAACAAGAATTGGAACAATTGCAAACCCTCATTGCTAATTCGGTTTCCGAGAAAGCCTCTATCGGGGAAATCAATCAGAAGATTTTGAATACTGCCTCAAATGTATTGGCGGGTGAATTGGCAGCTAAACAGAAAAATTATGAATCGGCGATCGCCCATTTGCAAACCGCCATTGAACTGGATGATTCTCTCAAAAATGACCCTCCCTTCTGGTATTCTCCGGTACGGCAAACTCTAGGAGCCGTATTATTAGAAGCAGGTCGTCCTGCTGAGGCCGAGCAAGTCTATCAAGAGGACTTAAAGATGTATCTAGACAATGGTTGGTCGTTGTTGGGATTGGCACAAAGCTTAAAGGCACAAGGCAAAACTTCTGAAGCCAAGTCAGTACAAAAACGCTTTAAGCAAGCGTGGAAGCATGCTGATGTGAAGCTGGTTGCTTCCCGGTTCTAATTGGATTATCGCATCAACCTAAATCATTTCGCTCACGCTTTTATTCTTCTTTCTGCATAACTTTTCCTCAAAAGGAGATTTTTCATGGCAGTTTCTGTTCAAGGTACTCCCCCTGACCTCGTTTGGCCCAGTTTGCCGCTAGCCGATTGGCAGGATACGTATTCAACTCTCCATCTATGGACACAAATCATCGGTAAAATTCGGTTGGCACTCGCTCCTAAACTCAATCACTGGTGGCACTCTACTCTCTATGTAACGCCGCGTGGACTGACAACTGCTTCAATCCCTTACGAAACTCGCAACTTTCAAATTAGCTTTGATTTTCTCGATCATCAATTACAGATTGACAGCAGCGACGGCATCACTAAAAGCATTGCACTAGCTCCTCGCTCCGTGGCGGATTTTTACCAAACGGTAATGGATACACTGAGCGAAATGGGTATCGAAATCCGAATCTGGACAGTGCCGCAAGAAGTGGCAGACCCGATTCCGTTTGATCAGGATGATCAACATGCAGCTTATGACCCGGAGTATGCACAACGGTTCTGGCAAATTCTCGTGCAAGCCGATCGGGTTATGACAGTGTTCCGTTCACGGTTTATAGGTAAATCTAGTCCTGTACATTTCTTTTGGGGTAGCTTTGACCTTGCTGTGACCCGTTTCTCGGGTCGTCGTGCGCCAGAACATCCCGGTGGAGTTCCCAATATGGCAGATTGGGTAACACGAGAAGCCTATTCGCACGAAGTCAGTAGTTGTGGCCTTTGGCTGGGGGGTGGTACAGTCGTGGAGCCTGTTTTTTATGCTTACGCTTACCCTGCACCAGAAGGGTTTCGAGATTACTCTATCCAACCCAAGGAGGCATTTTACAGCTCACAGATGCAAGAGTTTATCCTACCCTATAAAGCTGTGAGACAAGCTGATGATCCAGATGCGGTACTCCTTGCTTTTTTCCAAAGCACCTATGAAGCAGCGGCAAATTTAGGCCATTGGGATCGAGCAGCACTAGAGCGCACTCCAGACCTACAAGGCTAACCAATCGTTGGAACGATGGACAAAAGGCTTTGGTGATATCTCATGATAGGTGGAGCAATCAGAAGATAGACGGCATCTAGTCATTTACCAACTATAGTTGTATTCCAATTCTCCTTGCTGGATTTTTTCCCAAATCAGTTCTCTACATAACTCTAGTTCCTCAAAACTCACTTTTTTATCCGCATTCATTGCCGCTTTGATGGCATCCATCTCATCTTTAGTGAGTTTTCCGTCTGCGATCGCACGTTCGATCAGCGTCCGCAATTTTTCCAAGTCGTGCAGTTCTTGTGGAGAGGGGGTTTGGTCATTGGAGGGTATCCGTTTGAGCATTGGATCTTTCTCCTAAAAACTCGACATTTGCCTCCAAGATATCTATCACTACCGTAAGAATTCAACTGTATCCAATAAACTTTACGATAACGGAGGCTGTAGCTTAATCTTCAAATTAGGCAATCCCTCCAGTTTTTCGATGGGTGCCTTATCTTCCGACTGGGGTACAAGGAGAGTTAAGCCACCAGGAACACACTGCACCTCAATCGGCGTCGTCCCCACAATTTCTCCATCGAGGACAACTTTTTGAGGGGGATCGGCTATCACCTTAACGCGCTTAGTTCGCAAATAGCCGATATCATCCCGTGCGGCCGCCTCACCCGTAACTGCCGTTTGCAACAGGTGGTATGCCGATGCGATCGCGCTGACTTGGTTAGCCGGTGCCACCACCGTTAAATCGAGCAGTCCATCATCATAAATAATTCCTGCTGGCCCTTGTGCCAGCACTGAGGTTGAGGGTGCTGCATTGGCAATCGTCACAGCACCCGCCGTAACCGTAAAAGTCTTGTCATCGGTTTCGATTTTGGACTCAAAGGTTTCAAATTCCTGCAATTGTTGCATTCCTGCCAAAATGTAAGCCAACAAGCCAAAGCGTTTTTTCGCGATCCGCTTTTGCCGTCATTTCTGCTTCAAACCCAATGCCTGCTAACAGTACCATAGGTTTGCCATTGCACAATGCCGCATCAACTACCTTGGTCGCACCCGATAAGATCATCTGGCAAGCCGCTTCAATCGTATCGGGAAGATTCATGGCGGCGGCAAACGCATTAGCTGTTCCCCTGGAAATGACACCTAAGGGAATATTCGTTCCAACCACAGCAGCGGCAGCCGCCGAGATTGTACCATCCCCTCCCGAAACAATAATCGTGTCTACTCCTCGTTCTACAGCTTCCTGTGCCAGTTGTCCTGCACTTATGTCTGGTTTTGTCAAGTGGATATCCAGGTCAATTTTCGATGCTAACAATTCCCGAATTTGGGATAAATCGTGATCAGGGTTTCCTTGACCCGCCACTGGATTAAAAATGAGACAGGCAGAACGCTTGGTAGCCATTAGTCATTTGTTATTACTCACTCGTTATTATTGACGAGTGAGTTTCAGCATGCCTCCTCAATTTGGCTGATACGTCGTAGATTCAGGACATCACTCATTTTTTTGATTTGGCAAAAGCTACGATCGAGTTGTTGATGGTCACGAATATCAATACACAAATCGATGAGTGCCGGTTTACCCTCTTGAGTTCTTACTTGAGCATTACGGACGTTGATATTCTGGTCACTCAAGCGAGAGAGGATATCTTTAAACACCCCGACGCGATCAATCACTTCAATCTGAATATTGACTGGGTAAGTTTGAGGACGCCCGTTGTTATTTTCCGTGGGATTCCAACTCACGGGGATCACCCGTTCTCCAGGGACATTCTCCAAGTTGAGACAGCCTTGACGATGAATGGAAATCCCGCGTGTGCGCGTCACTACACCAATAATCGCTTCCCCAGGAATAGGATTACAGCAACCCGCTAGGTGATGCAACAATCCTTCAACCCCAGCAATGGGTTCACTCTTTTTGGTATCGTGGGCTGGGACTTTGGCAGGCGGTGTGGGGGGTGTGGTCGGTTCCTCGGCCTCATTGTCCAACGGTTGCCTGGCCTTGACGGCTTCACGTAGCCGCTTGACGACCAAGTTTAAGGTAAGTTCGCCGTACCCTAACGCTGCGAGTAAATCTTCAACGCTATGGTAGTTACATCGCTCAGTGGCAGCTTGCATGGGTTCGGATTTGAGCAAGGCTTCAAAACCCTTTTTCCCTAATTCCTTTTCCAGTAAGTCTCGACCGCGAGCCACATTTTCATCCCGATGCGATCGCTTATACCACTGCCGAATCTTATTGCGTGCACTGGGTGTCACCACAAAATTTAGCCAATCTAAACTGGGATGGCTATTTTCCCGCGTGACAATCTCCACAATATCCCCGTTATTCAGAGGAGTATCCAGCACCGTCCAACGTCCATTGACGCGAGCCCCGGCACAGTGATTACCGACTTCGGAGTGGATACGGAAGGCAAAATCCACCGGCGTAGCACCGCGACTGAGTGCCACCACATCCCCATTCGGCGTAAACACATAGACATCATCTTCAAACAAATTATCTTTGATGGTGTCCATGTACTCCTGAGCATCTTTCAGGTCATTTTGCCATTCCAGCAATTGCCGTAGCCAGGTAAACTTTTCGTCGTCCGTCGCGACTCGGAGATTGCTCGAACCGCCACTTTCTTTATACTTCCAGTGCGCCGCAATGCCGTATTCAGCGACGTGATGCATTTCTAGGGTGCGAATTTGCACTTCAATTGGACGGCCAGACGGGCCAATAACACCCGTATGTAAGGACTGATAGCGATTGGGCTTGGGTAAACCAATATAATCTTTAAACCGGCCTGGAATTGGGCGAAAAGCATCGTGAACCACTGCTAATGCTCGGTAACACTCTTCTTTCGTCTCCACAATAATTCGCATGGCAGCTAGGTCGTAGATTTCATGAAATCCTTTTTGCTGCCGTTGCATTTTTTCATAAATTCCATACAGATGCTTGGGACGCCAACTGATTTCTAGTCCGTGAACTCCCACCGATTCCAGGCGTTCTCGTAACGTTGCTGCCACACTCGCTAACCGTTCTTCCCGGTCTGTGCGCCGTTCGGCAACCAGTTGCTGCATCTGTCGGTACGATTCGTATTCAATATACTTAAATGCTAAATCTTCTAATTCCCACTTCAGCCGTCCAATCCCCAAGCGATTGGCTAGGGGGGCAAAGATTTCTCGGGTTTCTTGAGAAATACTGCGTTGTTTTTGCGGACTCAAGTGTTCTAATGTCCGCATATTATGCAATCGGTCTGCTAGTTTAACCACAATTACTCGAATATCTGCCGCCATTGCCAAAAACATCCGGCGGAAGTTCTCGGCTTGGCGTTCAGTTTTGCTGGAGAAGTTAAACTTAGACAGTTTGGTGACGCCTTCCACCAATCGTCGCACTTCAGTGCCAAACTGGGATTCTATCTCGTCGGGCGTAATCTCTGTATCTTCAACCACGTCGTGGAGAAACCCCGCCGCAATCATCACGCTGCTCCCCCCTAAGTCTCGCAGCAAACCTGCCACGGCAACCGGATGAGCGATGTAAGGTTCTCCTGATGCTCGAGACTGACCCTCATGCAGATGATAGGCAAATTCAAACGCTCGACAGATTAGGTTAATATCATCAGGGACTGGATCGTTGGCGGCTGTAGCTCTAGCCCGGAGGCAATCCTGCAACCAGTCCGGAACATCAACGTTATATCTGGGAGTTGTAGCTATAGCATCCATATTTCTTTGCCTAACAAATAATGAAAGAGTAGAAGAATGAGAGTAGCAGACTGTTAGGGGATCGTCAGTAGGGTTCATCCTTGTGGGTTCTATTTCTCCTTTTTATCGTGGGAGCAGGTTACAGGGTATGGTGAGACAACGCGCTGCTTGGTTATAGCGACGCGAAACTGTAGAGTGATGCGAAGCAAAAGCGCTTGATCGGTCAGCGCCTTGGGGAGAGAGATATCAAAAGAAGCGAGAAAACCCAGTGGTTTATCGCTGTATCGTCAAGAAAGCAAGCCTTCAGGTTTGAACCATGAAGCGCGAGCGTTTTAATTACTCAATCACCTTCTATTTGCAGGACAAAATTCTTTACATTAATTTTAGACTAACAAGAGCAAGAATGTTGCCACTACAACATTGTCAACGTTACGAGGACTTTCAACAAGCCCTAGAGCAACTGCACGAGGCGGTTGGGGTTTTAGATGGGGAGAAAGTCACACTACGCGAACGGTTCCAAGCCGTGCAGAAGCTATTTGAACGTCAGATTGCAACTCTGAGTGCAGATGAGATTGCCCCTGATGTTGCACCTCGATGGCAATCGGTACAGACGGAAATTTATAAACAGATGCGGCTGTTGCAGACTGATATCATGCTATTACAAGCTTCGCGTAGTTCAGCAACATCTCAATCAAGGGTTTCTCATGTGCGCGATCGCCTCAATACCCTGATGCAATACTGCCAAGTTCTGATTCAACTTTAGCATTACCAGATTGAACCGTCGGTTTGGATTAAAATCCCTACTTGCTATTGACTTGTCTAGGTGCTAACCCTCGCCTGGAAAGCAAGGGGTATGAGATAATTTCATCATAACTCTGAGTGCTTACTGTACTCAGATTGAACAAATATTACTTAGCCGCTTGAGGAAGAAGAATCTGTGCAGTGTCCGAAATGCAAGAAAGTCACGCTATTAGATGGCTTTCTGGACAACGATTTAGCCGTGAAGTATTGTCAGGAGTGCAAAGGAACTTGGATTCCTGCCCAGGAATACGAAGCATGGCAAGCTCATCAGGTTTGGAATTCACAATACTCGCAGTTGCCATCCGGGACTATTGATATTAATTATGTTCAATCCCCGTTCGATACAAAAGCTGCCTTGTGTCCGGAGTGTCGGCGCTATCTTTCGCGGGCTAAGGTGAATCTAAAAACCCCGTTTTATGTGGAACGGTGTATGCAGTGTCGGGGAATTTGGTGTGATTATGGCGAGTGGGACATTTTGGAGCAACTCGGACTGCACACCACGATTGAACAACTATTTTCTAACGAATGGCAGACACGGGTACGCGATCGGCAATTTGCAGACCAAGAACGTCAAGCCACCATTGATAAATTGGGAAGCGAACTGGCCGAGCAAGTGTTTGAACTCGCTCAAGCGTTAGAACAGCATCCTAATGGAGATTTTGGTGTAGCCTATTTGATGCGACGTGTGGGTAATAATCGTCAGCCTCCGGGTTAACAGATGAGGTCAGGGAGTTAGGGGTCAGGAGTCAGGGAGTTAGGAGTTAGGAGTTAGGAGTTAGGAGTTAGGGGTCAGGAGTTGGAAATAAATAGCTGTACTTCAGGCCACTGAGAACCGTTATATTTTGGTCAAACAACAAATAACCAACAACAAACAACCAACAACAAATGACTGAAGCCCTGTTGTGTGTAGAAAATTTGCGGGTTGCGTATCCTAAGAGTCGTTCCTCGGCTAAAACTCATTGGGCAGTGGATGATGTTTCATTCACCTTGAAGGCAGGAGAACGACTGGGGTTGGTGGGTGAGTCGGGTTGTGGCAAGTCCACACTCGGACGTGCTGCTATGCGCTTATTGCCGCCATCTACACAAATTGAGGGGCAGGTGAGGTTTGCAGGACGGTCAGTTTTTGATTTAACGCCACCTCAGTTACGCCAGTTTCGAGGAGAGGCGGTGGCCTTGGTGTTTCAAGACCCGATGACTCGACTTGACCCCCTGATGACGATTGGCGCTCATTGTATTGAAACCTTGAAGGCGCATCAATCTCAATTGAGTCGGAGTCAATGTAAGGAACGGGCGCTGGAAACGTTGGATGCAGTGAAGATTCCGGCTAATCGTTGGTCACAATATCCTCATGAGTTTAGTGGGGGAATGCGGCAACGGGTGGCGATCGCATTGGCTTTATTACTCAATCCTAAGCTGATTGTGGCCGATGAACCGACGACCAGTTTAGATGTTACGGTTTCTGCCCAAATCTTACAGGAATTAACGCGATTGTGCCGGGAACGGGAGATGGCACTGTTACTGATTTCTCACGATTTGGCCATGGTGGGGGAATATTGCGATCGCGTGGCGGTAATGTATGAGGGACGCATGGTCGAAATGGGTTCGGTACAAACTCTGTTGCGGCATCCTGAACATGAGTATACGCGATCGCTCCTAAAAGCAGCGTTGCATATTCAAGCGGTTAGTGATGAGGAGGTAGGAAGCGGGGGGGCAAAGGTGCGGGGGAGCCGGGGAGCGGGGGAGCCGGGGAGCGGGGGTGCGGGGGAGAAAATATTAAGTCCTAATTCCCAACCTGAGGCTCCTTTACTGCGTGTGAGAAACCTTAAGCAATATTACACGTTAGAAAGTAGTGTGATTGCTCAATTGTTTTCTCAGGATAAGGAAAGTCGCGTGATTAAAGCCGTGGATAACGTCAGCTTTGACCTTTATCCGGGTGAGATATTCGGTTTGGTGGGAGAGTCGGGTTGTGGTAAAAGTACGCTCTCTCGGACTATTTTGCAATTGATTCGTCCCACAGATGGCACGGTGGAATTAATGGGACAGAATTTAGCTCAATTAGACCGACAATCGTTAAGGGGAATTCGTCGTCAAATTCAAATGGTATTCCAAGACCCCCATGCTTGTCTCAATCCTTTAATGACGGTGGGACAATCGATTGTTGACCCCTTATTTATTCATAATCTGGCAACTCCTACTGAAGCAAAAACGCAGGTGATGCAGATGCTAGAACGGGTGGGGTTAACGCCGGTAGAGGATTACTATCATCGTTATCCGGCTGATTTATCGGGGGGACAACAGCAACGGGTGGCGATCGCACGGGCGTTAATTACTCGCCCGAGTCTGCTGATTTGTGATGAGCCGGTGAGTATGCTGGATGCCAGTGTTCAGTCCCAGGTATTGGATTTAATGCTGGAATTGAAGCAAGAATTTAATCTAACTTATTTATTTATTACCCATGACCTTTGGTTAGCGAGGTTTTTGTGCGATCGCATTGCGGTGATGAATCAGGGACAAATTGTAGAAATGGGTCAAACTCGAGAATTATTTGAACATCCTCAACATCCCTATACTCAGACACTTTTACAAGCTGCACCTTTGTTGGCCACTCAGTCTCTATAAATTCAATAGCAAGGGCGCATGGCCATGCGCCCCTACCCTCAATAATCTAAACTAACCTTCACTCGTCTTCAAGAGATAATTGCATCTCTAATTGTTGACGTTGGCTAATTTCAGCTTGTAATTGGGCGTTCACCTGTCTCAATTGTTCATTGGTTCGGCTCAATTGTTCGGTTAATTTTGCCACTTCATTTTCTAAACGTTCGTTTTCTCGTTGCAAGAGTGCTTCAGATTGCTGTTGCTCGATATTATCGTGGAAAACAAGAACCGCTCCCAAGATAGTTCCGAGCTCATTCACAATTGGCGCAGCACTATCATTGATAGGAATTTCTGTGCCATCTTTAGTAATTAATAATGTATGATTTTCGATAGCAACAATACTACCATGTCGGAGGGCTAGGGCAACTGGATTTTCTACAACCGCTCTTGTTTTTTCGTTAATAGTTCGGAAAACACGGGACAAATCATTACCCATCACTTCTTCAAGTCGCCAGCGAGTTAATATTTCAGCAACGGGATTCATAAATGTGATTAACCCTTGCGAGTCTGTGGTAATGACAGCATCTCCTATACTTTTGAGTGTCGTTGCCAACCACTGTTCCCTCTCTCGCAGTTGCTGCTCCATTTGATATTTATACAGCGCAACTTCAATGCTTGTTGCTAAATCTCGGGCTTCAAATGGCTTAAGAATGTAACCGTAAGGTTCTGTTAGTTTGGCGCGATTAAGCGTTTCTTCATTGGTGTAAGCAGTGAGATACACAATAGGAATTTGGAAGCGATCGCGAATTTGGGCAGCCGCTTCAATTCCATCTACATTTCCGTCCAGCTTGATATCCATCAAAACCAAGTCTGGATGAGTTTCTTGAGCTGCTATAATCGCTTCTTCTCCGGAAGCTACATTCGCCACAACGTTATAACCTAATCCCTCCAATCTCCTTTGAATATTAAGCGCAACAATACCTTCATCCTCAACCACCAAAAGTCTTGCTCTCACCATAATTCCTTTAATCTTCTGAACGATGAAGTTCCGAGAATTTCACTCGAAACTGACTCCCTAGACTTCGATCAATTTCTAGGGTGCCTTTCAATTGCTTCGTTAATACTTTAACCAATTGAAGTCCTAACGATTTGACATTTTTTATGTCCCAATCTAAGGGTAAACCTACTCCGTTATCTTGGATAGTTAATGTAAAGTCTCGCTCTCCTTCGACCTGAAGTTGGATACGAATGATTCCCACTTGGTTATCGGGAAATGCGTACTTTAGGGCATTAGAAACCAACTCATTAATGATTAATCCACAAGGGATAGCGGTATCGATATTGAAAGTGACTTCATCAATATCTATCTCCAAGGTAACATTGCCGGAGTGCAATTCATAAGCTTTTAAGAGATAATTCAATAAGCTTTCAGTATACTCAGCAAAATTGATTTTGGCAAAGTTTTTAGATTGATAAAGTTTCTCATGAACAAGAGCCATTGACTTGACGCGATTTTGGCTTTCCCGAAACACTTCCAACATCAGGGAATTTTCAATCTGCTGTGATTGTAAATCGAGTAAACTAGATATTACCTGTAAGTTATTCTTGACTCGATGATGAATTTCTTGGAGTAAGACTTCTTTTTCTCGTAGCGAGGCTTGAATTTGAGCTTCGGCTTGTTTGCGATCGGTGATATCAATTCCTACTGAGACAGCGAGAGAGCCTTGAAAATACTTCTGTGCGGCAATTAGATAATGCCGAGTGCAGTGATTAACTTGCGCTTCAACCACTTGATGGCCAGTTGCAGTAGAGTCTGCTAGAAACTGAGCCAAAAATTGCACAAACTCAGGACTATTGTGCAAAAAACCGAGTTCTTGGCCAACAAAAGCATCGGAGGGAATATTGAACGTATCAGCCATGTGTTGATTCACACCCAAATATTTTCCATCCGTACTCATCCAACAAACAAAACCTGGCATAGCATCCAAAACAGCTCGTAATTGTTCTTTCGTTTGTTGAAGTTCCGATTCCATTGCTTCTAGGGTGTTGGCATCAGTAACAATAGCAAATCCGCCTTGTTTTAAAGTTGTATTAGGATAAAGTTCGAGTAGAGTTTTGGTTAATTCATTTTTAAGTTTCAGGGCTTTTTTTACTTTTTTGTATTCCGTTTTTGTTATTTCTAAAAGATTCTGTTTTTGGATTAATTCCTGGCTTTGTCCTGTGATTTTTTGAGTTAAATTAGCATTAAGATTTTGTAAATTGAGTAAAGATGAGGCACTCTCACTTAATTTTTGCATCATGGCGATCGCATACTGAGGTGAGTCATCAGCACTCTGTACAAGATGAATAGATAAATTACACCATAATTTTTCGCCTGTGTTGCAAGAACAACAGGTTATTGAATTAAAATGAGTCCGCTTTTTTGTCAGTAATTCCTGAAATAAATTTCTTGTTTCTGTCTGTTCATTCGGATACAGAAAATCTGAAAAAGATAGGCTGTTTAGTTCCTCTTGGTTATATCCAAATAACTCATAAAAAGCTGAATTACCTTGAACAAAAATTCCTTCACTGTTAATCAATACTGTACCAATTGGAGAAAATTGAAATAAAGAACGAAATTGTTCTTCGGACTGCCAGGTAGATTGATTCATTGGCTTTTGATGAATGGAAGAAGCAAGTTTTATCTATACCCAGGAAAAAACTATACTCTGCTCTTTCGTACCCGTGTTAGCGTGATAGAGTCGCAAGATTTGGAGCATTTCCTCACCATGTTGCGTCCCCCCAAAAAACACTGGACTCCATCGCACTGGGCTAGCTGGAAACCTTTTGGCCTAGGCGAACAATACCCCAATAATTACTGGGAAGTCCTGAGAACCATTTGGATCAACAGAGACAATCTACCCTATGCCTGGTCTATTTTAAACAAGGGCGTTTGTGATGGCTGCGCTTTGGGAACTACTGGGATGAAAGACTGGACGCTAGATGGCATTCATGTCTGTAATGTCCGCATGCGACTGTTGCGGATGAATACCATACCTGCCTTTGATGCCCAACTGCTGGAGGATGTGTCCAAACTGAAGGGGAAGACTAGCGCCGAATTGCGAGATTTAGGAAGACTACCCTATCCGATGATACGTCAACGGGGAGAAAAAGGCTTCCGCCGTGTGAGTTGGGATGAGGCACTTGATACAATCGCCACTCGTATCCGCACCACTACCCCCAACCGACTGAGCTTTTACCTAACTAGTCGCGGCACCGTCAACGAAACCTATTATGCCGCTCAAAAAGCGGTTAGGGCGATGGGTACAAACCACGTTGACAATGCTGCCCGTATATGTCATTCCCCTAGTACTGCCGGATTAAAGGCCGCCCTGGGAGTTGCAGCAACAACTTGTTCGTATAAAGATTGGATTGGTACGGATTTATTAGTATTTATTGGCTCCAATGTGGCGAATAATCAACCCGTTACCGTCAAGTATTTGCACTGGGCAAAGAAAGCTGGGACTCGAATGGTTACGATTAATACCTATCGAGAACCGGGTATGGAACGTTACTGGGTGCCTTCGATTCCTGAAAGTGCCTTGTTTGGAACCAAGTTTGCCGAAGATTGCTTTTTGATCAATATGGGTGGGGATATTGCTTTTTTGAATGGCGTTCTCAAGCATATTATTGCCCACAATTGGATTGACTCATCCTTTGTTGACCGCTACACCACAAATTTTGAGGAACTCAAAGCCTTACTCGATGCCCAGACTTGGGAAGACTTAGAACAAGTTTCGGGGGCAACTCGCGAGGAAATGTACACCTTTGCCCAGATGGTGGGAGAAGCCCAGAAAGCCGTATTTGTCTGGAGTATGGGCATTACTCAGCACGAGTGTGGTGAGGATAATGTGCGAGCCATTATCAACCTGGCTTTAACCAGAGGATTTGTCGGCCGGGAAGGATGCGGATTGATGCCCATCCGGGGGCATTCCGGCGTACAAGGTGGCGCGGAAATGGGATGTTATGCCACCGTCTTTCCCGGTGGGAAGCCGATTACGGCGGAAAATGCCGCGAAATTGAGTGAACACTGGGGGTTTGAAGTACCCACCACTCCAGGGCTAACGGCAGCCGAAATGATTAGTGCGGCCAATGAAGGGCAACTCGATGTCTTGTTCTCGGTGGGGGGGAATTTCCTGGAGGTACTACCCGAACCTGATTATGTAGAGGAAGCGCTAAAGCGAGTACCGATGCGGGTTCACATGGACATTATCGCATCCAGTCAGATGTTGGTCGAACCGGCGGATACCGTGGTACTGCTTCCGGCCACAACCCGCTACGAAGTACCCGGAGGCGTGACGGAAACGAGTACTGAAAGGCGGGTGATATTTAGTCCCGAAATTCCCGGTTCCCGCATCGGTGAAGCACGGCCGGAGTGGGAGGTATTGATGGAATTGGCTAGGCGAGTACGTCCCAATTTAGCTGATCAGTTGCATTTTGAGGGGACTGCCGCCATTCGCCAAGAGATTGCCCAGCTTATTCCTCAGTATGCCGGAATTCAGCACTTAAAGGAAGCCGGTGATCAGTTTCAGTATGGGGGCTCTCATCTGTGCTTTGGTTGGAACTTCCCCACTGACGACGGCAAAGCCCATTTTTCTATCGTGACTCATCGAGAACGGGAATTACCCCAAGGGTGTTTTTGGGTGGCAACCCGCCGAGGGAAGCAGTTTAACAGCATGGTGCAAGAGCGTAAGGATGCCATTACGGGGGCTGTGCGGGAGGCGGTGCTGATGAGTCGAGTGGATGCCGAGAAGTTGGGGTTAAAGGAAGGGGATGGGGTAATTTTGCAGAATGATTTGGGTGAATTTTTAGGGCGGGTATATATTGCACCGATTAAACCGGGGAATTTGCAGGTGCATTGGCCGGAGGGAAATGTGTTGTTAGATAAAAATAGGCGATCGCCTGAAGTGGAAATTCCTGATTACAATGCCCTTGTCCGTTTAGAAAAATATATCTAAACGCTTACTATGTCTTGAGGTTAAACTCATCAGCATTTAAATTGTACAGTCCATTCTCCCTAGCTCCTCCACTCCCCCACGAAGAACCTGATAATATGAATGAAATGCACCACAGCTTATGGCGATTGCCTCTTCAGTCAGTGCTATTCGCCTTAAGGTTGTGTAGGCAAAAATTCAGCTAATCCTAAGTAGCGAATTTCTTCAGGAGTGATTTCAAACCGACAAGGTAATACTTCCAAGCCTCGAGCAACGGCCTCTCGTAAAAGTTGACCATACACAGGATCAAAAGCATCACCCGGAGCAAAGTAAGAACAGTCACCACGATTAATAAAATAAAGCATCACGGCTCGTGATTGGGGCAGAAGCGCCATGAGTTCTTTGAGGTGTTTTTGTCCGCGAGTGGTTATGGTATCGGGAAATAATGCTACATTTCCTTGGGCTAGGGTAGCATTCTTGACTTCGACATAGATTGGACGTTCAATATTGGCGCTTTTGAGTAAAAAATCCACTCGGCTTTTCAGTTCTATACCATAAGGAACTTCACAATAAATCTGGTCGTAGCCTTGGGCTAATTCTGGAATAATGTACTGTTCTAGCGCTAGTTTGATGACTCGATTGGGGAGTGCTGTGTTGACGCCAACCCAAGTCGGTTCATGATCATTCACCTGAATCAGTTCCCAAGTGTAGAGTAATTTGCGCTTGGGGTTATCGCTGCGAGAGACTTGGACTAAACTACCCGGAGTGGAAACGCTTGTCATTGGGCCGGTATTCGGGCAATGAGCCGTAATGATTTCTCCAGAATCGAGTTGAATATCGGCAAAGAAACGTTTGTAGCGCTTAAGTAAAACGCCTGTTTCAAGGGGTGGGTAACGGTAAATGCAACTGAGCATTTTGCTAATTTATCACCAATTACCTGTTTTTAGGCAAGCTAATATAACCCATGCCTTCAATATGGAGCAGAATTCGTTTATTAAGTATAGTTCTAATGGTAGATGTCTGTAACATTAATTACATATTAACTTTTCTATAGCAGTTTATTCAATAAATTTATGCTGACTTCATCTCAGCCGTTGAAAGATGTTTTCTTTTGTCCAGAGGAATCTAGTTTTTATTCCCACTGTTTAGAAACATTAGTCTTAAAAAATTGTTTGGGTTCAGAATCTATTATAGAATTTGGTTCTGGAGATGGAAGTCCAGTGATTAAGTCATTGCTGAGGACACAATTTGATGGTGTTATACATGGCTTTGAACTGAATCGTTTAGCTTATCAGGTTGCCAAGTCCAAGATTAAAGACTATCAACTTAGCGATAAATATATTGTTTATAATCGTAGTTTATTTGATTCAACAAGCCCTCAGGCGGATTATCTAATCTCGAATCCGCCGTATCTTCCGGCATTAGATAATAAAATTTACCAACCTCTCCTACATGGAGGGATAGAGGGAATTACGGTTACTAAACAACTTTTATCATTAAATTACCCCAGTGTTTTAGTTATCGTCTCTAGCTATTCCAACCCTGAAGGATTAGTTAAATATGCACAGTCAAAAGGTTACTCTGTTTCTAATTTCCTAATTTCCCCCATACAATTTGGACATTATAGTTCAGAACCCAAAGTTCGAGATAGAATCAGGGATTTGCGAATGAGTAGGAAAGCTTTTTATTCAAAAAACATCTATCTTTTGGCAGGTGTTTTATTCACTCAAGAATTGGATAGTACTGAGGATTTATCGCCAGAATTAGTCAACTTAATGACCAGCTTGTAATATCAAATCCGGTTAAATGACCCTATAACCTGTAAGGGCGGGTTTTGATGCCAAGTCATCGGTACTACCCAACGTTGATTCTCGCATTGAGCCCCTACGATAATCTGGGTATTCAAACGGATTTGATAAAATACAATTTCATTAAATACTGCTACATTTATACCCCCCTAACCCCCGTCAAACCAAAAGCGTCAGCAACATCTGACTTCCCCCCTTTTTTAACGGGGTGAGGGGGGAACCAGACAGCAATTATCCGCATTTACCGACTTGAATTGAGGGACTCAGCTTCGCGGACGGCTTGTGCTACAGCAGCGCCAGCGCGAGTACTCAATAGTCGCTGTTGATCATAGCCAAAGACTAACTCCCAAGCATCAGTCGGATACTGTTCTACAAGGGGTACAGCTACATCGTCCAACATCCAACGCCCGTGCAGTTCATCGACTTTAATATGCAAATCCCAATAGCTCATTGCCTCGGCTGAGAATCCAAGTCGCTCACCTGCTGCTTGGTAATTGCGGAATGCGGCTGGAATGGAAAGTTCTCCATACAAAAGCCCACCGATATATCGTAGGAAAAAGCGCTTACGCTCAGTCATTAAGAAACTATGATTGATAACTGCCAGCAGTTCCCAAGGGACTAAATCAAAGTATGCCTCGGGTTCGGTTTGCATTCCTAGCTCTGCCAGCATAGTTGTAAAGTGAGAAGAGTGCTTGCGAACCAGGCGACCGTTACCGTATTCTTCGAGTAGCAATCGAGTCAGTACAGCATGAACTTCATTCCCTACACCTCCTAACGTCCGAGAGAGTTGACTGGCTTCGACCAATCCATCCAGTGAGCCGATCGCAACTAAGCGACGATACCCTGCTTCAGTGATGCGATCGCGATAGAATAATCCATCAGAAGACGGAGCCGGATCGACATCCTCGGCAAAGCGATCGCGCAGTGCTTGCCTAACATCATCTATTTCTTGATACGCGGCTAGATCAAGTGGTGCTAGTTCCCATTGCTGCCAAGCTTCTTCAATTTGATCACGTACTGTTTTTAGGTAGAGCGATCGCTCATTTGTGTAGTGCCGCAAATCATCATACCAAAAGAGCTTGAGCCGATTAATGTGATAAAGGATACGTTGCAAAAAGCGGTGTGCAGCACCATCTCCTGAGGCTTGGGTGTAAGCGGCTTCAATCGCTACGGCCATTGCTTGTTCAAACTCACTAGCGCTAACTAACTGAGTCGCTAGCTTTTTGTCTAAATCTTCTGTTTCCAAAAGTTCGATAAATTGCTGCTCAGCGAGATCGTAGTAGTCTGGGGTTGGGAATTGGCTTGGCGTACTCTTGGTTTCTGACTCCAGGTTGGAAAAGGTAACAATTTTGCTCTGCATTATGTAATCTGTTTTGTTCTTATATCGCTACCTACGATTTTGGCGATCGTTACACTTTGATACATCCACCCTAAAGAGGGATAGCGGTATAAGTCCGGTCATCCCCAGTGAGCTAACTAACCGATGTTTCAGGGATTAGGCGGACTGTGCAATCGTGCAAAACCAGCAGGACTTACGCAGCAACTCTACTTGTAGGGGACGTTGCAACGCACCCTACAAAGAGAGCCAGTGTCTAACTGACCTTATGAGATGAATGCATGAGATTTTAGTTTTGCAAGAATATCCCAAGATCGCGTCCAGAGAATTGAGCCTCCTGCTTCTGGGTCAACAGTACGTGAAGCATTTGGCAGGCGAGAAGCCAAAGTTTCGCCAAAATCAGGGGAGTGAACCGTACTCGTATCCAAACCACCATACCAGAGGTCTACAGGAATGGTGATTTCCTCTGGCTTCACAGGCCATAAACCCAGTGCATTAACAAGGTCTCGCACGTATCCCTGGACACCTTGGGAGAAACCTTCTTGCAAGGCTCGCTGATAGGCTGCGCCAAACGTATCACTCTCATACAAGGCTCGATCGCACTGGGCACTCATTCCTATGATTAACTGCCACAATCCATCGGGTGTAGCTATCTGGGAAAAGTGCTGCTCGAATTGCACTGTATCCTGTTGGATAGCAGCTATCATGTTTGCTACATCCGGATGTAAGAGTGACCTCAGACGTGGGTGAGCAAAGTCGTCCTGTCCTGACACAATAGCGATCGCTTTGACAAGGTTGTGTCCTGCCAGAGTGAAGGCAAAGGGTGCGCCTTGAGAGAAACCCACAGCCAGAACATCATGGAGGTCATTAAACTGAATAAACTCCCGTGTGTCATTCACCCAAGAGGACAATGTTTTGTTTGGGTCGGGGTCAGACAACCCCAATCCAGGACGGTCAAGGGCAATGAGTTTCAAACCTAGATCTGGGAGAGCGCTCACACCAAAACCCAGCCAGCTACTCATTCCAGCGCCAGTACAAAACAAAACTGGATGGCCATCAACCGGCCCCCATTCCGACCACGCGAGCCGACGACCATCATGGAGTTGCATCATTGCCTGTCTTTCGGGTGGTGACACAAGATGCTTCATGCGATTCATTCTTTTTAATGTTTTAGAATCTAATTATTTACAAATTAATAATTTTTTAACCTAAGAAGAACACTATCAATTGATTGAGTAAGTCGTTTGTGTTGATGAATTGAAATTAAATCATCCTTAATCCTTAATTTTATCGTCGGACAGCCCGGTTAATCAGACCTAGAATAGCTGCAAAGATAGCTGAACCGACGATTGACCAAACAATTGGAAATGACTTGCCTCCCATTTGGATCGCAAAAAATACAGGAAGGTTAAACTCCTGAGCGACCCAAACTCCAATATATGCACCAATAACGCCTACAGCAATTGAGGCCAGCAATCCACCAGTCGAATAACCCACTAATATTTGTCCTAGACTGCCACAAATTGCGGCTATCACTAGTAATAGAACAATCTCTCCTATCGACATTGTTATCTCCAGTTAGGGTACAAAGACATATATTCGCACAATCATACGAAATTGCATAACCTATTCTTTCCTGCTTTGAGAGCGAAACTCATAATCCCATTCAATGTACAACAGGTTACTGGTTCTAACTGAGTATAATAAGTAAGACCTAGGGCGATAATGATGCTCAATTATTTTGCCAACTTATCTGTAATACAGGTTATTATTCAGCGCTTGAGTGCGGCAATCACAACCGTTCCAGATACCCAAGGGTGGTTGTATGGGATGGGACTACTTTTTTTGTTTACAATCATTGCCTTGCCGATTGGGTTTCGCTGGGAATTTCTCCAATTTGAAGCCTTGAGGGCAACTTGGAACGATATTCTAGGGATTGTTATTACCTCTTTGTGGATGCCAGCTTTAATAGAAGAATTAGTTTTTAGGGTGCTACTACTGCCGCGAACCACCGAAAACCTACCCATTGGACTAGTATGGTTCTGGGTGGGTATCAGTTTGGTCTTATTTATTGTGTATCATCCCCTGAATGCCATCAGCTTTTTCCCTAGCGGACGTGACACATTTTTTAATTTAATTTTTTTGACTTTAGCAGGATTATTGGGTTTTGTCTGTAGTCTGGCTTACCTACAAAGTGGTTCACTTTGGACGCCTGTGTTTATACACTGGCTAGTTGTCGCGGTTTGGTTACTCTTGTTGGGTGGATATGGAAAACTCTATAGATCACCCCAAACATGAAGCGTCTGTGAAATTCTCGCTTCTACAGAACCCTATTGCTCAGTTTGCAGTTCCTTGGCTTAGAATAACAATCATCGCTGCATTGAGCAATGCCAAATTTGAGTTTGAGGAGAGATTATCCTTAATCCAATGCCAACCAAGTAAAACATGAGTCAGGAATCAACGACCTCATCCAAAGGCAATATTTTAGTGGTTGATGATATCCCTGCTAATTTGCACCTCCTAACCACTATGCTCTCTAAACAGGGATATCAAGTGCAAGTGGCAACGAATGGCCAATTAGCTTTAACGTCTGCTCAATCGCACCCCCCTGACTTGATTTTGTTAGACATCATGATGCCTAACATGGATGGTTATGAAGTCTGCTCTCGATTGAAATCATCTGAGCGCACTAAGGACATACCTGTAATTTTTATCAGTGCCTTAAACGATACCTTGGATAAAGTTAAAGCCTTTGACGTGGGAGGAGCAGACTTCATTACCAAACCCTTTCAAGTGAAAGAGGTTTTAGTTCGTGTTGGGCATCAACTGAAGCTGTATCATCTTTCTCAACAGCTAGCCCAAGAAAATGCACAACTGCAAGCCGAAATTAGCGCTCACAAAAAGACAGAACAAGCATTACAAGAAAGTGCTATCCGGCTACGCAATCAGAATAGTGTATTAGTAGAACTGGCTAGAACCCAAGCCCTTCATCATCAAGATTTACAATCTGCGATCGCTCAAATTACCGAAGCGGTTGCCCAAAATATAGCCGTTGAACGAGCGAGTGTATGGCTGTATGACCAGACAAAGACGAAGATTCGATGTCTTGACCTCTTTGTAAGGAGCTTGAACCAACATAGCGCCGGGGTAGAACTCTTCACAACCGATTGTCCAGCCTATTTTCAAACCATCAATGAAGGATTTTTAGTCATTGCAGAAGACACTTGTAATGATCTAAAAACTCAGGGATTGTCTCAAGGCTATTGGATTCCCTTTAGCATCACTGCCACCCTAGATACACCCATCCGAGTGGGTGGGCAAACCGTGGGAATTTTGTGTAGCGAACATGTCGGTACAGTTCGTCGTTGGACTCCCGAAGACCAAAATTTTGCTAACTCTGCGGCTAATTTAGTGGCATTGGCATTAGAAACTCAAGAACGCCAACAGGCTCAAGAAAAGCAAAAAGAAAGCGAAAAGCGATATCGAAAACTGTTTGAGAGCAGTGTCGATGGTATCGCCATCGTAGATGAGGCAGGACGATTTCTCGATTGCAATCCTAGCTACCAAAAAATGTTGGGATATTCCCTAGAAGAACTCAAACCAAAGCAATTTTTGGAAATTACGCCCCTCAAGTGGCACGATTGGGAAGCTGAAATTTTTCAGCAACAAATTTTGGAGCGAGGCTATTCCGATACCTATCAAAAAGAATATATCCGCAAGGATGGTACAGTCTTCCCTGTAGAAATTAGAGCCTATTGCCACAAAAACGATGCTGGGCGACCTCAAATGATTTGGGCAATTGTACGGGATATTAGCGAAGCCCAACAGCAAGCCAAACAACGCCAGCAAGCTGAAGCAGCGTTGATTGAGAGTGAGCAAAAATATCGCCATTTGGTCAATGCTTCCCAGGATATGATTTGGTCTGTGAATGCCCAAGGGTTCTATACCTTTGTAAATCCGGCCGTCAAGCAAATTTATGGTTATGAACCCGAAGAAATGATTGGGCGTCTGTTTGCTGATTTTGTAGCACCGGAACAAATTACTAGAGATTTAGAAGTATTTCAACGCCTAGTTCAAGGAGAGTCTGTTTTCCAGTATGAAACGACCCATCGCGGGAAAGATGGTAGACTCATCCAATTAATGTTCAATGCGATTACGGTTCGGGATGCCGAAGGCAATTTCTTGGGTACAACAGGCACCGCCAGCGATATTACCCAACGCCAACAAATCCAACAAGAGCGCCAGAATTTAATCGCATCCTTACAAAAAAGTGAAGCCTCGTTAGCAACGGCTCAGAGAGTTGCCCATGTGGGAAGCTGGGAATTTGACCTTAGTACTCAAACGTTAACCTGGTCAGAAGAACTTTTCCACATTTTTGGACTCAATCCCAGTGCACCTACACCCACTTATCCTCAACTTTTAAAAAAGATTTATCCTCAAGATCGAGCCTTGTGGCAAGACATCGTTAAGCGAATCCTGACTGAGGAAATTCCCTATGAAATTGATGTGAGAATCATTCGTCCCAATGGAGAAATCCGGTATGTAGAGGGTAGAGGAGAAGCCATTGTTGAAGATTCGGGGCAAGTTAGCCGGATTTTGGGTACAGTTCTCGATATCACCGAACGTAAGCTCGCGCAAACTGCACTCATGGAAAGCGAGCAGAAATATCGCAACATCGTAGAAACCTCTCAAGACTGGATTTGGTCGGTTGATATCGAGGGGCACTTTACTTTCGTCAATTCGGCTGTCCAACACATTTTGGGCTACGAACCTTCTGAAATTCTAGGGCGTCCGTTCACCGATTTTATGATGCCTGGAGAAATTCCTGATGCCATAGACGTTTTTAGGTCTGTGCTCAATGGAGATCTTCTCTTTCAGTATGAAATTACTGATCTCGCTAAAGATGGCAGACGGGTTTATCTATTATGTAATGCGATCGCACTGCGAGATGAACAAGGGCAAGTCATCGGTGCAATCGGCACCGCCACCGACATCACCGAACGCCGACAGCGAGAAGAAGCACTGCGCCTGATTGTAGAGGGAACTGCCGCCACAGGTAGCGACTTTATGCAATCGTGTGTCCGTTCTTTAGCCCAAGTATTGCAAGTCCGCTACGCCTTTATCAGTGAATGTGTCAATCAGGCACGGGATCGAGTGCGGACGTTGGCCTTTTGGACGGGTGAAGATTGGGGTGATAACTTTGAGTATGACTTAACGGGGACGCCCTGTGAAAATGTGATTAGGGGTAGGAGTTGTTATTACCCGCAACAGGTACAAACCTTATTTCCTGAAGACCAAGATTTAGTGAAATTAAATGCCTGTAGCTTCTTTGGGATTCCCTTGGTGGATTCTAATGAAACTGTGATTGGCCATTTGGCCGTGCTGGATGTCCAGCCTATGGATAATACCCCCGGTAAACAGTCAATCTTACAAATTTTTGCTGCCCGTGCTGCCGCCGAACTTGAGCGTCAACAGGTTGAAGAGGCTTTGCGAGAAAGTGCCAAACGCGAACATGCGATCGCAACAGTAATTCAACGGATGCGCCAAACGTTAGATCTAGAGACGATTTTCCAGGCCACAACCGCAGAACTCCGGCAACTGCTAATGTGCGATCGCGTGGCCATCTATCGTTTCTCTGACAATGACAAGGGAACATTTGTCTCGGAGTCAGTGGCCAGTGGCTGGATGTCTCTATTAGAAGCACAATTCCATAACTCTCAGTGGAGCGAGAATCTCTTGGATGATGAACATTGCACCGTGAAAACCTGGGATATTGAACATATCGGCCGACAAGATACCCATTTACCCGACACCCAAAACCCTGCCTACCATCGAGGTGCCAGCTATCTGTGCGTTAGCAATATTTACCAAGCTGGGCTAGGTGAAGATTACATCAGCCTCATGGAGCAATTTCAAGTCCAAGCTTACATGATTGTCCCGATTCTCAGTTGCGGTAAACTGTGGGGTTTATTGGCTGCTTATCAAAATTCCAGCCCTCGCCAATGGGTTAAAGCCGAAATCAATATCATGGTTCAGATTGGGGTGCAGTTGGGAGTCGCGTTACAGCAGGCCGAATTACTTGCCCAAACTCAACAGCAAGCCGCTTTACTCCAGGAGGCCAAAGACGCTGCTGAAGTGGCCAACCGTGCCAAAAGTCAATTCCTCGCCTCTATGAGTCATGAACTCCGTACTCCCCTCAATGCCATCCTCGGTTTTACCCAAGTCATGCACCGTGATTCCACGGTGTCTAGGGAACATCAAGACTATTTAAGGATTATCTGGCAATCGGGCGAACATTTACTAGAATTAATCAACGATATTCTGGAAATGTCTAAAATTGAAGCTGGACGAATTACCCTCAATGAAACCAGCTTTGACCTGTATCGCTTGTTGGACAACCTCGAAGAAATGTTCCAACTCAAAGCCCAGACTAAAGGATTAACACTCAGTTTCAATCGCACACCTGACGTTCCCCAATACGTGAAAACTGATGAGGGAAAATTACGTCAAGTATTAATCAACCTCCTGAGTAATGCCCTTAAATTTACCGAATCCGGGCGTATCACGTTGCGTGTTTTTCAGAGAAACGAAGAGAATTCATCCTTAGCCTTTTCTCCTCCCTTATCTGGCTCCTCAATCTCCCATCTTGTCTTTGAGGTAGAAGATACCGGACTTGGAATTGCTCCAGAGGAAATAGAAATTCTCTTTGAACCTTTTACTCAAACAACAATCGGACGCAAATCAGAGGGAGGAACAGGTTTAGGCTTACCGATTAGTCGTTCTTTTGTGCAATTAATGGGAGGAACCATTGCAGTCAATAGTTCGCTTGATTTAGGAACAACCTTTCAATTTGATATCCCAATTAAACCCGCTCAAGCTAGTGATATTTACACGCCACAATCCCCCGGACAAGTAATTGGTTTAGCCCCCGATCAACGAGAATATCGTCTACTGGTAGCTGAAGATAATTGGGCTAATCGTCAACTACTTACCAAGCTTCTTCGTTCGGTTGGATTTCAGGTACGTGAAGCTGAAAATGGTCAAGAGGCGGTTGCTCTGTGGGAAAGTTGGCAACCCCACTTAATTTTTATGGATATGCGAATGCCTGTGATGGATGGATATGAAGCCACATCTCAGATTAAGTCTCATTTGAAAGGCCAAGCCACAGTTATTATTGCTTTAACAGCCAGTGCTTTTGAACAACAGCGAACTGTCATTTTATCGACGGGTTGTGATGATTTTATTCGTAAACCGTTCCAAGAAAATATTTTATTTGAAAAGATAGCCCTACACTTAGGAGTCCATTATGTGTATAAAACTATAAGCTCAGAACTCAATCCTTCCAACTCAACACGCCCGGCTCAATTAACAAAAGAAGCGCTTAATGTTATGCCTGCTGAATGGGTAGAACAACTCTATCAGGCTGCGCTGATTATGGATGATCAGCTCATTGTTGAGTTTATTAAGCAAATTCCTGAATCTGAGTCAGCATTGGCTCAAACCCTAATGGATTTAGTGGATAACTTCCGTCTAGATGTGATTATTCGTTGCCTCGATACTAAACAAAAGCCAAGGAATCAGAATTAGTTTATCGATAGCATTTCTCCTGCTGATGAAGTCAGGATTCAGGAGTTAGGAAAGAGAGTATGCCTCATGTAAGTGAGAACCGCTATATCAGGCTTATCGAGAATAATTTTTTCAATTTTTCATAATCATGCAACGTTTTGAATATTTGACTGTTTATATCAACCCATCAGGAACTTACCAATCGGCTGATGGAACTTGGAAAAATCTGCAAGTACTAGGTGAACAAGGTTGGGAATTGGTGTCAGTCGTTAATGACTCAAATGATTTAGTCGCATTTTTTAAACGGGCTAAAGATACATAGTCTAAGCTGCTACGCATTTAATTTTCATATTAAGACTGCGGGGGTGCGGGGGGGGCAGGGGAGCAGGGGAGAGAATTGGAGCGTTTTGATTCTGTGTTTAGAATGTACAAATTAAATGCACTTTAGCTTAATAAGTTCAATTTTATTGATAACGAAAAACGCTAATTAGTTTTTAATAAATTAAATTGTTGAAGCAAACTTAACAGGTGAATGAATAGTTAGAGCCAGTGTTTAGTACAGGTTTTAACAATCGTCCTCCGTTCGCTCTGGATTTAAATAACGTTTGAATAGTGGCTAGCAGATATTTTTAACTATTCAAACTTGGAAGACGATAATTTTTAACTGGCTCTAGATTCTAAACTGATACAAAAAATCAGGACTGTAGAGGACAACTTTTTGCGGATCTGGAAACGCTCCATCAGCCAGTCTGACAGAAACCTGCCCAATTGTCTCGCTAAAAAGAATCTGTTTGAATAAAAAGTTATTGGTCAAAGACATAATGTGAATTGCTGTGGCACACTCTCCTGCCCAGCCAAAATCTACATTCAGCTTAATATGATGCACTTCATGAATGGCTCGGAAAATCAAGTTAATGTCTGGCCCTAGGAGTTCGGAATTATTAAATAAGCGGGTAATGAGTAATTTTCCTTGATTAAAATCAGCATGAACATCTTCTAAAGATAATTCAGGGCCTCGGAAGTAGGGTTCAAAGTCAACATATTGAATATCGATGCCTCGGAGTTCGACTTGTGCTAAATCGACAATAAATTGGCGGAAACTCTTGATGATGGAAGAAGGGACTTGATATTTGGGGGAGGTGGTATAATGACGAGCAATTTCTTCAATATTCATGAGAGTCCTCAAATGAATTGCCATTAAGGGAACAAAACAACTGGAAGTATATTCCTAATTTTGAGGACTTTTAGCTGTAAAAGCTTCGAGGCAACTACGGAAATTGTTTCTAAAAATATTGTAAAATCGTCGATGACGAACCCAAAAAAGCCGTAATATTACTGAGGTTATGTCTATGAGTTGTAATACATAGGTACTGAAAGTATTATTCAACCCCGTCGTAGCCTCATCCTAAGCCAATATCTAAAAGCATCATAATCACGAAACCGATCATGACACCAATGGTCGCTTCTTGCTCTTGGCCTTGGCGATGAGACTCAGGGATGATTTCGTCGCTGATTACAAATAGCATTGCCCCCGCCGCAAAAGCCATCGCTAATGGCAAAATCGGTTGGGCAAGGGTGACGACTCCAGCCCCAATCAATCCACCAATCGGTTCCACCAAACCCGTCAGTAAGGACACACCCAGGGCGTAACTTGCAGCGTATTGTTGCGCCACCAAGGATACCGCCACCACCAAACCTTCTGGAATATTTTGTAACCCGATACCGATCGCCAGGGGAATACCATTGGCAAGATTATTCGTGCCAAAGTTAACCCCTACTGCTAAACCTTCAGGAAAATTGTGAATCGTAATGGCTGCGATAAATAGCCATATACGTTTGAGGTTATGGCCGGAAACTCCTTCAGTTCCCTTAAAAAAATGTTCGTGAGGGAGAGACTTGTGAGCATAAAGTAAAAACGCAGCCCCTAGCAGCACTCCCGCCGCCATAATCAGGGCTGATTCCATCTGGGATGCACCTTGAGCGATCGCCGCTTCTGTACCTGGAATAATTAAAGAAAAGGCGGAGGCGGCTAGCATGACTCCCCCCCCAAATCCCAACATAATCGCTTGGAGTCTCTGAGTTAGCTTAATAGGTAACAATACAGGTAGTGCACCAACCACTGTGGCAAGTCCAGCCAGTAAGCTGGCCAGAAAACCGGCAAAAATAGGATTCATGGGGTAGGGAGACGATAACGAGTAATCAGTTTGGGGGTTGTAGGTTGGCAGATTAGCCAGTTGAGTATTTTTTCGCTGTTGATTAGTTTAACCGATACTTTTTCACGAGCATTGGCTCATAAAGCTAATAAATATAGACATTGAGAGGTTCTCTCAACCCAGGTGTATCAAGCAATGTCTCTTATTTTTTCAGTAATAAATAATACAATTGCCCATCCGCCACCGTAACTCCAGCCCGTTCCCCGGCCTCATCTCCGGTTCCTAAAAAATAATCCACACGTCCAGGCCCTTTAATCGCCCCACCGGTATCTTGGTCAAGGGCAAAGCGGCTGACAGGGCGAAATTCCATTTCTCCCGTGGGTTTTTTAAACGGAAATGGGGCACGAATCAGTGCTAAAGCCCCTGGTGGCATCAAGGATTTATCCGTCGCAATTGAACGGGATGCGGTTAGCGGCACACTAATACTTCCGGTTGCTGGACTTCCGTAGTTTTCCTTAAAAAACACAAAACTTTTGTCGCGTGGCAGGTAAATATCCAAATCCTGGGGATGTTTTTGGAAATACTCTAAAATATCGGGCATGGTTAACCCTTCTAGTTGCAACTTGCCATCATCCGCCAAAGCCCGCCCAATACTGCTGTAGTTGTAAGCCGTATGACCGGCATAACCCACGGTTGTCTCTTGGCCATCGGGAAATACCAGTCGGGCAGACCCTTGAATGTGTATCATGTAGGCTTGTAGGCGATCGCGCAACCACACCAACTCCAACCCCTTAAGTTTCCCCTTCGCCCCTTGTAATCCATCTTTACCTTCAAGTTGTTCGCGAGTGGGATGAGGTTTCGGCCAACTCTGCAAATTGGCAGGGCGCTTATAGAGAGGATAGCGATACTCTGGAGTAGGCTTACGACTGGCGGCATAAACGGGCTCGTAGTATGCAGTAAATAAAACATTACCTAAACCGTCTTTCCCCACCGATTGGTAAAAGACAAATTCCTGTTTGATTGCTGCCTCAAGTTGTGCAGGGGAACGAGAAGAAAGTAGTAGTTGCCGAAAGCGCAACAAACTGCGATATACTCGATCGCGAGTAATCGTAGCGACTCGATATCGACGGTAAGCCGCAGCAGCAGACTCACTTTGCAAATAACGCAAACTATAATCAATGGACTTCACCAAGGCTTGCAAATCTCCCGCTTGCCCAGACTCACCCCAAAGCTGTTCATCAATTCCTAAATTCAGCCCCCCACAATTGTTAAACGAAGTGGCTAATTTTGCCGGTAGCAACGGATTTTTAAAACGTTCTTTAGAATCAGGTGTAAATTTATAGCGATCTTGGAGCCGATTGGGAGATGAGGCTAGAAAATTACAAGGGAGAGTGGCAAATTCTTGCCAATAGGGAGTCGCCATCTGTTTAGGTTTCATCGTGCTACTCTTATCCTTTGCGGATGGCGAGAGTAGGTACAGTACCAACCACAGTCCGACTCCCAAGCTGAAAGTGAAGCAAACTAGAGTCCGTTTCATTTGTTACAGTTTTGCAGCTCAATGAGGCAGAATGAACAATTAATTGTGAAGTATCGATGGGTAGCAGTAGGCTTGTATATTCATTTTTTTGGTAGCTTCAACGCTATATGAAACTATAGTAGAGTGTATAGACAAGGTTAAGTAACTTAAACATCCAATTTCAAATTTTTTCCTGATAGTGAGAAAGATTCTAAGAAGAGAGGAATAGATAGATGCACCCTGATGACTGTCCGAGAGCGGTTTCGCTCTCGTTTTTTTTTGCCCTTCTTGACGATTCTTGAGTATGGTGAAATTACGTTGACAAATCAGAGCTTGTTTAGTAATATTTATTGGGATATTCTTAAAAGCTTTATTCGTGCCACTCCATAAAGCAATCTAAGTGCATCTTAACTCGACTAAAAGCATGGATAGCGATTGTAATCCTAGTTCACCAAGCTTGAGTGCATCTTCATTGCTGTAAAGATAGAGGCTGAGAGATTAACCTTTTTTGAACGATTAATCTAAGCCATTATTACTCTTTAATCCAACTCTTTTACCCAGAGTTTCTTATTAAGATCTTACTTGACAGTCTTGAATACTGAATCGGAGAGTCCTGACTAAGATGACACGTTATCCTGTGTCGTGAAGAGAGCTTGTATAGAGGACTAACGCCGAGTTCAGATAATGTTGCAATCGGGCAAGAATTATATACATATACCAAAAGATTTTTCTTTTGCACAGAAATAAGTATCTTGTCCATTCTCAAGAAAGGGCAATGGTTCAAACTTGAGAAATGCTTAACCTAGCGCATGAGCTAGATAAAATATCTTTGGCTTTAGGACTATTCAAAGGCAAAATCTCTTTGCCGGAGCCAGGATACAAGAATTTGGGTTGAGGAAGTTAGGAAGAGTAAAGTAGTTTATTTCAACTCGATGAGTAAACTAAGTCTTTGGAGGATGAAGTATACATTGCTTTTGCTAATTAGCAAAGGAATCGCTTTGCTGAAGTGAGTGGAATCATTTCCGTCATCATCCTTATCTCCTTTTCCTTATGTTAAGCCGAGCATTGACAGCAGTAGAATCGAACAATTCGGCGTATTTAACTCCTTCTAAAATACGCCCAAGTTTTGTTTGCAAACCGATCGCTTCACTCCTAAGTTTCCTATCAATTTGGGTGGGGTTTGCTTCTGTAAAAGCCACTGCCCAATCAATTACACAAGCAAACGATGGGACAGGTACAGACGTTACTGTAAATGGAAATATCTTTAACATTAGCGGAGGGACAAGCTCAGGTAATCAAGCGAATCTTTTTCATAGTTTTCAACAATTTGGATTAAGTCCCGGAGAAATTGCTAATTTTTTATCAAATCCCCAAACTCAAAACATTTTGGCTCGAGTTGTAGGGGGAGAAGCTTCGACTATTCATGGCTTAATTCAAGTCACCGGCAGCAATGCTAACCTGTTTTTGATGAATCCTGCCGGAATCATTTTTGGCAATGGTGCCAGTTTGAATGTACCGGGTTCATTCACGGCAACTACCGCCAATGGCATTGGTTTTAATGGGGGTTGGTTTAATGCGGTTGGAACTAATAATTATCAAGGCTTAGTGGGTACTCCTACTCGGTTTGCATTTACCATGAGTCAGCCTGGAAGTATTGTGAATGCAGGCAATTTATCGGTGAATGAAGGTCAAACTTTAAGCCTGCTGGGTGGTACAGTCATCAATATCGGGTCACTAGAAGCCCCCAATGGCAATCTGATGATTGCAGGTGTTTCTGGGGAAAACGTTGTACGTCTGACTCAGCAAGGTATGGTGTTGAGTTTGGAATTTGAACCGATTACGAATAATGGCACATTACCAACGGCGGATGGAATATCGCCGGTAGATTTACCGACATTGCTTACCGGGGGGAATGTTACCAGTGCTTCAGGGATTGGGGTAAATCCGGATGGTACTGTGAGTCTGACGGGTACAGGTGTGATTATCCCAACAGAAGGAGGAGTTGCTATTGCTTCGGGTGTCATTGATGTCTCTGGCCAAACAGGTGGCAGGGTGAATGTTTTGGGGAATACAGTGGGTGTCATCAGTGCCAATATTGATGCCTCAGGTATGAATGGTGGCGGCACTGTGTTAATTGGAGGAGATTACCAAGGTAGAGGCGCAGTGCCGAATGCAACTCACACATTAGTGAGTCGGGATTCATTCATTAACGTTGATGCGCTTGCGGCGGGTAATGGCGGTACGGTGATTGCTTGGGCAGATGATACTACTCGCTTTTATGGCAATATTTCTGCACGGGGCAATCAGCAGAGTAGTGCAGGTAGTTTTGTAGAAGTTTCAGGAAAAGAAACACTGATTTATGATGGTTTTACGGATTTGCGATCGCCTAACGGTCATTGGGGAACTTTATTGCTTGACCCGGCTTCGCTGATTATTTCCGATGCTGTAACTCCTGATGACTATAATATTACGACTCCGACTACAGACCCAGCCACACAGCAGTTAAGTGTGAATCGATTGGTTAGTGCATTAAACACGGCTAATGTTGACCTGCAAGCCACGAATGAGATTACAGTCAATAGTACAGTTGATGCTAGCGCTAATACAGCAACTTTTGGAGTCGGGAATCTTACTTTTACAACTCCTACGGTTAATTTAAATGCACCGATTATTCTGCAGACGGGGAGAACCTTATCGAGTAGTGCAACGACTGTCAATGTTGCCAATACGGGTAGGATTCAAAACGGCGTAGATGTGGCGGCAGTGGGTGGCAATGTCAATATCGCGACTGGAACTTTCACCGAACCGGACACTATCAATATCGACAAATCGCTGACTTTGAGGGGGGCAGGTGCAGAAAATACGATTGTAAGCGGCAATGATACTTTCCGCGTGTTTAATATCACTGCTGGAGATGTCACCCTTGATGGCTTGACTATTGCGAATGGCGCAGCTACCAATACCAGTGGAGGTGGGATTAATTACAATAGTTCGGGTACGCTGACTGTTACCAACAGTATCATCCGAGATAATCGAGTCACTCCCCTTGTCAACAATAATTATGGTGGAGGCATTCAGAACGAAGGCGGTACACTCAATGTGACCAATAGCACCATTTCTGGCAACACGGCATTTTTGGGGGGTGGAATTTATAACAGGAATGGCACCGTCAATATTACCAATAGCACTATCTTCAACAATACAGCGACCGGTGATGGTGCGACTGGAATCGGTGGAGGAGGTGGCCTTAGAAGTCAATTCGGTACACTCAACGTCACCAATAGCACTATTTCCGGCAACAGAGCGAACTTTTATGGCGGAGGGGTATCTATATTAGATGATGAGGTTACAATTGTCAATAGCACGATCGCTAATAATATTGCTGATGCTGATGCTGATGGCGTTGGTAACGGTGGAGGAATCTTTTCTGGTAATACTGTAGTCACGCTCAGAAATACCATCATCGCCGCAAACACTGATAACTCAACAGGAACAGCTATCATTCACCCCGATGTTTCTGGCACATTCGTAGACCAAGGAAACAACCTAATTGGGATTAGTGATGGTAGCACAGGGTTCACAGTCAGCACATTGGTAGGTACACAGGCAAATCCTATTGATCCCCGGCTTGGGCCTTTGCAAAATAACGGAGGTATCACCCAAACCCATGCCCTGCTTCCCAATAGTCCAGCCCTTGATGCAGGCTCTAGCATCGATGGCATAACCACTGATCAACGGGGTGTATCTCGTACAGGAATTGGGGATGATACACCGGATATAGGAGCTTATGAAGCGATTAAAGTTCGATTTAGTAACCCGACTTACAGCGTTGATAATAGCAGTGTTGCGACGATTACGGCTGAGGTGGATCGCACTCCTCCTACTGGGGTTGGGGGAAGTGTCATTGTAGAGTATGACACGAGTGATGGTACAGCGATCGCGGGTCTTGACTACACTACCACGACTGGTACATTAACCTTCACCAATACAACAACCAGCCAAACCTTTGAGGTTCCTATCCTTACTACTGCTATATCCGAGCGTACCGTCAATCTCAATCTATCCAGTCCTGAGAATGGGGTCTTGGGTAATCCTCAATCTAGCATTTTGACTATTTTTAATCCACCAACACCGACGCCAACACCGACGCCGACGCCAACCCCAACCCCAACCCCGACACCAACCCCGACACCAACACCAACCCCAACACCAACACCAACCCCAACACTAACCTCGCTAACTTGTACTTTAGGTTTAAAGCCCTTAGAAGTGCGAGAGGAAGATGACTCACCCAATACTTCCTCAACAGAATCTAGGAAAAAGTTAGTTATCCATCTTAATAGCAACAATTGCCAAACCTCTATTGAGGAAACCATTGATGTTGTATTGCCCCAGTCGCCCATACTCTCAGTAGACGATGAAGGAAATACTTTTGAATTAAATGACAAGAAGACTAGCCCTCAAGAATAAAAAGAAATTTAGTTAGCACTGGATTTAACAGCAACCAATGCCTTCAAAGTGGCGATCGCTTAATTGTTCAAGGGTGTATTTATTTCCCTCATTTTTATCGAGTTCCGTTTGATATCGTGCCTCTTGCAGCTTTTTTAAGCCAACAGAGGTGAGGATTACACCACGCTTGCGTCGTTGCTTTTGCACAGCCATGCCTCGTTAGGAATGTAAAGTCTAGTTTGATATCACGTTTATGAACGTCAGTCAAGATAAGTATTTTTTCTAAATTTTAAGCAACTTATATCTCGATGAGAATAAGTGTTACTTCTAGCAGGATAGCCATTTTAAGACTTACACCAATTTTTCCACCAGATGCTAGAACTGATAACGTACCAGCCGACAAGAGAAGTTGTGAGATGCTTATGCATTTGAATCAATCCTTAGCAAAAATCGTCAGACTTTCTGTGTTCTTGTCCCCGATACCGATATTGGGTTTTGTCGTCAGCCAACCGACGTTTGCACAATGCATTCCGGCTAATTTTCCACCTAACTGGCTGCAAACTCAAGAGCAAGCAGGTGGACACACGATCGCACGTCACATTGGCTGGACTAATCAGCAACTTATGAACCGATTGATTAAGAGTCCACAAATCGCTAACGCCAGCACCTATACCAATTTGCAAAGCGCTACCACAAATATTCCCATAGCGTTGAAATTCCATAGGAATAATCTGAACAATTGGGCTAATAACCCCAACGTACCTGTAGGTGCGACGAGGGCTGTTAACTATAATCTAGAGCAAGTTGTGGGTCGTGTCGCTTTTCGCCCAGCCGATCTGAAGAATATTAGGAATAGTAAAAATCTACGTGCGGTTATCAGGAAAAGCAGCACTACGGGAGAGTGTATACTTCTAACCTCATATCCAATTTGAGCTGTAGCTTGGCAAGATGCAAGGCTTAGGTTTCACTAAACTACGCTTGAAGGTTACGCTTTAGAATTCAAATTGGTATGAAAAAATGACTCCAGAACCTAAATACGAAAATCTTTACAGTTTTCTCAGTGCTGAGTTTGCCGATGCAGATTTAGAAGGCAAGAGTGATGAAGAGGTAGTGCGTAATTGTACCACCTCGAACCTTGTTGAATGGCATCGAACAATCATTGCCGAAGGGCGAACTGCACTAGACTCATCCTCCTTCCCCTGGCGTCAGGTGGGGGACTACGCAAATCGATATTTTGAAACCGAACAAGCGGCCAGACAATGGCTAATACAGATACTCAACCAACTGGAAAGTGGCGTGGATAGCATTTTATAGAGCGCGATTGCACGTAACCAATTTTGCGGCGATGACAGGCGCGATCACCTAAAATCAAAGAACTGAATGCTAGGGGTAAGTTCAGATGCAATCAACTCCAACAAGTTCAGTACGTTGGACGACGGCTGACTTAGAACTATTCGCAGGCGATCGCACCAATCGCTATGAGATTATTGATGGAGAATTATTTGTGACCCGCGCACCTCATTGGAAGCATCAAGAGATTTGTATCAATGTTGGTACTGTTCTGAAGCTTTGGTCAGATGAAACGGGTTTAGGTAAAGCGGTGATTACTCCAGGAATTATTTTCTCGGATAGCGATAATGTGATTCCTGATGTTGTCTGGGCAAGTAACAAACGCCTAGAGTTGTTGTTAGATGAGGCTGGACATTTAACAGGTGCCCCAGAGTTAGTAGTAGAAGTTCTCTCATTGGGCGAAAAGCATGAGAAACGCGACAGAGAAACTAAGCTAAAGCTTTACTCGGTGCAAGGGGTTCAGGAATATTGGATTGTGGATCGCCGAGAAGAGAAAGTGGAGGTGTATCGGCGCGAGAAGGCTGTTTTAAAACTAGCGGCAACTTTATTTAGCCAAGATGAATTGACTAGCTCTCTGCTTCCTGGTTTTAATTGTTTAGTTGACAAGCTTTTTTAGGTAAGATTTTCAGTGCGATCGCACCTACCCGATTTGGCTGGAATTATGGATGCGATCGCCTAAAATCAGAGAACTGAGGGCTAGGGATAATTTCAGTAGCCACCGCAGTACCTTCAGTTCCCCTCTAATCTTGTCGCGGGTCTTTGTCAGGTGGATGCCAACCACCCCGCATCCATAAACGACGTGCTTTAATGATAGAGCCTTCATTGTGGCATTCATCATTAAGATCTAGACGATTACAAGTGGCTCTGCCAGTAGGAGTAATGCCTATAATTTTTAAACCATCTGCTGTCCAAATAAAATGATCTGACCACTTTTGTAGGCGGGGATTAAACAGGGGGAGAGTTTCCTGAGTTTCTGGATCGATTCCAGTTGTGAAATTATAGCGATATCCATTACAGCGCTGGCAAGCTAGAGCTAGATTATTGGGGTCGTCCGAGCCACCAAGTGATTGGGGAACGATATGATCGATCGCAAACTGGGCTGCGCTTGCTTCTTCTGAAGAATGACAGTATTCGCAAAGGTATTTTGCTCTCTCTCGTACTAGTTTTCTAGTCGCATCATTAACAGTCATGACTCGGCAATTATTCGGGCATTAAGCAGGGTAAAAATTCTGTCAAGTTCTAAAATTCCTGCCAGTTCAGCCTCTTCTTCTTGAGCCAGCAATCCAGCTTTGTTTTTCTCTGAAAGTTCATTTAAACGAAACTGGAGTTCGTCGGTAAATTTGAACAGGTTTAGATTCCTAACTTTGCTGATTTTGATTCCAGACTCTACCCAGGACGAGGGTTGAACCATCATTTGAGTAATCATGGTTGTGTCTTGGTCGGTTTAGCTTACTGGTAGTATTCTAACGATGAATTCTCAAGGTATCTGGCTTCTGTGGGAGCGATAACCCTGCGGGATGCTTCGCTATACAATGATCGCATCACCACACTCACTGCAACACCAATTCCCACTCCGCTTGTTCTTTATTCCACATCGGTACAGGCGTCTTCCCCACAATAAAAGGCCCCCAGTACAACCGTGAACCATCCTGAGCAAACGCCACCAAAATATCTCCCTTTTTTACCTTCAGTGAGTCTTGCGATAGCGACAGCACCAACCCCTTACCCCCTCCTTCCATCGGTGCAAAATCCCAGTGTGCTGGTTTCCCGTAAGATTTTCCCGATGAGGGTTGTTCTAAAAGTGCCAATCGCACCGGATGATCAGTCGGATTACTCACTCGCAATACCCCGATTTGCGCCGCTACCTCTTCGGGATTGAGACTTGGGGACGGTGAAGCCTCTGGGGTAGGAGTTGGGGATATAGTGGGTAAGGTGGGCGATCGCATTTCCGGCAGTTCCAGAGTTGGTTCAATTTGGGGTTCCATCCCTGGTAGGGAGGAGACATCTGGTGCGTCTTCATCAACCCATGTAAACCGAATGAATCCTAACCCTATGGCGGCAATGCCTAAGAGTAATAAAATCAATACTGGATAAAGAGTAAATTTAAGATGTTTCATCTGTTTTAGGGGATGCACCCCGCACCACTGAATTAAACATGAAAACCTTTACAACCACAGAAGGCGGCTAAAAACCCAATTTCACGCCCTTACTACCATTCCAACCTGTGTCGCTAAAACCGCACGAATATCCTAACGAGAACGGTAAAGTGTTATTTTAATGCGTTTCTTTTGTTGTTGTCAGGTCGCCCCATGCAAAACACCCGTCTCAATAATCTGGTTACTGCTTTCTTAATCACGCTAGGAGAATGGTTTACCAATCCCTGGCGACACCTCTCCCTCGTCCTCATTAGCCTCCTGTTAGGCGTTTTTTTAGGCACTGCCATTCCGACTACAGCCGGGCAAACGGCCAATTGGGACGTAGTAGCGGCTGGAGTTTTGATTATCTGCACCGAAGCAATTAGCTGGATTGTCTATAGTTATAATCGACGACGCCGAGAGGCAACTCCAAGTTCCGCCGGGGTTTCTCTATTAATTGAAATTTTAAATGCTCTCAAAATTGGACTGACTTACAGTATGTTTGTAGAAGCTTTCAAAATTGGTTCTTAAATTAGTAAACAGTTATCAGTTTGGGAATTTAAAGGAAGTCAGGAGTCAGAAGTCAGGAGTCAGAAGTCAGAATTGAGGGGTTACAATACAAAAATTTTTGACTTCTTTTTAACGATTACAGAAGTAGAGAATCATTCTGTTGGGACTGGCTAAATGATAACTGGCTACTGTTCAATCAAGCGTTGAGAATATGTCACAATCAAATATCTTTCTCAATCAAATCCTCAACACCTTAAGCGAAGGGAAGACACCAACAGATTTAGAGTGGCAACAACTAGCTAATGAGGCACTAGAGTCAACTTATTGGCGACAAGCTTTTAATCTTACATCTGCGGATGTGAACGCCATAGTTCAGGCGCAGAATTATTCTCTATGGCAGCTTTTTTCAGAGGTTTATTTTGATATTTTATCAATTCCGTCTTTTGAAAACTATATAAATTCAAGTGTAAAAATAACAGATATAAATGCTAGAATAATATTATCTTTGTGGAAATTTTGGCTTCCTTTTTCATTACAATTAACGATATCTCAGCAACAAATAAGTCGTCCTTTTATCCAGGGGATATTAGGAGGGCAAGGAACGGGTAAAACCACTTTAGCTACTGTTTGTTGTTTGATTTTGGCTAAGTTAGGCTATCAAACTCTGAGCCTTTCCTTAGATGACTTATATAAAACTTACGCCGAACGACAACGTTTGCAGGCAGAAGACTCTCGCTTGATTTGGCGAGGCCCACCAGGAACTCATGATGTTGAATTAGGGATAGAATTATTAGACCAATTGCGCCAACCTCACTTGCATCAATTTATTTGGGTCCCTCGTTTTGATAAATCGGCTTGGAATGGTGCAGGCGATCGCACAACACCAGAAGCCGTTCAAGATATAGATATTGTCCTATTTGAAGGGTGGTTTGTGGGAGTTCGACCAATTGATGCAAGGGTATTTGATAAAACAACGTTAGCACCGATTCAAACAGCAGGCGATCGCACGTTTGCACGGGATATGAATGAGCAATTGAGGGACTATTTGCCCTTGTGGGAACGATTAGACCACTTGATGTTACTTTATCCCACCGATTATCGCCTGAGTCAACAGTGGCGGCGTCAGGCAGAACAGCAAATGATTGCTACTGGCAAATCAGGTATGACGGATTCCCAAGTTGATAGGTTTGTTGAGTATTTTTGGAAGTCGCTTCATCCTGAATTATTCATTACTCCGTTAACTCAAAATCCCAGTTATATGGATTTAGTGGTGGAGGTGAATCCTGATCATAGTATTGGTGAGATTTATCGACCTGGGAAAGAGTAATCAATTCAAAATTACTTAATCTCCAAAAATAAGAAATATATCACTAATGGAAATGCTTCACCCTAAAGCCTGCTTTAAGCGTAGAAAATTGGCTCCTTTGAGAAGCCTAATTTAGAAATAACCTATCAGTTGTCAGATGGGGCGCAGGGCAGAGATAAATTGTGCCGCTCATATCATTCTTAATTAGTACCCCAATTTAGCCAAAACAGGTTTTGGTGAGACGATGTGCTTGTTAATTCCCAGCTTTCCGGGTTTAATTCCTAAAGCCAATCCAATGATTTCTGTAATATAAAGAATTGGCAGATTGTAAGAAACGTTGTATTGCTTTTCTATATCAGGCTGTCTGAGTTCTAGATTAGTTGCACACAACGGACAAGCTAAAACAATGCAATCTGCCTCTAACGATTTGGCTTCATCGAGGAGTCGTTTAGTCAGTTCAAAGGCAACATCTTGCTTTGACACTAGAATAGGCCCACCACAGCACTTTGTTTTTGACCGAAAATCAACAACTTCTGCCCCACAAACGTGAGCCAATTTATCCATTGACATGGGGAATACGGGAGAGTCCCATCCTGTAATATCTGCGGGGCGAGTCAACAGACAACCATAATAACAGGCAACTTTTAGAGCTGTTAAAGGCTTTTTTATTTTGGATGCAATATCTACATCGTTAACCAATACATCCACAACATTTCTGACTCTAATGTTGTAGTCGGAAACAGATAGTCCCATCTCCGAAAGAATGGCGTTGATTCTATCTTTTTCTGTGTCGTTCTCTAATGCCTTAGCTGCCCGTGCCGACTTATTGTAACAACCCGAACAGGATGCTAAAAGATCGAGATTTTGCTTTTGAGCCAAAGCGACATTTCTCGCTGCCATCGCCATACCAACATCATGAGAAACCCCTGCCGCTACGGAACCCCCACAACACGACCAGTCCTGAAGTTCCTTTAGCTCAATTCCCAGTTCCTGCATCACTACCTTAGTGGATATATCAAACTCCTTGGCAGTGGTATGGAGGCTGCATCCGGGATAGTAAGAATATTTCATTTTTTGCCTGCCTTTTCTAACGCTTTACTAAATTTTTTGGGGTCTTTTATCTTGTCGGGAAAGGGTGACATCTTGCCCTTCAGCGCTAATTTCACTCCCAATTCGGCTTGTTCGAGCATGGCTTGTAACCCGCCATATTTATGCATTAACTCCGGTTCAAAGAGGATGCCTCGTTTCTGAACCAACTCAACAAAAATTTGATTAAAGCGGGTAGAATCATTCTCGATTCCTTGGCGAATAGCAATGGCTTTAACTGCCTCAATTACATCAGAAGGACGAACCCCACGCGGACATCTGGATGTACAGGTATAACAGGAGGTACACAACCACAACGTATTACTTTTAAGTACCTTTTCCCATTCCCCTCTTTGCACCATTAAAACTAGGGTTCTGGGTGACATATCCATCAGGTCAATATTGGTACAGCCACCGCTACAAGTACCACACTGCATACAGGCAGCGATCGCCGCACCTTCTCCCCCTTCTTCTATCACTTTATCGAGAAACTCTCGATTCATTTTGTCGCCGTCAAGTTGACGATCAACTTTCAAGCCAAAAAAGCATTTTTTTTTCTTCGTTGTCATTGTTTTAGACCTTACTTCAATGAGGCTGCCATTTTTGTTTGCCCATTCAGGCTTGATTCAAAATTGGCTTTATTACTCGCTAAAAACGCGGCAATTTCTGCCGCTGCCGATCGCCCATCGGTAATGGATTCCACAATTGCTTTTGGGCCTGTCGCTGTCCCTGCCAGGAAAATACCTGCCTTGGGAGAAGCATTATTAGAATATTGCTGATGGGCAGTGGTGTAGAAACGATCGCAACCCACGCTTAGACCTGCCACCTCTGATAACTCGGCATTACCCTCCATTCCTACCATCAAAACCAAAAGGTCAACCGTCAACCGCATCGGTTTTGCCGTTAATGTATCTTCTAACCGCAACAATAAGCTGCCATCAGTTTTCTCATTAGCCTCAGAAAGGCGACCCCGGAGAAACTGCACTCCATACTTTTCTTGAGAGGTTCGGTAGAGTTCTTCATAACCGCGACCGAACACCCGAATATCCATGTAAAGGCAGTAAATTTCGCAATCGGGATTCTGTTCTTTAATTTCAATGGCGACCTTAATTGCATTCGTACAGCAGACTCGTGAACAGTAATTATTATTAACTTGTTGGTCACGAGAACCAACACAGTGAACCATCGCTACTTTCTTCGGCAGTTTCCCACTTCTGGTTGTAACACTTTGCGCCTTCAGCATTGCATCTAGTTCTACCGAGGTGATGGAATTGTCGTAAATTCCATATCCATACTCCTCTTTAAAGGCAGCATCAAAATGCTTAAATCCTGTTGCCACGAGAATCGCCGATGTATCAATTTGTTCCCCCCTCGAAGTCGTGAGTTTAAAATTGGGGGCTGACCCTTCAATTCGAGTCACTGTAGTATTATTGAAAATTCTGGTTTTCCCCAATCCTCGCTTGAGATTAGTGACGATTTCCGAAGCATCGGTAAAGTCAGGAAACACTTTATACCATTTATTTAAATGCCCTCCTACTTCGGCTTTTTTTTCAATTAAAATCACATCATGTCCAAAGTCTTGAAGTTTCCCCGCCGCCGCCATTCCAGCAGGGCCGCCACCAATTACTACTACCTGTTTTTTCATTTCTCTAACCTTTAGCTTTGATAGTTTTTGATTACTTTCTAATTTCTATTTTCCCCTCAATCCCCTTATGATTTAAGTGTGTTTTCTCCCGAATTTTTAAGGAAAGCTAGGGGGTTCTAAAACGGTCTTCTACGTTCTTCTGCTGTTTTCGATTTGTCATAAGGAATGCCAATTTTATCCAGCAATGGCTCAATTGGCACTGCTTTGGCATTCAATCCGCAATCTTTGAAGGGGTCATAACCTAACAGTAATCCCGTCAGTTGTGCGTAATCCAAGATGCTGACATTAAACTCTTCTTCCAAGACTTCTTTAATGGTTCCTTGTTCAGCATCCAAAAACACTGTACATCCCGGACAATTAGTCAAAATCAAGTTGCAGTCTGGATGTGCTTCTTTGAGACTCTTTAATTTCTTATAAACGCTACTTGCAGTATAGTCTCGGTTTTCTGGAAAAGCACATTGCCGAAAACCCATTCCACAGCAATGTCTTCTTTCTGGATAATCTACAATTTCTGCACCAAAAGCTTCCAAAATCCCTACTAAAACTTGTGGAAACTCTGCCCCCCCCATTGCCTCACCAGGAAAAATCTTGGCATAGTGGCATCCGATATGATCAACGGCCTTGATTCCCTTCAAGCTATATTTTGCTTTTGCCGCCAGCTTATGTCGGTTGGCAAAGAAAACATCAGAAGCATGAACAACAGAAGGTCTTCCCCCAGAAACGTGGGGAATCCAAAACTGCCTTCCCGTAGTTTCTTTTAATGTTTTCTCAGTATATTCTCGCAACTCAGGTTCTTCTTCCCAAAGTTTTATCACTTCTGTATAATTGGCAAAGGAAGTGACACAGAAGGAAAAGAGATTATCTACTCCCAATTCGTGATGTGCAACAGAAAAGTTTCTCGCAGCCACCACCATTTGTGTTTCTAAGTTGGAAACATCTCCATGATATCCAATTGCCCCACAAGAAGTATGTCCGGGTGCTTCGCGCAAGTCTATGCCCAGGTCATTTTTTAAAATTTTATAGGCAATCCCTTCAGTATAAGGGGCAGCACTTTGAAGAAAGCAACTGCGAAAACATCCCCACAAATTTCCTCCGGGTTCGTCCACCGTTGGAACGTGTTTTTGATGTTTTTCCCAAGCTAAATTCTCTCTGGCTACTTTCATTATATTTTCTCCTTATTTATTGTCTTTAATTTCGTAATTTCTGCTATCGCCGGTTTCTAGCCAAGTTTGCCAATATTTTTCGACTTCAGCTTTGCTGCCGAGTTTCTTTACCATGGCTTTTTCAACGGCATCCATTAGCTCAATTGCACCGGTCGTTTTATAAATTGCCCGCAATTCTTCCATGTCTTTTTCGGGAATGACTCGGTGCGAACCTGCGCTATTTTCCAGATTCATCGGCACACCCCACCATTCCCGCATTTCTTCTCGGTGTTCGTAATAGTATTCCCAGTTTTCACCGAGTTCGGGGAAGTGTGCAGGACTAATATTTTCAGCGAGTAAGGTATAGCCTCGTTTCAGTATATTTTCCCCAAACACCCGCTTGGCGAATAATTGCTGTCTGCCTTTTTCTGACTCGGCAAAGTAACCGTAACGAATGGAAAGTCGCCGTAATGCAAGAATGACTGAGGCGGTACTGTTGCCTCTTGGACATCTGGTTTTACAAGAAAAACATTGTCCGCAGTACCAAATTTTGTCTGACTTGAGCAACTCTTCAATTAATTCGTCATCTTCGGATTGACAAATGTTCATCACCTCTCTAGGAGAGTAATCATTAAATTCTGCTGCTGGACAAACTGCAGTACATACACCGCAATTCAGGCAGGCATTCATGCCATGCTGATACAAAATGTCTTGTTTGAGTTCGTTAAATAATTTGCCCATCGGTAAACCCCTTCAGTTGTATCCCCGAGTTAGGTCAGTTCAAATGTAAGATGGTTGTATAACTATACAGTTATGTTATCGGGCAAATCAATGAGTAAATATACTTGTTGATATTCTTAATAAAGTAGCCGTCATGAACTGCGTACACCAGAACGCATGAAAAAATTCTTTCGCCTTCTGACTTCTGACTTCTGCCTTATTTTCTATATAGACTGAGTGAAATTTTATTGAGCAGCACTCGGAGTGGTTCCCAGCAAACTCATTCAAGTATTACGGAGGGCGAGATTGGGAGGGCTGTTACATATCCGGGTGCATGGGTGACAAGTTAAGGCTGAGTGCCAGTTTTCAAGGAGCTTCGAGGGTGTGGTTGAAAGACAAACGGGTCAGAGCCTCCCTGATGTTCAGGAAAAGGTGCAACAATTAACTTAACGTTGGGTTTTCGTAGCTGTTGAACTCCAACTTCTTCAGGTTCCTGTGAAGGAACCATTAGGGGGGCAATAAAGGCTATCAGTATGCCTCCCATTACCAAAATTTCTGCGATCGCCAGAATTGTATTTCTATTGCTTTTCATGGCTAGTAGAGTGTCAAATTTGATTAGATAAGTTCGTAGTAAGCGCTTTAGCGCTAAAGTACTCACTACAAACGAATTATTAGTTCAAGATTTCACTGCGAGAAGTTTTGCCAATTCTCTGGGGATTTGGCGCTAATTCCTCTGGCAGAACTTGAGCGGCACCCCATTGGCTGACAAAATTTTGTAGCAGTGATTCTTGCTGCAAACGGAATTCTTCCAAGTTGCCTCCTCCATTCATAGTGGCAAACCAGATAATACCTTTCTGTTGAGTGGGTAACGCTCCCGCTAAGGCACTGACTGCATTTAAGCTCCCTGATTTAACTACTAATAAAGGAGGTAATTTGCGTTGTTCTAAAATGCCTTCATCTTGCCCCACAATCGCGAATAAATCTCCAATTGTCATATTATGGGGTTGCAAATAGCGCTCAATTGCCAAAAACATAGCACAAGCCGCACGGGGAGAAATCTTGTTGAGTGGGCTCAATCCTGAACCATTGACTAAGGTAATTTCTGATTGCGGAACTCCTGCTGATTGTGCGGCCTTAAAAGCGACAACCTTAGGGCCACCCACAGCATTGGCTATCATGTCTGCCATCTTATTGTTGCTGTACTGATTCATCTTTTTGAGCAGTTCAGCCACTGGGAATGAATAATGGCGGATGAGAGGCTTCACGTTGTTGGGAGGAGTGGGTAACACTTGTACCGAACCGGCGATCGCAACTTGGGGTTTAGCCGTACCCGCAGGCAACGTCTGATATTGAGTTTGGGCGGCAGGTGGCCAGATTTGAGCGTTTAATCCTTGTTTGAGCAAACTGCCAGAGGTGAGTGGATTAGACTCAAAATTCATGTAAAATTTGTCGGTGATGATTAAATTGCCCTTCACCTGCTTAATGCCCATCTGATTGAGGAGATTGCCGATCGCGATCGCTTCTTCCCAAACAAAAAAGGGGTCTCCTCCTCCCTGAATTACCAAGTCACCTTGTAAAATACCGTTTTGAATCGGCCCAGTTGCACCAATCATAGTCACAAACTGATGGTCAGGCCCAAGGGTTTCTAATGCGGCTAGTGATGTTGCTACCTTCGTGATGGAAGCGGCGGGTAGGGGAACTGTACCTTGATGATTGGCTAACAGGGTATTGCCGGACTGAATCCACATCCCTTGGCTATTCTTGGCCAATCCCTTCGTTGCCAATCCATTGAAGTATTGCTCGATTGCCTGTTGCACGGCCTGATCAGGATTATCTGGAGACGCAAGGGTAGGGATTGGTGGCTTTTTAGCGATTGGTTGAGGATTCCCTGATTCTGTAGCACTCTGGGTTTCGTTGACTGAAGGTTGAGACGAATTCGATTGAGGAGAACATCCAGCAATCAGCGTCAGTACAGTGATAGAGAGTGCAGCAGTCAAGCGAAATGTTTTCGGCATGGCGTCAATCTGAGAGTACCATCTGGTTTTTGACCTGACCCAAAGTTTACAAGTTCCTGCGACAAAATGGATGGGGGTAGAGGTATGGGGGCAATAAGTTTCCTAATTTTCCCATCCCAAAGGTTTATTTTAACTTTTCCATGAGAACGGATAATTTTTTGGGCGCGATCGCATGACTCGTAGAAGTAAAGAACCAGAGCATCAGGATTACTTAAATTATCTTATTGAGAAATATCACATTTTGAGGGTATCTAATTGAGCTAAATTAATTTCTGATGCAATTTAATTAGACGATGTTTATAAGCAAAATAAAGCTGAAGTTTACTTCCTCTAATCAGAGCTGATTATATTTTTTCATTGAGCTAAGTCAATTCAGTTTATGTTAAACATTACCATCTTGACATGACCTTAGGAGTAAATTAAAATCCAAGTTAGTGCCACATATTTTACACTCAACAGTACCGTTGACCCATTGAATATTGTAGTAAGTCATCTAGCTTGATTTGGAATTAAAAACAGGCCAGGTTCAGCAGTTTTTATACTGAACAAAATTGTTTCCAAAAGCTTTAAAACAAATTGTTATTCACCTTGATTGATAAGCCCCGGTACTTATAATATTGTGCGGCAACTCAATGACTTACTACTCCAGGTTTTTTTACGTTCAAAGGCTTGCCGATTTAGGCACATTTGCACTTCTAGACCGCTTCAGCGAAACAAAGTTTTGATAATGCTAAGTATCCTGAAATTTTTATAGTTTATCAGGTTATTTACGGCTATCTAACTAATAAATTTTAGCTTGAATGTCCTACACAACCACCACTAGGTGATGTTGTGGCCTGCTCTAGTACTACCTATTCCAGCTCACCATGCTTGTATCCACTCCACTCCGTAACACACCCTCTGTACAGCGTTTAATTCAGATCTGGACACAGCGCTATACTCCCAATCTATCCACTTCTGATTTACCCAATTCTAAGGTTCTTCTCTCCGAACTTGTTGAAGCATCTACCCCTGAAGGTCGAGCGATAACCGCAACGAAACTGGACAATACTTTAATCGGTATCAAGTGCCAGATGGCGGAATTACAAGCCCAGTCTCTTTACACTTATATCCCAAATATCGTTAATTTGTCTGAATCAAAGCAATTAGCTCATTTTGCGTTTCTCATCTACCAAGAATTGGGTAGATTTTATCGAAAACCACACCTATCATCGCCTTCTCTGTATCCTGTAATTTCACCTGAAAAACTAGATTCCCTATCCTCATGGGGAATGCCAAGTATTGACAAATTAGCTATAGTTCTTGAACCTTTATTTTTAGAATTTCAGTCCCAACACATTGCCGCAAAAAATTGGCGTACTCTCGGGTTTATCACGACTTTGTTAAACTTTAGTAATCAACTCATTTTATCTAAATTACTCGAATCTAGGTTAAAGAGTCGGAGGCTCACAACGGCTGAACAAATCCTAATTTCACCTTACTTTAAGTTCATTGAAGAACAAGTAGCGCTGCCATATCAGCGAGTTTGTGCGGCCGCAGCACATCACGAAATAGGCACTCCTGCGCTAACTTTGGTTGAGCAAATGTTGCCCCAAAGTGCAGAAATTGCTCGAACAGTTTACAGCCGATTGGTTCAACATCTACCCCATCACCGTAGTCGCCGGGGTGGGTTAAATGATGCGGGAATTACTCACTCCTGTGTACGGGATTTAGAAATGTTCCAAGCCTATCTTTGGCTTTGCATTTTAGAGGGAAGTTTAGTACCTATTGAACAAGAATTAGTTGATTTATGTGTGATGGTAATGACAGGAGTAGAAGTCAAATGGGAAATGACGGAACTTTGGAATAAATTATTGGCTGAAGAACTACTCGCCCGTGTGAAACCGGAACAAAAATCTCTTTTACGTCCTTATACTGAAGGACTGCAACAAGCCTTTTTGAAACAACGCGATTACTTTTTTATTCCCGCAGATGCCACATCAAAAGCCGCCTCTTTAAAAGGCCAAAATCCTTCTGAACTTCCTTCCCAACGAAGTTTCTATTTTCCCTCCCAATACCGTCAACCTAGCCGTTAATTAGTCGTTGTCGGGTGGGCATTGCCCACCTTATAGTTCGATATAACCATAATCTTTGTAGGGGCGGGTTTAGGGATATTTTTGCAATTATTACGATGATTCTGCTTCAAAACGCGCCCTTGCCTCACTTAGAGACTATCTGGATCGATATTCAATTCACGCAATTTCGCCGCCAATCGCTCGGCACGTTGAGCTTCTTGTTCGGCGCGTTGGGTTTCTTGTTCGGCGCGTTGGGCTGCGACTTCTCGCTGTTCCTCCAATTCCAAATAGGAGAGAAACTTTTGTCCATCAGGTCGATATAACTCTAATCCTGATTCTGTCAGTTCAAACCTCACTCCTAAACGAGGACTTGTCCATCCTGACATCGGTTCAATGACTTCTAAGAGTCCCTCAATTCTTTGCCAACCTGTCAATTCTCTTTGATCTGGATCGTAGAGGTAATATTCTTCTACTCCGTAGCGATAATAAAAGGCTAGTTTTTTAGCCATCTTTGTATTGCTGTCGCTGTATGAGCGGATTTCAAAGACGACTTGCGGGGGAATATTATTTTCTTTCCATTGCAGGTAGGAACGTCTATCTCCTTTTGGTCTACCAAAGACTACCATCACATCAGGGGCTTGGGAAATCCTGTTATTGCCTTCAACGGGATACCATAGTAAGTCACCTGCAATAAATACATTGGGGTCATCTTTAAACAGAGCATCACAACCGCCTTTGATTGTGGTAATCCATTGGTATTGGATTGTGCTGTCTGCCATGGGTTGACCGTCGCTGGAGGGATAAATTATTTCTTCTGTAGTTAGTTTCATAATATTCAAACACGAAATTTATCTACTTTGTTATGCGTTGTTGTGCTGCTGACGATGGATATCTGCCAACTTCTATTGTTGTAACTCCACCATGCTTCACGCTAATAATGTGGTCAATTTGAAAGCCTACACCGTCTGCATCTGGAATCAGGCAGTATTCACAGAGAGAATCGGCACGATTGGCAACTAAGCGCCGAAGTTCTAGACTAATGTAACGAGTCACTTTGAATATTCTCCTCAGCACTTATGTACTTATAAGCCCGTGCTTTTGCAAGCCTCATTATGTGCTCTAGTGTCAAAAAATGGTCTAATTCTCTCTTTTCCTCTGGTGTCAATTCTCCTGCTTTGTGTCTATAAACTAGGTCTTCAAGACGTTCTTGTGCTGTTGATGATAATTTAAAATCAATAACGCTTTGCGGAGTGGTTCCAGCAGCAATGAAATCAATAATTTCATCGTAAACTTTGGTTGTCTTTATAGATGTCGTCATGCATTGATTCCTCTCGTTCTAATTACTTCTCTAATTCTGCCAATTTCTCTCTAGCAAACTCCCGCACTTTCTCATCTGGGTCATTTTCTGCTCTGTCCTGCAATAGGGGTAGAGTCTGGGCTTTTACTTAGAGTTGATGCCAGTTGAGATGATTGCCCGAACAATATAGGCTTCGGCAAAGATTCACCATCTTCTAGAGATGTCTCAATCAGCATTTCTAAGACTTCCTGAGCATTTTTCAGAGCTTCTTCGTATGTATCTCCGTGGGTATGACAAAACTCTCCCCACTCAGGCAAACTGACAACATAACAGTCGTCTTCATCTGACCATTGAATAATGATGGTGTAGTGAGATTTCATTGTTCGTCTTCCTCTTGTTGAATTTCTTTTAGTCTTTGAAGTGCATTGTTAACGTCTTTCTCTTGATATAACTTGGCATCATCTCCATCCTTACCTGATAAAGTTAGTTTTCCAGGTAGCAGAGGATGAAACCACTTGGTATGGCTACCCTTACCAGGACTCCAAGTGAAACCAGCTTTCAAGAGTAAGCTCTTTAACTGCCTGATTTTCTTTGGCATAAGCTAGGTTTGCCTATCGCTCCTCACTTCCCACTGTTCTAATTTTGCCTCTCTAACTGCTCCAATTTCTCACTAGCAAACTCCCGCACTTTCTCATCGGGGTCATTTTCTGCTCTGTCCTGCAACAGGGGTAGAGTCTGGGGATGGTTGGGATATTGCTTGATGATTATCTCAAGTGCTAATTGCCGAGGGTTGTCTTGCCAGTCTTCCTGACGTTCAAAGGGGTCATTGAGGGCGCGATCGCACAAAAATTCAAATATTCCAGGTTCATTTTTCCAGCCGTTAGTTAACTCTTGCATTCCAAACGCTCGAACTTCCCAGTCTGAGTCATTCTTTACTCTGTCTTGCAACATCTGTAGTGTTTGAGAATGGTCAGGATAGTACTTAATAATTGCTGTAAGTGCCGACAACCTGGGGTTACATTCTGCGGAATTATGACGTTCAAAGGTATCTTGGACAGCGCAATTACAAAGAAAATCAAACATATCAGGCTCGTCTGACCAATTCCTGGCTAATTGCTGTATTGCTAACGCTCGCACATCTTCATAACATTCATTGGACTGAGCACAAGCTTTAAGAATAGTTAAAGTGCTACGCTCATTTTTCCAAACTCGTGCTAATTCTTTTACGGCTGTTTCTTGCACTACAGGATGCTCATTAGACTGAATAATAGTTTGTAAAACCATTAATGTTTCAGAGTTCTGTTTCCAATTTTGCACTAATTCTTGTATGGCTGTATTTCTAACTTGCCAATCATTATCATATTGAGCGCAATTGATAAGAATAGAGAAAACTTCAGGGTCATCTTTCCAGCTTTGTACCAACTCGTACATCACAACTTCTCGTAGCCTTGCATCTTCATCTGATTGAGCTAGGTCTTTAAGCTGAGTCAATGTTGCGGGATCGTCCTTCCAAGTATTTAAAAGTCCATAAACCGCTTGAACTTTAATTCTCTGCTCCTCTTCCCATTGCTCCCAAACCTCAACATTGATATTCGCCTCTGGAAGATAACTTAAGCTTCCCGTAATACAGTTTTTTATATAGTTCATTAATCGAGTAGAAGTTTTAGAAATATTACTACGATTTCTAACTTAAGTTAAACATTCAGCCGCCAAAACAAAATTGATTACTCCTCTCCATTCGCTATCTTGCTCAATCAAATAATCAATAATCTCTCCAGCAAATTTGGTATCAATCATCCCCACAATCAGCCGCAACACTTCATGCCAAGACTCATCCTGCCAGTGCTTACCAAAAACTTCCGTCTTGAGTTCTTCAAGCGTAAAACCCCCTTCAAGTCCCCGTTTCCCAAACCGATCAACAAACTCACTGGCACAGAAGTATTCTAAAAATGTCCGATGCACAAACCCATAAGAATCCGCACCCAAAAAACACAAAATAAAATTGCGACTCCGTAGTTGTTCAATCAGCAACCGAGCAACCGTTCTCGCCTCACTCACTTCTATACTTTTCAAATAGCCGGTCAGAATCTTTTCTAAATCCTCCCCCCGAATCAGATTACCCGCCAAACCCTGATCTGCGGCTTGCATAAAGTAGGCAACCTGACGCAGCATCGCCTGCTTATCCTTATAATCAATCGCTACCGAATCAATTCTCGGATGTTCTAGTAATTTCTGCTCCACATCCCACTGATGCAGCAGTACCCGCGACGCTTGATTGTACAATTCAGGTCGATCTCTAGGTAACTCTTGATTGCGGTTCAAAATCGCCATCATCGTCAGCAACAGGGGATTTCCTGCTAGTTCCCCGATCGCTTTAGACGTGTTAATTGCCTGTTGCAATCGCTCCCGCTTTCTAACTTTATCTAGCTCATCCGTGAACGTTAACTCATGCCATCGATAGATAAAATCCTGAATTTGCTCTGACTCCAAATCTTGCAACATGAAGTGATGAAATTCAGCATCTTTTAAGCGTTGCGGTTTGTAGCCAATAATGCGAGATGTCACAATTACCCGCACATTAGGGTAATCATTGGTGAAGCGATGGATATCAGTAATTACCTCATCCCGTTGCGCCGGATCGAACACCTCATCCAACCCATCAAACATCACCAAAACCTTGCCAGCTTTGAGCTGTTCCTGTAGTCGATGCTGATTCAGGCGACAGATAACGTTGCCATTGTGACAGAATTCCAGGAAATCCTTGCATTTTCCAGAAATGCGATCGCGCGTATAACTCCGCAATTCAATTAATAAGGGAATCAGCTGATAAATAACGTTATTCAGGGGAGTTCTTGCCCAATTCAATGCTAGGTATTGCAATAACATCGACTTCCCCGAACCCGGATCGCCCAGAATTACAATGTAGTTGCACCCTGCATTTACCCCCCCTAGCCCCCCCTTGTTAAGGGGGGGAACAGTAGAATAATCTTGCTCTTTCCTATTATTAAAAGTCAGTAAATCTTGCTCCCCCCTTGTTTCTAACGTCCCCTCTTGATAAGGGGGGATTAGGGGGGTGGGGGGCTGGGGGGATAATCGATCGCTTTGCATCTCATTAACAACATCCAAAACCGATCGCACAGACTGCTGATAATAAACCTGCTTGTAACGTTCCCACTCTTCCGGGTCAAATTCTACCTCAAGTTCATTACTCTCCCGCAGTCGTTTTTGATGCTCTTTAGGAATCTCGTAAATTTGAGGTAAATATTCCTGGCATTCCCGCACATTTTGTGCTATGAATACTTGCCAAACCTTGAGCTTTTCCCGGTAATCATAAACCGTCGTATCTAAACTATCTAAATTCAGATTGGCATATCGCTCTTGCAATCCTTCCTGATATCGCCGCAAATCAAACTCAGGCACAATTCCCGCTAATTCTTTTGTATTTTGCTCAATCCCTTCCAGTTTTTGCGAGTCCAAAATAGCGCGTAACTCATCCGATTCCCGAATAATCGCTTTTACCTTTTTGAGGTAGCGCTTACCTACCTGTTTCCATTCAAACTCATCCGGTAAGGACAACAAATTAAGCCGATTCCAGCTTTTTGCCAACATACCCGTATCGAGAGCCTGACAATCATCCTGAAATGCACTACCGAGTATTTCTCTAACCGATTTATCCTTAATAAATTGCTTTAACGGTTTGATATAGTCCTTCAGTTCCGCCTCAGAAAGGTCAGCATCTTCTAACTCATCTTGAACTAATTGCAAAAATTCCTTCAACGCTTTCCCTGCTGCAATATTTATCGGTTCCTTACTCGGTAATTGCACAACGTTAGTGAGGCAACCTTTCATTAAATCCTTCGCCCAGTCTTTTGTTGCCTCTTTTGCCAAGTCTTCCAAAATGGGTTTAAACACCAACCCAACAGCGCTAGTTACTCCCCAAACTACTAACCAATCCACCATAATTCCCACATCGGCTTAACTTTGATTGATTACGAGTATAGCCAGCCGGAAAATGCGATCGCTTTTCCATAAATTCTCCTAAGTCTTTCTAGTTTAAATTGTTGTATTTTGCTTTAAAAAGCTGTATATTAAACCTAAGCAAAGAGCCAGTGCCCGGCTTCCACTCCTTGCACTGGCTCTAGCCCCAACATCAATAAATTGGAGACTTATTTAAGGATGACAGATTCAGCTCAAAATTCCCAGGATTACGGATACATTACCTTCCCGAAAATTCGCTGTTCCTCACCCCGTTTTCACTTCTTTCAACAAGTTGGCAACCATTGGGAAGATGACGAAGGAAATCATTACTACGATATTGGCGAAATTATTGGCATCAAATACGTCGCCAAGAACAACCAACCTGGACAATGGTATTACCAAATGCGCTACCTCAAATGCGATTTCAATCCCTCTTTAAATGGGGAAGAAGATGAGTGCTTTGAGGCAGAATTTCGGTTAGTGGCTGACCCAACAATTCTTGAGCAGTAAACTACAAAACCCACCCGGAGTTCAAAACTCCGGGCTAATAGTTAAAGTCCACTCAAGTGGACTGAAATATTTGTATACTAAGCATTTAGTCCTGTTTAGAAGACTTTCGCTATTAGCCAGGGAATTAATTCTCTGGCGGATTATCGGGTAGGTGCAAAATGTGCCTTTAACTCAACTTTCCATCAATCCAACAATTGCTGACACAACTGGCGAAAATCATCCCCTCGATGCTCAAAACTTGAGTACTGATCGAAACTAGCACAAGCCGGTGAAAGCAACACCACGCGAGCATTATATTGCTGCGCTAATTCTGCGGCTTTTGGTACAGCGTTCGCCATTGTTTCCACAATTTCATAGCGTTCGTAACCCGATTGCTGTAACCGTTGTGCAAAAGTATTGGCCGCATCACCGATGAGCAAAACTGCTGCCGCTTTCGCATGAATCGTTTCAATCCAACCTGTATCCTCTCCTTCTTTCGCCTCACCTCCAGCAATTAAAATAGCCGGACTCGCAACCGCAGATAATCCCACTTGCGCCGCATCATAATTTGTGGCTTTACTATCATTAATAAAATCAATTCCTGCCAGCGTGATGATATGTTCAAGGCGATGGGGAACACCAGGAAAATTAGCAATAGCCTCTTGAATCGCCTCTTTCTCAATTCCCGCTAATCGCGCTGCTGCAACCGCCATCAAAAGATTTTGCTGGTTGTGTTCTCCTACCATGCGTAAGGTGGACACCTTGACAATTTTCTCATTTTGTGAAATAACCCAGCCATCTTCGATGTAAAATCCTCGACTCGGGTCGCCTAGTAAACGTTCTTTACCTTTTACACTCGTCCAATGGGCATCCGGCCATTGATTTTGACCCACTTGGCGCAAGTAAGGGTCATCACCATTAAAGACTTGCAGTTGAGAACGTTGCAACAATTCTGCTTTGATGTTGTAGTAGTTTTCCAGGGTTTTATGGCGGCTGAGATGGTCGGGGGTAAACGTTGTCCATACGCCAATTTTGGGTGCAAGTTCCCGTGACGATTCGATTTGGTAACTACTAATTTCTGCAATCACCCAATCGATTTTAGATTTTGCACTCCCCTCTTTAATAAGGGAGGGATGGATTTGGGATTGTTCCAACGCCAGTTCACTGGCCGCGTAACCGATGTTACCGCAGGCAGGGGCGTGGAATCCTGCGGTTTGAAAAATGGCGGCAATTAAAGCAGTGGTAGTAGTTTTGCCGTTAGTACCCGTGATGCCAACCCAAGGACATGAATTGAGATGACGCCAAGCGAGCTCCATTTCCCCAATCGTGTCAATCCCTTTGCTTCTCGCTTCCACTAATACCGGGATATCCCAAGGAACACCGGGACTGACGACAATTAGTTGGGGGAAATCCGAGTCGTTGAGTTTTAGGGAGTAACCGAGTTTAACTGTAATTCCTTCAGCTTCGAGGGTTTGTTGTTGCTGTTGTAAAGATTGGGAAGAATTGCGTGCAGCTAAACGTTCCGCGCTAGCAGAATCGCTGAGTGTTACCTCCCAACCGTCCTGCTTGAGAACCCGTGCGGCCGCAATTCCGGATTTTCCCAGACCAATGACCTGAGCGTTTGGCATAAATTAAGTTGCAGATATCCCTGGTTTAGCATCAATCATCATACTGAGATGCAACTCAGATTGCCAATCATGATTGAGAGTAAGGTAACAGTTTTTCAGTTAGTCAATGGATGCTATCAGGAACAGATATTCACAGATAGTCAACGGATTGTTTCGCACGTCTTCTCTGAACTGACTCTGACAGTACAACAGATTTTGTCAGTGTAGTAAGCTAATCAGCATAAAACATTGCATCATCTATCCTCGCCTGCTCCTTGTTGAATACTATATAACTCAGTGTCACTATTAAATGGCTGAGTTTGGCAATTAGGAGTTAATTTTTGTTACGATTGATTGGGATATTTTGCCATTGGCGACTCAACTTTCGTCTGGCACACCTTGAACCCTCATGCAATCTTCCTGGGAGAAACATTGATGCTGCGACTCGAACACATTAGTAAAATCTACCCCACAGGAGAAGTCCTCAAGGATGTAAGCTGGGAAGTCAAAGTGGGCGATCGCATTGGCTTAGTGGGCGTTAATGGTGCAGGTAAATCGACCCAACTCAAAATTATTGCTGGAGAAATTGAACCGACGGATGGAGAAGTCATCCGTCCTGCCAGCTTGCACATTGCCTACCTCACCCAAGAATTTGAAGTAGACCCGACACGCACTGTTCGGGAAGAATTTTGGACAGTATTTAAGGATGCCAACGAAGTACAACATTCGATGGTGCAAGTGCAGCGAGAGATGGAAGCGGCCACACCCGAAGAACTCGACCGACTGATTCACAAACTCGATCGCTTACAACGTAAGTTTGAAGCCTTAGATGGATACGGACTAGAGGCACAAATCGAGAAAATTTTACCAGAGATGGGATTTGAACCCGAAGATGGGGATCGCCTGGTGAGTGCCTTTAGTGGCGGTTGGCAGATGCGGATGAGTTTAGGCAAAATCCTCCTACAAAAACCCGATCTCTTGCTGTTGGACGAACCTACCAACCATTTAGATTTAGAAACCATTGAATGGTTAGAAAATTACCTCAAAGGGCTTAAAACCCCAATGGTTATTGTTTCCCATGACCGAGAATTTCTTGACCGTCTTTGCACTCAGATAGTAGAAACCGAACGTGGTGTTTCTACTGCCTATCTCGGTAACTATTCAGCTTATCTGCAACAAAAAGCTGAGAATATCGAGGCTCAAATGAGTGCCTACGAACGCCAGCAAAAAGAACTAGACAAACAGCAAGTGTTTGTAGAACGATTCCGGGCGAGTGCGACTCGCAGCACCCAGGCTAAAAGCCGTGAGAAACAATTAGAAAAAGTTGAACGGATTGAAGCCCCCACCGCTAGCTTAAAAAGCTTACATTTTCGCTTTCCTCCCGCCCCTCGCAGTGGTCGGGAAGTGGTGAACATCAAGGATTTGGTGCATATCTATGACGAAAAAATCCTATTTTTAGGTGCAGACTTACTGATTGAACGGGGCGATCGCATTGCCTTTTTAGGGCCAAATGGTGCCGGTAAATCCACCCTCCTGCGGATGATTATGGGGATGGAAAATCCCAGCGAAGGTACAGTTGAAATCGGAAATCATAATGTTATTCCTGGTTACTTCGAGCAAAATCAAGCCGAAGCTTTGGACTTAAACCGAACCGTGATGCAAACTATCCATGATGAAGTTCCCGATTGGAAAAACGAAGAAGTTCGGACTTTATTAGGGCGGTTTTTATTTAGTGGCGAAACAGTCTTTAAAAAAGTGGAAGCTCTCAGTGGAGGAGAAAAAGCACGACTTGCCCTAGCCAAGATGCTCTTGCGCCCCGCTAATTTATTAATTTTAGATGAGCCGACCAATCACTTAGATATTCCAGCCAAAGAAATGCTAGAAGAAGCGATTCAGCATTATGATGGCACAGTGATTATTGTCTCCCACGACCGTTATTTCATTTCCCAAGTCGCCAACAAAATTGTTGAAATCCGCGACGGTGAATTCCAGACTTATTTAGGAGATTATCACTACTATTTAGATAAAATCGCCCAAGAAAAAGAAGAAGCCAGACAAGCAGCGATCGCCGCCGAAAAAGCAGCAAAGAAAGCAGCAAAAGAGGCAAAGAAAAAAGAAAAAGAAGCCGCTAAACGCCGATAAGATGTCCAATCATCTCCTAACCTCTATTTCTCCTGCGTTCATTGCCAGAGTACCCCTCTCCTAATTTGAATGGAATCACCACTATCAAACCATGCGCGGGGGGTCTGGGGGAGACGCATGTCCCCCAGTGGGGGGTTTGGGGGGCTA
>CAZPRJ010000041.1:0-67867 GCA_964588805.1 uncultured Microcoleus sp. | reverse complement strand
CTCCCTGAGGGAGAGGGATTTAGGGTGAGGGCTAACAAAGGTGACATGCTCCCTAGGCATGAGACTTCTCAAAGGTTGCTAGTAAGGATCTGCTACGCTAACGTGAGTGTGCTCGGCGCAATGTCTAGGGTAATTCTGGGCTGTTGCGGTGCATCGAGTGCCATCTGGGCGATACGCTTTCTTCGCGCTCTCCTGCCGGAGGATGCTCGTACAACCCTACGGGCATGAAAACCGTGCAGTGTCTCGTTCGCCATCGGCGTTCCGTAAGGAAAGAGAAGGGCTGTAGGGCGATCGCTCGAAGCTAGGAGTATTATTATGAAGCTCGTGGGGATAAGTTCCTGCGTTCGTGCAATTTCTCAGTCTTGATAATATAGTTCTTTGAGAATCTAACTGCTGTTTAATCCTGCCTTTTGCTATAAATTTCTGTAATCATCTATTAGGAAGCATTGATACTCAATTTGCTTAGGCTTGTGCGTTCCGTATTTTGTATGTAGTGAGGAAGTGAAATCGCCGTGTCATCTAGCACTGTACGACAAAAACAAGATACCAACAGCGGCTCATCATCCGGTTTCCAGTTTGTCCAAGGAGTCGCCCAGGTAGCGGGTGGAACTATCCTCGGCATTACGATGCTAACCAGCTCAGTCGTAGCGGGTGGATTAGTTGGCTTGGCGACTAGCTTCCGCAATCTTCCGGATGTTCGAGTCCTCCGAGGCTATGTCCCGTCTGAGACCACCTATATCTACGATATTAAGGGCAAGGAATTAGCCAGTCTTCATGGTGAAGCCAATCGCGAAGTTGTTAAATTAAATCAAATTAGCCCTGACCTCAAGCGAGCTGTACTGGCGATGGAGGACAGTCATTTTTACCTGCATCAAGGCATTAATCCTAATAGTGTAGGTCGCGCCTTACTCATGAACTGGGAAAGTAACCGAGTCGTGGAAGGGGGCTCAACCTTAACGATGCAGTTGGTAAAAAATTTATTTCTCAAGCCAGAACGTAAGTTTAGCCGTAAAGTAGCTGAGGCGGTTATGGCTATCCGACTCGAGCAAATTTTTACCAAAGACCAAATTTTAGAAATGTACCTCAATCAAATTTATTGGGGTCACAATAACTACGGTGTTGAAACGGCTGCCCAAAGCTACTTTGGCAAGTCAGCCGATAAGCTGAATCTATCGGAATCGGCAATGATGGCTGGCTTAATTCAGTCTCCCGAAGAATACAGCCCATTCGTCAACTTAAAAGTGGCAAAAGAGCGGCAAAAGATTGTTTTAGAACGGATGGAAAAATTAGGCTGGATTAGCTCAGAGCAAGCCGAAGCCGCCGGCAAACAAAAAATCGCCCTCGGTAAAAATACATCTTGGCAAACCAGTCAACTGCCTTACATTACCGAAGCCGTTGTGGCTGAACTGAATGAGCGATTTGGGCGAGATGCCGTGCTCAAAGGCGGTATGCGAGTGCAGACAACCATTGACACCAATTTCCAGAAGATGGCAGAGGAAACAGTGGCGCGTTCCCATGCCAATGTCCGCTACCGGGGACTTTATGCTGACCAAGTTTCGCTAGCAGCCGTCGATCCTCGAACTCATTTCGTAAAAGCCTTAGTGGGTGGCGTGAATTATAAAAAGAGTCAGTTTAACCGTGCTATCCAAGCTCGACGGCAACCTGGCTCTGCCTTTAAACCTTTTGTTTTCTATACTGCCTTTGCTACAGGTAAATATTCACCGTCCTCTACCGTAATGGATACCCCCGTTAGCTATCGGGATGGTAGCGGCTGGTACTCTCCTCGCAACTACGGTGGCGGTTTTTCCGGGGCTGTCACAATTCGGACGGCTTTAACCCAATCCTTGAACGTGCCGGCGGTTAAGTTAGGAAGAGCGGTTGGTTTGGACAAAGTAATCGAAACTTGCCGCACCTTGGGTATTAAGAGCCCGATGGAACCTGTTACCTCTCTGCCTTTAGGGGCTATAGGTTTGACTCCCTTAGAAATGGCAGGCGCTTATGCAACATTTGCTAGTAATGGTTGGTATTCGGACACCACGATTATTGTGCGTGTCACGGATAGCACAGGCAATGTCTTACTCGACAACACCCCAAAGCCTAGGTTAGTCCTCGATCCTTGGGCAACCGCTTCTCTCAACAATGTCCTGCAAGGGGTTATCAGTGGTGGAACCGGAAAATCTGCTCAAATCGGGCGACCGGCGGCGGGCAAAACCGGTACAACCTCATCTGAACGGGATGTTTGGTTTGTAGGATATACACCCCAATTGGCTGCTGCCGTTTGGATTGGGAATGATAATAACAGACCAATCGGCGGTGGGGCTACCGGGGGCGGATTTGCTGCACCAATTTGGCGAAACTTCATGCTCAAAGCACTGAAGGACGAACCCGTACAATCCTTTCAGCCAGCTTCTAAGTTTAATCGCCCTTAGAGAATTTTAAGGTCGGGTCAATTCAGCTATCAGCTTTAGATACACATTTTTGGCTTTTTGTCAAGACAAGGGGAGATTTAGGATAAGTTTCCACCAAACGCTGATAGCTGAGTTTTAATGCGGCTTTTCGATCTCAGATTTCATACGTTCTAGCGTCATGTTCATTTGTTCAAACATCTGCTGAGGTGTAATGCCAAACTGACCAAGCTGTGTTTTGAGTTGCTCTACAGTCATTTGAGCCATAAAGTCTTCAGATAGCTCGAAGCGCTTCATAAAGATACGGTAGCGCTCCATTAAAGATTCCATCTGGTCGATGTACATCTTTTTGCCTTCGCGGTCAAACTTGCCATAGCTACCCCCTAATTGAATTAGGGATTGATAATCTTCAAATAGCTGTTTGGCTTCTTGTTGGATAATATCGGAATCAAAAAACCCCATTGGTCTTATCTGTTAATTTAATTGGCGAGTGAGTTACATGGCTGCTTTTAGTCACATTCTAGAGCAGCGCTGGGTTCCCGCAAATATCGGTTTACCGTATCCTGAGCGAGCACTTACCTCACCTTGAGGCAATCTTTTCAGGAGTGGTAACAATACAGTACAACTATTCTAGGGTTTGGAGGATCAGCAGATCTAGTATCAGTACTGTCCGGTAATGGGAAAATTGGATTAAGGTGATGGAAAGATGGGACATCTCTCCATTGGTAAACGCCAGCTATTTTTACAATAAACGTTAAAGATGTTGAGCAAGCCGAAAAGCCGAAAAGTTGCCGCGATTTTAGCCCTGACTGGAGCAGTCATACCCTTTACAGGATTTCACAAGTTTTATCTGGGTCAGCCGATGTGGGGTATTCTCTATTTGCTGCTCTGGTGGACACCGATTCCTCGAATTGCCAGTGCGATCGAAGGATTTTGGTATCTGGCGCAAGGTGCGGATGAGTTTGATCAAAATTTTAATACAAGCGTGATGCCGACATCTCCAGTCGCTAATCCCTCACAGGCGGTTGACCCGGCGCAAGTAGGCGCGATCGCCGATGCACTCCGAGAACTCGATCGCCTGCGCCAAGATGGATTGATGTCTGAGTATGAGTTTGAGCAAAAACGCCGGCAATTACTCGATCGCATTGCTTGAAAATATGGGGTCAGGGGTCAGGGGTCAGAAGTCAGGAGTCAGGAGTAATGTTTGACTGGTTTATCTCTACCGGACAACGCAATCCTAATTGGCAGCAAATTCGGGTACAGCTTCAGAGTGACCCTTACTATAGACTGCAATCCGCCGAAGAAATTGCCGTGGCGGCCGAACTCGGTATAAAAATTGATGTGAATCAGGCTAGTGTGGATGACTGGTTACGACTGCCTGGAATCTCGATTCATCAGGCGCGATCGCTCGTTGAACTGACTCGTATGGGTGTACAGTTTTGGTGTCTGGAAGATATAGCCGCCGCTATCAGCGTACCCGTACAGCGAATTAAGCCGTTGCAACCGATTTTAAGTTTTTGTTATTACGATGCAGATAGCGATTTAACGCCTCAGCCGATTAATGGCAATGCAGCGTCAGTGGAACAATTAACAAAAATTCCCGGAGTTGATTTATTTTTGGCAAGAGCAATTGTTCAAAAGCGGACTGAGGGGGGGAATTATCGTAATCTTGCTGATTTTCAGCGACGGCTTGAACTCAGCCCTAAGTTAATCTCTGATCTGATGTATTATTTGCAATTTTAAATCAGATGAAAGGGCTAAAGCCCTTACTACGAACCCGGAAATATCCGATTTAGATCGAGCAATAAGCCAGGAAAATTAGGAATTGTAACCCTTTCATTCCGTAAAGCAATCTGTCTAGTTCGATAGCCAAAATTCCCTTGAGTATCTTCATAAGGCTGACTATATTGCTCAATTTGATTAGCCACCAAATTTACAATCCAGTAATCTTGAATCTGGCTTTCTGCATACAAGGATAGTTTTACCCTCTGGTCATACTCCAAGGTTGAGTCTGATACTTCAATGACTAACAAAATATCCTTGGGAAAGGGATGATGGGACAAGTAATCATCGGGTTGTCCTTGGGCAATGACAACATCGGGTTCTGGTTCACTATCACCAGCTAGGAGAATGGGTTCTTGTCCGCGAACAACAGCGCCGTCGCCAATTAATCGATCTAACGCCCGTAGTAACTTGGTATTGCAAACCGAGTGAGGTGTGCCCTTTGCTACCATTTGCACTAACTCTCCCCGAATCAACTCTACCTGATCATTTTCAGAGAGAAAACCTAATTCAATCAGGCGATGATATTCACTGAGAGTAAAACGCTTAGTTTTAACCTGGGTCATGCTGATTCAGCAAAAAACAATACCTCTATCTAGCATCCTCCGGAAATTGTCGCTCACGTACCTGCTGGCTATAGTCCTGTACCGCCTGAGTAATCACCTGCCGCAAATTAGCATAAGGCTTAGCAAATGGTGGCATTCTCTCCGAAAGTCCCAACACATCAGACGTTACTAATACCTGTCCATCGCAGTGTACACCCGCACCAATCCCAATCGTAGGAATAGGCAATTTTTGAGTAATCCGCATGGCCAACTCATCCGGGATATGCTCTAAAATAATCGCAAAAGCACCCGCCTCATAAAGTGCGATCGCCTCTTGCAAAATCCGCTCCCCTGCTTCTGGCGTTTTCCCCTGCTGTCGATAACCGAGTTGATGTACCGATTGTGGCGTCAATCCCACATGACCCATAACTGGAATCCCAATTGATGTTAACTGGGCAACTGTTTGGGCGGCTTGAGGATATCCACCTTCCAACTTCACCGCCTGTACTCCCGTTTCTTTCAAAACTCGACCGGCAGAGTGAATTGCTTGGCTGGAGCTTTCTTGATAGCTTAAAAATGGCAAGTCACATACCACTAAGGCTCGTTTAACACCTCGACGCACCGCTTTGGAATGGTGCAACATTTCCTCAAGAGTGACTGGCAGCGTGGTTGGATGTCCCAAAGCAACCATTGCCAGCGAATCACCGACCAAAATAATATCGACCCCAGCCGCATCCAGCAAATTAGCAAAAGCATAGTCCCAAGCCGTCAAGACCACAATCGGACGCCCTTGCTGCTTCCATTGAATTAATTGCTGGGTTGTGACTGCCATGTACTTTTCGTGCTGAGGTTCGATAGTCTGTAGAATCTGAGGAAACTGGTTTAGCCTCACGATTTACTTCTAATCTAAAGCAAATGCCATCGGCACTGACTTCGACCCCTCTAAAATCTAAAGTTAAGGTCTTTCGCGAACAAAGGCAAAATGGGGTCTAACTTCTCCCGTTGTCAAGCTAACCCAAGCGAGCCCTTCTGTTGTTCCCACCCATAACTTGTTACCTGTATCCGGTGACAACGCCAGAACTCGACTAGAAGGAAGGTCTGGTATTTCTCCTAAAACCGCTCCACTATCGGCTTTGAGCTTCAATAATCCATTATCCGTCCCCACCCAAACGTTCCCATCTTTAGCAAAACGCACGGAAGTTACATTACGTCCTCGCAGAGGAGTAACCGAACGCAGGACTTCACGGGTATCTGGGTCAATGACGAGTAAACTATTAGGGGTGCCAACCCAGAGCTGGTTATCGGGTGATAAGGTCAGGGTTTGCACGGAGGTTCCGGGAATACCTGTAATTCGATCCACCACGAAAGCACTGGCCGTATCCACACGCACGAGTCCTTCTAGTGTCCCGACCCATAGCTGGCCATCTTGGTCTAATGTGAGGGCGTTGGCGCTTACACCTGGGAGTTCCTGTAAGGTTGTCATTAATAATCCTTGGTCGGGGCTGATTAAGGCTAATCCGCGATCGCTGCCCACCCACAAATACCCTCGACGGTCAATTAATAATGATAAGACTCGGTTAGAGGGTAATCGAAAATTTTGTGCCGTAACTTCATTACTTCGAGGGTCTACCCGTAATAATCCTTCATAAGTGCCGACCCAAATTCGTCCCACTTTATCTTGAGCTAAAGCACCAATCGTGTAATTTGGCAAACTAATTCGTGCTAAAACTCGTCCCGTATTGGGATTAATTCGGGCTAACCCCGTCCAAGAACCGACCCACAAATCTCCTGTAAAATCCGGTTGCAAGGCACTCACACGAAAATCAGTCGGTAAGGGGACAATTTCTTGCTGTAGGCGTTCGGATGGTAAGGGTTCGTTTAAAGGTGGTGGTGGGGTATCTGGGTAATAGGGTGTTTGTCTTTCTGGCTCTATAGCACGTTGGGATAAGGTTAAAGTTTGGGCGGTTGTGCTTGGGGTTGGCAAGCTCAACCCTAATAATGCGGCACTTATAAAAAGACCAATACGGGTATTCAGAAATACCATTGCCCTTGTACTCCAAAAATGTCTGTCATTGTGGGTCATTCACTGTCTGTTCCTGAATTCCTATAAGTTATCCAGGGTACTTTCATTTCAATTTAGCTGTCATCTCATGGATAACTGTTGATGGGACAGGGTTGATTTTTTTCAGTATCTGCAAACGGTACAGTTGCTAGTTTTTTGTAATTAAAGTTAATAAAACTTCGGCTTCCTTGATGGTATAAAAAAAAATTATATATTAGTACAGAATATTTGAAGATTAACTTATTCTATTCCTGCTATAGTTACGAAATAATTAAGAAATTAAACGGCACTTCTGCAAATATGCTTAAAAAAATTGTCTCAAATGGGTCAATTTTGTGGTCAAATAACAGAGGTGTGGTACTCCAAGGCAAGAGCCAGAAAGTGGGGACAATTGGGTGTGGTGTTGCATCCATGAAAGGGTAATTTTGACAACCCCTTTTAAAAGATTTTTGTTCCAGTAATCAGGGCAGAATCTACAACCTGTGATTATCTAACTAACCTGTTGCAACATTCAGTCGTTCCTAAGGAAGGAAAACATGTCTTATTCTCAAACCAGGACTCAGTCGAAAGCTGGGTATGATGCCGGAGTAAAAGATTATAAATTAACGTATTACACGCCGGACTACACTCCTAAAGATACTGATATCCTGGCAGCTTTTCGTGTATCACCACAGCCTGGAGTTCCTCCAGAGGAAGCAGGTGCGGCTGTTGCGGCTGAGTCTTCCACAGGAACTTGGACAACCGTTTGGACAGACTTGTTAACCGACCTAGATCGGTATAAGGGACGTTGCTACGACATCGAACCCGTGCGTGGGGAAGACAACCAGTACATCTGTTATGTGGCTTACCCCTTAGATTTGTTTGAAGAAGGCTCTGTCACCAATATGCTAACCTCCATTGTGGGGAACGTATTTGGTTTCAAAGCTCTGAAAGCTCTGCGATTGGAAGACCTCCGCATTCCCATTGCTTATCTCAAGACATTCCAAGGGCCTCCTCACGGAATCACCGTTGAGCGTGACAAGCTCAACAAATACGGACGTCCTCTGTTGGGTTGTACGATTAAGCCCAAGTTAGGTCTATCGGCGAAGAACTACGGCCGTGCAGTATATGAGTGCTTGCGTGGTGGCTTAGACTTCACCAAGGATGACGAAAATATTAACTCTCAGCCCTTTATGCGCTGGCGCGATCGCTTCCTGTTTGTACAAGAAGCCATCGAAAAATCTCAGGCTGAAACCGGTGAAATTAAAGGTCACTACCTCAATGTAACTGCTCCCACCTTTGAAGAAATGATGGAGCGTGCTGAGTTCGCGAAGGAACTAGGTACACCCATCATCATGCACGACTACTTGACGGGTGGCTTCACAGCTAACACCTCCTTGGCAAAATGGTGCCGTAGCAACGGTCTTCTCCTCCATATCCACCGTGCAATGCACGCTGTAATCGACCGTCAGAAAGTTCACGGCATCCACTTCCGCGTTTTGGCTAAGTGTTTGCGGATGTCTGGTGGTGACCACCTGCACTCCGGTACTGTGGTCGGTAAGCTCGAAGGTGAAAAAGGCATCACGATGGGTTTTGTTGACCTGATGCGCGAAGACCACATTGAACTAGACCGCGAACGGGGGATTTACTTCACTCAAGATTGGGCGTCTATGCCTGGGGTAATGCCTGTAGCATCCGGTGGGATTCACGTTTGGCACATGCCTGCGCTGGTAGAAATCTTTGGTGATGATTCCTGCCTCCAGTTTGGTGGTGGTACATTAGGACACCCTTGGGGTAATGCTCCTGGCGCTACTGCCAACCGTGTTGCTCTAGAAGCTTGTATCCAAGCTCGTAATGAAGGCCGCAACCTGATGCGTGAAGGCGGCGATGTCATTCGTGAAGCTTGTAAGTGGAGCCCTGAGTTGGCTGCTGCTTGCGAACTGTGGAAGGAAATCAAGTTCGAGTTTGAAGCCGTTGACACCCTCTAATGGGGCGTGAAGTTTACAGTATGAAGTATGTACTGTCATACTTCATACTTAAAACTTCATACTTCACAACACTGGGGTCAGAAGATGGATCTAAAACGAGTTGCCAAAGATACTGCCTCGACGCTGAGCAGCTACCTGACCTATCAAGCCTTGCGAATTGTTTTGGAGCAATTAAGGGAAACCGACCCTCCTCAATCGCTATGGTTGCATGGCTTCTCTTCCCGGAATAGCATCCAAGACGGTGACACATTCCTGAAAGCCTTACTGCTAGAGAAACAAGAGCTGGCGTTTCGGATTATGACGTTACGGCAGCACCTAGCAGAGGAAGTAGCAGACTACTTACCCGAAATGGTTCGGACTAGTATCTTGAAGTCGAACATGGAGCATCGGCGTCAGCATTTAGAGCGGATTACGCAACTCACCCTCTCTGAACCCCCATCCCAGCCCGAACAGCAACCTGATTCGGAAAGCTAATTACGCAATTATTGGGCGCGATTTTATCGCTATCCCGTACACACCCTACTTCAACAAACGAGCCTAACCCATGCAAACGTTACCAAAAGAGCGTCGTTACGAAACCCTATCCTACTTGCCCCCATTAACCGATTCTCAGATTGCTAAGCAAGTTCAGTACATTTTGGATCAGGGATTTATTCCTGCAGTTGAATTTAGCGAATCATCTGAACCCACGCAGCACTACTGGACGTTGTGGAAGCTGCCCTTGTTTAAGGCTCGCACCGTTCAAGAAGTGATGAATGAAGTGGATGCTTGCCGTTCAGACTACCGCGATAGCTTTATCCGGGTTGTGGGTTTTGATAATGTGAAGCAGTGTCAAGTCTTGAGCTTTATCATCCACAAGCCCAACAGCACTGCCCGTAGTCGCTACTAAATCTTAAAGTTTGTAGCTCAAAGATAAAGATTCAGAGGTAAAGGCAAAGGGAGAGGTAGTAGAGAACCTCTCCCTTTATTGTCTTAGTGATGACTCAATCCTAATCTAGAGAACCGGATTGGGATTTGACCATGAGGAATTTATTGATAAAGGTAGCGAAACGTTAGAACTCAATACAATAGCAATGTTGAAGTACAGCAGTTGACTCAAGTTGCTTGTTGAGGTGAGGAATGGGCAATCGCACCATAATAAAGACAAGTCTATTGGCACAGTTAGAGCAAGTCACCGCCGACTTACACCCAGTGAATCCTTGGGTAGGGCTACTACGCTTTAGTCTACTCGGTTCGATGTTCCTCTGCTTGGTGACATTAGCTTGGTCAACATCCAATCAATTTCTGTTTTTGAGCGCAACAACACTAGCAGCGCTTTTCTACGCCTTCTGGTTCATTTGTACTCATGATATGGCGCATCAGACATTGACGGGATGGAGGTGGTTCGATACCATCATGCCTCGATTGATGAGTTGGCCGATGTTGTGGCCTTATGGTTTGTATGCTGAACTACACCGCTTGCATCATGGCTGGAACGGAATTGATTTACGCGATCCAGAACGAGTGCAGTGGACAGAGCAAGAGTACCAGCAAGCTTCCCCTTTACTGCAATGGTATGTGCGTCATCAGTGGGGCTGCGATATTTTCCTACTGGGGGGAATTGGGCTGATTCTCAAAACATTTATCAATGCTTTGCGCTTCCAGAAGCTAGTGCCTCGCCTACGCTGGCAACAGCTGCTTGATGTAACAGGTATACTGCTAGTGCATGGTGTGTTGCTGGCTTTTGCGATCGCTCAAGGCAATCTACTGCATTATTTATTATTTTGGTTAATTCTGGAACGGGTGATTGGAGTGGTGATACAGACTAGAGACCACTTGGAACACTATGCACTTTGGGGGAAGTTTACAGGGCATCAACTCACTCAGCTTTATGCATGTCGCAATCTCCAGACGAGTTCCTGGGTGGGATGGTTAATGGGAGGACTGAACTATCATGCAGTACATCATGCTTTTCCCGGTATTCCCTTTAATCAACTTCCAGAAGCCTTTGAACGGATTCAAAGCGTGTTGCAACAGCATAATCTTCCCCTGATGCAATTGGATGACGGTTATCTGAAATCCAGTTATGGGTTGAGTAGTCACCCCTCATTAATTGGCGAAGTGAACCCTTGTGAGGCAACAGGCCGCCATCAAATGATTTCAGTTAATTGATACTCTGGGCTTGAGTGGTCAGGCAAGAGTAAAATGCGCTAATAGATATTGGGTGACAAGAGCATTAACTCAATTTATAGCAGCTTTGCTCCCCCCTTACCAAGGGGGGTTGGGGGGGTTAACCTGGGGAAACACTTATCAGGACTAACCCTCTATAAAATCAGGATGCAGCAATGACCAAACTGTACAACAGAACCTCAGAGAAAGAGAAACGTCAGCAGCTTCGGCGGAATATGACAAAAGCTGAATTTCTGCTCTGGCAAAAGCTCAAGAGGAAGCAACTTGAAGGAGTTAAGTTTCGTAGTCAATACGGTGTTGGTCAGTTCGTTGTCGATTTTTATTGTACTGAACTTAAATTAGCGATAGAAATTGATGGAGACAGTCATTTTCAAGACGGCGCACAAGAATATGACTGGGAAAGACAGGCTGTTATTGAGTCGGTGGGAATTCGGTTTTTAAGGTTTACTAATGATGAGGTGTATGGGAATTTGGAGGGAGTTTTGGAGAGGATTATTCAAAAGATTGGGGAATTGCGGAATCACCCCCCCAGCCCCCCTTATTAAGGGGGGAGCAGGAGATTTGATTCGCCTGATTAGCGCAGGAGAAGTAACAGACGTTCTTGGGTATTCTTTCAGTGGATGAGACTCACTTTTAGGGAGTATTGCAATGAACAGAGAGCAAAATATTAGAGCTTTGCAAGCTATCGCTGAAAAAGTAGGGTGTGAGGCAAGGGTTTTCCCCGGAGGCAGTTCTGTCGCTTTCTCGAACAGAGAAATTCCTGCAACCGTCAAGGTTGAGATTAGCGAAGACGGTTTAATATATCCATACATATATGTTAGAACTACTTCTTGGGATTTACCTGGAGAACGAACTGATGCAAATGAGATTTTCTCTGTACTCATAGCAGCATTTCTCAGAGTTAATAATTATGCTTCCTGTAGAATCTGGAATATTCCCCATCCTGCTATGGAAGTGCCAGATACAGAAATTTATGCTAGGTATCTTGTTCCAGATCAATCTCACATTTTAGCTGTTCAGTTAGATGACCAATCTTTAGATAGGTTAGAAGAATTTTGTTTTGCCATCCGTTTTTTTGGACTTATGCTTCCCAATTTATGGGATTGGGATACTACAAAACCCACAACAGCACATTATTCAAACTACAGTTATCAAGAAGCTGAGGAATGGGCAGAGACTGTCGCCAATATTGTTGGCGAAAGATTTAATAATAAAATTCAATTTTGTCAAAGGATTAATCCTTGTTGGCAGCACTATAGAAGTATACAAACAAGGCTTACTGTATATTATTCTCCCAGACTCGCTTCCTCACTTATGTCAGTGTTAGTAAACGATAAGCCTTGGGAAAACATTTCTATATCGACAGGAAATGTCTATGATAGTGGAGATATTGTTAACTTCATATCGTTGAGAGAATCTAGCTTTGTTGAAAAGATTTTAAAAGGCTTAAATAATACTAGACACTTAAATAAAATTGCATATATTCCTTTGGAAAATATATTTATTGCAGCGTCTGGAAATTATGTGGCATTCTTAGAACGAGAAGCAAGCAGAAAGAGATTCGAGTATGAAAGAGAAAAAGCTCGTGACAAGCATTCTAAAGATGCCGAAATTTTATTCCCTATAAGCGAATTTACATGGAATTCATCTATTGATGGAAGTCGATTTGAAGCTTTTATAATGGATCTTCTTAAACTTGAAAAGCAAGTTATTTGGGTTAGGCAAGTAAGTCGTACTAACGAACCTGATGGAGGAAAAGATATTCTTTGTGATTGGTTAACGCAACCTCCATCTCAGAGCTATCTTGATGAAAACATTCCTCCTTACGTTCTCATACGAGTTATTGTTCAGTGCAAAGCTTTTAAGAATGCAGTTCCTAAATCAAAAGTAACTGATATTAGAGATACAGTAGAACACCATGATGCAGATGGTTTTTTTCTTGCCGTATCTTCACATTTAGGTAATACTCTAACAGAGCATTTATACAAAATGAGAACAGATGGAAAAATATGGATTGACTGGTGGACTAGAAGCGAGATAGAAGAAAGGCTTAGAATACATCGTCATATTGTCTCTAAATATCCTGATATTGTGCAATTCAAGTAAAGGTTAACCAATATTGCTATTCGTTTTAGAAGTAGGGAGAGTGCGATCGCAAATCGCCTGTAGGTTGGGTTGACGCAGGAAACCCAACATCTACTTTTGTTAAAATCCAACCCTTCTAGACCCACCAAACCCACCAGCTCTATTCTTCCTCGTCGCTAACCTCATCTTCCTCATCGATGTCTTCCTTCGTTTTGCGCTGCAAATCCCCGAACAGTTGTTGAAAACTGTTCAACCGCGCCCTCAAGCGAGGTATCTTCTGTTCTAAATAAGCCAATTCCTCTTGAGTTTCCAAGATTAATTGGCTAAGCATTCCCCCAGATATTTCGCCTCTTGAAACGCCTGCAAATCTTCTGGATTCTTGACTCTGGATATTTGGGTGATCAGTTCCGTGCGAGTCATTCCCAGACTGGCTGCTACTTGATTCAGGTTTTCCCAGTCCTCTGGTTCGATCCGTATCCCCACACTGATCGTCTTCCGATCTGATTTCGGTCTGCCGCGCTTCTTCGTCATTCCCTGCCGTATTTGTCATTGAGCATTCCCTTGAATTATCGCATAAGCAGAAATTGGCTCTTGACAAAATTATTGCACAACATAAAATAAAATAACTGCCAAACAAAAAATAAGCTGGCAGCCAAACAGTCAATCAAGTTCCTTACAGGCGATCGCTAACAAGAGCGCAGTGATCGCCCTTTCTCAGCCATTACCCAGATTTTGACAATGAAACACTCCGACTGGCTGCGCCTTCAAGCAGAAGGCGAGAGCATTTGTGCAACCTTGCGCCAACAGGGATACCAATGCCGCAAACAACCTCAACGTCTAGCCTGGAAACTTTACAAAGAGGGTCAGGAAGATTACGTCCTTACCTGGCTACCCACACCCGTCAGCGATTGGACATTGATACCCAACGATACCAACCCCCAACGGCAACAGCTTTGGCAACTCATTGAACAAACCTTAAACCAAATCCAGCGAGAAGCCATAACAACTCTGCCAAAACCCACTTCACAAGCTGAAGACTACTCCCGTCCTTGGGCAATTATCCGACTTTTACCCGATGCCAGACGGTATACAGTTGCGAGATTCTTCAACCGCCAGGATGCAGAAGATCATCGGCGCTTCCTCAACCGCTTCATGCCTGCTTCTGAATTTGAAGTGGTCTTTGATATTCCCAACGAACAGCTTCAACACCCAAATGATCCAAAAGAAGATTAGAACTTACGCATTTCTCTCAAACCAAACTCAACGACATCAATTCCTCTGCCATATCAAAATTAGCCGTCACATTCTGCACATCATCCAACTCTTCCAAAGCATCCATCAACTTCAAAAGCGATCGCGCCAAATCCGAGTCAGTCACTTCCACCGTATTGCTCGGAATCCAGCGTAACTCCACCTCCTGCACCGGCAAACCCTTATCCTGCAACATTTGATTCAAGGTTTCCAAATTACTGACTTCAGTAAACACTTCTGCAAACGGAGTCTCTTCCTCCTCGGATAACTCATACGTCTCGGCACCCCCTTCTACCGATGCTTCCAGCAACTGGTCTTCTGTCACTGCCCCCTCAAGCGTCACCACACCCTTTTGCTCAAACATCCAGGACACACAACCCGTTTCGCCCAGATTCCCACCATTTTTAGTAAACGCCGCCCGCAAATCAGCCGCCGTGCGATTGCGATTATCCGTCAGCGCTTCAATTAAAATCGCTACACCACCCGGGCCATAACCCTCGTAGCGAATTTCTTCCAGGCTGTCGCTATCGCTTCCTAGTTGTCCAGAACCTTTAGCGATCGCCCGTTCAATATTATCATTAGGAATTCCCGCCGCCTTGGCCTTATCAATCGCATTCCGCAAGCGAAAATTTCCTTCTGGATCAGGGACACCCATGCGAGCCGCAACAATAATCTCCCGCGAGAGTTTAGCAAACGTCTTGCCCTTAACTGCATCTACTCTGGCTTTCTGACGTTTAATGTTTGCCCACTTACTGTGTCCTGCCATAACTCCAAAAACAATGCCTCAACAAAACTCTGAAACTACCAATACAGGCGATCGCTAATAGGCACAGAATAATCTCTGTGCCGTGCCTATCGGTATATTTCCGAGTTTACCTAATTTGACAGTCAGAAAGAGTGAGTTATGAGCCACTAATGAAAAAATGTTAATAGCCATCTACTGACCGTTTCTCAACAATCCACCCCTCAAACCGGAAGCACTACCTTCACCGTCGTTTGCTGTTCAGGTATGCTCTCAATCGTTAATTCTCCTCCCAATAATTGAGTCAGGCGCTTAGCGATGTTTAACCCCAAACCTGAACCTTGTTGTTCATAAAGTTTACGCTCAAATTGTCGATAAGCTCCAACTTCAGCAATTTGAGCCGCCGTCATCCCTCGGCCTTTGTCCGTCACCGACAAGGTAAACGTCTCCCCAGTTGGTGCAGCCATGATATGAATGGGTGTACCGATTGCCGAGTACTTCAAAGAATTATCAACCAATTCTTCCAGAATTTTTTCCAGCCTAGCTTTGGCAACCCGAACACTAGAGTCCTGCAAATCGAATAGCAAATCTTCTTCTCGGCCCCACTTTTGTGCCTGATAAACGCTTACCGATGTAATCACTGAGGCCGCCGAACTCACTCGCCCACTTTGTAGACTCTCAATTCGCTCAGCATCTCTAGCAATAATTTCCAGTTCTGCATACAGTAAAAAGTTTTGAATCAACCTGAGCAGACGCTTAGCAGATTTTTGAATTCCTTCTGCCATTTCCCGAACTTCCTGAGGTTCTAGGACATCGCATTCCTCAACCAAAAGTTCTGAAAAACCGAGAATACCATTAAGCGGTGTTCCCAATTCATGAGGAAGAGACAGTGCAATACTACTACGCAATTCATCCAATTTTTTTTCAGATTGTTGTTCCAAGATTGCTTTTTTTTGAAAGCGAATAGAAATAGCTTCTAGCAATTCAGCACGAGTAAATGGCTTCGTGAGATAGTCATCAGCACCGAGAGACATACCCTGACGCAAATCCATTTTGTCAGCTTTTGCGGTTAGAAAAATAAACGGAATCGCAGCAGTACATTGACAAGAACGCAATGAAGCCAAAACCCCAAAACCATCAAGTTCTGGCATCATCACATCGCAAATAATTAAGTCAGGTTGATGAGTTTGTGCTAGTTCAACTCCCTCCTTGCCATTATCGGCACCAACCGCTTCAAAATCCTCAGCATCGAGCAACTCTAGGAGATTTTCTCGCACGGCTAGTTCGTCTTCAATCACCAAAATCTTTTTCATCACGTTATCCGCTTGTAAGTCGCTAATTTATCGAATAAACAGGTAGGGGTAACTGCTTATGAGATTTGAGTAATTGCTCAAACTCCGAGGCTGGGAGTGGACGACTAAATAAATAGCCTTGCATACCATCACACCGATGCTCACAAACAAAAGAAAGTTCGGCTTCAGTTTCTACTCCCTCAGCAATTAATTTCAAATCGAGACTTTTAGCCATTTCAATAATGGCTTTCGTAATGGCGGCATTGTTAGCGTTGTCCGTGATATTGCGAATAAAGCAGCGATCGATTTTCAAAATATCAAAGGGAAATTGCTGCAAATAACTCAACGATGAATATCCAGTCCCAAAATCATCGATCGCAATTTTCACACCTAGAGATTTCAAAGCATTTAATCGACGGATAGCTACCTCAGTATTTTGCACCAGCATACTTTCAGTTAGCTCTAATTCGATGTGTTTAGGGTCTAAGCCTGTTTGCATCAAAATTTGAACTAACTGATGACGTAAGTCGATTTGACTGAATTGACGACTTGATAGGTTTACAGCTATTCGTAATGTACTAAACCCATCCATTTGCCAGCGTTTAGTTTGTTGGCAAGCCGTTTGTAATACCCACTCTCCAATCGGTACAATTAACCCGGTTTCTTCCGCAATAGGAATGAATTTATCAGGAGCAACGAGTCCCCGTTCTGGATGCTGCCAACGTACAAGCGCTTCCGCCCCTACAATTTGCCCTGTTTGTAGGCAGACTTGAGGTTGATAGTAGACTCGTAGTTCTTCGCGTTCTAGAGCATAACGTAGACTACTTTGTAGAGCAAGACGCTCTGAAGAACCGATATTGAATGCAGCAGTATAAAACTGATATTGATCACCTCCATGCAGTTTGGCCTGAGCCATGGCCGTATTAGCATGATTGAGCAACTGATCTAATTCAGTCCCATGATTGGGATAAAGAGCAATGCCAATACTGGCAGTAATAAATAACTCTTGATCGGCTAACTTAAACGTTTGAGACAGGCTGTTGAGAAGAGTTTGAGCAACGTTGCCAACTTCTTTTTTATACCGAGTATTAGAGCTAATATCTTGCTGATTGCTGAGGTCAAGATAACCTCCATTCCACGATAAAATAATGGCAAATTGATCAGCATTTAAGCGAGCTACAATATCGTGGCTATCCATACAAGCTGTAATCCGATCTGCAACAGCTTTAAGCAATAAGTCACCAAACCCATGACCTAAATTTTCGTTGACTTGGTTAAATCGGTCTAAACCTAAACACAAAACAGTGACTAATTTGTGGTCATCATTTTCTGTAGGTTGTACCTGGGTAAATTGCTCTCGCAACGATAAACGATTGGGTAAATTGGTCAAACTGTCATGATGAATTAAGTAATTTAGTTGTTCTTTGGCTTGCTGGAGTTCCACATGGTAACGTTCATGTAAAACTGCTTGTTTCTTGAGGCGAGTTGTGATTGCGCCTAACAATTCCGCTCTTGTAAACGGCTTGGTAATATAATCGTCTGCACCTAATTCCATCCCTTGACGAAAATCGGTTTTAGCCGCTTTCGCAGTGAGGAATATAAAAGGAATAGACGCCATTTGTGAGTCTTGACGTAGCGAGGTCAAAACCCCATAACCGTCTAATCCAGGCATCATGACATCACACAAAATCAAGTCAGGCAAAAGTTTTCGGGCTAAATCAATGCCGATTTGACCATTTTCTGCACTGATAACGTCAAATCCTTCTGCATCCAGGAGGTCTGTAATATTTTCCCGGACAAATTCTTCATCTTCAATCACTAGAATTTTTGTCATGAGTTGATACCGAATTATAGATTGGCAGTGTAACAGTAAATGTAGTGCCTACCCCGACTTCACTTTCTAAAACAATCTGACCTTTATGCAGGTCAACACACTTTTTAACAATGGCTAATCCTAAGCCAGTTCCAGCAATTGTTCCAACATTAGTGGCTCGATGAAAGGCTTCAAAAAGTCGCTGTCGATCTTCTTCAGGAATACCAATACCCTGGTCACGAATTTGAAAGACAGCCTGCGCGGTTGAGTAGCTTAGAGTAAACTCAATCGGGCTACCGCTAGGAGAATATTTCAGAGCATTAGTCAATAAATTCTCTAAAATTTGCCGCAGCAGTTTTTCATCCATGCATGGAGTTCGAGCAGAATTAGGAATTGGTTCATACGGAAGGCTAGAATTCATTTCCCATGTTGGAACTGTATCAATAGGAAATAGAAACTGAGGAGAAAGTGGAGGCGCAAAAAGATGAGAATTATTCTCGTGGCTACTCCAGTTCTCCAACTGCCGAACACCCGTAAAGATAATGGGGTGCTTTTGGTTGTCGTTAAATTGCAATTCCTCAGCTAAAGTTCGACAAAAGGTTTCTAGGTCTAGAGGGGCAGTTTCTAACTTCAGTTTTCCAGCATCGGCCTTACCCAAAATCAGGACATCATTCAACAGCCTGGTCATGTGTTTAACCGAAATTTGAATGCGATGGAGATGGGAAAGTTTTTTCTCCTCCGTCCACTTATGGCTGTAATGTTCCAACAATTCAGCCGATGATTGAATCGTGGTGAGTGGAGTCCGAAACTCATGAGAGGTCAAGGTAATAAAACGAGATTTAAGTTCCGTCAGCTCCTTTTCGGCCTCTAATGCTTTACGAATTTCTCCTTCTGCTTGCTTGCGCTGAATCATTAAACCTAATTCCGTTGAAGCGGAAATCAGTTCAATTAATCGTTGGTCTTCGTTTTTCGATTCAAATCGATAAAAAACAAGAACCGCCAACACTCCCTCATTACCAATTACCGGAATACCCAAGGCGGCCTTAAGCCCCACCGCTTTAGCCAACTCGGCTCTGCGGTAGATTTCGTGAGACTCTGCAGAAACATTGCGTCTCCATTCCGGTTGCTGCGAAACCCAAACCCGACCCGGTAAACTCACATTGGGAGGAATTGTCAACGTTTCGCTGGCTTGGCGAAAAGCATCTAAATTCTGGTTCTTGCTAAACCAAGCCGGACTACACTCGAGCACCCTACCATCGACTCTAGGCACCCAAGCTTCGCCAAAATCCCAACCTGTCGCTTCGCAAACGATCTCGAGGGCAACGCCGAGGGCAGCATAAAAGTCTTGGGACTCAAATAGCGCCCGCGCGATCGCATATAAAAACTGAAATTCCTTCTCCGTCTGCTTGCGTTCAGTAATGTCTCGGTCAATGCCACGATAGCCGCGAAAGACTCCTTTAGCATCAACAATCGGGACACCACTGCTTTCAAGAATCACCCAATGCCCATCTTTATGAATATTGGTATTTTCCAGGCCGGTAAACGGTTGCCGTGAGTCTGCCAGCGAAGCAAAAACCTCTGCAATTCGCTGACGCTCTTGTGTCGGCATGAGTTCAAACGGCGTTTTTCCCAAAACTTCTGAAGGTTCGTAGCCCAATAGGTTTTTAATATTCGGACTGGCATAGGTGTAGACAGCCTCTTCATCTACTTCCCACACCCAATCCTTACTGGTTTCAACTAAACTGCGGAATCGTTCTTCACTCTCGCGTAGCTGGCTCTCAACTTTCTGGCGTTCGATAATCTCAGCCCTTAAGATATGGTTGGCCTCTCTTAATGCCGCCGTACGCTCTGCTACTCGCTGTTCCAACATGTCATTGAGTTGTTGGAGTGCGATGCGGACTTCGACCCGTTCCGTAATGTTCTGCACGATCACAGCTACATCATCCGAGCCACTTTTTACCAATCGAGCTTCAAAGTGGTGAGACTTACCATGAAGCCACAATTGATACTCCACCATTTGCATTTCCTGAGTTTCCAGGGCAAGCTCAACATGATGCCAGAGCAACCCGGCTACTTCGGTGGGCAGAACTTGATGTAGATGCTGGCCAATAATCTCACTCGGTTGCATGGGGAGCGTATCTTGTTTGGCCGCTTGCCAATCTAAATAAATGCCATCTCGTGAGACTCGAAAGATCGCATCGGGAACGGCTGCTAAGAGCGCTTTCAGTTGCCGTTGATTCTCACGCAGAGCGGTTTCGGTTTTTTGCCGCTTTTGGAGTTCGATCTGATGACGCTGCTCGATTGCGGGTAGGGCGAAGGCAATTGCACACTGATCGGCGATCGCTCGCACAAAGATAATTTCCCCCTCCGCCCATTCCCGCTCTTGCTCACACTCATAGAGAATAATCCCACCCCAATAGGAGGAGCGATACAATAACGGCACGATTAAAATGGCATAAAGACTACAGTCCTGAGCCAATCTTTGAATAGCGCTGGGAAATTGCGGCTCAGTTCCAGGGCAAGACACTAAATTTCCCTGAGTCAGCACCGATTGATGGTGCTGGTAGAACGCACAACATACCTGATAGAGAGGTTCTCCTACCGTGGCATGACTTTGAGGTTGGACAGCCATCACCCTGATGGTTTGTTCGGCGGCATCAGTCCTCTGGCAAAGCGAATGCTTCTCCGTGTCTGTGGTTTCTGTGCTTTCAGCCTTGTGGGGTTGAACAATCAGACAGCCACTGACTGACAGAGCCTTTTGTAGCTCTGCTACCACGGATGGCATCACCTGATCGAGTCCTAACGTCTTTTTTGCCGCTTCGGCAATCTGTTGCATGATGGCGGCTTGGATAGATAGAAGATGACAGTCCATCACTCCTTGCTCGATTATCGAATCGCTCGGTAGATAGTTAGGTGAGATAGCCATGAGTCGCAACGGATGGAGAACAATTGAGAAATCCCGGATAGGAAATGAACTGATGCCCAGCACTGCGGAAAACCTGGGCTTCCTACCCTCCACACCCCCATGTTCTGTTTAGTGCCAGCCACTTATCGGCTTTCGATTGCAGCAACATACGAGGATGATTGCGACAGGGTTTGCTCGATAATGTCCAGCAATTCCACCAGCGTAAAGGGCTTGGTAATATAAGCATTAGCGCCCAATTCCAAGCCGAGGATGGTATCCGCCTTAGCCGCCTTAGCGGTGAGAAATACAAAGGGAATTGTTGCTGTTTCAGGTTCAGAGCGTAGGGCTTTGAGAACACCATAACCGTCTAGCTCTGGCATTCGGACATCACATAAAATCAGGTCGGGATGCTCTGTCTTGGCGACGCACAAACCAATACCGCCGTTTTTAGCTGAAATCGCCTTGAACCCTTCAGTGTCTAACAGTTCCAAGATATTTTCTCGGACGCTTTCTTCATCCTCAATTACCAGAATTTTTGTCATTAGTTTCCTCCGTTGACGGTTGGTGGGAGCGATTGCCTCCTAGAAGTTCAATCGGACTACCCACACTAACTTCACTCTCTCCGGCAATTTCGTGCTGGCGAACTTCCAGAGAAGTCTGCCGATAAATGGCTTCCCGTAAATTGTTGCATAGTCACTAGCGTCCCTTCCTCGTGGAAATTACGGGGATGTGCGCTTTTTTTTGGGCGCGGTTGCCTGTAAATTTACCGTTGAATTTAATAGCGTTTTGTTCTATCGGTTCTGAGTGATTAAAATCATGGCGATTGTTAACGAGAAATGGAGACTGCTTCAACCGCAAGAGAGGAACTGTAGGCTTGGTATGTGTCGATGGCTGATTGTGGCGCTGAGTTTGCTCATCCTGTCGGGTTGTCAGCTACAAGGAGATTCTCTCCCGAACGATGTGATTCAACTGACGTTGTGGCATGGAGTCAATCCTCCCCACAATCGTGATGTATTGCAGGAATTAGTGGAGCAGTTCAATCGTCAACATCCCCAGATTCAGGTGAATTCACTTTATGTCGGACAAGAAGACCAACAAACTCCCAAAATTTTAGCGAGTGTAGTGGGCAATGTGCCACCTGATTTATTGTGGTTCAATCCCACAATCACAGGACAGTTAGTGGCTTTGGATGCCATTCGCCCCTTGGATGATTGGCTGGCGACCTCTGCGATCGCAGATGCGATTGACCCAGCGCTGTTTGAATCCATGCGTTTTCAAGGACATACTTGGTCAGTCCCTTTTGGTACTAATAACGCTGGGATTTTTTATCGGCCTTCTCTGTTTGCTGCCGCCGGGATTACTCAACGTCCACGAACCTGGCAAGAATTCCGAGAGGTTGCTAAAACACTTACTCGTGATTTTAACGGGGATGGGCGAGTTGATCAACATGGCATCCTTTTACCGTTGGGTAAGGGTGAGTGGACGGTGTTTATGTGGTTGCCGTTTATGTGGAGTGGGGGGGGTGAGTTGGTTACAACGGGGGAAGGACACCCAAATTCTTTACTCTCCCCTACTGCTGAGGCCAAAGCAGGAGTGAATTTGGTGAATGACGGCGCGATCGCAGCGTTGCAATTTTGGCAAAATTTGATTGAGGATGGTTCAGCCGTTTTGTCACTGCCAGAACGGGGGTATGAAATGGATGGCTTCCTCTCCGGCCAGGTGGCTATGCAATTGTCTGGCCCTTGGACATTGGGACAACTAAGAACGGCAGGCGTTGATTTTGGTGTGATTCCCTTCCCCTCGCAGGTGCGTCCTGCAACTGTCATTGGTGGTGAAAATTTATTTTTGTTTAAAACAAACCCCGAACGGGAAAAAGCCGCTTTCACCTTTGCTGAGTACGTCATGGGAGAGGAATTTCAGACTCAGTGGGCGATGAAAACAGGGTATTTACCCATCAATCTTCAGGCGCGTCAGAGTGAGGCTTATCAAGCGTTTGTGGAGGAGCAACCCTCGGTTCAGGTGTTTTTGGAGCAAGCGGCGTTTGGGCGGGCTCGTCCGATGATTCAGGGTTATGCTCGGATTTCTGAGAATTTAGGGCGGGCGATCGAAGCGGTACTCTTGGGCAAGCGTTCCCCTAAGGACGCTCTCGTGCAAGCTCAAAAACGGGTGGAGTTAGTTTTGCGGTAGCCAGGGTACTACGTAGCCTAGTACACATGAAAGCTTAAGAAAAATACTACTTTCGGTTTATCGCTTTAGATAGGTAGTAATACGTAGGTATTACAGTCATAAAGGTAAATAATCATACCCATAACAAACTTCACCTATAAATTCCACATTTATGATCTCACCTTGGAAAAATCCACTCCCTTTAGAGGAGTCTTCAAAAAATCGAGTTGTCGTCTTTTTTTACAGCGATCGCTGGATTCCCATGGCTTGTTTTCGTTTAAATGAAGCCATTGAACTACACCATAAGGCAATGATGCGGGGGAAAAAAATTTTTGTCTTTCCTTCAGGTTTAGACCTCGAAACTAAAAACATTCTGGCTCAAGAGTCATCGGCTTTACCGATGAACTGGCCACTCAATTCTAGACACAAGTTCTCGCTTGCCAATCAGCCTCATGAGCTAATGAGCAAAGAATATAGCAGAATTCAGGAGTCAGAATTCAGGAGTCAGAAGTGAAAATGGATTGTACAATTTAAAGGCTGATTAGCTTAACCTACTGCTTTGTGTATACTCAAGTCCTGGCGTTTTTGTAACAAAGCAGCTTTCACACGCTCATATTCAGTTTCGACTTGTGATACCAGAGCTATCAAAGCAGAACCGGAATTTACAAGCGATTGGGATTCTAACTGCTGACAGAGTTGAGATAAGTGGGTTGCTCCTAACAACGCACTACTCGACTTCAGCGTATGGGCTGCTTGTTCTACTTCATTGGGCTTCCCTGGCGGTAAAATTTCAGAATTGTCTAAATGCAGTCCATGATGCATCAAGCGTAGTAACTTAGGGGATTCCTCTAAATATCGCTCAATCACTCCAATCAAGATTTCATCACTGCTGACCATTTCCTGTAATCCTTGAAAAGCTATAGGGTCTAGGATGGCGGGAGAGAGGTTCGAGTTTGTAGTCTGCCAGGATTCTCGTAAGGAAGATGGAGACATTACAGAAGATTGGGCATCACTAGGATGTTTGGGTGTCACTGTTGTCATAGGTACAGCAGGTGTAGAGTTATTTATCATCGGTGATATTTCCGTGGCTGTTGGTTCAGGACGCTTTGCCCCATTCAGATGGACTTTAGCCTCCAGAAAGCTGGACTGAAGATTTTGTGCGTGGGATAAAGGATGCTGATCTTGAATAGCTTCACCCTTCCAGGAGTGGTTCGGCGCTACATCTGGCGGCACAATTACCTCGTCTTGGCACTGACTCAAAGCGCGAACGAGTTCCTCGACTCGAATGGGTTTGCTGATGTAATCATCCATACCGGCTTGTAAGCACATTTCGCGATCGCCTTGCATCGCATTGGCAGTCATCGCAATAATCCGAGGACGCTTGAATTTGAGAGTTTGAATTTTAGATTTGAGAGTATTGAGTTGGGGGTCACTATTTCCTGATACCAAATCTGTATTTTTCTCCCCTGCTCCGAAAGAGCTCCCCTGCTCCCCTGCCTGTCCAAACTGAAGTTGGTATGATTCCCCCCCTTCTGTAGACCAAGCTTGGCGAATATAACGGGTTGCCGTTAATCCATCCATCTCAGGCATCTGTACATCCATCAACACCACATGATAGGACTGACGGGAGAGGGCATCTAAAACTTCCAACCCATTACCCGCCACATCCACTCGATACCCCATCCGTTGCAACAGGTGGCAGGCGACTTGCTGATTAACTAAATTATCCTCAGCTAAGAGAATTTGTAGCGGGAGGCGCTGGGCTAAGTGAGGGTCAATGGCTGAGGCGATCGCACTGGGGCGAACTTTGATCGGTTGCCCCACCAAAACCTGCATCAAAACATCATAAAGGTGTGATTGCTTAATCGGCTTAGTTAGGTACGCTGCAAACAGGTCTTTTACACTAGCCTCATTACTATCGGGTTTACCAATAGACGTTAACATCACCAGGAGTAAGTCTCGGCAGTAGGGCAGTTTGCGGATTTCAGCAGCCAAGGTTAAACCATCCATCTCTGGCATTTGCATATCCAAAATTGCCAAATCAAACGGTTCTCCCTGATGCAAACACTGTAGAGCTTCTGCCCCAGACTTCGCCGCCCAAGTTTGCATTCCCCAAAGATTTGCTTGCCGGGTCAAAATCTTGCGATTCGTGGCATTATCATCCACAATCAGCAAGCGCTTGCCCGTCAGGTCAGGTTGTGCGGCTTGAAACTCATGGGTTTCGGTATTAGGAACTGATTGAGCCATGATAGTGAAATAGAATGTAGAACCTTTACCAACTTGACTTTCGACCCACATTGTGCCTCCCATAATTTCACTAAGCTGTTTACAGATGGCTAATCCGAGTCCTGTACCCCCATACTTTCGGGTTGTGGAAGAATCTACCTGACTGAAGGGTTTAAACAAACGGTCTAAACGCTCGGATGGAATGCCAATCCCCGTGTCCTTGACTGTAAATTGAATTTCATAATAGGGGCATTGAGAATTGGACAGTTGACAGTCCGGGATTTTGGCTGTGAGGGAAACAATTACTTCTCCGGTGTCTGTAAATTTGATGGCATTACTTAATAAATTCACCAAAATTTGCCGCACCCGCGTCATATCTCCCAAAATCTGAATTGGCGTTTGTGGCTCGATTTGGTAAGCTAGTTCTAGCTTTTTCTGAGCTACTTTGGCGGCAAAAAGGTCGAGGCATTCTTCCACACAAGAGCGGAGCTCGAACGGCTGTTCTTCGAGTTCTAATTTGCCGGACTCAATCTTGGAAAAGTCCAAAATATCGTTAATAATCGTAAGTAATGCTTCACCACTATTGCGAATAGTTTCCACAAAGTCTTGCTGGTCTGGGGTTAGCAAAGTATTGAGTAACAATCCTGTCATGCCAATCACACCATTCATCGGGGTACGAATTTCGTGACTCATGGTGGCCAGGAACTCGCTTTTGGCTTTCGTTGCAGCCAATGCTTGATCGCGAGCTTCCGCTAACTCCCGTGCAGCCTGCTGACGCTCAATTTCACCCCCAATCCACTGCGCCATCAGCCTCAAGAGTTCTATATCAATAGCTTTAAAAGGCTTAGGGTGTCGGATGAGGCTGGAAAAGCTGAGGGTTCCATACACTTGGCCGGCCACTAAAACCGGAGTACCCATGTAAGCTTCGAGTTTAAAAGCCTGATAACAGGGGTGATTTTGCCATTTAGAATTTCCAGCCATCGTAATACAAAACGGCTGTCGAGTTTGGATGGTTTCATGACAATAGGTTTGCCTTAAATCAAAGATGGCACCTTTAGCATTAATCTGGTTTGGCAGTTGGGTGGCAATGACTTCGTAACGCTCATTTTCTACGTGAGAGAGTATCCCAATTTCTAAACCAAACTGTCGCCGTCCCATTGCTAATAATTCTTGCAGGCATTGCTCAAGCTCTAGTTGTCCTGAGGCTGTCACTTCATACAAAGCTCGAATAGCAGCTTCACTTTCTCTTAAGTCTTGCTCAACTTGCTTGCGTTCAGTGATATCAATCGAGATTCCTAGAACCGCAGGCGTATCTGAACCAGCTACAAAGAAGGGAATTTTAGTGGTTTGTAGAATGCGAATGTTACCTTGAGCATCCGTAAAAACTTCTTCGGGAATATGTTTAGTGCGACTGTTGTGAATAACTTCTAATTCTTCAGTTCGCATTTGACGCACTTGCTCCAGGGATTGAGCAAACTCTTCATCCTTTTTTTGGAGTAATTCCTCAACTGAATTATTGTGGGCATCTGCGATCGCTTGATTGGCTAAAATGAATCGTCCGTCTATACTTTTAGCGAAAATAAAGTGAGGTACTAAATCAATCACCTGCCGCAATTTGCGCTCACTTTCTTGGATTTCTGCCTCGGCTAGTTTCCGTTTGGTGATATCTTCAACCGAACCCTCGTAATAAAGCAGCGCTCCATTAGAGTCACGTACTGCCCGTGTATTTTCCGATATCCAAATAATACTGCCGTCTTTACGATAGACCTGAGACTCAAAATTATAGACCGCACCATATTTATACATTAAGCGATTGAATTCGGTACGCCAGTCGGGGTCTAGATAAATTTGATGATTAAGTTCTGATAACTCCTCAATTAGTTCTTCAGGAGACGAATAGCCATAAATCCTGGCTAAAGCCAGATTCGCACTCAGATAACGCCCCTCTGTTGTGACTTGAAAAATTCCCTCGATCGCGTTTTCAACAATGCTGCGATACTTTTCTTCTGCTTGCCGTAACGCTTTTTCTGCCTGAATCCGTTCTGCAATTTCTCGCTCTAATTGTTCATTTACCCGTGTTAATTGTGCTGTCCGTTCATTGACTCGTTGCTCTAATTGTGCATTGAGAGTACGAACATCATTTTCGGCCTGCTTGCGATCGCGTATTTCCTTCTCTAATGCCTGATTAGCCGCTTCTAATTGTGCGGGGCTAGGTAGGGCTAAGGCTTGAGGAATGAGGGGAAAAAGCACCAAGGCGGTGTAAAACGAAACTATTGCTGTGAGCGCTTTAATCAATCCAGATACCCAATAAATGGGATACCACAGCGTGACAACATCAATCAGATGGCCAGTTCCGCAAGCAACAATAAAGACTCCAAATAACAGAAAAATCCCGTGAAAAGGTACATCTCGTCGTTTTTGGACGAAATACACCAGCATGATGGGGATGGAATAGTAGGCGAGGGCAATGATGCTATCCGATGCTACATGGAGCAGCACCAAATCTGACTTCCATAAATAACAGTGTCCGTGAGGAATAAAAGGGCTAGAACCCCACAAGTTTTGCAAGAACTCCGGCATGGTGCTTTCTTCATGAATAGGGAATACAAGTTGTTCAATCCAATGACGGGGCAGCCAACTTTCAGCAGAGAAAGTTGTTTTCAATCTGCAATAGGCTTTTGAACTGAAAGAGCATCACCATGCACTGTCCAAAAACTGCCCACATTGTAAATTTTCTTCGTTTTTGGGTGGCTACTACCTCAGCTAAATCTCTTAAAAAGATTAAGCCAATTGGCTGACTGTTCACTATCCACGCCGCAAGAGTTTTTATACTGATTAACGGTTAAGATTCTTCTTCCTTGAAGATTTGATTAATACCCTGAATCCTTGCCTAATTTGACGTTTCTCTGACGCTACTTTTGCCACCCTTTGCAAACCAACCGGATAATCTTTGGTTAATTAATTAACTTTTGTGTAGCAATTCACCCGAAGGGTTACACCCGTATTTATGTAGTAACACACCCGTATAGCAAACGCCTCTCAGCTATACATTGCTATATTTAGACCTCTTCTGAAAATAGGTATTTATGCCAGAAGTCTACTGAATCTTGCTAGAAAATCCCCCCCCAAACATGAGTTGGGGGGCGCTGAACCTACAAAAATTGATGAGTAAAAAAACTAAGGCCAAGAGACTTGCATCAAATTCTAGAGGCGCAAATTGCAGCCCCGATTAACCCAACCTGTGGATTCAATACAATCCGAACGGGTACTTGCTCGAGTAAAGGACTGACTCGGCCTTTTTGTCCGAAGGCTCGCAGGAAATCTCCTTTTTGAATCAAGGGTAAGATTTTCGCGGCGATACCACCGGCTACATATAAGCCACCGTAAGGTAACAGTTTGAGGGCAAGATTTCCGGCTTCTGCTCCATAAGCATCGACAAACATTTGTAATGTTTGTTCACAAAGTCGATCGCGTTCTTCGAGGGCTGCTTTGGCAATCGCCGCCGCCGGGTCTACCGTTTTCTCAGCACGTCCGGTTTCCTGTTCCCAGGTTCTGATAATTTGCTCGATTTCCGAAGATTCTTGAGCAAACTGACGGTCTCGCAGAAACTGGTAAATGGCTACAATCCCTTGACCGGATACCACTCGCTCAACTGAAATACGCTGAATATCATATTTATCTCGTAAGTATTGCAAAAGCTGAAATTCCAGCCCATTGCGAGGGGCAAAATCAGCATGACCCCCTTCTGAGGCATACACTTGATAAATTCCCGCTTGCTGGATAGCAAAACACTGCCCCAAGCCTGTCCCTGCACCGATAATCCCGATAGGAGCATTACTATTAGGCGTTGCATCTTGCAAGGTGTACAAGTCATTGTCCTCTAAGCCCAAAATCCCGTAGCCCACGGCAGCAAAATCGTTAATCAATTGGATTTTGGAGATATCGAGTTCTTGTTCCAAGCGTCTGGCGTCGAGTACCCAAACTAGATTGGTCAGAACACAAGTATCGTTGACCACAGGGCCTGCGATCGCAAAGCAGGCTTTCTCAGGACGAAACGTCTGGCCTAGCTTTTCTTGTGCCGTCAATAAAAACTGCTGCACAATCGGTACTAAATCGGGAAAGTCACGACTGGCATAAAGCGCTTCATAAAGGGTATTCCACGATGGTTCGGAGGTCTTCTCTACCAAGCGCAGAATTGTTTTAGTCCCACCAATATCTCCGGCCAATAGTAATGTCATGTATGGAGATCTCCCTGTTTTCCCTCACCACAAGCATTTTGTCATGTTCAAGCGATCGTCAAGTTCACCAGTCGGAAGGTTACATCACCTGAGTTTAATGAAATCGGATTACCTCTTCCGTTTGGCGCAGATGGGACGTATCGCCATTGAGTTCCATCACCCATCCTGAGTCTTGATGCACCAATTTCACTAGACAGCACAATGATGCCTTAACTTCCGGCATTCCACCCACTAGTCCCTGAGTACAGCCTACAACTGAGGCTCCATGCCCGACTAATAGAATGTCATCACCAAAGTTAGCCACTAACGCTTTGATCGTTTGGGCTGTGCGTTGAAGTACCTCTTGATTGGTTTCTGGGTACTCCGGGACAACATAGGAGGTATAACTCCAGTCAATGCGGGGAAAATGTTCTTGTAGGTCTTCTAGGGGCAGTCGTTCTGGTACGCTGGGCATCCATTCCGGATTCAGCCATTCACTCAAGCCTAACTCTAGCTTAATCGGTAAATTCAGGATATCAGCCACCTCGTTAGCGGTTTGGATCGTTCGCAAAAAGGGCGAGGCAAAAATATGCACGATTCCTTCCCCCTGAAGGCGTTGCCCTAATCGTTTGGCTTGTTCTATGCCATCTTCGGAAAGGGGTGGATCATAGGGGCGCTGGGCGGTATTGAACCATTCAGGGTTGACGAAATCCAGGCGATTGCCATGTCTTGCTATCCAGACGGTTTGAGTCATGAATGAATTGATTGAGATGGGTTAAAGATGATTGAGCCAAATGACTAGCGATTTGCTGCCCACCCATCGTACTATCTACTTACCCTAATCCAAGCTCTAGCTTGAAAATAGGGAGTCAGAAGTTAGGAGTTAGGAGCCAGGAGTCAGGAGTTAGGAGTTAGGAGGGAAAGATTTTCATCCCTAGTCTGGGGCAACGCTATGCGTAGCTTGCTTCTCCCGAAGGAAGTACGTGGTGAGCGACAGCTTATAGTGCCTAACTTGCTCACTTCACATTTTCACGGTTCAGATTGGGATGTGAGAACGGTAACGGAGTCGGTCAGATTTTTCTCATTTTGTTTTCCAGGATGCAATTATTCGGGGTTTGCCTGGGTACTCTCTTTAATATTCCGCTTTTCGGGGAACGTACACTTAAGATTTTTCTAGCTTTGATGTTCTATTTCCCTTAACAAATGTTACAATTCTTAAAGTTATCAGCTCAATCAAAAACTTTTATGACAATGGTGTTCCTACAAACAGCCAGATAGGGGGTAGTCATCTTACTCTCTAACCATATAGTTTGTAGCAAAGGGCAGAGAAGGCAATTAAATAATGCCTATCGATATTTCCGACCAACCCATCGCAATTGCAAAACATAACTTAAATATCTTCTCATAGAGAATAGTTCACCCTTTCCTGGGGTGAACCGAGCATCAACACCACTGTGTTTGCATAAACCCATTCATAATCAATAGAGCGCTATGAAAACGGCTCAGACCTCTACAGACCTAGTTCGCACTTATCTCAAAGAAATTGGTCGTGTACCCTTACTGACTCATGAGCAAGAAATTGTTTATGGAAAGCAAGTGCAGCGATTAGCTGCTTTGCATGAAGTCAAAGAGTCTCTGTGGAAGCAACTGGGTCACGAACCAACGTTATCACAATGGGCACAAGCCTCTTCGCTATCAGAAACGGAGCTAGAGACATACATCAATGCCGGTGAAAATGCCAAGCGCAAGATGGTAGAAGCGAATTTGCGTTTGGTGGTTTCGGTGGCGAAAAAGTACATCAAACGTAATGTAGACCTTTTGGACTTGATTCAGGAAGGTACGATTGGTATGCAACGGGGGGTGGAAAAATTCGACCCGACCAAAGGATACCGTTTTTCGACCTATGCCTATTGGTGGATACGGCAAGCAATCACCCGTGCGATCGCAGAAAAAGGACGTACCATTCGCCTCCCTATTCACATCACAGAGAAACTCAATAAAATTAAAAAAGCTCAACGCCAACTGGCACAACAGCTAGGACGAGCAGCAACGGTATCAGAATTAGCCAAGGAGTTAGATTTATCCCCCAAACAGGTGCGCGAGTATCTAGAACGAGCACGGCAACCGCTCTCGCTCGATCTACGGGTTGGGGATAATCAGGATACTGAATTAGTAGAATTGCTAGAAGACACCGGGCCTTCTCCAGAAGACTTCGTAACCCACTCGGCCTTACAAGTGGATTTAGAGAAGTTGATGGCGGATTTAACCCCACAGCAGCGAGAGGTATTAGCGCTCCGCTTTGGTTTAGAAGACGGACAACCGATGACTCTAGCCAAGATTGGCGATCGCCTGAATATTAGTCGCGAACGGGTTCGCCAAATCGAACGAGAAGCACTCTCCAAACTCCGCAAGCGTAAAGGGGATATGCGCGAGTATATTGCAGCGAGTTAAAAAGAAGGGTTCGTAGCGAATGGTTAGTCCGTAAACATGGAAGCCTTATGAACGGACACGCTATGGCTAATGGCTTCCCCCTGGTGATGGGTGAGATAATCCGATACCTCGAGTTCGGTTTCACCGACTCTATCCTTAGCGTGTTTTTGTTACATTAGTTTGCACAATCTCTTAGAGTAGAGATAGAGAAAACAAGCGGTTCCTTTCTTAGCTGGATCTAGAGAAGGGAACAGTAGTTAGGAGGACTAAGTGAAAAATCCATCTCAATACGAACCCGAGTTTTTTGACGGTGAGGCTAATGCTAATTTGTTGTGGGAGTATGTGCAATCAATGAGTCCCGAAACGATTGCTCATTTATCTAAACCCACCTCTACTGAAGTGTTTCAGGTAATGGAGCGCAACATTATCGGATTGTTGGGAAATCTTCCTACTGAGCATTTTGGGGTAACAGTCAACACTAGTCGTGAAAACTTAGGCCGTCTTCTGGCTTCAGCAATGATTAGCGGCTATTTCTTACGCAATGCCGAGCAGCGTATGGTGTTTGAAAAGTCTTTTCAATCCATAGATCCTCACTCTTCTAACTCTTTAGATGCAGGTTTATAAGTGAGTCAAGTCGGTCAAGATTAATTTTGAAAGTGAACCAATGTTCAGTGCTGAGTCCAGTGCTTTTTTCATACTTCAATTAGTACTCCTGTTAATGGAGTCACAAGACTAAACATAAGCTTCTAGGAAATACATTAAGTGCGACAAAAGCGAACACCGACAGATGAAAAACTGCCTCTGTCGGTTTCGACTATGGAGGAACGAAAGCCATTTGCTATTCCAGACATCCGCTTCTTTGAAGACGCTGAAAAGAGGCAAGCGCTGCTGGAGTGGTATGCGCGATCGCGTCGAGACTTACCCTGGCGACATACTCATGACCCCTATCCAATATGGGTGTCTGAGATTATGTTGCAACAGACCCAAGTTAAGACTGTTATTCCTTACTATTACCGTTGGTTCGAGCAATTTCCGACCCTAGAGACTGTAGCCTCAGCGCATCTCGATCACATCCTCAAAGCTTGGGAAGGACTAGGGTATTACAGCCGTGCTCGGAATTTACATCGAGCCGCCCAAAAAATCGTACAAGAACATGGAGGGGTTTTTCCCACAACCCTCAAAGAAGTCTTAGCTCTACCTGGGATTGGACGTACTACAGCCGGGGGGATTCTCAGCGCTGCCTTTAATCAGCCTCTAGCGATTCTCGATGGTAATGTGAAGCGAGTTTTGGCGCGATTAGTGGCTTTACCCATACCCCCAGCCAAAGCGACAAAACAGCTATGGCAAATATCTGAAGCATTACTTGACAAAAAAATCCCAAGAGAATTTAATCAGGCACTGATGGATTTAGGCGCAACGGTTTGTATGCCCAAAAATCCTGACTGTAACAGTTGTCCTTGGAGAGTCCATTGTCAAGCCTATAATTTAGGAATTCAAGCCCATCTACCCATGCCTGAACAATCATCTCCATTACCTCATAAAACCATTGGCGTTGCCGTCATCTGGAACGAACAAGGACAAATTTTAATCGACCGCCGACGACCGGAAGGGTTATTAGGAGGTCTGTGGGAGTTTCCTGGCGGCAAAATCGAACCTGGGGAAACTATTGAGGAATGTATCAAGCGAGAAATCCAAGAAGAACTGGCAATTGAGATTGAGGTGGGTTCGCGCCTGATTACGATTGATCATGCCTATAGTCACTTCAGCATTACCCTCAACGTATTCCACTGCCGTCATGTCACTGGTATTCCTCAACCCGTTGAATGTGATGAAATTCGCTGGGTGACATTACAAGAAATCGACCAGTTCCCGTTTCCAAAAGCCAACACTCAAATCATCGCCGCTCTACGTCAAGAAGGAGAAGGGGAGATTAGAAAAAGATTTTGTAACACACGCTCTGGATAAAAATACAGAGGTGGGTTCTAAGATTTGATATGGCATTTCTCACGCTAGGTGAGGTACACTCATTTATCTCTTAACCGTTGCTTTACACTCCCATTCAACTATCGATAAATCGGTAATGTGAAATGGAAGCATCCCCCTCCTTTGGAAGGGTTCTCCACCCAAATTCGCCCATAGTGAGCACGAACTACTTTTTGGCAAAGCGATAAACCTAACCCATAGCCCTCTTTTCCTTCGTCGCGTTTGAGGCGGAAATGATCTTCAAAGATGTGATCGCGGTTTTCGTCGGGAATACCCGGTCCATTGTCGCAAACGCTCACTTGAATTTTCTGGGTGGTGCGGTGGAGGATGGAAATATGAATTTGGCCACCTACAGGCGTATATTTGTTGGCATTATCCAACAAGTTCACCAACACCTGACGCACTAATTCTTCATCCGCATAAACACAGGGTAAATCTTGGGGAATGTCAGTTTCAACCTGTTGAGATTTGAGCTGAAATTGTTCATTCATCTGCGCGACAACCTCCTGGCACAATTGCCCTAGGTGGAGTTTGTGGGGTCGGATTTTGAAATCAGCGCAGTTACCTCGAGCCGATTGCAATAAGTCTGTAATCATTCGCTCCATGCTGCGAAATTGGGCGCGTGCTTGCTTGAGGAGACGAGCTTTGAGAGCAGGTTTCAACTCAGTCGGACAGCCTTCTCGAGGATGATGCTCCAGTTCTAAGGTTTCTACGGCAATGGAGGCTGCTGTTAAGGGGCTCCTCAAGTCATGGGCTAGCATGGACATTACTTGGTCTTTGAATCGTAGCTGATCGAGGAGTTCTTCTTTTTCTTGCTTGAGGCGGAAGATTTCGTCAGACAGCCGAATCAGTTCGATGGAGGAAGCAATGGAATTGGGAGCAGATTGATTCCTCGATACGGAGTTTGAGGAGTTGAGGGTAGAGGGTAAGGCTACACCTTGGGACAGGCTGGCCTGATACTCTTCTACTGAACGTTGCCAGCGCGGCCACCAGTTTTTGAGTTGCGCGACTAAATTACTTCCGGCAAGCGTTTGGCGGGGTTTCGGATGAATTTTTATTAACGCTGGCGTGGCCACAAGCTTGTAGTGTTCTGCCAGGTAGGGTTCTTCTCCAACATCGATGACCTTAAGTTCAAAGGGGTAATCTACCCTCAAGGTTTTCAGATAACCTTGAATGCGCTGGATATGCTTTCGCGAACTGATCCGATCATCAACAAACAGCAGTAGCTGTAGTGGTGTTTCTGAATCACCGAACTTTTCAAGAGCTGCCTGCATGCAATTTTGTGTTAGCACGGGGGACAAACAGGTAATACTTTTGACAACATGTGAGGTTGGCGGTCTGTTGCCGGGAGGTATGAGCTTCCTTACAATTTAATATCTATTTTAGATTTTCGGCACTACTTGTGTCTCCTGAGGTTAGATTCGATACCGAGTGACGATTTTATTAGCCTAAACCACGCTCTCTTCACGTCTGTTTTTCGCTTTCGTCCTAAAATCTTAAGAGACTTTAAAATCTGCCATGTTTGGTTAGTTTTAGTTATCCACCGTTTCACGTCTCCTGATTCATCATGGTTACTGGCTACGTCGCGCTTGTTCTCCACGCTCATCTGCCTTTTGTCCGTCACCCCGAAAGTGATTATGTCCTCGAGGAAGAGTGGCTTTATGAAGCCATCACCGAAACCTACATTCCATTGCTTCATGTTTTTGAAGGATTAAAGCGAGATGGTATCGACTTCAAAATGACTATGAGCATGACACCCCCTTTGGTGTCAATGCTACGTGACCCTCTATTGCAAGAGCGGTTTGATGAACACCTGTCTAAGCTGGAAGAATTGGCTGAAAAGGAAGTTGAACACAATGAACACAATGGCCATATTCGCTATCTGGCGGAACATTATGCAACGGAGTTCAACAAAATTCGCCAAACCTGGGAACACTATAACGGTGATTTGGTAACGGCATTCAAGCAATTCTTGGATACGAATAACCTGGAAATTATCACCTGTGGTGCGACTCACGGCTATTTTCCGTTGATGAAAATGTATCCTCAGGCGGTTTGGGCACAAATTCAGGTGGCTTGCGAACATTACCACGAACACTTTGGGCGTCCACCCCAGGGAATTTGGCTGCCAGAATGTGCTTACTATGAAGGAGTCGAGCGGATGCTGGCGGATGCTGGTTTGCGCTACTTCCTCACAGATGGACATGGAATTTTATATGCTCGTCCCCGTCCCCGATTTGGGACGTATGCTCCGATTTACACAGAGACTGGAGTAGCGGCGTTTGGTCGAGATCATGAGTCATCGCAGCAGGTATGGTCGAGTGAAGTCGGGTATCCAGGCGCGCCCGAGTATCGAGAATTTTACAAGGATTTAGGCTGGGAGGCAGAATACGATTACATCAAGCCCTACATCATGCCTAATGGGCAACGTAAAAATACAGGTATTAAGTATCACAAGATTACAGGTCGCGGATTGGGCTTAGGGGACAAGGCACTCTATGACCCTTACTGGGCAAGAGAAAAGACGGCAGAGCATGCGGCTAATTTTATGTTCAACCGGGAGCAACAGGCCAGGCATCTTGCCGGAATTATGCAGCGTCCACCGATTATTGTGTCCCCTTATGATGCTGAGTTATTTGGCCACTGGTGGTATGAAGGCCCTTGGTTTATTGATTACCTGTTCCGTAAGTCTTGGTATGACCAGCAGACTTACCAAATGACTCACCTTGCTGATTATTTAAGCGAACAACCTACCCAGCAAGTTTGCCGTCCTTCCCAGTCTAGCTGGGGCTTCAAGGGCTTCCATGAGTACTGGCTAAACGATACGAATGCTTGGATTTATCCCCACCTGCATAAAGCCGCAGAACGGATGATTGAGATCGCTAGGCGGGAACCTACGGATGAGTTGGAGTGGAAAGCGCTCAATCAAGCTGCACGGGAACTTTTACTCGCGCAATCTTCAGATTGGGCGTTTATTATGCGTACGGGAACAATGGTTCCTTATGCAGTACGGCGGACGCGATCGCACCTGATGCGCTTCAACAAACTCTATGATGATATTAAGTTGGGTAAAATTGATAGTGGGTGGCTGGAAAAAGTTGAGGAAATCGATAATATTTTCCCCAACATTAACTATCGGGTTTATCGCCCATTGTAGATTTTGAATTTTGGATTTTAGATGGGTTAGGTTTTACCTCCCTACCTGGGTTAGGAGTAAATTTTCCATTCTTCAATTAGACCTCTTGCTCAGGTTCGGTAATAACTAGTTGTAGTTTCCCACTGAGAGCAAGAAGTTTATTGATTAGTCAAAAACCTGAAAGAACTCTATTTTGCCATTAGAGAAGCAATCCCAAATCCAAAATTGTAAAAATTGATGGAAAAACCTCCTCCAAAACTAGAAGGCGCAAGAGTATTTCTGCGCCTTCCTTGCTTGAATGATATTCCAGAAATTATTCGTTACTACGGCGAGAATCAGGCTTATCTGGAGCCTTTTGAGCCTCTGAAGTTTTTTGATTTTTATACAGAAAATTATTGGCGCATTCAGGTTCAACAATGTTTAGATGAGTTTGTTAGTGGCTGCTCCTTAAGGCTCTTTATTTTTGCCAAAGAGAATGAGAATGTAATTATCGGTGCAGTTAACTTTCGTAATTTTGTGCGAGGGGTATTTGAATCTTGTACTTTAGGCTACAGCTTAGCAGAGACAGCACAAGGAAAAGGCTACATGACAGAAGCCTTACAAGTTGCAATCGCTTATGTGTTTGATGAATTAAAGATGCATCGAATTATGGCATCCTATCTGCCTCATAATCAACGTAGTGGTAGGCTGCTTAAAAGGCTGGGATTTGTTGTTGAAGGGTATGCTCGCGACTATCTTATGATTAACGGACAGTGGCAAGACCATATTCTGACAAGCCTAGTTAATCATAATTGGAAATCTTAATACATTTGAGTTACCACAGAACTTTTTCTATCTCGCTATCTGCTGACTACTGCTCTGAGGAATGGTGACTGTAACTTTAGTACCGACGCCAACTTGACTATCAATTGAAATTTTAGCATTTTGAACGTCTAAACATTTTTTGACAACCGTTATGCCTAGTCCTCTTCCAGGAATGTTGTCAACATTTTGACCGCGATGAAATGGCTCAAATAAATAAGGAATATCTTCAGGGGGAATGCCTATACCTCGGTCACAAATTTGGAAGATTACTTGTTGGAAATTACTTTTTACAATAAATTCAATGAGGCTGCCTGGTGGAGAGAATTTAATAGCATTAGCCAGTAAATTATTTAAAACTGAAGTGAGGAGATTTTCATCCAAATATGTTTCTTGATTTGAAATTTTTAAAGTTAGTTTAATATTAAGTCCAGTAGTATTAATTGAACGGAATTTTTCGACTAAATTATGACAAAAACTTGCTAAATTCAGTGGTTTAGGATTAAATTCTAATTGTCCAGATTCGGCGCGATTAATTGTCAAAATATCTGCTAATAACTGAGTCATACTTTTAGCAGAGTTTTGAATGCGTTGCAGATTTTTGAATATTTTGACTTGAGTCCATCCGGTGTAAAAAAGCTCTAAGGATTGTGCTGATAGTAAAATACTGCTAATAGGCGTTCTAAATTCGTGGGATACCATTGAGAAAAACCGCAGTTGCAGTTGTCGGAGTTCTTTTTCACGCTCTAAAGCTCGACGGATTTCTTCAGCTCGTTTGCGCTCAGTAATATCAATTCCACTGCCAATTAAGTATTTAATTTCATCATTGGCATCAACTAAAACTGTATTTGACCAAGAGATGAGTTTACGAGTTCCATCCCTTGTAACCCAGTAATTTTCATGCTGGTTAGGGAATTGACCCGAGCATAGTTCCTTAAAAATAGCTTGGACGGATTCAACTTCTTCGGGTAGGAGGAATAAGTTCCAGAATGGTTGACCTTTGACTTCTTCAAATGAGCAACCCGTTACTTGTTCACAAGCACGATTGAAACGAATAATTCTGCCTTCTAAATCAGTAACTAAAATTAGAGATCCAACGGTCTGAAAAATCGTAGAAATGAAGTTACGTTCTTCTTGTAAAGCCAATTCTATACGTTTGCGTTCAGTAATATCCAATGCTACCCCATCTACAACTAAATCCCCATTCTCATCTCTAGAAAATCGTCCTGTATCTCTCGCCCACTTTACTTCACCTGAAGCAGTAATTACTCGGTATTCGTGTTGGTAATGTTGCAGTGTTTCCATGGCCTTGTTTTGGCATTCATAAAACTGCTCTCGATCATCAGGATGAAGGACTACAAATAACCGTTCTGGATGAGCCATAATCTCATCTGGCGCGATTCCGGTCAGTTCACGTACCCCATCACTAATATAGGGTAGAGACATCTTCCCGTCGCTAGAAAATACCACACGGTACACAGAACCGGGTATATTAGCCGCCATTGTTCGGAGTTGCTTTTCTCTTTGTTGTAGTGCCGCCTCTGCCTGTTTGCGTTCAGTAATATCACGGCAACTGTAGAGTATCGTACCTCCTTGAATATCGACACGCTTGACATTAATTAGCAAGCTATGTTGTCTGCCAAACTTATCTGTAATTTCCCATTCAATATTTTGAATTTCTCCACAATTATCGAGTTGATTTTCTTCAAATAAGTTTTCTCCCAATAGATGATTAATGTTAGTTAATTCTTTAAGTTCTTCGGAATTATAACCAAATATAACGTGTCCATTTGGACACACATAGGTGAATGAACCCTCATTATTAGTAATAAAGACAGCGTCAGAGATACTACCTAGAGTAATTCGATGTAACTCTTCCGATTGTTGTAGTGCTTCTTCAGCTTGTTTACGTTGGCTAATATCGCGAATCAGCCAACGCCAACCTACAAGTACGTCTTGAATCAGTATAGGAACTACGGTAATTTCGGCTGGAAAGGAGTTGGCATTTTGAGGTTGTAGGTGTATCTCCCAACGGTATACTTTATAGGGAGGTAGAGGCAATCGATTTAATTGATTATAAATCGTTTGATATTCCGCCTGCGTTACAAAATCACTGAATAGTTTGCCCACTAAAGCATTGAGTTCGATCGCCAATAATTGAGTAGCGGCTTGGTTGGCTTCTTGGATTATTCCCAGAGCATCTGTTACTAAATAGCCATCCGGAGCAAAATTAAATAAATCTTGATACCGTTGTCGCTGTGATTCAGCTAGCGAACGTGTCAGTTTGAGTTCCTTGTTTTGCTGCCATAGGTATTCTTCCGTAATCTGCAATTGCGTCAAAGCATTTTGCAACTCTTGATTTGTTTCAATCAGCTCAGCCGCACGTTTTTCTAAATCGGTATAAGCTTGACGTAATGCTTTCTCTGTTTGCTGAGATTTAGCGATCGCACACTGAATCCAGTTATAGGTTAAAACTAAGAGTACAACACCCGAGCCAGCTAAAACTAATAGTACAACTGCCATCGAGGATTGAACAGCATCGATAAGATGTACCCCTGTTTCTTTTGTAATCGATTGAGTGGTACTCCATTGGAAAATTGCCGTTGTGTTACTAGGGATAAATAGCATTAATCCCAACCTATAATAAATTTTTTTTCAATATTCCCGCTTATAGACCCTGTAAAGGCTAGATTGGGAACCTTCTGAGGTGATAGTTCTCGACTTTGAGGGAGATAAAACTATTTTATCGATATAAATTTCATTTTTTCTTCATTTTTCCCCCCTCAATTTTTAAATAACTCACGATTCATTCTTGAATAAAATGCGAATTTTACTAATTGAAGATGATGTTGCCCTTGCTGAAGCCTTGGTTGAAGTTCTCTCAGAGCAAGATTATGTCATTGATCGGGTGACAGATGGAGAAGCAGGCTGGGAGCGGGCTAGCAGCCTTGAGTATGATTTGATTTTATTAGATATTATGCTCCCCAAACTCGATGGTTTTTCCCTTTGTCAAAGGCTAAGAGAACATGGCTTGGGAATGCCTATCTTGATGTTAACGGCTCGTGATACCACAATGGACAAAGTAACAGGGTTAGATGCAGGGGCGGATGATTATGTCGTCAAACCCATCGATTTACAAGAATTATTAGCTCGGATTCGAGCTCTACAACGTCGGGGTAATGCTGTACCGTCTTCTCTTCTTACCTGGGGAGATTTGAGTCTTGATCTCAGTACTTCCGAAGTCAGCTATAAAGGCCAAAGTTTGCGCCTAACACCCAAGGAATATTATCTTTTAGAGCTCTTGCTACGAAATGGCAGGCGAGTACTTAGCCGGAGTATCATCATTGAACACATTTGGTCATTAGAAAACTCACCGGAAGAAGGTGCGGTTAAGGCTCATATAAGAAGTTTACGGCAGAAATTAAAGAGTGTTGGTGTCCCCGATGATTGGATTGAAACGGTTCATGGAGTGGGTTATCGGCTGAAGGAGTTATCTACTTTATAGGAGTTAGGAGTCAGAATTCAGGAGTCAGGGGAGACAAATTTTCATTCCTGGCGGTGATTTTTTTTTCATTGGGACTGCCTTCTGCCTCCTGCCTTAACTCAACGATCAATATTAATGCCGACCTACTCATACCAACGCTTGAGCTAAGTCGGCAATTAAATCATCAGGATGTTCGAGTCCCACCGAAACTCGCAATAAATTTTCTGGTGTTTTTGTGCCTGCACCTTCTGTTGAGGCGCGATGCTCAATTAAACTTTCTACACCACCCAAACTAGTGGCTCTCGTAAACAGTTTTACCTTGGCCGCTACGGCAAAAGCTTTCTCTCGTCCTCCTTTTAATTGGAACGAAAGCATTCCCCCAAACAGTTGCATCTGAGAGGCGGCAATTTTATGTCCTGGATGTTGGGGAAGTCCAGGGTAATGCACAATTTCAACCTGGGGATGTTGGCTTAAAAATGTGGCTACTTTCAGGCTGTTTTCTGAATGCGCTCTCATGCGGTAAGGTAAGGTTTGAATACCTCGGAGTATCAACCAACAATCAAAGGGAGATGCTACAGCTCCCCCAGTCGTTTGGATTTTCTGAATCTTTTGAAAAAAATCATCCTCAACTTTCGTGATGGCGACTCCTCCCATGACATCGCTGTGTCCGCCGAGGTACTTTGTCATCGAATGTACGACTAAATCGGCACCCATTTCTAAAGGACGTTGCCCAATAGGTGTCATCCATGTGTTATCACAGACACAGTATGCATTGGCCTGATGTGCGATCGCGGCAATTTTCTCCACATCCGTAATTTTGAGCATGGGATTGGAGGGAGTTTCCACCCAAATTAGCTGAGTGTTGGGTTGAATCGCTTGCTCAACGGCCGTGATATCAGTCATATCCACAAACGAGATAGCCAAGTTCCACGGTTCCAAAATTTCCCGCAATAAAGCCGTTGTACCAGAGTAAGCATCAAGAGGCGCAATCACATGACTTCCAGGTTGTAACGCTTGGAAGACGCTCATCGTGGCCGCCGAACCGGAAGAGAAAGCCGTTGCCGCAGCACCTGCTTCCAAGTTTGACAAACATTGTTCTAATGCTTCTCGGTTGGGGTTGTTGTCTCGAATGTAGTTATATCCTTGGGGATAGCTGCCATCGGCTTGGCGCTCAAATGTGGTCGATAAATAAATTGGAGGAGCAACTGCTCCCGTTGTCGGATCGATGCGATGACCGGCATGGATGGCTATGGTTTCAATCTTCATCCGAGTGGATACCCTGTGATCAAAAGCTTAGGTGCATTTTACCGCTCAAGTAGCGGGTGGCCTTTGCAGTAGAGCAATTTTAACTTTTCCCTTCCTTTAGAGGTAAGTGTAGAAGAATGCCACAAGAACAGCTATTTCAGGCTAATGCATAATTTAAGTTGAATTACCTCCAGAAGCGCCAGTTTTAGATACAACGATGACACAAGCTGATTTATCCCAATCCATTGCAATCAATATTCCACCCACGCTAACACTGACAGTTACCCACGAGCAGTTAGTTCAGTTGGCGATCGCAAACCGAGACTTACAATTAGAGCGCACGGCTACAGGAGAGTTGATTGTTATGCCACCAACAGGAGGCGACACTGGCAACAGAAACTTAGATATAGAAGGTCAGCTCTGGTTATGGAACCGCCAGACTAAACTCGGTAAGGCATTTAACTCCTCTACAGGTTTTCATCTTCCTAATGGTGCCGATCGCTCTCCTGATGCAGCTTGGGTGCGTCAAGATAGATGGGATGCACTCACCCCTGAACAGCAAGATAGTTTTGTTCCCTTATGTCCTGATTTCGTGTTGGAACTACGTTCTAAAAATGACACGATGAAGTCACTGCAAGCCAAGATGAGGGAATACAGAGAAAATGGAGCTGGCTTGGGTTGGCTGATTGACCGGAAAAACAAAAAGGTAGAGGTTTATCGGCAAAATCAGGACGTAGAAGTATTGGATCATCCTACAACTTTGTTAGGTGAAGATGTTTTACCTGGGTTTGTTTTGGATTTAGCTGAAGTTTGGAAATAAATGCTGAACCTTTAGAAAAAGTTGAGCTAGGAAAGATATCGACGTAACTACTAATAGACTACACCAGCAAAAACAGAGAAGCCTTTGAGAGTTCTCCCAGATGCGATTGTCTCACCGATCGCTTTAAAGCATTGTCTCGTCAATAACACACCTTGGTGATTAGATAAAAACTCTTATTCTTCATTGTGAGTTAATATTGGTCAACTATCGGGATAGTAAACCAAAAAGCAGCTCCGGTTTGAGGAGAAGAAATCACACCAATTTCTCCCCCATGTGCAATGATAATTTGTTGACAAAGATAGAGCCCCAAACCTAAACCCAAGGAATTACGAACACTAGAGGAACGAAAGTAGAGATCGAATAGGTGATCGCACTGCTCCTTCGTCATTCCCACCCCATCATCTCGGATACAACAGCGAATCATTTGGGGTTCTACTGTTGCACTGAGAGTTAGTGTCAGTCCAGGGGGATTATGTGTAAGAGAATTAGAAATCAGATTGCTAAAAACTCGCCCTAATTGAATGGGATCGACCTTCACTAACGGTAAATCTGAGGGAAACAAATTTTTCAGCGTGGCTTGATTTTGTTCTAGCAAGGGTTCTAAATCAGCCAGAGAAGATTCAACTAATAAATTGAGCTGAATCGATTGGCGATAAAGGACAATTCCCCGCACATCAGTTGCATGAGCTTCTAGAAGGGAGTTAATTAAACTCAGTTGGCGATCGCTGCCTTGCGCCATCCGCTCTAAAATTGCACGAGGAACAGGAATGATTGTATCTGGCTTTTGCAGCAAATTATTGAGTACCATCAATGTACCGGTTACAGGGTTACGTAAATCGTGTGAAACCCCATGGGTAAATATCTGTAACTTTCTTTTTGATTCAAATTCCGTTCGCAAAACACGTTCATAGAGATGCACCGAAAAATTACAAATAAAGATAGCCAAAAGAACGATCAGAGCATAAATCGCCAATATTAAGTAAGCCAATATCTGCTCTTGATGATTTTTGGGGTTCATCGCAATGACTATATAACCAAACGACCCAAACAATGTTTGAAATAAAAAAGTAGCCCCCACGGTGTAGCCCAGCACAATTAGTTGGGAAAATAAGTGCAGACGCCAACAAACTGGCACTAACATGGCGATAATTGGAAATATCAGAAGCCAAGGTAAGGGATTGAGGAGTGGTGGAAACTGGAGCAATGTGGCCTGTATTTGCCAAATCAAAGTCATGGACAAAGAAAAGCCTAAAAATAGGAGTTTTGGGTAACGCCTTACCTGGGGAATTTTTAGTAAAGTTAATCCTAAAATTAGGCACAACGGTACAGCGCTAGCGCCCATTAGGTCGAGCCAATATTCTTCCCAATCCCAAGGAGAATTGGCAATCTCTAACACTTGTTCAGCAATTTTAATCACAGTGGACAATAGTTCCAAGCTGATGGCCGCAACAAATGAAAACCATATCGCTAGTTGCAAACGTTCTAACAGAAAGCGATTGCGCCATGCTTGGTATTCAGGCGAGTAAGGTACTACTTGAGGTTTGGTCAAAAATTTCTGTATAGTTTTAACCCAGTGAGCTGGCTGTTTTTTGCCCATTTTTATCCTTGTATTGGTGAACTATAGCAATCCTAAATAAGTTGTTAAAAATTAAGGTGAAGAGTAAATATTGTGCTTTTCCAGATTTTTGGGGATAGAAACCCTACCCTAAATTTTGTTTACCCATCAGATCGGATGACTATAGATACATTGGCTTGACTTAGCCATTAAATATTGTGATTAAAACCCGAGAGGACGGAATCGCCCGACACGGTGATTTTTAGCCGGACTAGGGTGAGTCAGAGATATTCTTACAAAAGGTCTATTGCTTGAAATGTGGAGAATGAATGGAAGTGAAGCCAATTTGCTATTTTCCCAAACTGATAGTCGGATTGTTCCTAATTTTACTTCTGCTTCCTACACCTACTTGGGCGGTTCCTCCAACTATTGAACGCGTACCCTTAACCATAGAACTTTTACAAGAACGTATTCGATCGCCCATTCAAAGTGAAGGTGTCCGCTGGATTGACTTACATCAGTTAATGATTAATTTACGGCCTGAAAATACCGAATTTCGTGACCAGTTCTACCTATTGTTACAAACTCAACTGAATCGCTCAGAAACGCCTCTAGGGCTCGATTTTAGTAACTCCATCATTCAGGGAGAACTCATCGGTAGCAAGCTGGGATTGCGTACACCCCTATATGGGGATGCTCTCTCTCCTCGGTTAACTTCAGAGGAACAACAACAGCTATTACGCGACTCTGGCCGTTTCTCGGAACTCATACCTATTCCCACCGTGACTGTATTTCGAGGTGCGATCAAACTCACGCAAGCAAAGATGGGTGGAACTGTCGATTTTGCCAATACATTCTTTCTCAATCGAGTTGAAATGAATGGCGCTATTTTTACCCAAGAATCTGATTGGTCAGACACTCGTTGGACTCGTCGGGCTGATTTTTCTGATACCACGTTTAGTCGGAATGTTAACTTTAGCGGAAGTTATTTTTTTGCAAAAGCGGGATTTTCTAGAACCCAGTTTCGAGGGGTGGCTAATTTTCGAGGTAGTACCTTTGCCGGAAATGCAGTTTTTAACCAAGCGCAGTTTGTACAACTGGCAGATTTTACGCGATCGCGTTTCCTAAAAATAGCCGACTTGACTCAAACCCGTTGGCGCGATCGCACCTTATTTAGCAAAAGCTGCTTCCTCAAATCCCTCCTTCTGCCCGAATCAATCTTTGAAAAAGCCGTCGCCTTTCGCGAAGCTCAATTTCATCAATCGGTGAATTTACGAGGTGTCAGTCTTTTAGAGCAAGTTGATTTTAGTAATGCTCGGTTTATAGGGACTACATATATTAATGTAGCGGGTTTAACCTTTGACTCTGACCAAGCAAAAATCCTAGGAGATACGGGACGAATTGGCCGTGTTCTTTCCGTGCCAGTATTAGCAGGAAATGAGAGTGTCTTACGGAATTTAGTACGCAATTTTCGTTCATTGCAACAAATTGCTGATGCGAATCAGATCGAATATACAACCCAGCGATTGCGACAAAAACAACTGGGGAAATTCCTGTTCAAATCGCAAAAATCAGCACAATCTGGAAAAGATAGAGTTGAAGAATACAGTGAGGCTTTAAGTTCTATCTCATCTGAACATTCTCCCACTCCTCTAAGTTGGTTTCTTGAGACTTTAACTTGGGTGGGTTTGAGCCTATTATTACTGCTGAGTCGGTATGGTACTAGTTTTTGGTTAGTGTTTGGGGTGGGGTTGGTGGCGATTGCCTATTTTGGCCTGCTTTTTTGGCTGGTGGATCGGTTTCGTCGTCGTCATCCTCAACCGATTGTTCCTACTGTATTAGAAACGCCTTGGATGTTCGGTAGTTATGGAGTTCTCACCTTTGGGGGAGTGATGGCAATTTTCCGAGCAGGCGATCGACCTTGGTTAACCTTAGTATGCCTAGGGGGGGTTATTTTGCCCATGCCCATGTTGTTACTCTGGCGACTGTATAGACAAGGGCGCTATCACAATTTAATGGAGGTGAGTTATTTTGTCGAAGATGGAAGTTTGCGTCAGTTGCACTTGCTGATTGGACGCTTGCCGATCATGCCTCGATTTGAGATGTTTCGAGATCGCTATATGCCCATTCTCTGGGATCGGCGCTGGAATTGGTTAAATTATTATGACTTTAGCCTTAATAATTTACTCAAACTTGGCTTCAATGATATTCGTCTGCGAGATGAACATCTTCCCGGCATTATTTCTACATTAGTTTGGTATCAATGGAGCTTGGGTATCCTCTATATTGCTCTGTTATTCTGGACTCTTTCTCGAACGATTCCGGGTTTAAACTTACTAATCTACCTTAAGTAATACAACCCATATTCCTGCTCTCTAACTTTTGCCGATGATGAGCATTGCCAGATTCGATATAATGTTTTTTTAATCTTTTAAAGATTTCTTTGTTTTCCTATACAGGGTGTTACTGTTATCGACCATCGAACCACTCTTGACCGTGCAAATATTAAGTAAATTTTCAATTACTTTACAAACTGATAAATGAAGAGACCGTTTTCCTCTAACAATCCCATGACTGTTTTAGTTGTTTTAAGCTTTTACTGTCATACGTTTAAATAACGGTAAGATTGAAGTAGTACAGAGCGGCACAAAAATCAAAAAACCTTTTTTCTCTGCTGATTAAATCACCGCTTGAAGCAGGGCTTAATTTAATCTAGTAGAAGAAAAATTTATAAGTTAGTATCACTCAATACCACTGATTGCTTAGCCCAAGTCTTCCTTGGGTGAAATTCACTTTCTACTTTTGCCGTTGTCGAACAGTTCCATACTTTTTTCCGGAAGTATAAACTCTTTCTAAGTCTATAGAAAGAGTAAAAGAAAGTTCTTTCTCAGGGTGTATCTCATGACACAACAACCGAAGTTTACTAAGTATCAGAGAAAAACGAATCATTAACTCTTACCGAACACCCTGGCTAGAACCTATGTTACCTTTACACCTTGACCGTCAAGATATTGCCCTAGCACGCGGGGATGATACCCTTTCTAAAGCGTTATTCCAAGACTTACCCGTGGGGATTTTGGTTATGGAACCACAGGGTGAAATTCGCTTTTTCAATCAAGCCACACTCAATTTACTGGGATTAAGTGAAAGCCAATTATTAGGTCAAGCACCTATTGACTCAGACTGGCACATCATTCAAGAAAATGGCAAACCCTTTCAGCTAAAACTCCAGTCAGTACCCGTACGTGCAAAGCATACTTTAATGCTACTTTCGAGTCGCCAACCTCTGCGTAATTGGGTGTTAGGAGTTTATCGGCCTGCATTCAAAGATCGCGTTTGGCTATCCATTAATACTGAACCCCAAATCGGTTTAGATGGTTGTGTTGAGCGAGTCACCTGCGTTTTGTGCGATATTACTAACCTCAAAGCTCAAGAAAAGCTTTCTCGACTCCATGAGTGCTTTTTAAATCTGGGTTCAGATCCCGATGAAAATATCAACTGTCTCACTGCCTTAGCCGGAGAATTATTAGGTGGAACATGGGCGCTCTACAATCGATTATATGAAGGCTTAATGTGGTCGATAGGCCAGTGGCAAACACCAGACGATTATATTAATGTAGGTGAACCTGAAAACTGTATCTGCTATGAATTGATTCAGCGAAAAAGTGCTGAGGCTTTCGTATTTCAGGATTTGCAAAATACTCCTTATGCCCATAAAAATCAGGACATTATTACTTACAACTTACAAACGTATGTCGGGCAAGGGGTACGCTCTGGAGGTGAGTATATTGGGGCGTTGTCGGTGGTTTATCAAAACCATTTTGTACCGAGTCAAGTGGATAAAAAACTGCTGGGAATTATTGCGGCTGCTATTGGTGTTGAGGAAGAACGCAAACGAGAAGCAACGATGTGGGCGCAAAATGAAGCAAAATGGCGATCGCTCATTCAAACCAGCTCTAATTTAATTACGATTTTAGAAGCAGATGGCACCATCAAATATGCTAGCCCTGCCATTCAAGGTGCCTTAGGATATAAACCCAAATATTTAATCGGCAAAAACACATTTGATTTAGTTCATCCTGATGATGTGGCTAAGGTTCAAAGTCAATTTAAAAAATTCATCAAAAACCCAACAGGAGATTTAGCGATAGAATTCCGATTTCGGCACAAGGACGGTTCCTGGCGCTATATCGAGTCAACCTATAGTAATTTGTTACTCGATACACCTATAAGCCGAATTGTGGTCAACTTTCGGGACGTAACGGAACGCAAACGTGCCGAAAAAGCATTAATTCAATCCGAATCTCAACTTAGAGAAAAAGCAGATCAACTCGAGCAAGCCTTACACGACTTACAAGAAACACAGACTCAACTGATTCAGACTGAAAAGATGTCGAGTTTGGGGCTATTAATTGCTGGAATTGCTCATGAAATTAATAATCCTGTTTCTTTTATTTACGGAAATATTCCACACGCCACTCAATACACAAAAGATTTACTACATCTGATTGAACTCTATCGCCAAAACTATCCTCATCCAGCCGGGGATATTAAAGCGGAGATGGAAGCAATTGATTTAGATTTCTTGAGTCAAGATTTGCCTAAAGTCATGACTTCTATGGAAATGGGAGCTGAACGGATTCGGCAAATTGTTTTATCATTGCGGAACTTCTCTCGCTTGGATCAATCGGGTCGGGAACTTACAGATTTACACCAAGGGATTGATAATACATTATTGCTATTACGCCATCGCTTAAAGGCCAAGCCCGAACATCCTGAAATTCAGGTGATTAGGGAGTATGGAAACTTACCTTTGGTCGAGTGTCATGGGGGGCAACTCAATCAAGTTTTTATGAATATCTTAAGTAATGCGGTGGATGCTTTAGATGAGTGCATTGCTGCCCAACAAACGTCTCAAGATACGAATTTTGCCTTCTGTCTTGATTCTATTAATGGGACAAGGGGTCAAGCTCCAATCTGCCCAGAAAAAGCCCCGACTATCACAATTCACACCGCACTCAAAGATAACGACATGGTATTAATCCGCATTGCCGACAACGGGCCGGGTATGCCACCCCAGGTGCAACAACAAATCTTTGACCCCTTCTTTACGACTAAACCAGTAGGTCAAGGGACGGGTTTGGGATTATCTATCAGCTATCAAATTATTGTGGAAAAACACGGGGGCCAATTTAAGTGCGTTTCTAAACCAGGCGAGGGAACTGAGTTTTGGATTGAGCTACCCATCAACAAGCCTCAGCAACCCGAAGAGGCTTCCCCAGCCAGCCTGGAGGCAAATCAGGATAAAGTCTAGGGAAAGATTTGTAGCCAATTTTCAGTCCAACCGCGTTACACGGCAGAATGTAATGTGAGGTTTAACCTCAATAGACCTGCTTTCATGCCAAGGAGAGAAGCTTGTGAAGCTAGCTATGATTGATTTCTGGCCGTTTTGCCGTCAAACTTTAGGGCGCTTACGTATCCTTGCGGCTGTGTTGCTATCGTCGCTGCTGCTTTCGGGGTGCGTACAGTACAATGTCGGCGTGAATTTTGAAGGACAGCATCACGGCGCAATTGTGCAATATATTAAGCTAGGGGAACAGTTGACTAGCTTTAGCAATGAGCAGGCACAGGAGTGGCTCAGAAGTATTGAACGTCGGGCGCAGAAACTACAGGGGAAAACTCAGCATCTTTCTGACCAAGAAATTGTGGTGACAATTCCATTTAGTAATGGTGATGAATTAGAATCCAAAATTAACCAATTTTTTAACCCATCTGTTCAGAAGCAAGCCTCACCTGATACCGATGAGGTTGTCAATTTACCAACATTTAAATCGGAATTTCATTTAAAACAAGGAAACTTTTTGTTATTGCAACGAAATCGGTTAAGCTACGATTTGGATTTGCGATCGCTTGGGGTTGTTTCAGCTAAAGGCAATGTCATCGTTAGCCCCAATTCTTTGTTGGATCTGACCTTTACATTGAACACTCCTTGGGGAGCTCAGAGCATTAATACAGACGAGAATGCCATTCGTCCCGATGTCCATGATAACGGGCATCAGCTCGTGTGGACGCTGCAACCGGGGCAGCAGAATCATATAGAAGCTGCCTTTTGGCTGCCGAGTCCATTGGGCTTGGGAACGCTTTTGATTTTAGTCTTTGTACTGATTGGTTTTTATTTGAAATATCAATCTTTTCCTTGGACTCCGACTCAACCTGTGGTATCCACTAACTTATCAGACGTGCAATCATTGAATTGAGACGATTTTAGATCCCCGTCTTCTTGAAGAAGTCGGGGATTTTACCCTTTATAAAGCCTCGTTTTCGGTAGTTTGAGATGGCAATACCTGCAATTTATCAGCAGTTCTCAGAATTTGGCCCGCTAGTATTGCAGCACCGAATCCATTATCAATATTAACCACGCCTATACCCGGTGCACAAGAATTGAGCATTGTCAAGAGAGGGGCAAGCCCGGCAAAACTGGCACCATAACCCACACTTGTGGGGACAGCAATCACAGGGCAATCGACTAATCCAGCCACCACGCTGGGTAATGCGCCTTCCATCCCGGCGACAACAATTAGGACATGGGCTTGGGCAATCACTTGGCGGTTATTCAGCAAGCGATGGATACCGGCGACGCCTACATCCCAAAGACGCTGCACTTGAAACCCTGCCAATTCAGCCGTGATGGCGGCTTCTTCTGCAACTGATAAATCGGAGGTTCCGGCAGAAATCAGGCCGATAATTCCAGGATGGGTGGGTTGGAGGGTATCCGGCGCGATCGCACAAATCCGAGCCATCGGATAATATCGAACATCGGGCACTTGCGCTTGCACTTGAGCAAAAACATCCGGTTCAATTCGGGTAGCCATCACCACCGGATTATGACGCCGCATGGTGATTATAATCTGAGCAATTTGTTCAGGTGTCTTCCCCGGCCCCCAAATCACCTCAGGAAAGCCTGTTCTTAAAGTCCGATGGTGGTCAATTTTGGCAAAATCTTCAACAGGTTCATAGGCCAAATTCTTCAGTTTATCCAAGGCAGCCGTTGGGCTCACTTTACCCTTGGCCACCGCTTCCAGGAGAGATTGCAACGCTTCAGGTTGGGTCATTAGACAATATATTCTACTTACCGGATGCCGGAGTTTACCTCCGGCTGAGTCAAAATTATCTCGTACTAATCCCGAATTTTCAATTCATAAATATTCCAAACTACGCCACCCAACGCTGAATATTTTACATTTTCAAGCCGTTCACGTACGGCTGACATCGATAGAGGATTCACTACATAAATCATAGGTAAATACTCTTGTGTAATCTGTTGCGTTTTGGCATAAATGGCTTTACGCTTTGTTTCATCCACTTCTCTTGCCCCTTCAATATACAGTCGATAAATTTCTGCTTCCCAAGGTGCCACTTCTCGACCTTCGATAGCAGGCTGGCCGGCTTGAGGTTTCTGGTTAAAACTATGTAATCCACCCTCTAAAGACCAAACATTAGCCCCATCATTAGGTTCAATTCCTCCAGTAAACCCTAATAGATAGCACTCCCAATCTAGAGTATTCGCTAACTTATCAACTAAAGTATTAAATGCAATTGGATTAAAATCAATAGCAATCCCAATTTGTCCTAAATCTTGCTTAATTTGGGTTCCTAGAGAGACACGAGTTTTATTTTCAGTATTTGTGATTAAGTTAAAACGTACTCGATTTCCCTCCGCATCAAATAATTCTCCTTTTTGGTTATATTGAAATCCTACCGCTTTGAGTAATGCCTTAGAACGTTCAGGATTATAGTCATAAACTTTTAGCCCTTCTTGAGGAGAAATATAATAAGGACTCTGTACAGAAATTGGAGAATTTTGTAATTCGCCTAAACCCCGTAAGGTATTATTTACCATGCTTTCGCGGTTCAGTGCATAAGCAATCGCTTGTCTGAATTCGACGGAATTAAACCAACGAGACTTAATAGGACTGACTAAAGGTGTTCCATTCCTCCGGCCTTTATTCAAGTTAAATGAAATAAAGGTAGTTCCTGGTCTGGGTTCTGCGGTATAAATCTTAAATTTCCCTCGATTTTCCTCCCGTTTCAACAGTCCAAAATGTTCCGTCGGCATCCGTCCCCAACCATCCGTGATATCCAACCCTCCAGAGCGAAATTGAATTAAAGCTGTATCCGTTGATTCAATAATCTGCCATATAATCCGTTCAATATAAGGCTGAAAATGGCCTTGTTCGTCCTTACGCCAGTAGAATGGATTGCGCTCTAAAATGACACGCTGACTGGGGATATAGCCAGCAATCCGATAAGCACCATTGACAATAATTTGATCGGTTGGAGTATCGGTTCCCCAAGTCGCAACAAACTTAGGATTGCCACTAGCATCTTTAGAGATTATAGAGTCTTGAAGAATATGTTTAGGTAAAATAGCGATACCGTTCGGTGGCCCAGAGATAGAGCGTAAAAACGGAGCAAACGGTTCAGGTAAAATAAATTCAATTCGACGGTTATCTAATTTTTTAACCTGAGGAAATGCTCGATTGACACCAATTTTCAAGGAGTCTCTGGAATCAGTGGGAATCTCTGGATTAAAGACAATATCTTTATAGGTAAAAACCACATCGTCGGCTGTTAAAGGAGTGCCATCAGACCACTTTAAATCCTTGCGTAAGGTAAAAATCCATCGCTGCTGATTATCAAAGCTTTCCCAAGATTCTGCTAAGGCAGGTTCAATTGTGCCAGTGAGGTCATCTGTAGTAGTTAACCCCTCAAAAGTAAAGCGAAAAATGTTAGGAAATTCTTGATTAAGGGCATAGTTAAAGGTTTTAGGATCGCTGAGACTATGCAATACTAATTGCGAAACTTGAGCCGCCTCTGTTTTGAGGGCGTTTAGGTTACATCCGGCTAAAATAAACGCATTACTTAGCGCTAGCAACAGCATTAGAAATACAGCAAACCAACGAGAGAGAGAGAAAACATAGGTAGAGCGCATACGGCAGTCCTACAAAGCCTTCCACTCATGATAAATCTCTCTCGTTGAACTCGCAATTAACCCTTTTTCAGTTGTGAATGGGAGCGAAGCGACTTGACCTATTTCTCTACCGCTTTTAGCTCATAAAGATTCCACAATGCGCCTCCAAGATCGGTATATTCAATCCCTTTAATGCGATCGCGCACGGCTTGCATCGATAGAGGATTGACTAAATAAATAAACGGCAAATTTTCTTGAGTAATGCGTTGACTCTGTGCATAAATATCTTTGCGCTGATTTTCGTCTAGTTCGCTAGCACCTTGAATGTAAAGCTGTTCAATTTGCAATTCCCAATCCCTAGGTTTCCAGCCAATGAGAGCAGGTTCTCCCGGTTGAGTAGCAAGGTTAAAGACGTGCAATCCACCTTTGGTTAACCAAGTATTAGCGCCGCCATTGGGTTCAACGCCACCGCCACCAATCTTACCAATGTAACTATCCCATTGCCGTTGAGTATAAACTCTTTCTAACATGGTATTGAAGGCAATTGGAGTGAAGGTCACATCCATACCAATTTTACCGAGGTCTTGTTTAATTTGTGCCCCAATTGCTTCCCGCAGTTTATTACCGGAATTGGTCAGCATAATAAAGCGAACTCGATTTCCATCAGCATCAAACAATTCACCTTTCAGGTTGTATTTAAAGCCTGCTTTTTTAAGCAATTGTTTCGCTTTTTTAGGGTTATAATCGTAGACCTTTAAACCTTCTTCTGGAGGTAGATAGTAGGGGCTTTGCTTATAAATAGGAGAGTTTTGTTCTTCTCCCAACCCTCGATAAAGATCATTGAGCATTTTTGGACGGTTAATCGCATGGGCAATGGCTTGCCGAAACTCCAGCGTATTGAACCAGCGAGATTTAATTGGGTCTAATAGGGGTTGATTTTTAGAATTTTTAGCCTGATTCAAATTGAAGGTTAAAAATGTTGTACTCATTTCTGGCCCCCCAATATAAGTAGTAAATTTTCCTCGCTTTTCTTCTCGCTTCATTAAAGAAAAATATTCAGGGGTGATATCAAGGGTGTCCAATCCGCCCGAGCGAAATTGTAGAAAACTAGTATCCGTATTTTCCACAATTTGCCAAACCATACGCTTGATATAAGGCATGGGTTTGTTTTCAGCATCTCTACGCCAGTAATAGGGATTCTCCTGAAATACAACTCGCTCAGCCGGTTGGTAACTTTCTAGCTGATACATCCCATTACAAATAATTTTTTTCGGATCGGTTGTTGTATCCCAGCTAGAGAGAAATAGAGGATTGCCTTTTGCATCCTTAGTTCTTACTAATTTCCCCAAAGCATGTTCAGGAAGAATAGCTAACCCTCCCGAATAGCGTAAAAAGGGTGCAAAAGGCTGGGGAACAGTGAACTCTACTCGCCGTTCATCTACTTTTTGCACACGGGGCAAAGCACCGGTTTCTCCGATTCTGAGAATATCGCGAATTTGAGTAGGAATTGCGTCATTGAGGTAGATTTCATTATAGGTAAAAACCACATCATCAACGGTTAGTGGCTCTCCATCCGACCACTTCAATCCTTCCCGTAATGTAAATACAATTCGCAGTTTATCATCCGATATTTCTGGCATCGATTCAGCTAAGGCTGGTTCGAGTTCTCCCTTTCCATTTTGCGTCAATAATCCCTCATAAATCCAACCAAAAACATTGGGAGATTCACTACTGAGTGCATAGTTGAACGTTTTGGGATCGCTCAAAATACCACTGACAAATTGAGGAACTTGAGAAGCTTCGGTTCTAAATTGAGCCAGACTACAGCTTGTGAGGGCGAACGCACAGAGCAAAGCCAGCATAACGCTGAGCCAACGACGCCTGAGTGCTGTCACAATAGCAAAGATTTTCATACCTTTAGTATAGAAGTCGATAACAAAGCTTACTGTGACTTTAGCGAACTAGGGTAATGGTTGCAGCAAATACTTGGGAAGTCAGAAGGGAAAGATTTTCATCCTAAGCCGCCGACACTTGCAGTCTTTCCATCCAATCTTCAAGATGAGCAAAGGAGCGATCGCGATACGCTCCATATCGTTCTTGCTTATTCTTAATTCGTGCCGACAACGGCGGTAAAATTCCAAAATTTGGAGGCATCGGCTGGAAGTGCTTGGGTGAGGCCGAACTAATAAACTCAAACAGCGCCCCCATCATCGTGGCGGGCGGCAACGTCACGGGTTCCAAGCCCAAAACTAGCCGTGCCGCATTGGTTCCTGCCAACCAACCGCCCGCAGCAGCAGCCGTATAGCCTTCTGTACCCACCAATTGGCCTGCCGCCAGCAACGTTGGACGGCTTTTAAACTGTAACGTAGTATACAGCAATTCTGGAGAATTAATAAATGTGTTGCGGTGCATTACACCCATTCGCACAAACTCCGCGTTCTCCAAACCTGGAATTAGTCGAAATACCCGTTTTTGCTCACCCCAACGTAGATTGGTTTGAAATCCTACCATATTCCAGAGCTGGCCAGCTTTATCTTCTTGCCGAAGTTGTACCACTGCATAAGGACGCTGAGATTGGTTTTTTGGGTCGCGAAAATCCCCTTTACGGGCATCAAAAAGTCCGACTGGCTTCAACGGTCCATAGCGCATCGTATCTTCCCCACGCCGTGCCATCTCCTCAATCGGCAAACAACCTTCAAAAAACTTAGCTGTTTCTTGCTCAAAATCCTTCAATTCTGCTTTTTCGGCGGCACAAAGTTCTCGCCAAAAGTGAAGATACTGCTCCTGATTCATCGGACAATTCAGATAAGCCGCTTCTCCTTTGTCGTAGCGTGACGCCATAAAGGCAATCTCCCGATTAATCGATTCTCCGACTACAATCGGGCTAGCGGCATCAAAAAAGCTGAAGTATTCCATCCCGGTGTAGCGCTGGAGGTCTTCAGCCAAGCTAGAACTAGTTAAAGGGCCAGTCGTGAGTACTACCACCCCTTCAGCCGGAATGTGTTGCACTTCCCCTCGTCGTAACTCAATCAGGGGATGATTAGCCAGGGTTTGGGTCAATTCCCGACTAAATACAGCGCGATCGACGGCTAATGCCCCACCCGCCGGGACAGCATGCTCATCAGCTTTGCCAATCACAATCGAATCCAAGCGTCGGAGTTCTGTATGCAATAAACCGGAAGCGCGATCGCTTGATTGAGCCCCAAAGGAATTGCTACACACCAATTCTGCCAATTCCTCAGTATGATGAGCGGGGCTTTGCCGCAGGGGTCGCATTTCGTGCAGCACCACCGGTACACCCGCCTGAGCAATTTGCCACGCGGCTTCGGTTCCTGCTAACCCCCCCCCAATCACCTGTATCCCATTCACCATCATTCGTTCTCCAGATTCCGTTTATTCTTCCGTTTCATCAATCATGGCTGGGTCAATCAAGGTTACATCCAAGGGATCAAGCGGGCCAGACTTGCCAGTTTCTCGAGTCAGTCTATAGTATTGGGCAGTTACACTTGGATCAAACGTGACTTTATCGCCATGTTCAAGGTCATGGTCGGGTGTTCTGCGACCATTAATCAAAATCCCATTAGAACTCAACTGACCTTTGAGATCACCATCTACAATTCGGTAATAATAACTACCATCTTCTCGCTTGCGCCGTACTAAGGTAGCATGTCGGCGGGAAACAAACAGTGAAAACAGGCGAATATCGCAGTTTGGTGCTCTGCCGATGGAATAAATTTCTCCTCCCAAAGGAAATTCCCGGCGTCCTTTGTCATCTTCAACGATTAACCAGTGACCTTCCTTGGGTTCCATAGGCACTGAAGTCTCCTTACTCAAACCGATTGGGGAAAGTTTGCGTGGGGGTTGATGGGATTTAGAGGTTTTAGCTTCAGGCATTTTTAAACATCCTTAGCTTGATTAGATTGGAAGGAAACATCAAATCAGTGTTAGCGATCTTGAAGTTTTGTAGCACCCGATAAAGCAACAATTACGTTTGGCGGTAGATTACTGCGGCTAGCAGACAGAGGTCTGATGGTTCCTATTTAAAGCAGTAGAGATGCAGTCCTGGTGGATCATATCCAACCTCGTACTGACGTAAATTTCGCTCCCCTACCTGACTCATGGCCAAGAGTTTATCAATAGCCAAAAAGCTGATAACCTCGCGATCGTTGTTATCCAGTTTAACTAGAGAGCTATTTGAATGGGAAATCAACCGGGCAGGAATTCCCCCTTGGGGTTGCGGATTCTAAAGTTCTCAATGCGGCAATCAGCCTCTTCAATATCATTCAAACAGAGACTATATGAGGGGTTAGACATTTAAGAGTTGCGTGATTGTACCCGGAACCGGTAACACAATCGTCGCTAAAATCACTAATGCCATCAATCCCCAAAAATCGCGCCAATTGTCAAGCTCTGAAACATCATTGAGCGCAGGTTCATCTGCCACGGGCAAAAATATCAACAGAATTGCCCACAGTAGTAAATCACTTTCAATGAATGCTAATAATAGCATCAACAAACGAGCAATCTGACCAATGGCAGCACCCGTTCTCTGCCCAAACATAGCATGAACAATATGGCCTCCATCCAGTTGTCCGACCGGCATCAAATTAAACGCAGTGACAATCAAGCCAATATAGCCAGCGATCGCAACGGGATGGAGTTGGATGGCCATAGCTGGCGTCAGTTTGCTCCCGATTGCCCACTTACTCAGTAAGGTCAGTAAAAAGGAAAATCTGGGATTGAAGGCTTCAAAATTTAACAATCCCGAGGCATCATCCAAAGATACAACTTGGGAATGGGCTAGCCCCCAGATTAATAAGGGTAATGTGACGAGCAAACCGGCAATCGGGCCAGCGATGCCGATATCAAACAAGGCTTTACGATTGGGTACGGGCGATCGCATTTGAATAAATGCCCCAAAGGTTCCCAAAAAGAAGGGCATGGGAATAAAGTAGGGCAACGTTGTCCGCATTTTGTAGAACTTCGCAGCCGCATAATGACCTAATTCATGGATACTTAAGATCGCCATTAAGCTTAAGGCATACGGGAGTCCTCTCAGGAAAATAGCTGGGTCAGCTTGCCACTGCTGTGTTGTGACTCCAGCCATCTGAGCCCCAATCACTGTCGTTGTTAGCAATGTCACTAACAAAAGTCCCAAGGCATACAATGGACGGGTGACTCGCTCAGATTCTCCAGTGGCTTTGAGTTGGGCTTGCGGATTAGGAACTAAGGCAAAAAAGGGTTTGCCGTTAAAGCTTTCTTGAAACACCACAAAAAAGCGATTTCCAAATTCTGCTTCAATATTTTCCCGTATGGTTTGATAAGCGGCTTCTGGATTGGTGCGAAGCTGACCCCGGCACAAAACAGCTTGAGGTCGATACTCTACATTCTGTAGGTAGTAGACTCCCCAAGGAAAACAATTTCTCAGGTCTGTTTCTTCTTGTTTGGTAATTGGGCGTAGAGTCGAGGCTTCACGGCCAAGGGGGGATGTCTGCCGATTGGCTGAGGCTGGGGTTTGATTCTCAAGTTCCCGATTTTCGGCCTGTGTTGGTTCAGAGCGTCCCCATTGAACCAGCATAAAATACAGCATCGGGCAAATAATAAACGGGCCGAACATTAAAATCAGTGGCAGTTGGGTGTCCTGTCCCTGCACTAATGTCCAGCCACTCCAGATTAGAACGGGTGCCATTAGTACTAGCCACAATAGCCAGACGGGCGTGCGAGTAATGTTGGCCACACTACGCTTAATCGTCCAGTACGTGAAAGAACCCAGACTCAGCATTAAAATTAGGAGCAACCAGAAATTCATAATGTATAAATCGCAATGGGTGTAAAAGAACGTTCTGTATAGAAAGTCAACACCGTTTTGTTAACAACTACAGGCATACAAGCATTGTGCAACCTGATTCCTCATCACAGGGCAACTTTATTCCTCCTCAACGAGCTATGTCCAATCGGCTACCTGTTGGACTCAAGCCACCACGCCCTATCCTAAATACCATTTTTGCATTTCCACCCAATCGCGATACTTTGGGTGGTACAGCCTATCTTATTGTAGAAAATGCAGGTAACATCCTGATTGATTGTCCGGCTTGGAATGAAGTCAACCAGAAATTTTTACACGAACAAGGAGGCGTCTCGTTCCTATTTTTGACCCATCGAGGCGGTATTGGCCAAGCACAGGAGATTCAAGAGGCTATCGGTTGCCCGATTGTGATTCAAGAGCAAGCCGCTTATTTATTACCCAATCTGGAAGTCAAGCAATTTCAGCACGAGTGGACGCTAACTCCAAATTGCACCGCTATCTGGACACCTGGCCACTCTCCGGGTTCCTCTTGTCTGTACTATAAAGCGGTCGGTGGTGTTCTCTTTTCAGGGCGTCACTTATTACCCAATCAAGCCGGAGAACCCGTTGTGCTTCGCAAGTCGAAAACGTTTCATTGGCCTAGGCAAATTCGGAGTTTGCAAGCTTTGCGCGATCGCTTCACACCTGAAACCTTAAATTATATTTGCCCCGGTGCGAATACGGGGGCGTTGCGAGGCAAAGGTTTTATGGATCGGGCATACCATCAGTTAATGCAACTCGATTTAGACCAACTACTGCATTCTCAACCCTTGTTGTAATGATGGAAGAGGGGGAAGGGAAATGCACTCAAGTTTTGCTCAACCTCCCTTTGCCCCTAGCTCCTTATTCCTGATATCCAATCCGGTTAAATGGCCATATAACCTGTAAGGGCGGGTTTTAATGCGAAGTTATCGGTACTACCCAAAGTGGATTCCTAAACCCGCCCCTACGATAATCTGGGTATTCAAACGATTTGATATGACCCCTGACCCCTGACCCCTAAGACTAACTCTTAATTGCCTCAGCCAATACAGATTGGCTCGTCAATAACTTAACGGCCGCTTGATATTGTTCATCGGCAGCAGTTCCCACTTGATTGAGAGTAATGGCCTCTAATGGGACTTGCATATCGGGTTGAATGCCTAATTTATGGATATCTCGATGGTTGGGTGTCTCATATTTGGCCACCGTCACCGCGAGTCCTGAACCATCCGACAAATCAAATAGGGATTGTATTAAGCCTTTACCAAAGGTTTTTTCGCCGACTAACTTAGCTCGGCCATTGTCTTGTAAAGCCCCTGCTAAAATTTCACTGGCGCTAGCGGTTCCCTGATTGACTAAAACTACTAAGGGGTCTTCTGTAAGTGCTGGGCCATAGGATTCAAAGCTACCGAGCGTACCTTGGCGATTGACGGTATAGACAATCGTACCTTTATCTAACCAAAGCCGAGCAATTTCGATGCCTGCCTGCAATAAACCTCCAGGATTATTGCGTAAGTCTAAAACGTACCCTTGTGCTCCTTGTTTTTCGAGTTCAGTGATGGCTTGAGCGAACTCGGCTGGTGCGTTGGCACTAAACTGAGATAAACGAATGTAACCTACGGATGTCCCTTTGGGGTTGGTGTCTAGCACCGCATAGACGGGATTGAGAGCGATGCGATCGCGCACCAGTTCAATGGATTTTGGTTCTCCTTTCAAACTTTGAACTTGTAGAGTGACTTTGGTGCCAATCGCTCCCCGCATCCGCGAGGCGGCTTCGTCTAAGGTGAGTTCGGAGGTGAGTACTCCATCAATGGCTAAAATGCGATCGCGTGGCTGGATACCGGCCTCTTCGGCGGGAGAACCAGCAATGGGGGCAACGACTTCTAACTGTCCCGTTTCAGCATCAAGCGCAATCTGCAACCCCACACCCGATAACTCCCCAGAGGTGTTGACTTGTAAACTCCGATATTGATTGGGGGTTAAAAATCGTGTAAATGGGTCATCTAGACTCTCCAACATCTTTTGGATAGCGGTATAGGTCGCCTCACGGTTATCCAAATGTTTTGTTAATGTCTTCTCCCGTAGCATCCACCAGTTTTGATGATTAAATGTGTCATCTAAATACGCTTGACTCACGATGCGCCAGGCTTGTGAGAAGAGTTTTTGTTCTTCAGAAAAAGCCTGTGCGGGGGGAGTCCACCAAGCTAGCGAAAGAATGATTTGGAAAAGCAGTAAAAGTCCGACCCAGAAAGCTCGTTTTCGCATGACCAAATTTTTAACGTCCGGCAATGATTCTTTAACTTTCTAGTGTGGCAGAGCCTGAGAGAATAAGGTGACTTGAAATACACGTTTCTCCCAGTGCGGTCTGCTGGTTGAGCAAAAAACCTGGGAGAGCAACCCTCTAGTCATGCCCACTGTTAGCAAGCTATGTTACTGAAAACTCAGCACTCCAGCCCATATCCTCCAAAATGAGAAAGTAGGGTTGGGAGAAGAGGGGTGGAACTGTGACCTCTAGCCAAAAGAAAAAGACTCTGGATTTCACCCGTTGTACCCCTGTCTATTTCTCTCCTCTCCACCCTCCCCCTGCCCTTTTAGTCGGTGGTACGATAAGAAAGTACACATAACTTTGTGTACTAATAATAAAAGGGACTTTTCATCCCCCATACCTTTTAGGAATTCTGGCTTCATGTTTACTAAGCAGGTATCTGACTCAAAAGCCTTTCAATGGTTTCAAGAGCGTCTAGAGATCCAAGCCCTGGCTGACGACGTTTCTTCTAAGTACGTACCTCCCCACGTTAATATTTTCTACTGTCTGGGTGGGATTACCCTGACTTGCTTTATCATCCAGTTCGCAACTGGATTTGCGATGACCTTCTACTACAAGCCGACTGTCACCGAGGCATTTTCCTCTGTACAGTACATCATGACTGAAGTGAACTTCGGCTGGCTCATCCGTTCCGTTCACCGTTGGTCTGCCAGCATGATGGTGCTGATGATGATTCTGCACGTCTTCCGGGTTTACCTGACTGGCGGTTTCAAAAAGCCTCGGGAATTAACCTGGGTGACGGGTGTGATTCTGGCTGTGATTACCGTTTCCTTCGGTGTAACCGGTTACTCCCTACCTTGGGATCAAGTAGGTTACTGGGCGGTCAAAATCGTGTCTGGCGTCCCCGAAGCCATTCCTGTGGTTGGTGTTTTCATGGCTGACTTGGTACGGGGTGGTTCGAGCGTCGGTCAAGCGACTCTGACTCGCTACTACAGCGCTCACACTTTCCTGCTGCCTTGGTTGATTGCGGTCTTCATGTTGTTACACTTCATCATGATTCGCAAGCAGGGCATTTCGGGTCCCTTGTAAAGAAAACTGTTGGTAGTGAACTTATCGCCTCAAATCCAGTCTTTTAGGTGAGCTTGAGTCTAAAAGACCATTACATTGGAAATACAAGCGAAATGCTTCCTGCCTACCGAGCTTCATTGAGAAGGAGAAAAATCCAACGATGGCAACCATTAAAAAGCCGGATCTCAGCGATCCAACACTGCGCGAAAAACTAGCCAAGGGGATGGGTCATAACTATTATGGCGAACCCGCTTGGCCGAATGACCTGCTGTACATTTTCCCTGTGGTGATTATGGGGTCGATTGCCTTGTGCATTAGCTTGGCAGTTCTTGACCCCGCAATGGTGGGTGAGCCTGCCGATCCTTTTGCCACACCCCTAGAAATCCTCCCGGAATGGTACTTATTCCCTGTTTTCCAAATTCTGCGAACCTTACCTAACAAATTGTTAGGGGTAGCTTGTATGGGAGCCATTCCCCTCGGACTTATCCTCGTTCCCTTTATTGAGAATGTGAACAAGTTCCAAAACCCCTTCCGCCGTCCAGTGGCAACTGCGGTTTTCTTATTTGGCACCCTTGTTACCATCTGGTTGGGAGTCGGTGCCACCTTCCCCATCGATAAGTCTTTAACCTTGGGTCTGTTCTAAAACTTAATTTTTTTCGTTGACGCCTGTGGGTGTCTTAGCCCTATCCATCTGGTAGCTAAAGACACAAGCAGGCGTCACTTTTTAGGGGGATGAATGGGTCAAAAGAATTTGAACTAGGATGGAGATATAACCTATCCTGCTGCATTCTTAAAGGCGATCGTGAACCAAGACACCCCTAAACTTTTTCAGTTCAATCTCTCCGGCCTGGGCTGTTGGCTCACATTCCTAGTCATTTGTCTATTACTAGGGTCGGTTGGCTTGGGTTGGGTCGTCAACGGTTTCTTCATTCTGGTGGGCGTAGTTATTATCTCTCCCGTGATTGGGTGGATCGTATTTCGTTGGTGGTTGCAACGTAATTTGGTTGAAGACCAATGCCCTGTCTGCAATTATGAGTTTACAGGATTTAACCAAACCGAGTGCCGTTGTCCTAGTTGTGGGGAACCGTTGAAAGTCGAGCAAGGCCATTTCAATCGCCTGACCCCTCCCGGTACGATTGATGTGGACGCTGTAGAGGTATCTGCTCGACAAATTGAAGATTAGACACTCTTATGATGTAGAGCGCACAACGAATGGATGCAAATCCTTCTCCCCTGACTCCTGACTCCTAGTTTCCAAAATTACGGTTTCTGAGTGATGGATAGAGTATAGGGATGCTGTCCCCCTGCCAAATCACCCACAAAGATGGAGTAGGTGCCTTGCTCCCAAAATCCTGGGGCTTGGATACTTCCCCCAGACATATTATCAGCCGGTACACAGCTATTGCGGCTACCTGGACCTTTAATTAACAGTGCAGGTTTACCACCGCCCTGTACATTAATTCGTAAATAATTGAAGTTAGCGCCTAAAGTTAAAGTATGATTAGGTGTTGCTGCAATGGTTCCGCAACCTGGGCTGGCTACAGAACCCCCAGAGGTGCCATTGACGACAAGAGGATCGGGCTGAAATCCTGGTGCAATATTAATCGGTTGACTGCGAACCAAACCTGCACTGCTCAACACCATAGCCAAGGCAGTGGAAACAACCATCCAAGGTTTTAACATTTTCATGACTAATATAGAACACCGCTAAATATCTCCTACCAAAAACAGTGGAGAGGAAGCGGGGCGGGATGTGCCACTTCCTTAAGGAATAAAATGCTTAAATTGTGTAGAGGAACCGATAGGTTCGGAAAATGCTGGGGAGAATTAGGAGTAATACACTCTGGTTGATTAACGCCTACGCCTTCGTCAGGAATAGTTTATAAGCTCTGTTAATGGCGTCGTTACTCAGGTTACGCTTAGGCTGTTTTTTATGTTTTTCTATACTCAGTGTCCTAAATTCTTAGAAGCTTAGGATACAGTATTGTTCCTGTTTCCTAACTGTCATAAGCAATTCAAAGTTCACGCATTCAACCAATGAATCAACCACACAATCAAGATTACGATCGCAGATTAGAGGAACTCGAAGCTGAACTAGAATCAGAGCGTTTCTCTTCAACGGGACAAACCCCTATTGGGCAACGGTTTCAGGGCTATATTAATCAAGTTCGCACCCAAGTCGCCATCGAGAAAACTATGCAGTGGTTTAACCGCCTGCCAACTTCGGGTAAAGTAGCAGTGGCAGTCGTAGCAGTTCTGGTGGGTTTTTCGGTATTAGCTAGCATCCTACAATTGGTTGCTTCCCTAGTTGCGCTTTCCATCTTGGGAGTAATACTGTACTTGGTGTATAAGTTCTTTATTTCCTCTGAGTCTTCTCAATAAGAAATAAGATCAGTGCAAAACTTTTTCTCGTGGTGTGAGATTTAAGTATGGCTAGCCCTAGCATAAAAAGAGGCAAAAGTCAAGAGGTTAGCCGAGCATTGTCGCTGCGATTGCGCTGGGTTTGGCCATTGATTACACGGCGTTGTGCGGCTGTTGTGGTGGAAGTATCAATGGTGGCGGCGAGTGCGTTAATTCCTTACGGCATTGGTTGGTATGCCAAAGAACACTTGCAGGTAGAATCGGTGCCTTTAAACCCGGTATTAGCCTCTACAGAGGAAGCGATCGCTCAAACCTTGGGTTATCCCTTACGAGAACAACTGACTCGGCAGGTTGTGCCTTTAACTAATTTATGCTGGTGGGTGGCCTTAGTCACGCCGGTGGGGGTGGCGGGTTGGCAACTTTATCGCTTGGGGAGAACCGGTCAAACGTCAGCCAAGCGCTGGTTTGGAGTGCAAGTGATTACAGCTTACGGCACCCCTCCAGGGTTAGTGCGTGCGGTGTGGCGGGAAGCGGTGGGACGTTGGGGATTGCCCGTGGGAACGGCTTATCTGCTGTGGCGGTATACGGGTGCTTTTCCCGATCTAGGAATTTTATTAGGGCTGGCAGGATTGATGCTCTTGGCAGAGGGTAGCGTTTATCTATTTAACCCCCGCCGTCGTCCCCTGCATGATCAATTAGCGGGAACATCTGTGGTGGATGCACGCCGGACATTACCCCCTTATCCGCGCCCTCAAAACGGAAAGGCTCACACCGTGACATTAGAAATGGAAGATGGTTGGCAGTGGGACGAAGAAACAACCATCCCACACACTAACCGCACAGTGACGACGATTGTTCTGACTTCACAGTTACCACAGGGGACATCTTGGAATCTTTGGTTGTGGATGCGCCGACATCCAGGTTTAACGTTACTGATTATCTCTGTTGCAGGGATGGCTTCGGTGTTGGGAACTTTTGTCGGAACTCAAATTTACATCCAAAGTCAGGCCAATCGACGGGAGTTTAAACAGCAGGATAATCAAGTTTTTTTGGGATTAGTGGAGCAATTGAGTTCTACTCCCGGTAATGCCCTAGCAGAGCGACAAGGTGTTATTTTAGCGATCGCCCGCTTGGATGATGCCCGTGCTGTTCCGTTTTTAATCGATTTGTTGGCACAGGAGAAAACACCCACTGGTATTGATGCGATTCAACAAGCACTGGTGAGTAAGGGTTCAGACGCCTTAGCCCCTTTGCAGCGACTGAATCAATCCTTACAAAATGACCAGGAAACCCTACAAAATCGAGGCACAGCAGCAGAACGAGAGTTAGTGGCCTTAAGACAACGAGCCACTAAACGAGCGATCGCAAAAATTCTCACCATCTTCACCGCTCAACTCCCCAACACCGACTTAAGCCGTACCGATTTGAGACAAGTGACTCAGGGTTCTGCTCAGTTTACCCTGATTCTAGATAACCTGATTTTGTCCGGCATTAACTTTCGTTCGGCTAATTTATCCCACGCCAGCTTCAAAAATACTCGTTTTTACGGCCCAGGTGACGATGAACGTTTCAGTACGTTTGATGATTGGGTGGCTGATTTCAGTGGCGCAGATCTCAGAGATGCCGACTTAACCGGAGCCAATTTAACCCATGCTCGCCTCCATCAAACGAATTTGATGCGGGCAACCTTAAACCGAGCCACATTATCCAACAGCCGACTGACGGGTGCCAATCTCAGTAGCGCTCAATTCATTCGTGCCGATTTGCGCCAAGCTGTTTTAGAAGATGCCAGTTTGACAGGAGCAAATTTGGGGGAAGCTAAATTATCCCGTACAAATCTGCACAAAGCTCGTCTTGGACAGGTGAAAGCTGTAGGCAGCGAGTTAACATTTGCAAATTTAACTCAATCGAATTGGCAAGGAGCAGATTTAACCAGAGCGAACTTGAGCCATGCAGACTTGCGAGAAGCAGACTTAAATTCTACTCAATTGGTGGGGGCAGATTTAAGAAATGCCCAATTACAAAAAGCAACGCTACGGAATGCTGATTTAAGTCGGGCTGACTTACGAGGGGCGAAGTTGGCAAGCGCAGATTTACAAGGGGCGACATTAGCCGCAACACCTGTGCGACGGGAACAGTTTATTCAAAAGCCACCTTCTGTAGAAATGGGTGCTCGCATTCAGGGCGTGGATTTTACGAAGGTGAAAAATTTGGATAGCAAACAACTTCAATTCATCTGTTCTCAAGGAGGGCAACATCCTCAGTGTTCGAGTGGGGAGTAAGCGGGGGTGCG
>CAZPRJ010000040.1:0-69842 GCA_964588805.1 uncultured Microcoleus sp. | reverse complement strand
CTGATTTTCATCCCCCGCTTAAAAGACGGGGGCTTTCAATCTCGCCTCTTCGTAAAGACCTAAACCAACATGAAAAGTAAAGACACAAATACTTTACTTGTATTGTGATAATGGGTTAATCGTAATGAACGACCAAGGGATTTCCCAACAAAAGAATGTTCTTGTAGGGGCGGGTTTTGTACGGAGGTTATCGGGAAAGTCTGCCGATTTCATCCTTAAACCTGCCCTTACCAAGGTTGGTGTTAGGATAATTTATTTTTGGGAAGCCGTTAACCGTTCACGACCAATACCAATTTCATAAAACCATGCAACAAGTACTTTTCTAGTTTCCCCTCGTTTCTAACGTCCTCCCCTTAGTAAGGCATAGCTTAGTAAGGGGGGATGAGAGAGGGGTAGAAATGTAGCACGATTGAATGAATTTGGTATAACTGCTAGCTAAACCAATAAACTCCGTCCTTTAACCTGAGATAGTGTGCCTGCATCCGGAGTAGTTCCCTCGGTGTAGTAGCCAGCAGCTTGTTTAGCGGCGATTTCTACTCTGGCATCGTCAGGAATTAACTCTTCAGGAATCGCCACACGCTGAATCACCTCAATACCGGAATTGGTAATGGCGTTATACTTCATATCGCTCATGGAAACAAATCGATCAATTCGGGTAATGCCCAACCAATGTAAGACATCGGGCATGAGTTCCTGAAAGCGCATATCCTGAACGCCTGCGACGCATTCAGTACGGTTGAAGTAGGCATCTGCGCGATCGCCTCCTTCCTGGCGCTTGCGGGCATTGTAGACCAAAAACTTGGTCACTTCACCCAAGGCTCGGCCTTCTTTGCGGAAATACACCAATACACCTGCCCCCCCTGCTTGTGCCGTCTGGACGCAGACTTCTAAACCGTGGACAAGATAAGGACGGCAGGTGCAAATATCAGACCCAAATACATCAGAACCGTTGCACTCATCATGAACCCGTACCGCCAGCTTCCGGTTCGGGTCGGTAATGGCTGCCACATCCCCAATCAGGTAAACAGTGATGCCGCCAATGGGAGGTAAGAAAACTTTTAAATCTGGGCGTGTGACCAATTCTGGGTACATCCCCCCTGTTTGCTGAAATAGAGCACGGCGTAAATCACTTTCGGCTACTTTGAGGCGCTTCGCGATTCCCGGCAAATACCAAACAGGGTCAATTGCCACTTTGGTTACAACTAAACTGCCACCGGGTTTCAAAATTTGGCCATCAATCCACAAGCGTTTTTTAGCTACAGCATCCTGTAGTTCTGGCATATTGATGTGGGCTTGAGTGATCGCGATTGTTGGCCGAATATCATACCCTTGTGGGTACAAATCAGCATAAATCTCACCCACCATTGCCCCAAATGGGTCGAGGGAGACAATTTTATCCGGGTCAGACCAACTGGCATGGGGGCCAATCTGCACAATCGGAGAAGTATTGGTCAAATCAGCACGATGGCAGGGTTGGAGCGCTCCACTAGCTACGGCTAATGCCCGATAGACTGAATATGACCCTGAATGGGTGCCAATGGCGTTACGGTGAGATAGGTTGGTCATGGTTCCCACAATTGGCCCTCGTTGAATGGGGTTGCTGTCTCCCCAATGAATACTCAACGGTTTTGTAGCGAACCGACCCGGATGAGAGGTAAGAACGATATGTTTTGACTTAGATACAGATTTTGAGTTTTGCATGATGCCCCTAATAGTGATGTATGAAGAATGGCTCAAGTTGGGCAATACCCACTTGACCAATGGAAATAAGCTCTGATCATAGCAACCCGATCTTCGGTATTAAAGTATCTATCAGTGCAAAGTGGCAGATGAGTTGGCCTCCTTTGCCTTCACCGAGGGATTCTCAGTGATCTGGCTGATCAATTGTTACGATTCAAAATAGATTCAGATATACTATTTGCTCACAAGCAGGATGCATCTAACTCGGCGTTGCTCCCAATGCTGAAATGGGAAGTGTTTTAAAGAAATGTAACTGAGTATGAAGCCAAGATTGACTTTGTTCTAGAGGCTTCATGCCAGAGTGAGAGCCGAAATGCCTGGAGTTTCCCGATTCAATCATCAGTGTGAGTTGCCACTTACGCCCCGATTTGACTCGATGGGAACCCTAAACTCCTCGTAAAATACAGCTAATCTCAGAAACACTCAAGCCCTATCGAACACAGCTACTCAGTGGCATCAATATTGGAATTTTTAGAAAAATAAGACTAAATCTCTCCCATCAGGTTGCACCACCATGATTACAAGTTCATCCGAAGCATTACGTCATAGCGAAGTTCTGAAAAGCGGCTTACTCATCGCTCAGGGATTGAAAGAAAAATCTCAAAATTACAAAAAATTACTCACCGAGGTGTTGAAATGGACAGGGGGACAACCCTTACTGACTCAGAAACTGTGTCAACTCATTGTCGAGGCTGAAGATTCTCCCCCACTCGGTGAGGAAGCGGAATGGTTCGAGAATTTGGTGCGTCATCAGCTTGTTGAAAAATGGGAGAGTATTCCAGAACTCGAGTTTTTACGAACAATACGCGATCGCCTCATCCGACGCAAACAGCGAGGCGTCAAACTCTTGAAGCTCTATCAGCGCATTTTACAAAATGAGAACATACTGGTTAGTGACAACCCTGAGCAAAATGAACTGCGGCTGTTGGGCTTGGTGGTTAAATACCAAGGTCGGCTTAAGACTCACAATCGAGTGTATGAATCGATCTTTAATCAATCTTGGGTCGAAATTACCCTGAAAACCCTACAGTCTGAAGTTGAACCAACAGACACAGAATTTCTGAAAACTTTAGCGGAATTAGAGCGAAAATTACTCGTTTCTCAAGTCGAAATTCTCTCCCGTGTCGATAACGAAGCAGAAGAAGAAGGTTCGGCTCAGGCACTCTATGAAGTGCTGCGAGAAGTGACAGCCAAAGTCGGAAGTTTATTAGGAGCTGACCGTGCCACCATTTACTTATTGAATGACGAAAAAACAGAGCTTTGGTCATTGGTGGCCGAAAATGAAGAAGGGGAATTTTTAGATATTCAAGTGCGAGTGGGAGAAGGGATTGCTGGCCAGGTGGCTCAGACGCGAAGAGTCATTCATATTCCTAATAATGTTTACGCCGATCCTCGTGCGGCTCTAGTCAAAGAGTTTGACAAAAAATACCACTACAAAACTGAAAATATTTTAGCCCTGCCGATTTTAGACGAACAAAAAGAAGTTGTTGCGGTTATCCAGCTTTTAAATAAGTTGAAGCCAGTAAATGTGCCGAATGGCGCTGAGCAAAAAGTCAAGTCTCAAGGCTTTACTAAATTAGACTTAGAACGATTGGCTCGATGTGTAGTTCCCATTCGTCGGATTTTAGAAAGTTGCCAGTCTTGTTACAAAGTCACGAAAAAACTTCGAGCTACGGCAGCTTTAGCGGAGGCTACCCGCTCTTTAGATCAAATCAATTTGGATACTAAGGCAATTTTACAGCGAGTGATGAATACGGCGAAGAAGCTGTTAAATGCGGATCGCAGTACGCTGTGGTTGGTGGATAATGACCGGGGTGACTTGTGGACAGAACTTCCGGGTAAAGGTGAAGTGCGTTGTGCGGTTGGGATTGGCTTTGCAGGTCAGGTGGCACTCACTCGCGAACCTATGATTATTCCCTTTGATTTGTATGACCATCCCAGCGCCGAAAACGCTAAAAAAACGGACGAATTAACCCGCTATCGTACCTGTAGCATTCTGTGTATGCCTGTGATAAGTCCGGATGGGGAGTTATTGGGTGTAACTCAGCTAATTAATAAGCGCAAACCGGGTGAACATGGGGAATATAACAAAGATGAGTGGCCGGCTGTTCCAGATTTTTTTAAGACCAGCTTTGATAAAAATGACCAACAGTCAATGCAAGTCTTTAACGAGCGAGTTGGAGTGGTACTGCAATTTGTAAGAACCCATGAAACTCTCAAGCAAATTGCTCAAGTTGAACCGCAAAAAGCGATCTATAATGCTCTGGCTGTACTCAGTAATTCCCTCACCAATCAGAGTGATGAATCTCTGTATAATGCGCTTTATCATCTGATGAACTTTGTGAGTCTCTCGATTGGTAAGTTATTAGAAGCTGAGCTGACTACGATTTTCCTTCTAGATGCCGATGAAACTGGATTTTGGTCATTAGTTTTTGAAGAAGATGAGAGAAATGCTGATGAAATTCGGATTTCTTCAACCTTGGGTATCGCCAATAAAATTGTTGAGTCCAAAGCGGTGCAAGCCAGCAATAAACCGGGACGATTGAATGATGTTTTAATTCATCGAGGTATCAGCTCCAAAAAACTCAATGAGCTGCATAACCTTTTTCTATTTCCTATTTTGGATCATCATGGAAAAATCGTTGCAATTGTACGCTCGTTTAACAAATTACTCTCCGCCGATACCCGTCTTCCATTAACCCAACGCATTGATCTTCAGGGGTTTACGCGAGCGGATGCCGAGAAGCTGCAACACTGTACTGCCTCTATTATCCCGATTCTAAAAGCGTTCCAATCGTTCCATCGTGAAATTAGAACCATTCAAGAGCAACGACTCGCAGTCGATCCACTCTATCAAGCGATTAGCTTTGTCAGTCAAAGCAGTGGCAATCCAGAAGAATTAATTCAAAAAGTCATGCAGGCTGTGAAAAAGCTGACCAATGCGGATCGGAGTACTCTTTGGTTAGTCGATCAACAAACGAATGAATTGTGGACAACTATTCGTCAAGCGGATGGCTCCTGGTTAGAAACACGAGTTCCGATGGGAGAGGGTTATGTGGGTAAAGTCGCACAATCGGGTCAATCGATGAATATACCTTTCGATCTCTATAACCATCCTTACTCGGAAATTGCTCGGAGAACGGACGAAAGAACTCATTATCGCACTTGTAGCTTACTGTGTATGCCCGTTTTAGGTTCTGATGGGGAATTGCTCGGCGTGACTCAACTCGTCAACAAACGGAAATCGGGTGATTTTCCTGAATATGACGCCTCGGATTGGCCTAACGTTCCGGAGTACTTCCAAGCTAGTTTTGAGGAAAAAGACCAAAAGGATATGGAGATATTTAACAATCAAGTTGGTGTGATTCTTCCAGGGTTTACGAATCGTAAAAATCACCAACAGCAATAAATGCTTCGTCGCTATCCCCTAGTTGGGCTGGATAGTTAGAAAAGCAGTTTATCAAGGTCAGGATAGAGATGTGTAGCGCTCTGCTAGCAGACTTTATCCTTGAACTTAGCTGTTGAACAAGTCGGCTAATTCCTCATTCGAGGTGCCGAGAATTCGTGCTAATCGATTGAGTTCGTTGTCGCTGAAACCGTCGCGAACTTCGGTTAATTCTTCCGGTGATTTTCCTAAAATTCTTGACAAGACTTTGATTTGGTCATCATTAATGTCCTTGCCACTAAAGATTTCTTTCAATTCTTGAGGAGATAATTTGTAAGAATAGCAGAACCGCACAAACTCGCGGTTACTGAGGTCAAGTTCTCGTTGTCTTTCCCGTAATAAGTAGGCAATTGCGCGTGTTCCATGTTCAGGACGCTTGGCTTTTTCTATGTATTGTTTGATGCGCCGATTGATATGATAAGAATTACCTCCTGATTGCTTTACTAAGTCCCTACAAGCCATTTGTAAGGCTTTGTTTAAGGTTTCATTATCTTCGTGGAGTCTCTCATACTCGTTGAAGGTTTCAACAATTCGATCCGCAAATTCTGGAGTACAAAATCCCACTTCCATTTCATCATAGGAAATCGCAATATAGGAGCGATAGTGGTTAAGTTGCAAGCGTATAGGTTGATGAGTTGGTTTCATTAATCCCAAGTTTTAACAAAAGGGCATAATTAGCAAAGTTAATGGATCAATTGTGCCAAAATCTAGCTTCTGTGGATAGTCATGTAGAATGCGAAACATATCTCAAGACCATCGAAGTCAATACATCTGAAAGTTGGCCAGAGAACCTTTTGGTAATTGTTGCGGCTTTCCCCCCAGGAGAAGGAAGCAATTCGATAGGTAGCCACTTGGCTAAACTAGGTCTAAGCCTTTGTCTAGGTTGAGGCCGCTTTTAAGCGTTGAGAACTCGGTTCTCTCGCTGTAGGCATAACACCCATAGCACTACGGTAAGCTTTTTTGAATCGCGTAATACAAGAGGTGAAGTAGATAAAATACAATATCCACCTCATAAAGAAAAGGCTTGCTCAAGTAAAAACCCCGCACCGATGACTACTGACCTTGACATATTCACGATAACGAATTAAGGGCTTTGTAGGATCTAACACCCTGTTGTAAGTCGGATGAGAGTTCCGGGATGTCCGCGCTGGGGAGCGGGGTGCTGGGGTGCTGGGGTGCTGGGGTGCTGGGGTGCTGGGGTGCGGGGGTGCTGGGGAGAAAAAATACTGGATTTGGCAAGGGGGGCTATTAAGTGCAGATTTGATCTCATAAATCTGAGAAATGGCGAATCAGTTCAGCTACAGACCAAGCTTGAGCGATCGCGCCTCGAGGGATGTGTGGTGAGTCCCCATCAAAAATCTCAGAAATAGAACCTAGACCTGCTTGTTGTTGGAAGTGTTCAAGCAACGGTACAGAGTTCCAAGGTAAAGGTTCTGTCTCATAAAATCGCCTCCAAGCTCGAATAAATGGGCCAATCAGCCAACTCCACACTGTTCCCTGATGGTAAGCGCGATCGCGCTGCAAGCGATCACCACCATACTCACCAATATAATTAGCATCCTCTGGGTCAAGACTTCGTAACCCATAGGGCGTTAAGAGGCGATTGCTAGCCACTGTCAAAACTCGCTTTCCCTGGGATGTCGGAAACCCACAATGAGACAACGAGAGCGCTAGAACTGCATTGGGTCGAATCTGAGCATCTCTTCGGTCATCCGGTTCAATCGTGTCATACAGATAATTTTGTTCCGGGTTCCAAAATTTTTGCAGAGATACCTTGACTTTTTCTGCTTGTTGTGTATAGTGTTGGGCTTGATGAGTGAGACGGACACAATCACTGGCACAATCCTCAACCAGTTTCTCTGTCCAGCGCCCAATCCAACACAAAGCCGAGTACCACAGGGCGTTAATTTCCACCGATTTTCCCCGACGAGGTGTGATGGGTTCCCCATCAATCACCACATCCATCCAAGTGAGCGCCACATGAGGAGCATCCCAAACGAGTAACCCATCCGTTGCATCAACTCGAATATTGTAAAGAGTCCCCGCCGTTAAAGCTTTATAGATTTTTCGCACCAGAGGGTACTGCTCAACTAAAAACTCCCAATCTTGCGTCGCCTCCAGATAAATCCCTAAAATTTCAATCCACCACAGCGAGGCATCGATACTGTTGTAGATGGGTTCACCATTGGCATCCGGAAAGGTATTAGGAATTAATCCATGCCGACAATAGCTGCCAAAGGTTTCTAATAATCCTCTAGCTAGGGTCAAACGCCCTGTTGCTAAGGCTAGTCCGGGTAAGGCAATGAGAGTATCGCGCCCCCAATCGTTGAACCAATGGTATCCAGCAATAACCGTTGGGCCTGAAATTGAAGCCCGGTAGGTAATAAAGCGATCGCCCGCTTGCAACAATTGACGCCAAAGAACCTCCCGATCACCTGTCACCCTTTGGGGGGCTAACTCGTAAAGCTGGCTTAGTCGATTTTCCTCTGCCCGGAGTTCTTGCTGGAAAACTTCAGAATCTAACTGAGGCAATGCTTCTGCCGCCAATCCCACTCTGGCCTCTAGCGTTATGGCTTCACCGGGATGGAGAGTCGCACTCAAATAACCTGGACTATAAAGGTCTTCGTGATCACCTAATCCGCGACGATTTTCTTCAGGATAGTAATAATTCCAGTACCATACTCCATCGGGTTGATAATCACCCCTACTCCAACGCAGCAACCACGGAACCCCAACGTAAGATTCTCGCATCCCTTGAAGATAGATTTGCTGATGTCCTACTAATTGAGAGAACTGTAACCCCTCTTTGGCTGTTTGCTGATGGTGAAAGTCGCGATCGCCAATAATCGGTCTGAGCCGTAGCGTTGCCACCTCAGTTCCTTCATAGCGGTACTGAACCAAAATACGGTGGCACAAGTGGAGCTTGGTAAGGGAAGAAGTTGAGCCAGATGAGGTTGTTAATTCTCTCTCCTCTCCCTGATTTTTGCCATTTTCTAAGCATTCCTCATTTTCAACCCAGCCATAAGGCATCACGAATTGCCGCGTCAACTGCCAAGGTGTTTCTCCCCAAACCCAAGTTGGGACTGGCTCGATAGTAAATGATTTGAGGAGTTGATATCCTAGAGGGTTGATCTTGCCACCCTGCCAGAAATTCGTTGAAAGCGCCCAAATTTCCCCCCCTACTTCTAAGCTGGCATCCAAATGAGAGAGCAATAAAGTGCGCTGTCCGGGAGGTGTGAGTGCCGCTAGTAACCAGCCATGATAAGTGCGAGTCCGAGCATCACAAATTGTTCCACTGGCAAAACTTCCCAAACCATTGGTCAGTAACCATTCTCGCGTGTCTAATTCCTTCACAACGATTTCACTCTTGTACCCTGTATTACTGTGTATGCTCAGTCTACGGTTTCCCTATCGATTTTATTGCTCGAAACCTTTCTCTGTGCCGATGCCCAACCCAAAAATTTAGGATTAGTTGATTTGTAAGCTAGACACCTGGCTTTTTGAATTCAACATTCAAAATGTAAGATGGATAACTTTGAATTGCAGTTCTCGCCACTTAACTCCCAACTCCTGACCCCTGACTCCTATTTTCCAGCTCACATCAAGTCTCCTACTCAAAATCGTTATGAGTATGATATAGTCGTAATAGTTCGTAATTAATTAAAATTCACGCGCAAGGGCAAGGTTCGAGCACCTAAGCCCAGCGATGTACAGCGAACCTATCTGATAGGCAAGTTGCAATAGGTATGAGGGGATGGGTAAGATGCCTATCCCAGAAGCAAAAAGCTTATCTCACGCTAAAAAATTCAAAGGAGAGTAATGTTATGACCTCGAACGAAGGATGTCTGCGGGTAGGCCAACAGGCTCCCGATTTTACGGCTACTGCTGTAGTTGATCAAGAATTCAAGACGATTAAACTATCTGACTATCGGGGTCAATATGTCGTCTTGTTTTTCTATCCGTTGGACTTCACATTCGTTTGTCCTACCGAAATCACAGCATTTAGCGATCGCTTTGACGAATTCAAGCAAGTCAGTACCCAAGTCTTGGGTGTTTCCGTAGACAGTGAATTTTCCCACCTAGCTTGGATTCAAACGGATCGCAAATCTGGCGGTATCGGCGACCTAAACTATCCTTTGGTTTCTGATATCAAAAAAGAAATCAGCACCGCTTACAACGTCCTCGATCCGGATGCAGGTGTGGCGTTACGGGGCTTGTTCATCATCGATAAAGATGGCACCATCCAGCATTCAACCATCAACAATTTGTCCTTTGGACGCAGTGTTGATGAAACCCTGCGTACTCTCAAAGCCATTCAATACGTCCAGACTCATCCGGATGAAGTCTGCCCTGCTGGCTGGCAACCGGGCGACAAAACGATGGTTCCCGACCCCGTTAAGTCGAAGGTTTTCTTCGCTGCCGTCTAAATCCAGCAGTCGTTAGTCATGGGGGTACTCATGGCTACTGTCGAGCAAAAGCAAAGCCCCAACATTGCCATAACCAAACTTAAGCGTGTTGGGGCTTTAATCAGTTTGTTGTTGGACATCCATAAACGTGTGTTAAAAACGAAGGGATAAAAATCTTTCTCCCCTAACTTTTTGAATTCAAAATGTAAGATATATAACTTCGAGTTAGAGTTCTGACCCCCAACCCCTGACCCCTATTTTCCAGCTAGGGCTTTTTTTGAAGGTAAACGTGTCATCCCATGCTGACATCCACTGACTTTCGCGGTTTACTCAACGAGCGCTTCTTCCGCAATTTTCTTCCGATTCCAGCAACTAACCCCCTGAAGCAGGGAGTTATCACACCGGATTTCGATCTGTTAGATATCACCTACAATCGTCAGGTTAAGCTATCTAATTATCGAGGAAATCAACCCGTTCTCCTGGCCTTTACTCGCATCTTTACCGATAAGCAGTACTGCCCTCTGTGCTATCCTCACATCGTGGCGATGAATGAGAGTTATCAGCAATTCCTAGAAAAGGGCGTTGAGGTATTGATGATTACCAGCACAGACACGTTACAAAGCCAAAAAGTGGTCAGAGACTTAGGCTTAAAAATACCACTCCTGAGCGACCCAAGTTGCCGCAGTTTTCGAGTTTATCGCGTGGGGCAGGCGCTAGGAGCTCCGCTTCCGGCTCAGTTCCTTCTGGACACACAGGGAAAACTCCGATTTAAGCACTTATTTTCGTTTTTATCTCCAAATGCTGAGATTGAGACACTCCTAGCTGCAATTGACAAGCTATAATCTCGCAAGGCATAGTTTCTCTCTACAAAAAGTTGTTGCTGATCAATTGAGGCTGTGCTAGAACGTAGTCTGGTTCTTACTACGTCAAGATTCTATATTTATTTTTGCTAGGAGTCGATGATATGGAAGAAACCATTAGAATTCGCCCTGTTGATCAAACTCAGTGGAGCCAAACCCTCCTAGGCTTCCAAGCCGATCAAATTAAACAATTGTTGGCCGTGCAAAGCACAGGGGGGGAAGTCGTCGGAAATATTTGCGAAACGGTGGATGGAAAGTACTACATCAACGGTCAACCCACGGTTGAGTACGGCAACCTCCAAGCTGCAGCAGGAGCCCTGTTCAAAACTCGAGAGAGCTAGAGAGTAGTACTTCGCTCCAATTTAAAATGCAAAATTCAAAAAGGGCTAGGATGAGGTTCCTAGCTTAAATCCTAGTGCCTTTTTTTTCATCGTTTGAAAGATATTGTAAAACCCGTTAGCCCGAGAGGGTGTCAAGCTCACATTCAAACCCGTTTCTTGGATAAAGTCTGGGGAAATCTCTAAAATTTCATCCGGTGTTAAGCCGTTGAGTCCTTCAATCAACAGTTCTACTAACCCTTTGACTAGCTGAGCATCAGAGTCTCCTTGATACCATACTTTGCCATCTTCTAGGTTGGCGGTTAAGAAAACTTGAGAAACACAACCCGAAACTTTGTTTTCAGGGGTTTTATCGACATCAGGCATTTCTTTAAGGCGCTTGGCATACCAAAGAAGCTGCTCGTAGCGCTTTTTGGGATTGGTATGTCGCTTAAAGCGTTCCACAATTTGCGCGAGAGAATCTGGTAATGGAGTTGAGAGCGATGACATACCCAATTCTTAAAAAATTGCAATCAATTACAACAATCTTAACAAGACTCAGATCAGTCTTCAAAAATTACGGCTAAACAGCCTCTAATCAACTGACTGTTAACAAAAGTCATTGACGGGTGATGAAGATTTCTTTAAAAGAAAGAAACTAATTGTAACAGTACCGAACCAACAGACACGAAAAAGTCACCCAGTGAAGGCCCCTTAGAACGAGCTTTAGGAGGGTTTTGAGCAATTTCTATACCCTTAATCACGTTCTGTGCGGTTTGAGAACCCAAGGGATTTTGTTGTACTGAAAACAAAGTGGATGCAACCTGAGCATCTTGTGTTGCCCCCCTATGGTCTCCTAGATTGAATCGAGAGACGCTACGAGCCAAGTAAGCAGCAGCAAAGTCCGATTTGAGGCTGAGGGCTTGATTATATTTCCCAATCGCATCTCTATAATTTCCGCGATCTGCCTCAATCACACCCCAAGCATAGAAGTCTTCAGGAGTACCGGCATACTCGGGAATACCAATGGTTCCTTGAATGAAAGCGGCTTTAAGATTAGTGCCGTAGAGTTTAGCGTCAAACAAAATCGCATCTCTTAAGTCAGTGCCGTTTAGATTGGCTCCACTAAGGTTGGCACCGGTTAGATTGGCTCCACTCAAAGAAGCGCCTGATAGGTCAGCGCCTGATAGGTCAGCTCCCATCAAATTAGCACGACTGAGATTAGCACGAACCAAGTTAGCCCCACTCAAATTGGCACCCGCTAAGTCAGCCAATACAAGTCCAGCTCCATTAAGCTGGCATTGCGGGCATTGTTTGGTGGTAATTAACTGTTGGGTATGTTCTAGATTCTCTGCATGAACACGAAGGGGAGCTAGTCCGAGAGATACACTCAGGCTAGTAGTCGTGAGCACAACGGCAGGAATGAGGCGAGTGAGTTTGGTTTTCATAGGTACTATTATCGATGGGAGAGCGCTAAGTCCTGTTTGACCGCAGGGAGAAGCCTCCTATACCATTGATTGAATCGCTAATGATAGATTATTTTGCCCTAGATAGGGCAAGGTGTTAAGGGGTTTTCTAGAATTGAAACTCAGGCGATCGCGACATCAGCGGCCAAGCATCTTTTAACAGTAACAGACTCAGCTTTCGTGATCTAAAAACTACGCTACGATCACAGTACACATCGCTAACTCTAGGGTTTCTCACTCTAGGTTAAATACACTCATTGATCTTGTAACCTTTAACTTCCTGAGTAGGGCGGGTTTGTTAGGTTGATCGATGGGGGAAGGGGATATTTGCTTAAAACCCGCCCCTACACCTCCTGACTTCGTTATTTCAGGTAGATTCGCACTCGTTTTTGAGCAGTTTCATACACACGATTCGTCTTATGAACCTTGTTACTCATTTGCTTCACTTACTCGGATCGGGGGCTATGGCTTATGTTTCTGCTAGCAATATCCGCGATCGCAAAACACGCCCCAATACACTAGCTATGCTTCAGTTAGCTGAATCAGGTTCTGTTTCTTACCTGAAAGCCTTAAGCGAACGAGCCGCTCGTGAAGGTGATTCGTGGCTATCTGAAAAACTTGCCCGTCATGCTAGTGATGAAGAACGTCATGGTCAAATTTTTGCCCATGCTTTAAAACAGCTCAACAAGCAAGTGATTGATTTCAAGAATCAGTCTAAAACGGCCGCAGATGGTAAGCCGCAGGAGCGCCAACGTAGTCCTTTTTTCGAGGCATTCTACAATGGCTATTCCCAAGAAGACTTGAAACCTCAAAATATTGACTGGCTCGTGTTTTTGGGCAGTACTTATATTCTGGAGTTCGATGCTAGCAAGGACTTTCGGCGGATGGCTAATGTGCTACCCACTGAACACCTGATTGATCGCAATCTGAAAAAAGGGATAGAAAGTGTTGCTAGTGACGAAACCGGACATGCCGCCTACTTGCAGGAAGCGATGCAGCGTCGCCTCAAGGCTGAGGATGTGCAACGATTGATTGATGAGTGGCGAACTCGGAAGGTTAATGCCACGATGGCCATGATGACTAACCTGATCCAAAAAGGTGGAAAAACGCCTTCGTTAGTCCAGGATGGGGTTCCTACAGAGGTTTCTGTTGATGTACCCTCAACGTCTGCTGTTTCTTAGTTCATCGCCTTAGTGCCTAGGAGGAGATTAGCTGGGAACTTAGCAATAAAAAAGAAAGCTGCTTTTATTTCCTCAAAGATTTTTTAAGGGTTAAATTTTCAGCCCCATTACACCTAAGAGTAATGGACTGTTTTACGCTAATTCGTCAGTAAATGTCAAACTTACAGCTTAGCGAATTAGTTTCTATCGTTTTGGAAATAAAACTTAATCAATCTCAATAGTTATTTGCTTTAGATTTTTTTTTGTATTAGTTTGAAAGAGAGATCAGCTAATTCTCTCGACGTTGTACCCTCAAATTTGACTTATACAGTGAGGAGTTTTGGTGCATAGTGTGTTAGCGCTAATGCAGCCTGTGCATAACAGGACTGATAAGCGAGGCAGGGAGTTCCTAACGCACCTCTTCACTTTATATGTTTCTAGTGTTCCTATGATTCGGTGTCATGCTAGCAGCAACTCACAAGCCAAAGGTAAGCTAGCGTATCACTTCTAAATATCATAAAAATCGAACAAGCCAATAGTAACATCATGAAACTGTAAAGTTAATAAAGATGAATATTGCGGCAATGTTTCAACTACTTAAAAGTCAATTGATTAGATTTTTGCGATAATTTAGGGAGTGACAAAATTTATTGATTATTGGCTCTTTATCAGCGAAGAGCAGACTGAGGGTTATGATGTGAAACACTAACTCAATTTTTTAATTAATTGGCTAATTGGCATGAGTCAACTGAGAAAAAACACTAATATTAGAACGTCTCAGCCGATTAACTCTAAAAGCAAACAGTTGCAACCTACTAAAAGAAAAGCTTTACGTGAAAATAGAGCTGAACTAGAGTGGTTTCGGACACTATATGAAAGTCTTCCCTGTATTTGCTTGGCTCTCAACTCGGCGGGAAGAGTGCTTTCTGTTAGCCAATTCGGTGCGGCTTGCTTAGGTTATAACGCTACAGAGTTAACCCAAAAATCATTTGTATCCATTTTGCGCTCGGAAGACCAAGTGCAAAGCCAAGCCCAATTGGCAGCTCTACAACAACAGCCTCAAGGTACGCGCCAATGGAACATGAGACTCCTGAGCAAAAATGGTGAGACCATTGAGGTGAAAGCGATCGCGTGTTTGGTATCCGCAAGCCAATCTAATTCGATTATTAACTTAGTTTGTGAAAAAATAACAGAGTGCCAACCGCTCGAAGATATCCATCCTCATCAACAATATGAAGACCCGCTCCACCAGAGTGAAGCCAGACTAAGATTGGCACTAGAAGCGGCAGGCATGGGTATTTGGGATTGGAATATTGCCACCGATGAGATTGTTTATTCTGATTCCTTAAAGCCTGTCTTAAGCAGGCAATCAAATCCTACTCGTTTAACTTATCAAGAATTTCTAAATTGTGTTCATCCAGACGACCAGGAATTAGTAGATCGAACAGTCACTCGAGCCATTAAGCAGGGTAGCGATTACAACAGTGAATTTCGAGTCATCTGGCCGGATGGCAACATACATTGGCTGGGAGATAAAGGCCGAGTTTATTATGACAAAAGCGGTCAACCCTTGCGGATGGTAGGGGTGACGATGGACATCACTAGTCGCAAGCAAGCCGAAACAGCACTACGCCAGCAATTGATTAAAGAAAAGTTGGTGGGAGCCATTGCTCGACGCATTCGCAAGCATCTAAAGCTAGAGAAAATTTTAAAGGCAACGGTTGCTGAAGTCCGGCAAGTTCTCCAGTGCGATCGCGTTTTAATATGTCGGGTGTGGCCAAATGGAACAGGTACTGTACTCACCGAGTCAGTCGTTTCTCCTTATCGGGCGATTTTAGGAGCGACTTTTCTGGCTGACAATTTTCCCCTAGAGACTCGAGAACAGTACATACAAGGACGGATTTGTGCGATTAGTGATGTTGAACAAGCGGATTTACCCCTGTGTCTTGTTAAGTTAGTTCAACAGTTTGCAGTCAAAGCCAAACTCATCGTCCCCATTATTCAAGACCAACAACTTTGGGGATTATTAATTACCCATCAATGCAGTCAAACTCGACAGTGGCAGCAAACCGAAATCGACTTACTCTCAGCCATCGCAACCCAAGTCGCAAGCGCTATTCACCAGAGCCAATTGTACGAGCAGGAAAAAGCTCAGACGATACGAGAGCAATTACTCAATCAACTCACCCAAGCCATTCGCAGTTCCCTCGATTTAGAGACTATATTTGCGACAGCCGTACGCGAGACAGTTCAACAGTTAGAACTCGACCGTGCCTATATCGTAGAATATCAACCGAAACGTAAGGTATGGGTTCATGTTTCGGAATACTCTAAAAACCCTAATGCTCAACGAATTTTAGGCTCAGAAATACCCGATGAATATAATCCTATCGCTGATCAGCTTAAGCAATTACAAATTGTCAAAATTGATAATACTGATGCCTTAGGAGACCCGATTAATCGAGAACTTGCAGAAGATTTACCAGGCGCTTGGTTACTAGTGCCATTACAAGTTGGGTCTTCTGTGTGGGGAAGTTTTACACTGGGGAGAGATGCCCATCCTTATCGGTGGCAAGAGTCTGAAATAGAGCTGATTCGTGCCGTTGCTGACCAAATTGCGATCGCCATTCAGCAAGCGGAACTTTATCAACAAAGCCGTATAGCTACAACACAAGCTCTCACCCAAGCTCAACAACTTGAACAAACTCTTAGGGAACTACAAAAAACCCAAGCCCATTTGGTACAAAGTGAAAAAATGTCCAGTCTGGGACAATTAGTGGCCGGTGTCGCTCATGAAATTAACAATCCCGTCAGCTTTATCTATGGCAATCTCACCCATGCAACAGGTTATGCTCAAGACATTTTAAACTTAATTGAGCTTTATCAAGACCACTATTCCAATCCCACACCCGAAATTCAATCAGAAATTGAAGAAATTGATTTAGAATTCCTGATTGAAGACTTACCTAAGCTTTTGGATTCGATGAAGTTGGGAGCTGAACGTCTGTGTGAAATTGTGGCAGCACTGCGGAATTTTTCACACATTACTGATGTGGATATCCATGCGGTGGATTTACACGAAGGGCTAGAGAGTACGTTGATGATTTTGCATAATCGCCTCAAAGCATCCGGTAAGCATCCAGAAATTCAGGTGATTCGAGAGTATGGAGATATTCCTAAGGTGGAATGTTATGCCGGTCAAATGAATCAAGTGTTTATGAATTTGTTAGTTAATGCGATTGATGCGATTGATGAACAAAATCAAATGCGATCACCTGAAGACATCAAAGCCAATCCTAGTTTTATTCGTGTGCGGACTGAACTGTTCAATGATAATGAAGTAGCGATTCGGATTATCGATAATGGATTGGGAATGACAGAGGACGTTAAAGCGAAACTATTTGACCCATTTTTTACCACGAAACCTCTGGGTGCAGGTACAGGGTTGGGGTTATCAATTAGTTATCAAATTGTGGTGGAAAAACATGGCGGAAAGTTATATTGTTCTAGTCAGGTGGGCAAAGGTACGGAGTTTGTGATTCAAATTCCTCGGTTGCATAAAATTCATGAGGATGGATAATTTAGTCGTGAGGGTTTGTAGTTACCAAAAGAGCGCTAAAACGCTTACTAAAAAGTAGGTTTAATCTTCGTTGAAGAAGCGAGTGGCAAAATTTTGCGATCGCGTAGGAGAAAGCGCCCGCGCCTTGAGAATGGCTGCACCTAAAAAGGCATAGGATAACACCCCTGCCACTGCTAAAAGAACGGGGCTAACAAATCCGGTTGTATTCCAAAGCGCATGCAGTACAGAAGCACAAATATAACCAATAAATATAATCTGCCAGCGCTGGCGGGGTTTGAGGACACTTAAGCCAATAAAATATCCAAAATAGCCACTGTAGGCCATGTGTCCGACAATCGAACCGAGGATACGAGGAATGAGTAATTGTAATCCTAACTGTTGAGCATCGCCTTGTCCGGCTTGCAATGTAACATTAATAATCCCAGGAACATACTGTCCTAATGTTTCTAATAAAGTAAATCCTACGGCTGATGCAGCACCCAAGAGAATGCCATCCAATGGTTCCCAAACGCCAATCCGTTCTCGCCAAGGGGAATGTAGGAGTCTGCCCATAATATATAACCCTAATACGGGTAATGCTTTGAGCAACTCTTCCATCAGTCCTGCGCCAAAAAACATCCGAATCAGTAATGTCATCACACTGATTTCTTCCCCTTCTTGAGGCAGATTTCCCGGCAAGATTTCGCGGAAAAAGGTGATAAAAAGAGGAAGGACAGGCCCAGCTAAAATTAAACTCGTGGAAATTGCACAAAAGAATAAAACCGACCAAGGTTTAGATTTACCGCAAAGTTGGTAAACAAAATAATAGGCAGCGCCTGCTAAGTAGACAGCAAGCAAGAAATTAAATTGATTAGGCTCACCCACTGCCGCAAACATTAATACCACAAACACCACGGTTAGGATTCCCGGTACTAAGAAGGCTTTTTGCCTTAAATCCCGTCCTGTGGAAGCGAGGGGGAACAGTTGGGTAAAGGTGACAGAATCAGGTTTAGGTTGAGGCTTTCCTAACGATAAAGAATTGGCTGGAGTTACAGGTAAACTGGCCGCAATGGTGGCGTGGGCAGGCTGGATTGGTGTATGAAGTGGGGTGGAGCCAGGAATAGGATTATTTTGGCGTTCAAAGATAAACTGGGGGCCACCAACACCTAACTCAATGCGATCGCCCGTGCGTAATCGTTGACAACCTTGGAGATATTGTCCATTAACATAAGTGCCGTTGGAGCTATTGAGGTCACAAATTTCCCACTCGGGTAGGCCAGTTACAGAGGATTCGAGGGGACGAATCACAGCATGTCGCCGAGAGGCAATGGTACATTCAGTTGGGTCTAAGGCAATGTGACAACTAGGTTCGCGGCCAATGAGCGTCTCTCCTTCCTCCGATAAGGCGTAGGGGGGTAGTAGCGGTTGGGCTAGACTACCTGTAGAGAGTTGCCGTAGAAATCCATAATAAGTTTGACCAGTCATGAGCCATGGGTAATTGATTGTTGGTTATTAGTTGTTGGTTAGGGGTTGTTGATGATTAACCAACAACAAACAACAAACAACAAACAACAAACAACAAACAACAACTCTACTGGTTAGCTTTTGCATCGCGAACTGCTGCATAGAAAAACAATCCGGTCAAAGGAACACTAGCCGCTAGGATAATTCCAGTGACTACCGAACCTAACTGGGGGTTTCCGGACGAAAGCTCAAAAATGGAACCGACAGCAGCAATTGCCGCCACACAGGAACTCATCAAGAACAATCCACTTTTTGGGGTCATCATGGTGCTAATCTACCCATTAGTTCATAGGTTTGACATCATGGGCAGAGAAACCATGCTTTTTGAGTTCTTCTGCCATTACCAGTCCATTTTCGACCCGATCCACAAACATTACACCGGTCAGGTGATCCATTTCGTGCTGAATGGCACGGGATAATAGTCCTTTGGCTTTGATGGTTTGGGGGCGTCCGTATTCATCTTTGAAGGCCACCTCAACTTCTTCAGGACGGGTGACATCCAAGTACACGTTGGGGATACTCAGGCAACCTTCTTGAGCATCACACAGCTTGCTGCCAAAACGCTTGATGGTGGGGTTAATCAGAACCAAGGGTTTATTGTTGGGATTATCCGGTTCGCAATCGATTACAATAATCTGCTTATTAACCCCGACTTGAGGAGCCGCTAGACCAATGCCATCAGCACTGTACATCGTTTGTAGCATCTGTTGAGCCAATTGGCGAATGCCTTGGTCTACTTTGGCAACCCGTTTGGCAGGCTGACGCAAAACACGCTCACCTAAATAATGAATTTTTAACGGTGGATTATCTAATTTTTTCTTTTCAACCAAAATTTGAGCAGACATGGCGAGGATTCGTCCCTACAGCTTGTAACAGAGTAGTTTACACGATCAATATTAACAATTCTGTCCATTTGAACCTGGGGTGATAACCTAACCAAGGATTATTTTTGTAGCGATGGCGCTCACTCGATTCTCTATCCACTAGAAGACAAGACCGAATTAAGATGTTCCAAGTTCTGACTAAACTCGACTACCTTTTGCGCGAAACATTTTTGGGTTTGCGGCGTGGAGGTTGGATGAATTGGGCTGCTGTGAGTACTGTGACAGTCTTATTATTTCTGTTTGGCATGAGTTTGCAAGCGTCTTGGACTGTAGAGGGATTGCTGACACGCTTCGGGAGTCCGGTAGAAGTTGCGATTTACCTCGATCCAGGCGCACCGATGGACAAGGTAACATCTTTAGTGCAAGGGCTGCCTAATGTCAGGGATGTAAAGTCAGTGTCTAAAGAGCAAGCTTGGGCAGCGTTAGTCAAGGAAATGGAACTTTCGGATGTAGATGGGGCAACAGAACAGTTAGAAGGAAATCCTTTAGTGGATGAGTTGAAAGTAAAGGCGCGAACGGCTCAAGATGTGCCTAAACTAGCTGAACAATTAGCTCGAGTACCTGGGGTAGATTATGTTCAATATATGGATGAGGTGGTTCAACAAATCCAACAACTGAATCAGGGATTGAGTTGGGTGAGTTTGACTATTATTAGTATTTTGAGTCTGACGGCCATGGCGGTGATTACGACAACAATTCGTTTAATTGTGATGGCACGTCGCCGGGAAATTGAGATTATGCAGTTAGTGGGGGCAACGACTTCTTGGATTTATTTACCGTTTATTTTGCAGGGGATTGCCTTTGGGGTAGTGGGGGCTGCGATCGCCTGGATGTTGATTACAGGAGTACAGCAATTTCTAGCAAATCTGTTGGCGACAGGGCCAGATCTGATTCGCTATCTGGCCACAGGGGCTAAATCTAATCCTCTACAGGTGTTGTTGTTGCCGTTGTTTTTGTTTAGTCTTGGGGGATCAGTGGGATTGATGGGAAGTTTATTTGCTGTCAGACGATTTGCTTCCCGGTAATCGTTGGCAACCCCTGCGATTTCTTCAGATTTATGGCTCTAGAAGCATTTCATCCTAATTTCATTAGTAGATGCAAGACTGAAGTAGTAGGTTATCCAACAGTGCTGCCTTAAAACTTGCGTTGTTTCTCGTCCATCGGCAGTTCATGAGGCTAATCCATAGCTCGATTTTCCCTCCTCCACAATGGAATACAACAACTCTTAGTATGAAGTTCATGCAACTTGTTTCTGTGAGAGTTAGCTTTTTGGCATTAAGCTTTGTCGCGGTTGCTTCTCTGGGCGGAGTGCTGACAGCCTGTTCAAATACAGCTCAAAGTGGTTCTACGACCTCTTCCCAAAATCCAGCTCCAACAACCTCTGCTATGGAGGTTAATAACCAGCAGGATATGCCGCATCATGGCAGTATGCATCATGGCAGTGGCATGGCTCATGATATGTCTATGGATTTAGGGCCTGCTGATGCTGATTACGATATGCGGTTTGTTGATGCCATGATTCCCCACCATCAAGGTGCTGTGGAGATGGCACAAGAACTGCTAGAAAAATCTCAGCGCCCCGAGATGAAAAAGCTGGCAAAAGACATCATCGCGGCTCAGAATCGTGAGATCGAGCAGATGAAACAATGGCGAAAAGCTTGGTATCCCAAAGCCGACAGTAAACCCATGGCTTGGCACGCCCAAATGGGTCACATGATGGTCATGTCTCCTGAACAAATACAGGCAATGATGATGAAGGGCGATTTAGGAGCGGCTGATGCTGAGTTTGACTTGCGCTTCCTTAATGCCATGATTCCTCACCATGAAGGTGCGCTTGTTATGGCTAAAGATGTCTTGAATAAGTCTAAGCGGCCAGAAATGAAGCAATTGGCTCAAGATATTCTGAGTTCACAACACAAAGAAATTGAGCAAATGCACCAGTGGCGAAAAGCTTGGTACAAGCAGTAAGAAGATTTAAAGCGCTTAGTAATTCAAAATTAGGAAATCCGCTAGACGACGCCACATACATATAGAAAGGGCGCATGGCGATGCGCCCCTACCAATAGTATTTCCCCCGCCAAGGGGAGCAATAACAGTATATGTGCCAAACTCAAACCCAACTGGTATAAGTCCATCTCGCCCTACTCCCCCGCTTCCCTACTCCCCTGCCCCCTTGTACTCAAAGACATTTCCAATGATTCACCGAGCTCACCTTTTCCCACTTTCTACACCGCTCCGGTGTGTTTCTGGAACACTCTTGAGCCTTGTGGTACTGACTACTCCCGCCGTGGTTCTCGCCCATGCTGGACATGGTGGGCATGAATTTCAGGGAGGAAACGAAGCCACACAATCCTCTGATGCGATTCAAGTCGATACAGAAACAGTAAGACGGCTGGGAATTAAAGTGGAGCCGGTTAAGCGGCAGCAATTAGCCATAGGAGTTAAAACGACAGGGCAGATTGAAGCCTTGCCGAACAAAAAAGTGGAGGTGACTACACCAATTTCGGGAACAAAGGTAGTTGAGTTGTTGGTAGAACCGGGTGCATCGGTAAAAGCCGGTCAACCTGTGGCCGTCTTATCGGCATCTGATTTGGTTGAACTGCGCGTTAATTCTCTCTCAAATCAAGCGGAAGCTCAAGCAGATTTGCAACAAGCGCAAGCGGATTTAAAATTAGCTCAAGAAAACCTAGAGCGTCAGCGTCAAATTGCATCGGCAGAGATTAAACAAGCTAGCACTGAAGTTGAGGTTTCTCGGGAAAAGTATCAGCGAGACCAAGAGTTGACCCGTGCTGGAGTCCTTCCTCGTCGCGAGATGCTAGAATCGCAAGCTCGGTTAACGGCAGGTGAGGCTCAATTAACTAAAGCCAGGAGTAGTCGGGAGGTATTGGAGGCTGAGGCTCAACTCAAAAGAGCTCAGGCTGCTGTGGAGGTCGCACAGTCTCGCCTTCGTTTGAGTGATGCTACTTATCAAACTCGGTTGCAACAATTGGGTACAGCCGCTAATGATAAAGGATTGGTGACGGTGGCTGCTCCCATATCAGGTACAGTGAGCGATCGCGAAGTTACCCTCGGCCAATCCTTTGAGGATGCAGGCGGTAAGCTAATGACGATTGTGAATGATAGTCGAGTTTATGCTACCGCGAATATCTATGAAAAAGATTTAGACAAAGTACAAAAAGGGCAACGGGTAAATGTAAAGGTTGCGAACTTAGGCGATCGCACTTTCACCGGCAAGATTACCTTTATTGGGTCAGTTGTGGAAGGCGAAACGCGAGTGGTTCCTGTGAAAGCCGAACTGGACAATGCTGAGGGAACCCTAAAACCCGGAATGTTTGCTGAATTAGAAGTACTCACAGATCGGACAGCAACGGCAATTTTAGCCATTCCTAGCTCAGCCGTGGTTGAGGCAAAGGGCAAAAAACTCGTTTATATCCAAAATGGTGATGCTTTCCAACCTGTAGAAGTTACCTTAGGTCAAACCTCCGGGGATAGGGTTGAGGTAAAAACCGGTCTATTTGAGGGGGATTTGGTTGTTACCCAGCGTGCGCCTCAACTGTATGCTCAATCATTGCGAGGGGGGAACCAAGTCCACAAAGACGAACATCAACAAGAACAATCCTCAGTTTCACATTCCCAATCTAAAACCCAGAATTCTTTGCCTTGGTGGTGGATTATCCCTGCTGGAGGAGGGATTGGGGCGATCGCATTGGGTTCCTTCTGGTTAGGCCGTCGTACAAAACCTCAGTTAGTTTCAGCTACCGCAGGACTGACTCACATACCGGAAGACTCTCCTAATGGTTCCCCGCCGAGGGATTATCTAGTCTTTACAGATGACATCATTTCTACCGATGAATCTCCACTCTGGAAAAATCATCATCGCATCACGAGTCAGGAGTCAGATGTTAGGAGTCAGAAATAAGATATGGTCGTAGGTCATGGGAATACCGCTATTGACTTCACTGGTTAAAGTGAAATATGAGAACAAGAGCGATCGCCTCCTAAAACAAGAAAAAGCGATCGCCCTCAATTTCCCCTAAATTTAGATTATTCATGACTTTCCGGTAGCTCAGGCGTCTTCTTTTCAGGTAAATCAGTGGTAGTTTGCACCGGTTCAGCTGTAGTATCAATCGTCTTCACCCTATCTTCAGCTTGAGCAACATCTTGCTCCTTCGCTTTCATTTCAGCTAATTTTTCTTGAGCAATATTTCTTACCTTGTCTGCTTTTTCTTTAATGTGCTCACCAATATTTTGAGTACTGCGCCTAATTGCCTCCCAATCTCCTTGAGTTTTCTCATAATCTTCCATAAGAAAATCTGCGGCCTGGGCAACTTTTTGATTGAATCCCTCAGCGTATTGTTCGGGCTCTTGAACAATGGCATCACCCACAATTACTCGCTTACTACCAACACTAGCGATCGCATTAGCACTCAGCAAGTAAATCCCATCCAATACACCCCGCCAACCACTGGACATATATAGATAGCTAATAACCTTACCCGTTTGGGGAACAAATAGATAATCGACTATCTTACCCGCCTTATTCCCCGCATCTGTCCACACCTCATGCCCCATTAACAAAACTACCCCCTCCAGCTTCTCGGGTTCAATTTCCTCTGGCTCACAATTAACTAAAATACTATCGTTGCCAATCGCTTCAATTTGTTCCCAAATAAATACCCGTTTTTTGTTGCCGAGAAATCCCGATTTGCAAGTCAAACCCACCACTTGATGAGATTGAGGATTTAGCCACAACTGTTCTACCCGTCCTACTTCTTCGGCCGTGCGCCGATTGAGTACCAATCGATTGAGTACTTCACTGCGTCTAACCTTTGCTGCTTCTGGTTGTATATTCATACCACAATTCTCTAGCCCTGCATCTAGTATGCATCGTGCATCAAGCTTCGGCTAAGGTTTTTCGCTTCTATTGAAGTCTTGTATTTTAACTTTTGTATCAAAGATTTTTATGGAGTAAAGAATCAAACGCCATCTTTAAGGATTTGATATCGCCAACCCTAGCCACTAATAAATTATCACCGCCCGCATCGTCTAGTCGTGCTTTCCAATACCGAATCGGCTCCGAATGATTAACCCAGAATTGAATCACCGTGTCCACAACTTTATCCATTTCCCAATCGCGCTTTTTAGGAACAGTTTCGATCGATTCTAGAAAGGCATCAAGGGTACATTGGTAACTCCCTAAATATTCAATTCCTATGGTTGGAGACTTTTGCAGGAAGTTTTGTTGATGGTTGAAAAAATCTAAGACAGGGGAAATTCCTAGGAGTTCAAATGTATATTTCATGTCTACATCCCTCTCTCTTTGCGAGTTATAGAAGATTTAACTAATAATATCTCGCAGGTTTTTCAAGGAAAACTTCTAACTTAAGTTTATATTCTACTAAACCGAAAGGTAGATTTGTAGCCTGAATTACAAAGGATGTAAAAACTAGATTTTGAGTAAAACAATACCCTTCATTTTTAGCAGTCCTAGCTTTAGAGTGCTAATCTCTGGGCTAAATTAATATAGAGTAATACTTCTACTTCATTAGCATTCAACCTCAGAGAGTGCTGATTTTTGGACTAATTGATGAAACTTAAATTCAGATAAAAAATACCGAAGGCAATATAACGATCTCCTTCGGTGATTGACCTAAATTTAGTTTTAGCGCTCAATGGTTAAGCCATGAAAATCTTGTCTCCTGACCCCTGACTCCTATTTTCAAAACAGAGCTTGGTGAAACTGCGCTTCCTTACTCGGAGGTTTCCTCCGAGTACCAGCGCACTCAATTTAGCTGAACGCCAGTGACTTGGCATTATGATCCAGAACATCAACGAAGATTGCCCCTCGTTCTTTGAGGTCTATCTCTACATCTTCAGAAAGCCCAGAATTATCGACGAACCGAGCATCCTCTACTTCCGCTTCGTTGAGATTGGCATAACTCAAGTTGGCATGGCTTAAGTTTACATGGTTGAGATTAGCCTTTAACATAACAGCGTAATTGAGATTGGTATAGCTCAAGTTAGCGTAAGTTAATTTGGCATTATGAAATTTTGAATAGCTAAGATTAGTCCGGGTGAGGACAGCACCAAACATATTTGCATCGCTCAAGTCAGCGCCAAACATATTTGCATCACTGATGATAGCGTTACTCAAGATAGCATGGGTTAAATTAGCATTGCTCAGGATAATATGGCTTAGATTAGAACCACTGAGAATGGCTGCACTCAAGTTAGCACTACTTAAAATCGCCCCACTCAGGTTAGCCCCACTGAGGTTGACATTGCTGAGATGAGCGTCACTGAGGTTCGCATCACTGAGATTGGCACCAAATAAATTAGCGCCACTGAGGTTAGCATTATACAGGTTAGCTCCTCGCAAATTGGCACCAAATAGATTCGCTCCTCTCAAGTTAATGCCACTCAGGTTTGTACCACTGAGATTGGCACTGCTTAAGTCAATGCCGATAAAATCTTTGTCTATATTCAGACCCGTCATTCTGGCTAGCCCAAACAAGTCCTTTGTTTCTGCTTGCCGAATCCGTTGAATGAGGTCTTGCACATCCATGTGAACGTCTGCGTCAGACATATCAACCTTCCCCTGTGTGTAATCGATTGTTACGGTTAATATTTTCAGTTTGATGACTCTATTGGGAGCTTGAGTTAAGCCCCGCGCAACTCCTGGGGGGAAATAAAATCATCATCATCTCCCGAGTTACCATGAGCTGGAGACGGGGCAGGATTAAATGCGGCTGAAAAAGAATTGGCAGGGGATGGAGTTGCCATGCCATTCCCCCCATTAGACTGAAATGGAGCACCTTGGAGTTGGTTGGGTGCAATAAAGTCATCGTCCTCTTGCCCATTAGCTGCGGGTGAGTTGGCGACATTAGAAGCTGAATCAGAAAACCCACTGCTCCCACCGAACCCATTAGGCCCTGCCAAAGGAGCACCCATCATTCCGGGTTGCAGGTGATTGGGCGATACAAAATCATCATCTTCGCCCCCATCATCAAAGCCAGAAGGTGCAGCAGAGAGTTGATAATTTCCCCCATCGTCAAAGCCACTGGGTGCAGCAGTGGGTTGATAGCGATGAGCCGTCGAATCAATCTCTACTCTAGACACCTCAGGAGGACGGGATTGTTGCAATTGCTGCCCTAGCTGAGTACTGGCCATAATCATATTTTGTGAGATCGCCGCATTGGTCGCCGCTTTGGCCTCGGCATCTGCCTGTACCGCTTGACTGATGTAGGTTTCTACATCTTGCTGAATCAGGGTTTCCACATTATTGGCAAATGTCGGATACGCTTCTTCATGGCTGTTGGCATCTTGATAAGGGCCACTAAGCTGAAAAAATTGCCAACCCTGACTCTTGAGATTTTCTACTGTGTTGCGATAGCGACGATAGCTCTCACCATAATGAAAGAGTTCTTCAATCGCAGCACTAATGGCAACAGCTTGACTCAATCCAAATGCCGTCCAGCCAAAGAGATCTCTTAACTTGAAAGCTCTGCCATTAGCATTATTGAAATTAGCACTATTGACACTGACTAAGGCTGGAACAATGACACCTCCAATAATTGTGATCAGACGTAAGGCATAGTGCCGATTACGGGCTTTCCCAGCTCGTCCTTCCATCCATATCACTTGATCTAACCAACGGCTTTTCATAAACCGTTTGTGCAGAGGAGATACATCCACTTCCTCAATCAGATCACTCATCTGTTGTCTGAGTTCGTTCTGATAGCTGTACTTTTTGGCCATGATTTGCTCCCTGGTGTGTACCCACTCAAAAAAATTGATGCATTGTCATGATTTTTGTGCTTTGTCATCGGGGACACAAGCACTCAATAATCAGCCTCTGGAGGTTAGCTTCTGCTTATGGTGTCTAATCTAACTTCGATATGTCGGTCTGTAGCAAATTAGAAGCTTAAATTAAATCGAAACTAGGACAACTTAAGGAAGTGTTGAACATTCTCGATCTGCGTAGTTTAGGTTAACTCTTGCAAACTTAATAGTTCGAGCGTGATGATATTCTCCTAGGGAAATAAGGGATAGGGGTCAGGGGTCAGGGGATTTGTACCATGACGGCTGCCTTAAAGCTGTGAGAATTAGAGGGACAGTAATTTAGATAAGATTTCTTTGATGACCTCCGTTAACCGAGCTGGCTGCTTAAGCGAGTTAATTGCCTGCATTTTTCCTGATGCCGCAAACTTTTGAGCTCTGGAATCGGCAGCTTCTCCACGGAGTGCGGCAGCGAGTTGATCGGCGGTTCGTCCTGTCCCTTCCAAGGTCACGATCGGTCGGTTTTCACGTAGGCTATTAGAGACATCTTGGAACGTAATCTCACCCCCATTCACCACAATAGTCAGAGAGGGGAAACCCTTGGAGAGTTCACTGGCCACACGGGAAATCCAGGGGGATTCATCGCCCCAATTTGTTCCAGGCACGAGGATAAAGTGGGTATGATTGGGTTCTAGATGAGCCGCCTCTGTGCTGGGGGGAGGCGTATTCGGAAGCATCGCCGTACCGATCGCTACCACACCAATTAAAGGAAATGTACCACCAATCTGGGTGCGAGCTTGACCCATAAATTGCATGATACCTGCATCTGTGCCCCCATCTACCACTGCCACGCCCAATTCTTGAACTAAAGGGGCAATCTCTTCGATAAATAGCTGTTTCAGGCGAGTTTTATCGACTTCACCAATTCCACTAGCACCCCCCACGATGACTAATGTCGGATGTCTATGGTGTATGTCAAGGTTTGACAACGCTTCAGGCAGCTCTACGAAACCATGAACTTGAATCGCTTTGGCTGTCCGTTGATTGGCAAACTTATATTGGCATGGCTTTTCCATTGAGCGGTAATAAAAAAAATAGGAAATGATAGCTAGACCCTCAGTTTAACCGGGAAGGAAAGGCAATCGGTGTAATAATTTTGTAAAGAAAGCCCATTAGCTGGTCATTTCAGAGACTTTTGCAAAGTCTAATACCTTGCCTTTTGATTTCCAATACTCAAACTTGGTGGTATCAATGTGTTCAACAATTCCTCCGAGTTGGCGTACTTGTTGAACCATATCGGCAGTTCCACCGCGAGCAGCAGTGCCTTTGCCATCCCATAGGGCAATTAACTGTACTCGGTCTATGCCATACATTAATGTGGAATAAAGAGTCCAGCGATTGTTTCGCTCAAAGGCATTGTCTCCTTGTGGGACTTTCCCTAAGCGTTCAGGTTGAAGATGAATAGTGACGTTGGGATGATTGCGGATCGCATAAAAACGAGTTACCCAATGATCGCCTGCAAAATTGATCGACTCTTGAATAAATCTAGTTTCATCGAAGGGTAGAAACACCTCAACTTTCATATTACGCTTCAAGCAGGCTTCAAGAAATAGAATATCACCGCCACAAGCGGCTCCTGGAGCAATCGCCAAACAATTGGAACTAGGATTTAATGCATCTAATATAGCCTCAATTTTTTGGCGAGCTTCGTTTTCCATATCAGTAGGAAATCGGGGTTGTTGCCGATTGGGATGATCGATCATGTGGCCGCAGAAGAGAACAACTTTCGTAGGTTCCTGTTCTTGAGGAATCGCAATCGCTTGTTCTTGATATTCATAGCGCATAAGTTCTGCCTGAACTACTGCCATGCCTGCCTGAACATATTCAGAGCGGAACTGAAGCCAGTCTAATAATCTTAATTGTTCTAGTGAAGAGCTCAGAGCAAATTTACTTTTTCCCGGTAAAACCAATGCTTTGTTGTAGGCTCTAGTCACTTGTTTGGGGTCTGTTGCAGTACAAATAGCTAAATCCCCCAACGAAACCAATGCCCAATAATTATGATCTGAATCGCTTTTGATGGCACTGTCTAAGCAAAATTCCACTGCTCCTGTTAGGGTAGGTAGATATTGGCGCAATGCTTCTTCTTCTGGGTCAGCATCTATCTCTAATCGTTTTATTAAATAATCTAAGATAGATGCCAACGTTAAGGCATTGATACCCGGATAAAAGCGATTTTGATCTAAACGATAGGCTTGGAGATAGGTTTGAATCGCTTTAGTCATTAAGTAGGCTGAATCATAAGCGGCTTGCAAGCGCTGTTGCTCATCGAGAATATTCACCCATTCTTTTCGCCATTTTTCTTTATAAATATGAGCTAAGTTACAGATCGCATCAATATTATTGGGTTCATCTTGCAATAAGTGTTCCAACTTCACAATCGCCTCATCGGCTTGCTTGAGTCGGCTCAAATGAAAGGCTTCTTTTCGTCGGAATTCTGAATTGTAAGGATTGAGTTTTAAGCCTTGGCGATACTCTTTTAATGCGAGTGCATCGTTACCTAAAGAAGCTAAGGCACGTCCGGCTTCTGCCAATGCATCTTCTTTAATTAAGCGATTACGGACTTCTTCGGTTAATAACAATACATCCCCAATTTGTTTTTGCCGTTGAGCAATAGCCACCCGTTGCTGCCATTGTTTATATTCCTGCCAGTAACCTGTTGCTAAGGGGGTTTGTAATGTTTTGCGATCGGGTTCCTCTAAACCATTTAGTAATCGAAAAATTGGGCTATGTATGAGGCACCCATCCGACTCCCAAGTATCGCGGGCAATTTGAATAATTTTCTGTTTATCTTTTTCTAAATGTTCGGGGTCAGGACAGCCCATTTCATCACATTGATAGGGGACTGTACGAACATTAAAAATGTCATAAGGCATATAAGATCGCCCACACTGAATGTGAACAAGTCCTCGCTTTCGCAGGGCATGACGAACACCTAATTCATAAAAAACATTGGCATTATCAATACTTAAATCAGCTAGAACTAAATCCGCAAGCAGTAACTCTTGAAACATATCGGTTAAAATATCACCGCTAACTGTTTCTTCGTCTGCTCGAAATGATTCAAAGCCTGCTTCTTCTAAAGCAGGTTTAATGAGTTGTTGATAAATACTATCAAAATCAATCCAATTTCCATCGGGGCCTTTCTTACGGCCGAAGGGCATGACGACAAAGGCATGGGGCAACCCTTGTTTTACAGGTTCTTTAGGTTCCTGTTTTTCAGACTTTTTGAGTTCAATTACAGCCGTTTTATCTAGGGAAACTTCGGTTTCGGGAGGGAGAATTTCAATTTCAGTTAATTTTTCGCGTAATAAGGCTTGGTTGATAGCACCCAGAATCGGTTGCTGCGTAGATTGAGAGAGGATGTCATTGCTGCGATCGCGCAAATCAGTTAAGGATTGACGATAACGTTCCCAAGCCGTTTCCAAGGCTAATAATTGTTCTTGATTGAAGCCTTCAAACTCGCTTTGATTCATGGTAGATAAACACTAGTTATTTCACTCTTTGGGTAGATGCATTAAAGATAATTTTTCTATCTTATCTTAACTATTGAGAAAAAGTCAATTGATTGAGTATTCAATGCTACAATTTTCAGCAATTAGCAAAAATTTCTCTTGAATCTAATTCCTGTCAACAACATCAAGGGTACAGTTAATAACCGTTAAACTAGGCCAATAAGCATTTTTTACGAATATTTAGAAGCGTATCATGCCTCATATCATCAACTCATTGGGTCGCCGATTTTTGTTACTTTGGCTAGCGGCACTAATCATGGTAGTTGCGATCGCCTGTAACAATAGTAATAGTATTAAAGTTGGCTCAAAAGATTTTACTGAGCAGTTTATCTTGGGAGAAATGTATGCCTTAGTACTCGAAGATAACGGCTTCCCAGTAGAACGAAAGCTCAATCTAGGAGGAACACCTGTTGCCCAAGCGGGGCTTGAAAGCGGACAAATCGATCTCTATCCCGAATATACGGGTACAGCACTCTTGACGATACTCAAAGAACCTGTCAATACTAACCAAAAGCAGGTATTTGATACCGTTTCCAATAGCTATCAAAAAAAATTTAATTTAATTTGGCTTGAGCCTGCCCCCATGAACAATACACAAGCTCTAGTTATGACTCAGGAAGGCTCTAAAAAATATGGCATTAAAACAATATCCCAAATGGTAGAAAAAGCTAACCAATTAACCTTGATTGGCCCCCCTGAATTTGAAGCGCGTGAGGATGGATTACCCGGATTGAAGAAAGCTTATGGGGATTTTCAGCTCAAAAAATTTATTCCTGCTGATGCAGGCTTAAGGTATAAATCCCTAACGAGTGGTCAAGCTGATGTTGCTGTTGGATTTGGAACCGATGGTGAGATTAGTGCGTTTAATCTAGTAGTCTTAGCCGACGATAAAAAATTGTTTCCCCCTTATCAAGTAGCTCCTGTTGTCCGTCAAGAGGTACTGGATAAAAATCCGGGAATTCAAGAAACTCTCAATCGTTTGTCCCCTCGATTAACGACCGAAACGATGCGAAAACTAAACTATGAAGTAAGCGGTAAAAACCGCGAACCCTCGGAAGTTGCTCGAGAGTTCCTGACCCAAGAAGGATTGTTGAAAAAAGATTAGAGATTATATTAACAGCTAGGTTAAAAGAAAACTAGAAATCCGGATGTAATGAAGACGAAGTTCATAGGTACAATAATTGAGTAAAGTTGAGGAAAATGAGTGAGTGCAATTCGTTTTGAGGCAGTCACCCTAAAATTTCCCACTGCTTCCCATCCGGCTGTCAATGGGGTAAGTTGCGAGATTGAAGTTGGCCAACTGGTTGTGATTTTAGGGCCGTCAGGTTGCGGAAAAACCACGCTCCTCAAGATGGTCAATCGCTTATATGAGCCAACTTCAGGTATTGTTTACCTCGATGGTACTGATATTCGACAGTATAAAGTCACGGATTTACGCAGGCAACTCGGTTATGTGATTCAGCAATCTGGCTTGTTTCCTCACATGAGTGTCGCGGAGAATATCGCCGTAGTACCAAAGCTTTTGGGTTGGCCGAGGACACAATATCAAGCTCGAGTGGATGAGTTATTAACTTTAGTAGAGTTGCCGCCTCAAGAGTACCGCAATCGTTACCCATCTCAACTCTCAGGAGGACAACAGCAGCGAGTCGGGTTAGCGCGAGCCTTGGCAGGAAACCCCAAGGTATTGTTAATGGATGAGCCATTTGGAGCGATTGATGCGATTACCCGTCACACACTCCAGAATGAAATTTTGCGTCTTCAGCGCCAACTCCAAAAAACAATTCTGTTCGTCTCTCACGATGTGGAGGAAGCACTACGCCTAGCGGATAAAATCTTGATTCTGCGAAAGGGGCAAATTGTGCAATTTGATACGCCTTTTAATATCCTGACACGACCGATTAATAAATTTGTACATGATTTAGTCGGTGCAGATGATCGGGTACGTCAACTAAGTTTATTGCGTGTGGAAACGGCAATGATACCCGGATCAGAATCTTACCCTACTACCCAAGAACTGGCGATCGCTCATGATGATAATCTCCGTCATGCCTTATCACTTTTACTCCAATCGGGTGTTCATCGTCTCACTGTACGGGATGGGGATAATGTAGTCGGAGTCTTAACTTTAGAACAAATTCGAGATTCTACTCAGAGGTCAGGAGTCAGGAGTCAGGAGTCAGGAGATATATTTTAACTTTAGAACAAATTCGAGATTCTACTCAGAGGTCAGGAGTCACGAGTCAGGAGATAAAGATATTCATCAAAATAGAGATGGGGATGCCTAGATGAAGAGGTGGCAGATATCCCGGCAATTTTAAATTACATTCTTGAGCAAGGAACCTTTTATGTCTTCTCCATTTCCAGGCATGAACCCTTATTTAGAAAATCCGGTATTTTGGTCAGAAGTACATAATCGGTTAATTGTGAATCTAGCCGACTCTTTAGCACCTCTAATTCCTCCTCAATATCGAGTGGCTATCGAGCAGCGCACTTATTTAAGTGATGAGTCAGATTCCGTTTTGGTGGGAATTCCTGATGTCTCTGTATTTTCTCAAAACAAGGAAACTAAACCAAACTCATCAACAGCAACCTTTGCTTCTACTTCTGAAGCGGTAACAGTAACAATGCCAGTGCCAGAAAATGCCAAAGAAAGTTATTTAGAAATTCGCGAGGTTGCCACGAGTTATGTCGTAACAGCGCTTGAAATTTTATCTCCTAAGAATAAACGTGCAGGTGAGGGAAGAAAAGCTTACGAACGGAAGCGAAAACAAGTGTTAGCGACAACTACCCATTTAGTAGAAATTGATTTACTTCGAGGAGGAAAGCCGATGCTATTTTTAGGCGAAGTACCCCCCTCAGATTATCGAATTGTAGTCAGTCGAAGCGATCGCCGTCCCCTAGCCCAATTGTATGGTTTTAGGGTACGAGAAGTGATTCCCTCCTTTCCTTTACCGTTGCAATCAGAGGATGCAGAACCTAGGGTGGATTTGCAAGTTTTATTAAATGGCGTATACGAACGTGCTAGATATAACTTAGCCATAGACTATAGCCAAGAGCCAGTCCCACCTTTGAAGGAAGAAGACGCGATTTGGGCAGATACACTCTTGCGAGAAAAAGGACTACGGAACCATTAAATATAGCATTTCTCTATTGGGTGAAGTACACCTTGATGAAGTCAGGGAGTCAGGAGTCAGGAGTCAGAAGTCAGGAATTTGTGTTTGTCTTTTTTCGTCCCAGCACCCCCGCACCCCCGCACCAAGAGCATATTTCCTTCAGACTTCTCGACCGAGACTTGCTCTTAAGGTACGATGTCGTTTAGTTTAGTCGGGTGCTTCCGACCGATAACCCCCTTGTTGCATGACTTCTGATTCTGGCCAACCCTTGAATATCTCTACGGTTCCCTCAAACGCGGGAGTGGTGGATGACCGTTCCCAAGTTCGTTTGAAAAGTGATGGGGAACGACTTCTGCTAATCTTACCTCCCGACAGTGATACCCCCAATGCCGCCACTTGGTATGACCTCTGGCAACAATTCAAGCAGCGCCTCAATGCTGGTGAGCGGTTTTGGCAGGCGAATACAATTGTGCATCTGATGGCTCAAGACCAATTATTAGATGCCATGAAGCTACAGGCGATTACAGATGCCTTGAATGAAGTTGAGCTTCGCCTAGAGCGAGTATATACAACTCGGCGTCAAACGGCTGTAGCGGCCGCTACGGCTGGGTATTCGGTGGAACAACAACCCCCTCATTATTCCTTGCATTCTCAGTCTGGCGAGGCTACCGAATTACTCGAAGAACCCTTGTACTTGCAATTAACTGTACGTTCAGGTGTCGAGATTCGCCATCCAGGCACTATTGTTATACTAGGAGACTTAAATCCAGGCGGCACAGTTGTCGCAGCCGGGGATATTTTCATCTGGGGGCGTCTTCGCGGAGTCGCTCATGCGGGTGCCAACGGCAATCGAGCCTGTCGGATTATGGCACTTCAGATGGAACCCACTCAGCTACGGATTGCGGATGCTGTAGCAAGGGCACCAGGGACACTACCGGAGCAGTTTTATCCGGAAGTCGCTTACGTGACCCCGGAAGGGATTCGCATAGCCAGAGCTAACGATTTTGCTAAAACCCACTTGTCGTTAAATTCATGAGTCGTATTATTGTCATCACCTCCGGCAAAGGAGGGGTGGGTAAAACTACTGTTACTGCTAATTTAGGAATGGCGATCGCTCGTTGCGGCCGTCAGGTTGCCTTGGTGGATGCGGATTTTGGCTTGAGAAACTTAGATTTACTCTTAGGGCTAGAAAATCGGGTGGTTTATACGGCCTTAGATGTTCTAGCGGGTCAATGTCGCTTAGAACAGGCATTGGTAAAAGATAAACGGCAAGAGGGAGTCTTTTTGTTACCGGCTGCCCAAAGCCGGATGAAGGAATCCGTGAACCCTGCCCAAATGAAAAAGCTCCTGGGTACACTAGCTCAGAAGTTTGATTATGTTTTAGTGGATAGCCCTGCGGGTATTGAAATGGGGTTTCAAAATGCGATCGCCGCCGCAACGGAATCTTTAATTGTCACCACACCCGAAATTGCTGCGGTACGAGATGCTGACCGAGTCGTTGGTTTACTCGAAGCCCAAGGAATTAAAAGAATCCACCTGATTATCAACCGCTTGAAGCCTACAATGGTGCAAGCTGATCAGATGATGTCTGTTGAAGATGTGCAAGAAATTCTTGCAATTCCTTTAATTGGTGTTATCCCCGATGACGAACGCGTTATCATTTCCAGTAACCGAGGAGAACCTTTGGTTTTAGCAGAGCAGGTTTCTCTGCCAGGAATTGCCGTCAACAATATTGCTAGGCGCATCGAAGGCGAGAAGATTCCCTTTCTTGACCTCATGGCAGAACACGATAACCTCCTCAGCCGTATCCGCCGCCTATTTCGCAATTAGATTTTGAGCGTAGCCAGGGCGGCAATTCAATCACCCGCCCTGACTGGCAGAAATTTACACAACTTTATACCCAACCTCCACCCGTGCCTTTTTACCTCCTTAACCTCTTTCATTGCAGATTCACCCCTCGACAGTCCCCATGATTAGTGAACTTCTAGAACGACTCTTCCCCTGGAGTAGCACCAGCAACAGTCGGGATGAAGTCAAACGCCGCCTTAAACTGGTTATTGCCCATGATCGCGCCGACCTCAACCCGGAGATGATCGAGAAGATGCGAAATGAAATCTTGGAGGTCGTCTCTCGCTACGTTGAAATTGATACTGAGGGACTAGAAATTGCCTTAGAAAGCAATCAACGGGTCACAGCATTAATTGCTAATCTTCCGATTCGACGAGTCAAAGATGAACCCCCCGTCGCTTCTGTGGAATGAAAACACTGAAATAGCTTAAATCAGTCGTCTCTGTTAAAAACAGCCCGTTCTATACCCTTAAATACGATCAAAATCACTAATGCCATGCCTGTACCAAGCAGGCATAACTGCCAAAATCCACAACCCGCCAATACTCCTAGTGCTGCTGTTACCCAAATCGTAGCCGCAGAGGTTAAGCCCTTGACGCTTGCCTTGCTCGATGAGGGTACACGCTGTAAAATTTCTCCTGCTCCCAAAAATCCTACACCTGTCGCTACTCCCTGAATCGCACGGCTTAAAGCATCCTCAGAGTTAGGAGGACTTGCCATTAATAGAGCCATGACCAATAAAGCTGCTCCCAAACTAACAAGCATGTGCGTTCTCAAACCGGCTGGTTTGCCTGCTGCTTCGCGATTCCAGCCAATCATTCCTCCCATCAGGCAAGCTATCATGATCCGAAAGGTTAAACCGAGCCAATCATTGGCACTAATATATATTCCTGCTGTTGGCGGTAAAGCCGATAAAATCACTCCTTGAACCCCTGCAAAAAACGGCAAAAAGTAAATGACATCCTTTTAGGATAAAGGGTGTTATTCAACTTCTAAAAAAAACTCAGCTATAAACTAGCAAAAAAAGGGGACTAATTCTCCCCTTTTTCTGGATTACTACTCCCTATCTCAGGTGTAGTTTATTTATCCCCAATAGTCTTCGATATTACCTTGTCCCCTACAAATAGAGTTGCTGCGTAAGTCCTGAACTAAAAATTAGAGATAGGGGAATATAGAGTTAAGGAAAGCCTAAATTATATGCTTCTTCTGCCAAACATAACGATAAGAGTGTCCTTATGAAAGAACACTCTTATACTTCCTTAATAGTGTACGAATTAACCCTTCTTCTGTGGCTCAAACTTCCGCTTCAACGCCTGAGTAAATCCCAAGGAAGCCCCAGCCAAAGTAGAAATCGTAATCATCGAAGAAAACAGAATAGAACTCGTCAAATATTCCGTTAACTTCCCTTGCCGTCCTGCATATTCCCAACTGATATAGGCCATCAAGATGCCCGCAGAAAGCCCTGTAATTATCCCAGTAATCCACGCACTATTAATGCGCTTCATCAGACCAGTTTGCTCTTCTTTTACCTTATGAGCCGTGTAATCTGAAACTTCCTTGCCCATTTTTTCATAGGCATCAATCAGGCGCTGCTCTGACTCTACAAACCGTTGGCTATTCGTTCCGGCGGATGCGTCTTGGGCATCGAGTCGAAAGGGCGGGGTTGATACTCCTCCGTCGCAATGAACTCAGCTTTTTCTATATTAGAATTCATTAAAGAAAACAACGCCGTCATATCATCTGTAAATTGATTGATATCATTGTATAAATTCGTGGCGTAAGTACTCTGAAACTGTGTCCAAGCTTTAGCTTCCAACAACTCAGCTTGTTCGTGACTGAGTTCGATTAATTGGTGAGTTAAATTTTGCTGGCGCTGTAGAATCTGTTCAATCCTAGAGGTTGGCTTTTTAGGCATTTGTTGCCCTGGATTTTGTCCGTTGAGTTCGTGGTTCCCATCATTGGATTGTAGTTGGGTAGTAGTCATTGCTTTGGCTTGCTTTTCTGCCTCTTCAGGACTCAAACCTGCCCTCAATAACTGAAAGTAACAGCGAAGCTCATTAGCCTCTACAGGAGTGAGTGAAGAATCCTCCCGATTAGGATGATTAAGCTGCTGTTGGGCTTGCGACAACTCGTCCACCGATTCTAGCTGCAGTTCATCTTTGAACTCGGTTTTACTGATATTCATGAACTAGAGACTCCTTCATCTCAGGGATTTTCATGGAAATGGAAACACATTTTTGATATTCAATATTTCGGGATAAAATCTATAATCTAATAGTCGTTAAACTGATAACAACTACTGTTCTTGTGCGAACCCAATTTTAATAGCTACTATTTTTCTCTTGAAAAAGTTTATCCTAATTACGGCTATTGTGCAACTAGTAACAGAGCCACATCACAAAAAAGAGTAGAGGCTCTTTCTTAAGCAAATTTTAAAACCTAAAGGGTCGAAATCTGCTACCATCTCCCTCAATCCCTCTTCAACGGAAATACTCTCAAGAAGACCTGGTATTTTGTTCTATACGACTCAGAAGATCGACAATAGCTATCAATCCTTGAGTAATCACATAAACCATAATACAGCCCACGATAGTCTGTACCAGAAGCGGAATTAGTAGTAAGGGCGAAAATCCTGTAGGTAAAGCACCTCCAGTCAAAAAGACCATAATAAAACTGAAAAAAACGACTACGAAGTAGCCGACATACTGAAGGATTTTTAGGACTGAAATAAAGCGGGTATAGAGTCTGCCTTGATTAGCGTTATTTTGTGCCATTTTTCTAACCAAATCTTCCCTACACCTTAATTAAAAACAAAAAAAAGAGTGCCCCCCGCAGGAAACACTCTGATACAATTTCGAGGATAAAACCGATAGCGAAATCTAATTACGCGCCGACTGCTTCCTTAGCTGCGTACATTACTTCTAGAGTAATCTCACTCAATCCACGTTCCCGTGCAAACTTCTCGGTATTGCGCTTCACCTTACCGCGCACGAAACCAGGAACTTTGTTTAATTCTGTTTGAGCTTCTTTATTCCAATTCAGGTCAGAATCAGCAGAAATCCCCTTATGAATCGCTTCTTTGGTATCATGTCCACCGAAGATTTCTAGTAAGTGGTCTTCCATGCCCAAGGTAAAGGAATTGTAGACCAAATCAGCAATTTGGTTCGTGCCCTCATAACCCATAAACGGTTTATAACCAATGGGGAAGTTTTGGATATGGATGGGTGCAGCAATCACACCACAAGGGATATCTAAGCGCTTACCGACGTGGCGTTCCATTTGTGTGCCAAAAATAGCAGAGGGTTCGACACGAGCGATCGCATCTCCAATCGCGCCATTATCATCAGTAATAATCACCTCATCACAATATTCGCTCACCTGTTCCTTGAACCAGTCAGCATCATACTTGCAATAAGTACCCGCCCAGACAACGTGAATTCCCATCTCCCGTGCCAACACCTTAGTCAAAGCTGCTGCATGGGTATTATCACCAAACACAACGGCTTTCTTACCCGTTAAATTCTGGCAGTCGATGGAACGTGAGAACCAAGCGGCCTGAGAAACATACAGAGTTTGCTCATTGATAAAGTCTTCGTAATCAACCTCCGCACCTTGAGCATTAATCACCTGCTGAATCTTACGGATACAACGTGCTGTTTCCACTACACCCATTGGGGTAATATCCACGCAAGGTGTTCCGAATTCTGCTTCGAGGTAACGGGCGGCCATCAAGCCGATTTCGCGATAGGGTACTAGATTAAACCAGGCACGAGGCAAATTCTTCAGGTTATGAACGGATGCCCCTTCTGGGATTATGGCATTGACTTCAATCCCCAAGTCAGCCATTAACCGCTTCAATTCGGTGCAGTCGTGCTGGTTGTGGAAACCGAGGGTGGTAATCCCAATGATATTAACGGAGGGTTTTTCGGTTTTGCCTTCGCCAAGATTGCCCTGCTTGCGGGCTTTTTCAATATAGTACTGGACAATTTGATGCAGAGTGCGATCGGCCGCTTGCAGTTCATTGACGCGGTAGTGGTTCACATCTGCCAACATCACGTCACCCTTGGCTTCGATTTGGGCGCGATCGACGAAGTTGCTGAGGTCTTCTTGTAGGATGCTAGAGGTACAAGTGGGGGTGAGTACGATTAAGTCGGGATGTTCTTCAGCATCCTTACGGGTGATGTTGTCCACCACTTTTTCTTGAGAACCGCGTGCTAAAACATTACGGTCAACGATACTGGCTGTCACCGGCGTAAAGTCCCGTTCCCGTTCTAGCATCGATCGCATGACGTTGAAGTAGTCATCGCCAAGCGGGGCATGCATGATGGCGTGGACGTTTTTAAAAGAACTGGCAATGCGTAGGGTGCCAATGTGGGCGGGGCCTGCGTACATCCAGTAAGCCAATTTCATAAAGCGTTCTCCCTTATGGTCAATCTAATCAGAAGTCGGGGAATGAGGGTTTTATTTTGAGGACGTTCCTGATTGTCTCAGACTAGTTGTACTTTCTGAGTCGGGACTAAAGAAGAGTTAAACTTTGTTGACGAATGTTTAACCCCTTGGTCTGCCTGGAATTTAGCCTACGACTAAAACAACATCACCATTGTTTTAATGAAATAATTTGTAATGGTTTGATATATTCTGTAGGATTTGTTGGTTAAGCTCATCCCGCCTTAAAGTCAAAGGATGAGAGCGTTTATTAATTGCATAACCTCTCCCGGCATGAGACATATAGAGGCATAGAGTCAGCAATCTGCTTTCCTATCTCAAGAGAGGACTTGCCAATGCACCACCGTCTCCAATCTCTCGGCCTTGCCACTGCGACTCTACTGCTATCGCTGACATCTCCCCTCTTACCGCTTACCTGGAAGTTTGAGCCTCGCATCAATGGGGAAGAGATTCTCGGTTTAGGCTACCAGATGCAACGGGCAGGAGCAAGAGCTGCGATCGCCTCCCTATGGCAAGTTTCTGATGGCGGCACTCAAGCCTTAATGGATACCTTTTACGCTGCCTTACAAACCGATAAAATAACAAAAGCAGAAGCCCTCCGCCAAGCCCAAATGGCGCTGATTACAGGTGATTATCAAGCTTTGGGTAAAGAACGAGGCATCGCCGTAAAACAACGTATTCACAACAGTTTACCCCCAACAGTCAGTTCACGCCTGAGCCATCCCAGTTATTGGGCTCCCTTCATTCTCATTGGTAATGGTTTGTGATAAAAACCTATTAATTTGTTAAAATCATCAATAAAATTTAAGCTTCAATATTTTGAACAATGGGTGTATTGAACATTCGCTCTCATCAACTACAAAAGATGAATTAAAATGAGTCAAAGTGCTGCCATTTTCTATCTCAAAGTTAAGCGAGTTGAAAATTCTTGCCTATTTGAGTTGTCCTGGGGGAAAAGAGGAGAACAACAATTAGAGGAAACCGTTCCTTATCCTGAAACGCTTGATAGGCTTTATCAAGAATGGAGAACGAGTTATCTACATTTTTATGGCACACAATTAAGAGGGAAATCGGCAACAGCCACAGCTATTGCTCCGGACTCAACAGAACTCAGGGGCAGAGTCGCTGCATCCGGAAACATTGCTCCACCTCCCATTGATTGGCGGGCAAGATTAGTACAATCTGAAGCCAAACTTTTAGATGAATTTCATCAATGGTTATCTCAAGGCAAATTATTAAAAATTCGTTCTCGGATTGCCCAAGGAGTCAAAGAAGCCATCCAAAATGAGGAGGGTAAAGAGAAGAAAAATGCCCCCGTTGTAGAAATTTTCCTAACCTGTAGCCCTTTAGATATTGCCCGATTGCCGTGGGAAACATGGGAAATTGGGGCAGAATTTGCAACGGAGGGAAAAATTCGTTTTGCTCGTACTCCTCCCAACCGCGAAGGCTTCGCAGTTCCTCCCCAAAATTGTAGTCGGAAGGCGAGAATTTTAGCGATTTTAGGGGATGATACCGGGTTAAATTTCCAAGGTGAAAAAGAAGCATTACAAAAGCTCAAACCAATTGCAGATATTCACTTTGTCGGATGGCAACCTGGAAAAGATATTGGTGAACTCAAAACAGAAATTGTCGATGCGATTATCGATGAGCGGGGTTGGGATATCTTATTTTTTGCTGGACATAGTGATGAGATGGAATTGGTGGGAGGAGAATTGGCGATCGCTCCCGGTGCATCTCTCTTCCTCAGTGAAATTGAACACGCCCTTTTAGCAGCTAAAGACCGAGGATTGCAATTTGCTTTGTTTAACTCGTGCAACGGACTCAGCTTTGCCAATGCGCTAATTGACTTAGGATTGAGTCAAGTTGTAGTCATGCGAGAACGGATTCATAATCGCGTTGCTCAAGAGTTTTTCCTGCGGTTTCTCCAAAGTTTAGCGGAATACAGCGATGTTCATGAAGCCCTACTGATGGCGGGTGAATATCTTCAGCTTAAAAAGCACTTAACTTATCCGGGTGCCTATCTCGTTCCATCTCTATTTCGCTATCCGGATACGCCTCTATTTTGTTTAAAACCCTTTGGATGGAAGGAAAAAGTTAAACGCTGGCTACCGACAAAACGAGAAGCGATCGCCCTGGCCAGTCTAGCCTTCCTCAGTTGGCAACCTCAAGTCCAACAGGCACTAATTGAACAACGGGTATTAACGCAGGCAAAATATCGTCATGTCACGCAGCAACTGCCAACGGCAACAAAGCCACCTGTGCTGATCGTGCAAATTGATGAGGAATCAATCCGCAGGGCAAAAATGCCATTTCCAGCCGTACCCATGCATCGTAGCTATCTAGCGCAAGTGGTGGATAAGCTGACGGCCGCCAATGCTCGCGTCATTGGCATCGATTATATTTTGGATCGTCCGTTTCCAGAACCGACTCAAGACCAACAATTTGCCCAATCTCTCCGCGCTGCCACGCAACAAGGGACTTGGTTTGTGTTCGCGGCGGTTCGCAAACATAGCTCTTGGTTGGGAATCATGCCGGAATTAGCGCACCCCAATTGGAGTTTACAAGGTGATGTGCGCGTCTTTTTTGAAGAGCAAATTTCCTACATCACTCCAGTACCTAGAAAGTTGTCCGACGACCGCAGATTACCCTTTTCTTACCTGTTGGCATTGGCTCATCAGCTCAACTCTAAGCCGTCAAAACATCTACCTCAGCCTCAGTTGCAATCTTCAGTCCCTTGGATTTCTCAACTCAAAGCTTATGTTAACGATACCACCGGCTCGGATTATAAAGAACTTTTCTCTCCTTCTTCTCGCTTACAGCCTCTGACTAACTTTTCTTATCCCTATCGTCAAATGTGGCTGCACCCGATTATCGACTTTTCCATTCCTCCAGATCGAGTGTATCAAGGTATTCCCGCTTGGAAGCTATTAGAGAAAGATGCCCTAAAACTCGATCCTGATCAACAACCCGTGGTGATGATTGCTTCAGGAGGCTATACCGAGGCGGGTGTGACGGGTAGAGGGGAGGACAATTTTCCCCTACCGGCGGCGATGGCTTACTGGCATTCCCAGGAAAATTTACCCGATCCCCCACAAATGCTTCCCGGTGGTGAAGCGCATGCTTACCTGGTTCACCATTTCTTAAATCAACGGTTTGTTGTTCCCATTCCCGATTTGTGGATGGTGGGAGTAGCCGCCTTGTTGGGGAAAGCGGCAGTGCTGGCATTAGAGGGGGCTAACCATGAACAAAGGCAGAAAAAAAGAACACCAATCCTCTGTCTTCTCCATTGTGGGCGCAACAAATGGATATTGGCGATGGGTGGTGGCACCCTCATTTATGGACTAGCTAGCCTACAGTTTTATATCACCTCGGCAGTGCTTTTACCTTACCTTCTACCGGTTGCGACGTTTTGGACTTACGTTTTTCTCAATTTATCCAAAAGGAAATATGATGTCTAAATTTCACTGGGTACTATCTACGATGCTCATGGGTGCAATCATCACTTGTGGATTGTCCACTCAACTGATGCCCAAGACTCTGGCACAATCCAATTCTGAGGATGCAGAACCTAATGCAGGTACAGTTGGCATTGCTGCCAGCCAATTTCGACCTTGGGAGGCTATTTTTGGGAATTTATTCAATGCCAAAAAAGAGGATAACTCCCCAACGGCGGGAAGAGCGGGAACGGGTGCACCTCGAGGCGGTGTCTGTGCATTGACTCCGGGTACTATTGGCACAAATCAGGAAATCTGGAGCACTCGCCCCATGTTTGTGGTTAAACGACAAGGCATAGAACCCATTCAAAAAATTGAGGTGAGCTCAGCAGATCATCAAAAACTGTTGTGGAATCAAGATGTTCCTCGTAGGACTGAAGTGTTTACAACCCTTTATGGGGGAGAAACGCCACTTCAACCCAATCAAATTTACAACTGGGTGATTACCTATGGCAACCCAGGCGTATCTAAACAAAACTCATTTTCGTTTAAAGTCATGGACGAGCAAAAGCGCGATCGCATCACGGCCGACTTGGCAAAATTAGAAGCCGAACTCAAAGCTAAAGGCGCTACGACTGAAGAAGTTGCTTTACAACGCTCTCAATACTTTGCCCAACAAGAACTTTGGTCTGATGCGTTGCAGGAAGTCTACAGTGTAGATAATCCCTCACCAGCACTTCAAGAAAGGATTCAAGCGATTACTGGGGATATTTGTTTTAACCTATTTCGGCAAAATGCTGCCCAATCTCGCTAAAGTGCGATCGCTCCACGAATAAAGGTTCATCCCTTCTAATTGCAATTACTCAACTCCAAGTTTCGAGTTCTAAGCTCTAAATTTTGAGTTCACCCCTCCAAGCTGCAGCTTCCCAACTCTAAGTTTCGAGTTCCAAGCTCCAAATCTTGGCTTCTTATCTTCTACTCCAAAAATTTTTCCCACTCCTGCATAAGCTGATCAGCACAAGAAGTAATAAACAGTAGGTGATTATTGCTGTATTCAGTGGGTGCTGTTATGGATAGCGGAACAAATAACGGTTTAGTGAACTTACTCAACAACCCAGCCAATTCTACCCTTGGCCAACTTCCTCTCTCGTTCTTCAACACTGGACAGTTCTTATGCCTATCTCCCGAGTGTCAGGGAGGATTAATTCTACAAAAGCCTTTCTATGCCGATTTTGTTGGCCCCGGTGCTTTGGTGGGTAGCAGTATTGATGTGAATTGCACTTCAGTTTATGTCATTGGCACCGTTGAGTTTGACGTGCCAACAACAAACGCTGAACGTCAACGAGCATTTCAAAAGCGTATGGCTTACTCTCAGCGCTTGCAGGATATTTCTGGAGTGGAAGCACCTCTGCGTCGCAGTTTCTTCATTCTCAAGCAATTATCTCATTGGGTTGGAACTCAAGAAACTCACAAAATTCCTGATGAATTAGTTGCTCGATTAGCAGGATTACTGACTCGAACTGTTAAGTTGGCGAGGAAAAAATATCCAACCGAAACCTGTCACAAACCAAGCCAGAAAACGGCTACTCAGGAATTCAACGTTCAACATTCAAAATGACAGCCACTAAAACCCAATCCTAACTTCATCACTATTGCAGAGAACGAGAACCCACTGGACACTGAACTTCCCCAGCCTCTTTTTGAGGTGATGTAGCCATTACAGGCGGTGAAGTTGAGGGTTTTTCTGTTTGACAAATCTGGCTTTTTGTGGCCTTTTTTCCATCCACTTGAGTGACAAACACCGCACTTGTATAACTAGGCAATTCTTCTGTCTTAGCCGTTGCTGTCATCATCACACTTTGAGTATTATCCTTTTGGGGAACAATTTGATAGCGATAATGTTCAGTTTCTAAATTGGTGATAATCCCCAGTTCATCAATACTTGCGGCAAATTTATTATGTTTTAAATAATAATCTTTTTGGGCTTTGTTTAATATCGTTAAAAATTGTTGAACAACACGTTGTCTATCTGATTGTTTAGGAGGTTCTAGGGTAATCACTTGCAAATTTTCAGGGACAGTCGTTACATCTGATACCTTAGTAAAGAATGTCGATGTAGAAGTAAAAGCATTAGGTCTAGGGTTTCCCGGTTCTAATCCAGCTAACTCTAAATGTAATTTTCCCTGAGGCGTTAACTCAAAAATAGTCAGCATCGTTTGTTCGGGATTGACTATCATATCGAGTTGCATAGGTTGGGTAGTTGGATTAATTTTGTATCCAAATTTCACCGCAACTGAAGACCCATCACTAGCAGGTACGATTGTGAATAAATTACCATCGGATGCAAAAATAAAGGTGATAACTTGACCGGTTTGAGGGTCTTGAGTTTGCCATGTTCCGCTCAATTGTTGCTCAATAGCATTAGTTTTAGCGGTATCTGGTGTTTGAGCAATAGTTAGTTGGATTGGGGATTGGGCATTGACTGGCTTGACTAGTATCCCTAGAAATGCAATCAGCAACCCTGAAGTGATGAAAGTGCCAACTCTGCGATCGCAACATAACGGTTGATTGAGATGATACATCAATGGACTCATAGACATTTAACTCAGTACTCACTGGATATTACCAGCCCAACTGCCATCAGCCTCAGCCAAATGGAAGGGTATCCACCTAGGATACCCCGCCAATTTCATTTTTCAATGGCAGCCCTATCCAGAACTAGGATTAAAATTTACGACTCCCATTAACGTAATAATCTCTTGTTCCTTTGGCTGTTCGTGCTTCCCCAAGTCGATTCAATGCATGCACATAAGCCGCCGTTCGCATGGAGATGTCTAAGTCTTGAGAAATTGACCAAATTTGGTGCGTTTCTTCAACCATTTTTTGCCGCAAGCGGTGGTGAACTTCATCGAGTGTCCAATACAGTCCACTCCGATTTTGCACCCATTCAAAATAACTCACGGTAACACCGCCAGCATTCACTAAAATGTCAGGAAAAACATAAATTCCTTTCTCTTCCAAAATTTTGTCAGCACCCGAAGTCGTCGGCCCATTAGCGACTTCAAAGATAAACTTGGCTTTGATACTATCAACATTCTCTTCAGTAATTTGATTTTCTAGTGCAGCCGGAATGAGAATGTCAACATCTAAACCCAACAGTTCTTCATTACTTAATAATTCATGATCAACAAGGTTGCAAACACTGCTTTGGCAATAAACGGCTTTGATGCCATTGCCTGCGGCTTTGTGTTGGCGAATGCTAAGAATATCGAGTCCATTCTTAGAATAAATCCCACCTTGAGAGTCACTGACTGCCACCACTTTATATCCGCCTTTAGCCATAAGTTCAGCGATAACAGCCCCCGCTTTACCAAAGCCTTGGATGGCAACCGTTGTATCTTGTGGTAGTTTTTCAAATTTCGGCATGATGGATTCAATGACGAAAAAAGCCCCCATTGCGGTAGCACCATCACGCCCTAAACTTCCCCCCATTGTTAAGGGTTTACCGGTGACAACAGCAGGGCTAATTTGACGGCGAATGATGCTGTATTGATCCATCATCCAACCCATAATCATGGCATTGGTATAAACATCAGGAGCAAGAATATCGACATCAGGGCCAATAAAATCTGCGATCGCATCAATATAACCTCGCGAAAGCCGCTCTAATTCCAACTTAGATAGGGCTTTAGGATCGACGGTAATTCCTCCTTTTCCGCCTCCAAAAGGAAGGTTTAAAACCGCGCATTTAAACGTCATCCAAAAGGCTAAAGATTGCACTTCATCGAGTGAAACATTCGGATGATATCGAACACCTCCTTTAGCCGGCCCCCTAGTGTCGTCGTATCGCACTCGATACCCTTGAAAAACTTTTAATGAACCATCATCCATCCGCACCGGTATGGAAACACTCAAGCTTGATTTAGGATACTTTAAGTATTCAGTTACGTCCTCAGAGAGAGGAACATATTTCAGAGCTTTTGCTAACCGTTTGCTGGCATCAGAAAAGAGTGATTCACGCATTAAATTGTTTCTCCTGCTACTGTATTCGGCTGGTGTGGCGCTGTATTTTTCTCTTAGAAAACTGTTGTGTATTAAACTCTCTTAGCTGAGTAGCCGTCACCCTTTCATTGAAGTAAAATGACTCGAGCAGCTTTTGAGCCAATAATTTTTTACAAATGAGTGGGCGGACTGGTTTTTTATCTGCTACCCTAGGCCAGACGTTCAATCAGCGACTGGAGAGCTAGCCTGCATTACATCAACATCTTCTGAAATTGAGAAGATATTGAATAACTCACCTACAGCGCCAGCTTAGAGGTTGAGTTACTCGTAATACATCAAGCTCTTCAATACGCGATGAATGCGTTTGATTGGACTGAAATAATTGATTTGTTCTCTCCTGCCGTGAAGAGAAGAATTAATGGCTAAAACCAGTGCTTACTTCTTATTATTTCTAAGCAATGGGAGAATTGCACGCAAATTGTATATTTTGTTACAAACTTAAGAATTGCTTTATGCTAATAACCGCTCAGTGTCGATACGATTCTCAAGTCAGAATGCGATCGCGCCTCACAAACTTAGTCAGTGAGGGGCAACGCCAATCACTCGCGTTATCCGTCCGAGAGCTATTCTAGTCGTTAGCCCACAAGCGGCGGGATTCTGACCGTTTAAAAAAACATAAACCCCTCAAATTAGCAATTATACTAGAGAAAGATCTATATTTGTGGTTGTTTTCCTAAAAGAGAGCCATATATCGAGCTATTGGTTTGGCTAACCTGGCAAGTAACCCCACTAATCCTATTGCAATCGCGAGGCAGCAATAACGATGATTGAGCTTTTAGCCGCACTTTCGGCCTCGGCATCCGCAGGAATAAGAATTGCCCTGCCTCTTCTTGTCATTGGTTTATTGCAAAGTGGAAATCTTTGGTCTAGGATGCCATTGCTTTCCCGTATTCACCCCTCAGTTTTAGTAGGTATCTTAACCAGTTGGGCTTTATTTGAGCTGTTGGCTTCCAAAAAACTCTTAGGGCAACGGGTTTTGCAAGTCGTCCAGTTGCTGTTGAGTCCTATCGTTGGCGCAATCATGGGTATTGCCGTAGCCCAGCTAACTGAAACCCCAATGGCATTAATCTGGATTGTGGGGATTGTTGGTAGTTTATTTGCCTTTGTACTCCAACTCGTACAAGCGGGTTGGTTTTTCCGTCTGCGAGGATTACCCCTGTGGATTGTTTTTATTCAAGATGTCTTGTGCATTATTTTGGTCATCTTGGCATTTGATGCACCTCAGTCCGGTGGGGTTATTGCATTATTATTATTATTCTTAGCGATTCGTAGCTCTAATCAGTGGCATCGCTGGTATGTAAAAGGGAAGCGTGCTCGCCAACGGCGTTATCTTCAAGATGAGATGTCAGACTGAAGCTATAGCGGTTTATTTTTAATCGCCTGGTATTTTTGCTTGCATTGGGATGCTCCCTCCTGATGTAATTTGTGCATTCTTTTCTCTTTACGCTAAATAGCACTATCCCAGAAGATGGGAGCATATCAACTTTGTCAGCCCTCACCCTAAATTTCCCTCCAAAAGGGAGAGGGATTTGGAATTTTTGCCTCAACAGTTGTATAAAAATAGAAAAAAGAAGACTATAAATAAGTGAAGAGCTGATTACGAGGAAAAATTAAGATGTCAGGAGTTCTAAAAATAGAGATAAAAGAGTCATTAGCAACCATCAAAGAGTTATTATCTCAACAGAAAACAACCAAAACTCAGCAACGAATCCAAGTACTGTATTGGCTCAAAAGTGGACAAGCCCAAACGGTAGAAGAGTTAGCGGCTTTGTCAGGGCATCACCGGACAACCGTATCTAGATGGTTAAGCCAATACCGTAATGGAGGAATCGCAGAACTTTTAAATATCAAAAAAAGTACAGGCCGTCATCGGTTAATCTCGTCAGAAGTAGAATCTCGTTTAATAGAAGAACTCAAAAGCCCAAATGCATTTTCCAGTTATGAAGAAGTGCAGAAATGGTTAAAAGCAATATGTAATATAGAAATGTCCTATACAGGAGTTCATAAATTGGTACGTTATCGGCTAAAAACTAAGTTAAAAATGCGGCGGAATAAACACACTAAATCTAAGGAAAGAGTAGTATCAAATTAAAAGAAGTTAGAACAAAACCATAACAAAATTACACAAATCAATAACTTATAGCTGTTGCCATAAAGCTTAGGATAGATTGAATGGCTAAAACGACCACGTACGAGTAAAAAACCTCCTGCCTTTTTCCTTTTGCTATAACTGATGAATGAAAAAATTTAACGATACTTCAAAGTCCCTCTCCCTTTTGGAGAGGGATTTAGGGTGAGGGCGGGTATGAATTGAGGATTATCAGTGTGCCAAGCTAACTTACTACATAAACCTGCCCCTACATATATTTTGATTAATTTGCCGGACATCATATAACTCACTCCGACAAACTTTCGGCCTATTGTTCATCCGCATAGAAACGGTAGAAAATTTTATCATCCAAAAAGGGGTGTTCATCTAGCACATGGTGAATAATTCCCCGATCTACCAGTAATTGACCAATATCAATGGCTTCTTCTCGGGTACAACTTTGCGATTGCATCAACCATTCCACAGCCTCGGAACCGACAAAACAACGAGGATAGAGATTCATGCGATAGCGTCGGTCTTTAATTTCCAATTCTTCTGATTCCCGCATTGCAATCACCAATGTTTCGATGTCTATTTCGGCTAATTTTTGCCCTGAAGTTTCTGTAATTAAAGCTCGTTCCGACATGGGCACTCCCGAGGTTAGCGCTGGGGTGTTTTGAGGTTGAACGCTTTTTTCATCCCCATTCGGAGAATAAATATCTGGAATTCCTGGCGCTGTAATTTCTTTTGAACTTAGAGAGTGCGACCCATTTTTGTGTATCCAAGTACTCACGAGTTCATCCAATTGAGGCGATCGCACATTGAGGTCACGCTGAGGAAAGGGTATCTCAATGTTATAACGCCGAAAGGCAGCTTCAATGCGGTAGTTGAGGTCACTCTTAATGCGAAACTGCTTTTTAGGGTCTCCCACCCAAACCCGCAGGTCAAAGTCGAGAGAACTATCACCAAATCCCAAAAACCAGACTTGAGGATGGGGCCTGACCAACACCTCTGGATGACTCCTGGCCGCTTCCAACAACGCCGCCTGCACTTGTTGGATATTGGAACCATACGCCACCCCAACCGGAATCAGTAAGCGGGATACCGGGTCGCCATGACTCCAGTTCACCACTTCGCTTTCTAAAAAGCGGGAATTGGGTACAATAATCGACACTTGGTCTAGGGTGCGAATCTCGGTGCTGCGTGCTCCAATCCGCCTCACAGTACCCATCAAATCTCCTACTTGCACAAAGTCCCCTACTTTAACGGGTCGCTCTAAGGTAATAATTAAGCCACTGATTAAATTGTTGGCAATATTTTGTACCCCAAAACCAATCCCCACACCCACAACACTGGCAAAAATGGCGAGGGAACGTAAATCTAATCCTGAACTTTGTAGCAGTACAATCATCCCCAAAAAGGCCAGAACATACTGCGTTAAAATCGCGATGACTTCCTGTACTCCCGCCTCTGCCCCCGTTCGCACCAAGACGTAAGATTTAAATAGGCGCGTCAGAAAGCTGACTGCAAACCACAAGATTACCGTCAAGGCAATCAGTTGCAGCACTTGCAAGGCAGAATAATTGACCTCACCTAGGGTGACAACTGGAGAGGTTAGGAATTTGAAGAGATTGTAGCGCCAAATTCGAGCATCCGGTAAGATATCGGTGACATAGACGGCAACGGCCGTCCATAGCCCGACTTCTAAGCCCATAAAGGCTAGTTTTACGATTAATTTGACCGATCGCGCTTGAGGATTGAGGGAGAAGGTATCGTCCCCTAACCAGCGCCTTGATTGGCTCGCGAGGAATTTCCCTAAGTAATGTAGACCGATGTGAAGTGCGATCGCGCCGAGTAATACTCCAATCGTAAATAGTAGTGCGCGACGGTAATAGGCGGCAGTACGCTCTAGTTTACTCCGTTGTAGTACCTGTTCGAGCGATCGCTCCCATTCCGCCGCTTGTTGCAGGGGTGTGTTACCCGGAAGCACATCATCCTTGGTCATCGTCACCAAAAGGCGATTGCCTGTTCGAGAACGGAATCTCACCGTATCTTTTTCCGGGACAAGTTCAATATCGACGGGTTCCTTGGAACGAACTTCATTTTCAAGGGCTTTGTTGATTTTTTCTGCCCTAGCAACCGCCGTAAAATTACCGGAATTTTTAACTTTAAATAAGACCTGACCATCGACTACAATATCAGCCTCGGCCACATTATTGCCTGCAGAGGAACTGTCCGAACTCTGCGCCAAACCTGAAACAGGTACTAAGGTTAGCAGCAATGTCAGTACCCCTAGCAATACGATTGTCCAACAGCGCTGAATGCGGCGGATAGAACCGTTGACATCTCCTAATTTTGCTGTTGTAATGCATTCACGGCTTAAAGATGTAGGCTGTTTTTCAATGCATTGCTTTAGGGATGGAATGAATGAGTATATTTGGGTAGATTTTAGCGATAAAAGAAGAGTATGGAACAACCTTTGCACAGTAGAGGACATGGTTTAAGCCTTAAAGGGTTAGCAGTGAAGTTTATGTTGCACCCTTGCTAAAATTATTCACTCTATAATTCGCTCACTTTTAGAACCGATTGAAATCTCCGCCTAAAAATTAATCACGAATTCAAATTATTTAACTGTGCAGATATAGGACTAAGCAACGGTATGCTTCTGCTAGATGCTGGCGATTCCGGCACCTGAGGACGAGAACGTTCGAGCAACGTACTTACCAACAGCCAAGCACCAACTCCCATCAACAATAACACCACTCCACCAATCACCCAAACCAACATCATATTCTTTTGTGCAGAATTAGCTTGTCCCGATAAATTGGTTTGTTCGCGATTGTGTTCAGTGGCATCCATATCGCCTTCTCGAATTAGGGTAGCCGTCATTTTATAGGGGCCAATCCTTAAGGTATCTTTGCTCGATAAGGGTTGAATTCCTGGGCGCAGAGGCTGACCATTGATAAAAGTGCCATTGGTACTTTGGTCAGTGATATACATCTGTTGATTAGCCACTGTAATCAGGGTGTGATACCTAGAAATTTCCTTACTCCCCATCTCTAGACGTGACACTTGTTGTCCTCCTACCTGCTCCGGCATCTGGTCGAGTTCGCGACCAATGGCGATCGGCGGCATCAACAGAGGTTGCTGCATCTCACCGGTTTCGGGGTCTTCCCACATCAATTGGACGTACATAATCAGTTCAGCGAGGATATTAGGCTTTTCAGCTTGATTCTTCAGTAGAAATTTCAGTGGGTCAGGATTATTGGTATTTTCAATATTCTTTCTTAAAAAATAAGCCTAATCTGAAATAATTTGCTGAAGCAGATATCAGAAACTTTGGAGTTTAGCCAACATTCAATATACTAGTTAAAGAAGTCCGGATGTAGAAGACTCTATGCAGTAGTTAAGGAGAGATGGCTACACCAGTAGAAAATCCTTGGTCTATTATCCACTAACTCTAGGAACTTGCTAGCTAGTCTACGCTGTCCATTCAACTATGGAGACACTTCAGGCAAATCTGAACCCTAAAATAGCATGGTTAACCTGTTAAACAAATAAACTAATAATTCTCCTAAAAAAATAAATTTTCCTGTTAATAGGTGCATCATAATTTAGTCAAAAAAATTCTCTCTCGATACGAATAAAACAAAGTTTATACGATTATTCGAGCTACGTCCTTGCACACTTGGGATGCACCCGATGGGAATGAATCTTTTACGTCTTTTTCAACAGACAGACCCCGATAAACCGCTAGGCGGACGCTACAAGGTGATTAGTCAGCTAGCTGCTGGTGGGTTTGGTCAAACCTTCTTGGCACATGACCTGCATTTGCCCGGCCAACCCCGATGTGTGGTCAAACAGCTTAAACCCCAAGTTAGTGATACTGAAAGCCTGCAAACTGCAAGACGGCTATTTGATACAGAAGCTCAAGTTCTCTACCATTTGGGCAGTCATAACCAAATCCCCCAGCTCCTGGCTCACTTTGAAGACAATCAAGAATTTTATCTTGCTCAGGAATTAATTGAAGGCGAACCCCTGAGTGCAGAACTCACCTCAGGCGAACCTTGGGCGCAGGAAAAAGTCATCGCTCTATTACAAGATATTTTGTATGTCTTGGCATTTGTTCATCAACAACAGGTTATCCACCGCGATATTAAACCCTCTAACCTCATCCGTCGCCGTCGAGATGGCAAAATCGTCTTGATTGACTTTGGTGCCGTCAAGCAAGTAAGTACCCAAATGCTTACTCCTCAGGGACGGACTAATATGACTATTTCCATCGGCACTCAGGGTTATATGCCCAAAGAACAGTTGGGGGGACAGCCCCGATTTAGTAGCGATGTCTATGCTGTCGGGATGCTTGCCATCCAAGCTTTAACCGGAAATCACCCTCGATTCATTCCCGAAAACCCCCAGACGGGTGAACTGATGTGGCATGATCGCGCCAAGGACGCCAGTCCTGAACTAATCGCGATTCTGGATAAAATGGTGCGCTACGATTTTCGTGCTCGCTATGTCTCGGCAGGTGATGCCTTACAAGCCTTACGGGCTTTACCTCCAGAGTTGCTGAAGTCGGTGCCACCTCCCCAAGCTGTACCCAATCCTTCCCTAGCGGTTCCTCTCCCAGAAATGCCCATCCCGCCTACCGCTACCGGGCAAACCCTACCAGTGGTGTCAACACCTGAGCCGAATCCTCCCGTTGTACCCGAATCCGTTGCCAAGAGTTCAGTGCCTACCGTCCCGATTGAGGCCGGTGGAGGTCAACGCTTCCAGCCCCCTCCAGCCTCAACCCCAACCGTCACGTTGCAAGGATTGGCTCAGCACTATGGCATCAAGCCATGGCCGATTGTCGGGATGGTTGTCACGTTGGGGGCTACGATTTGGATTGGCAAATCTGTGCTTTTTCCTCAACGTCAGGCTCAAACGGCATCCAACGGGAATAGTGTTTCGGCAGTGAGTCCGACAAAAGCCGACGATCCAACACAACTATTGAGCCAAGCTGATCGCCTACGGCAAGATGAAAATTATGCCGAGGCTATTACCGCCTATCAAAAAGTGATTGCGGCCAAGCCAGATGAAGCAAAAGCCCATTGGGGACTTTGCTATAGCTTGAATCAAATGGGACAGCCTCAAGAAGCGATTACCCAGTGCGATCAAGCTCTTGCCCTCAACCCGAATGATGCCCAAGCCTTATGGAGTAAAGGGAATGCCCTGCATCAACAGGAAAAGTACTCCGAAGAAGTACAACTTTATGAGCAAGCGCTGAAAATTAACCCCAATTTTCCTGAAGCGTTGAATAATCAAGGGGTGGCACTGTTGAAATTAAAGCGCCCAGATGCTGCCTTGGCCGCTTTAAATCAAGCCACTCAACTCAAACCAGATTGGCCAGATGCTTGGGCGAACCGAGGGAATGCCCTGTGGGAAATGAGGCGTTATGATGATGCGATCGCCTCACTTGAAAAAGCACTCGCCATTGACCCCAATCACCCCAATGCTAATAATTTAATGCAGCAAGCCCGACGAAAACTCGGTCGCTATGACGACGACTCATCGTCTAGCAAGCCAAAAAAGTCACAAGACAAAGAGCAAAAGTCGAAAGGTAAAAACGAAGATGACGATGACTGATAAGCTAATAGGCATTTAAATTGTACTATCGAGGAGGAAAGGCAGAAGGCAGAAGAGCTTTTATCTCATCCCTAAGGTATGCAATTTAGATGCCTATTAGCTTATAACTCCTAACTCCTGGTTCCTGATTCCCTTACCCCATAAAAAAGCGACGGTTCCTGTCAATCTGTATAAACAATTGAATTTCCCGTCGCATTTTCAAGATTTTACCAAAGAGCTCTAATGGGTCTGAGTACTCGCACAGATGTAACGCCACCCTGGGCATTTAGTCTGACAGCAATGCGCGAACCCGATCTTAAACCTAGCCGATTGATATCTCGCTGAGCAATAGTGATGTTTCGGGTTGAACCATCTGCCTGTGCAAACTCCACAGTATTGCCACTAATGCTATTGATTACCCCAGCTAGTTCTCCTGCCTGTGTTGCCTGAGAGAGCAACAAAGGTTGCGATTTGAGATTGCCAAAATTGTTGGCACTGGCTGGATAAACTGATACTGCCGGAATTAATACAGACAGCATCATTCCTGTGAATACTTTCATAGTCTGAAGTTTCACGTTCTCCTCACTACTTCAATAGGTAAGTTGGACACAAACTAATAACAACATTCGGCTGGAAAAGGATTTATCCGTAAAAAAATCTATTAAAAACCATCTATTTTTAAAATTTGCAAAATCTGAAACTTTAATGCAAATTGCTAAAAAATGCAACTGTCCTGAACGAGTGAATTGACTCTTGAAACAATAAATGTTTTTACGATAGTTCGCTAAATAACCAGGATATTTTTTTGTTCAAAAATTATTAAAAATGGTCAAAGGTAAACCTCTCATAAAAGGCTTCATGTTGCTCAGCTTGACTGCTGTAATTGTCATCATCATTCGTCAAGCCACGACACCGAATACCTTACACAGCCGGACAGTACCTCGCCCGCGTCAAACCGAAAACTCCTGGTTGATGGAAAAACTGGGATGGTTTCGTACCCGTCAGTCATCGGTGGCTAGTTCTTCTGCACCGATAGACCCAAAAACTCTATCGAGTGGCACCCATCTGGTAATTAAATTAAGCGATCGCCGAGTCTACATCTACCAAAACCAAGCCTTACAACAAAGTTATCCTGTGGCCATCGGTAAGGCAGGCTGGGAAACCCCCACAGGTAATTATAAAGTCATGGATAAGGAACCTAATCCGGTTTGGGAGCATCCTTGGACAGGAGAGGTTATCTTAGAAGGGCCTAAAAATCCCCTAGGAGCCCGATGGATTGGTTTTTGGACAGATGGCGTTAATTCCATTGGCTTTCATGGCACTCCGGCTGAAGAATTGGTGGGACAGGCAGTATCTCACGGCTGTGTTCGGATGCGGAACCAGGATATTATCGCCCTGTACGAACACGTCAAAATTGGTACACCGGTTACAGTGCAACCCTAGTATAAGGAGGCAGAAGTCAGAGTTAGTAATCATTCTGGCAAGGGCGATCACTATGAATACCTAGCCCATACGTTTTAGAATAAGGGTTTGCATCAACACAGGGAAAATCAGCGCTCTAATTGCTACACAACTCTACTGGGGCATCACAGACAAAGCTAAAGAATGAGGGCGCTAGTTTAGTTGGATTGAGATGGACTCACAATAAAAAAAATTGGACTATGAGAGGCTTATTTAAACTCACGAAGCCGGAGAAACCCCTCGGTGGACGCTATAAAATTATCAGCGAACTTGGGGCAGGCGGGTTTGGTCAAACCTTTCTGGCACAAGACTTACACTTGCCTGATAATCCGGAATGCGTAGTCAAGCAACTCAAACCCCAACTGACTGACGCCCAAAGCTTGCAAACCGCACGACGCCTTTTTGATATTGAAGCCCGAGTCCTTTACCAGTTGGGCAACCATGACCAAATCCCTCGTCTGCTGGCACACTTTGAGGACAATCAAGAATTTTATCTGGCGCAGGAATTGATTGACGGGGAACCTCTGACTCGGGAAATGGCAGGAGGACAGTGTTGGACAGAATCTCAAGCGATCGCCTTTTTGCAAGACCTCCTCAATGTCCTAGCATTTGTCCATGAGCAGAATGTTATTCACCGCGACCTCAAGCCCTCTAACTTAATGCGTCGTAGGCGGGATGCCAAGATTGTTTTAATTGATTTTGGCGCTGTCAAGCAAGTTAGTACCCAAATTACCAATCCTAAGGGCGGACATACGAAAACCATTTCTATTGGTACTCAAGGCTACACTCCCAAGGAGCAATTAGGAGGAAATCCTCGTTTTAGTAGCGATATCTATGCTGCCGGTATTATCACCATTCAGGGATTGACAGGAGTACATCCCCGACACTTGAGTGAAGACTCACAAACGGGGGAAATTCGCTGGCGCGATCGCGCCCCACACATTAGCGCAGAACTAGCAGCTCTCCTCGACCGGATGGTGCGTTATGATTACCGTGTCCGTTACCCTTCAGGGGTAGAAGCACGAGAAGCACTGCTCAATCTCTCCGCATCACGTACCCAATCGGTTCCTCTATCTCCATCGGTATCTGAAGAATATGGAGAACTACCAACACAAGGATGGCAACCTCCTGCTACCGCTAATGGAACCACAGACTCGGAATTGGGACAAGCTTCGACGCATCAATGGGTAGCCCCAGAAACTCCCACCCATCCCACCTCAGATTCGGAATTGGGGCAAGCTGCAACCCATCAAAGGATACCCCCAGAAACTCCTACCCATCCCACCTCAGATTCAGAATTGGGGCAAGCTTCGACTCATCAATGGGTAGCCCCAGAAACTCCCACCCATCCCACCTCAGACTCGGAATTGGGGCAAGCTGCAACCCATCAAAGGATACCCTCAGAAACCCCAGCTCAATCATCCTTTAGTCGTCCAGGTTCAACGGTTCCAACTGTCCACTCCCCGCATTTCTCGGCCAACACAGCATCCACCGTGGTTAGACCAGGGACTGGGCGAAAAAAGTACTTGATCATCGGGTCGGTGCTAGCTATTTTAGCCGCAACCGGAAGCACTCTTGTCTTAACTAAAACCTCGATTTTATCACCCCAGCCCGTCAATCAAATTGCTAAGCGGCCGGGAACTCCTACCTCTTCGGGTACGAACCCCGCTCAATCTCCTACCCCATCCATATCGGATTCACCCACTGCCAGTCCTTCTAGTACGGCTGAACCTTCTACCTCTCCGTCTCCGGGTAGTGCCTCCACTTCTAACCCGAATGCAAGTCCTAGTGATGAGTCCACACCGTCTTCCCCTACCAGTTCACCTACGCCCAACTCCGGCAATTCAGCGCCTGCAAGCCCTGTAGCCAAGGCGACACCAAAATCAGCGTCCTCACCCCCTCCGACTCGCTCAGCTCCTCCAGCCGCCTCATCAGCTCAACAACTCTTAAGTCAAGCCAATCAGTTGCGGGAAGCGAAGCAATACCAAAAAGCGGTCGAAACCTATGACCAAGTGATTGCGGTAGATGCGAATATTCCTGAAGCTCACTGGGGACGCTGCTACAGTCTAAACTCCGTGCAACAACCCAATGATGCGATCGCATCTTGCAATAAAGCCCTCGCCCTCAAACCTAAATATGCAGAAGCATTATGGAGCAAAGGAGCTGCCCTCGAACAGCAGCAAAACCCCATGGCAGCGCTTACCCAATATCAACAAGCAACCGCACTCAAACCCGATTTTGCTGAAGCTTGGAATAATCAAGGCGTGGCGCTTTTAAAATTAAATCGTCCCAGTGATGCACTAAATGCTTTAGAGAAAGCTACTCAACTTCAACCCCAGTTTGCCAATGCTTGGGCAAATCGGGGCGCAGCGCTTTGGAAACTTGAACGCTATGACCAGGCGATCGCTTCTGTGGAAAAAGCCGTTAAACTACAACCGGATGACCCAGAAATTGTCAACCTGCGGCAACAAATCCAGGAAAAACTCGGACGTTAGGTGTTTTTTCGGGTGGGATGGGCTAGAGAGTCCGTCCCAGCAAGGCTTTGAATTGCTCATTAAACCTTCATGATATAAATGCCTGCTAGCTTATCAAGTCTGAGGTTTGCTGGTAAACTGGGCAGCGATCGCACTTTGTTGATTTTTGTAACCTAGTGGGCATGAAAACAGTTCTGTTTCTGTGTACGGGCAATTATTACCGCAGTCGGTTTGCTGAATATTTGTTCAATACCTTGGCTCTACAACAGGGATTAAACTGGGTAGCAACTTCGAGAGGACTAGCCCTCGAACGGGGTGTAAATAACGTAGGAGCCTTATCTAAATATGCCCTGAGCGCTTTAATTGAACGGGGCATCACTTTGGAAAAAGACTTACGCTATCCCTTGGCCTTAACAGAGGAAGATATGGCGATGGCGTCCAAAATTATTGCTGTGGATGAATTAGAACACCGCCCTCTAATTGTTGAACGCTTCCCCCAATGGATCGATGCGATCGAATACTGGTTAGTTCATGATGTAGATAAGATTCCTGCTACATCTGCTTTACCACAAATTGAGTACAATGTCCAACAATTGATTGAGAAAATTACAGAAAATGCCACTAAGCCCTCAGCATAAATTCTGGGCTATAAAAAAAACCAACTCCTTCTGCGTGGAACAATCAAAAATTAAGAGTTTTTAACTTCCTCCAGAGAGATTTTATTGGTGTATGCACTGTTACTAAGCGATTTCAACCGCTAAGTGTCAGATTCTCCTGAAATACGTACACAACAAAACATGAAAGTCTTTCCTCCTGACTCCTAACTCCTAACTCCTGACTCCTGACTTCTAACTCCTGACTTCTAACTCCTGACTCCTAGCTTCTGACTCCTGACTCCTAGGAGAAATAAGTACTACAATTTTGATTTTTGAATTGCCTATGACCACTGACAACCTTCGGCTCGAGGTCTATATTAACCCAGACACTTATGCCAAACTCAGACAATTCATGCAGCAAAATGTTTTAACAGAAGCCAATGCTATAGATTTAATTTTGAGGGAATATCTGGATACTCATCTCATTGATGAATCCAAAACAAAAACTGAGCAAAACTTTCAAGTTCAATTATCCCCACCTGCCATCCCCAGAGATGATGGGTTGACTCAAGTTCAACTAGCCGAACGCTTGAACTCTGATATAGAACAGCTAGAACGAATCCGAGACTACCCAGTAGTACTAGCAGATTACACCCGAGACCGTGACCCACACGGGCAAGCATGGGAATATAACCCCAATTCTTTGCTCTATTTTCCCCTTGAGTAAGCTATGGCGGTTATCGGTTGTGTGAGGTACGTTCGCACCCCCTCACCCCCCTTAACAATGGGAAGTCAGAGGATGCTGCCCTTTTATTTGACGGGGACTTGAAGCTCTTTTGATGTACCTCATAAAGCAAGGAAACGCTATATTGTGCTTACAAATTGCATTATGCAGTTGCCAAAAGAAATCTTGACCTACAACGTAATTGATCCGGATGTGACTCGAGTAAGGCTGGATAAAGAGTATAGATGCACCCTGATGACCCATCCTCAGCATAATGCTGGGGTTTTTTTTTGATAGCCAAAGGCAAACGGCTGCAAAGGATGCATATTGGCTAGTCTTGGTTTGAAAGCTTCAATTGCGGCCTCAACTGTTGGAAAGTTGTTCCACCGAGACGGCCAATTGCTACTCTAGAGGAGTTGAGTAAGTCCAAAGGACGAAGCAATGGTACAAGCTAAAGCGGGAGATACCGTCAAAATTCACTACACCGGCAAATTAGAAGACGGTACTGTATTTGACTCCTCAGTAAACCGCGAACCTTTAGAATTCACTCTCAATGAGGGACAAGTGATTCCCGGTTTTGAGAATGCAGTGTTGGGAATGGCTCCAGGAGAATCAAAAACCCATAAAATCCCAATGGATCAAGCCTATGGCCCCTATCGAGAAGAAATGGTAATCCAAGTCAACAAAACCCTACTGCCTCAAGGATTGGAACCTGAAGTCGGCCAGCAATTACAAGTCCAACAACCCAATGGGCAAATGGTGCCAGTTTTTGTGACTGAGATTAATGATGGCAACGTCACTTTAGATGCTAATCATCCCTTGGCAGGAGAAAATTTGACTTTTGATATTCAACTAGTAGAAATCGTCTAAAGCCTGGGACTCCAAGCCCAACACTGACTAATGGCGCTTCCCTGAAAGCGGCGGGAGGCTTGTTCCTCATAGAGAGGAGAGCTATAGCTGTCCGCTGCTTTTTGACACTCTGCGCTCTAAAGAGGCGCAGATTCTATAGAAGCTTCAAACTATATCTTCTATTATTCCGGTTTCAAACAAATTCAGTTGAACATAATCAACAAATTTTGTTTTAGATATCGGATTCTTGTCCTGATTCCGACTGGAATCATACCTGACAAGCGTTACTTTCCCAGAGTCCCCAGGTAGTCTTTTTTGATTAGGCGGAAATGATAAACCGCCTTTTCTGGCTATCTTTGTTGATGCGCCTGTGTCCGCGTGTTCTGCGTGTCCACAAGCACGACATACAAACTTTTCGCCATCTCTCTGTTACCTTTCTCTACGTGTCCACATTGAGGGCATTCTTGAGAAGTATGCCGAGGATTAACAATGAACACAGGCTTGCCTGCTTTTGTAGCCAACCAAGCGATTTTTTGAAAGATATCACCCCAAGCACAATCAAGGATGCGCTTATTTAAACCACTTTTGGCTGATGCACCATTTTTCTTGTATCCACCTTTGCCGTCTGGTTTAGGTTTGGCACGTTTGACCATGTTTTTAATTTTCAAGTCTTCCCGTGCAATAGCATCAGCCGTTTTGACGATACGGCTAGCAATCTGCCAGTTATACCCATCTCTTTTCTGAGATAACTTTTGATGTGTTTTGGCTAACTTGGCATAAGCTTTAGCTTTATTGTTAGAGCCTTTCTGCTTTCGGCTAATAGCACGTTGCCTGATTGCTAATCGCCTAGCGGTTCGAGGATTAGTGACAATCTCTCGGTTTTCAATAAAACTTCCATCCGATAAAGAAACAAGCTTGTTTATACCTACATCAATTCCAACAATTGATTTGGGATGATTATTGGTTTCAGGAAGTTCTTCACAGATATCAACCAGCATCGAGACATAGAACTCACCAGCACTACGTTTGACCGTACAAGTTCTAATCTCTTTAACTACCTTAAACTCACGACTATTGTGAAACTTGATGTCACCTATCCCAGGCAAATAAAATAATCCATACTTTTTGCCTAGATGCTTTATTTTAACTTGTCCAGGTTTATACTCAAATGAATTCAGAACTCGCAGAAACTTAGGGAACTTAGCGCGACCCTTAAAAAAGTTTGTGTAAGCCGTATCCAAGTTGGCTAGATTTCGTTGGAGAACATCGGAGTTAACGGCTGCAAAATTACTCCTTTCCTTCCTTAACCGGGTTGTCACCTTAGACTGGATTCCGCCAGCACTATCCCATTCGACAAGTCCTGTTTTCTTTTCAGTTTTTATCATCATTCCTGTGTTTTCAGGAATAACACCATGAGGTTGAATGGGACAACTTAGAGGATAGCAAGCGCCGTATTCAATTCGATTGTCTAAGTCACAAAAACTACCCCATGCATAAACAGAACCTATTTCTAGTTCTGTCGTAACATCTTTGTTATTGGTGTCCCAACCTTGCTTACGTTCCCGCAATGCATAGTTGCGGGTTTTGCGAAGGGTAATTAGCCAGTCATTAATTGTCCGAAACTGGCTTTTATTGGGGATTAGCTTGAAGTTCCATCTGACTTGCATTTAAAACCCCCTAGTCTTTGGACTCGTTCATACTTTCATACAACAGCCGGAGCTGTTAGTTCAAAGGTAATCATGGCGTACATCAACGACCCACATCGCCAAAAAAGCTCCCCTGCTACTAAAGTAGCATTCTTGCCTTCCTCCACGAACTAAAGTATCGTGGCTCCCGGCTGCATCTCTAGTGGGTAAACAATACAAATAACATTCGTTCCCCTTACCTGTCTTTTTTGGTGAGGGGGTTTTTTATGGGTTGGAGATAGGGTGCATGGCAATGCATCCCTACCAATGGGGCTTCAAAAGTCAATTTGCGTAAGTCGTGCAGTCCTATCTAATATCAATATTACTTATAATGTACTAATTTACTTTGTTTAGTGCTAAATTAGTTTAAAATAACTTTTATTTTCTTATGGTACAAACTGTCAGCAACAAAATTGCTCACCTCACGCCTTATCAGCAAGCTCTAGATGATTTTGGGATTACACAATTGATGCAGCGCATCCAGAACTATGCCGATGAAGAATTCAACGCCGACTTAATGAATCTGGATCAGCGTGAACTAGAACACTTAGCTGCCATCCTGATTGAGCGCTTCACTCTCCTGCTCAACGGCAAGGCGATTGCCAGTTATTTGAATGCCATCCGCTACGGGGATTCGCAGGTAATTATGGATTCTGTCCGCTTAAAAATCCCAATCCCATCGATGGAATCGTTCGCCTCAGAGGTTGCCCCTCGTTATCACCCAGGCGCGAACGTCCGGTGGCAACGGCTGAGTAATACCACAGATTGGGGAATTGTGATCGGACATTTTTATGCTCAACATCTCGGCCAGTGGGCGATTGGCTACCTGATTAAATTGGATGAGTCTGCCCCAAGTGCGGCGTGGACAGTGGCCGATATCGCTTGGGAAACGGATTTAGAACCTGATATTGATACCGATTGCCCTGATTTGGAAGTTGGGGAAGGTTTATTATGCGAGCGGGTAAATCCCACGCAGAGAGATGGCAACCCCTACCCAGACATCCCTAACTCTCACCCATCTGTGCAGTCATCCCCCGGAAACTATGAGGCTGGCAGACAAAACCGAACCTATCCCCAGCCTCTAACTCAGCGAGAACGAGATATTATTGAGCGTTATAGTCACTGCCAACTCGGAGTCACCCCGATGCAGTTTTATTCCAAATGGTCTATCCGCCATTCTGATATTGCAGCAATTTGTGATCGCTCGGTGTCTACTGTTGAGCGATGGTTTACCCGAGGACGCCACTATCAGCGGCCAACAGCGAATGATATGCGGCATTTGGCGATCGCAGACTTTCTTTTGGAACATTTTGAAGACATTCCTCCAGACCTTTTGAGCATGATATGTCCTGCGGATTGGAATCAATAAAAATCGCATGATTGAACGGTTTTAATGCCAGTTTCATTTAATGGTGCTACAGATTAGATCCCCCCTAGCCCCCCTGATAACAAAAAACCTAAGCAACATCTGGCTTCCCCCTAAAAAAGGGGGCGAGAGGGAATCTTTCAACAAAGCAATATAAAATAATTTTTATCTATTCTGTCATCAGGCGTAATCTTTCATTGAGAGTCCCACTCGCTGGGAAAACTAATTTTCTCGGCCGTTATGATGATTTTCTTCCTAATGTTTTAAGGAGTTACTACTAATGGCTGAGAGTTGAGCCTCCTGTTGCAAAGTACACTAAGATTTATGGAAAATAGCTTATTTGATAAAACTTTTCGAGATAGCAAGGGCAATATGGAAAATAGCTTATTTGATAAAACTTTTCGAGATAGCGAGGGCAATATTGTTATTGCTCAACCACCAAATTTACCACTTTTGGTTGGGATTACAGCAACTGTACTCGAATTAATTGTGAAAAGCGGTAACATCCATACAGGTCTAGACGCAATAGCTTTCGGTTCTTTGTTTACTTGGGCGTGGCAGGAGCTATTCGAGGGCGTAAACTACTTTCGTCGGGCGCTAGGTTTACTCGTATTGCTTGGCGTAATCGCTTCAAGGTTCTCCAACAGCTTCTGAGTGTTGAAATCTTGAACAAAAGTGACAAAAAATCGGTATTTTACACCAAACCAGCAGAAGTTGAGCTAAGAACGATACAGACATTGGTAACTGCGCTCAATTACTTCAATCATGAGTCACAACCAACAACCTCATTCACCTTCACCAGGGGAGGGTGATGCACATTCCCCTCAACCTAAAGCAGATGATGCAGTCTTAGGCGGTACAGTCTCTCATCCCATTGATGCTGGGGTATTAGGGGGAATTGAAGCGGTCAAGAGACGCTTAGCTTCGACTGAAATTGAACTACGGATTGCAGCATTGTCTGAAGCCTTCCAGTATGGGGAGGCAGGTTTAGACTTAGTGATGGCAGCCCTAGAGGATAAATCTTGGACTTTACAGCGTGCAGCTTATTCCTTACTCAAAAATCGGCAGGAGGCAAGAGTAAAACAATGGCTAATAAAATTTGAATTTGAATTCGATGTAGTGACGGTAGACGCAAACGGGCAAGAAATTAACCGTGTGCGAAGGCAAACTCAATACTTTACTGAAGACTTGGGTAATGGAGTTACTTTAGAGATGGTTTACATCCCTGGTGGTAGATTCATGATGGGTTCACCAGAAGAAGAAGGCTCTAACTCAGAACAGCCTCAGCATGAAGTAACAGTTGAGCCGTTCTTTATGGGGAAATATCCAATCACCCAAGCTCAATGGAGAGCGATCGCATCTCGTGCAGATTTAAAGGTTGAACGTGGCTTTAACCCTAATCCTAACCGTGCAGATGTGAAAGCCAAACACAATCTCGACCCCAATCTTCCCCGTTTCAAAGACTCCAAAGACAGTGATCGCCGTCCTGTAGAATTAGTTTGTTGGTACAATGCAGCAGAATTTTGCCAAAGATTATCGAAGCTAACCGGAAGGGAGTACTGCCTGCCCAGCGAAGCTGAATGGGAATATGCCTGTCGCGCTGGAACTACCACACCGTTTTACTTTGGCGATACCATTACGACCAACTTAGCCAACTATAAGGGCAGCACTTGTGCGAATGAACCTGATGCGATTAACCGTCAAGAAACGACCCCGGTAGGCAGTTTTCCCGCCAATACCTTTGGCTTATACGATATGCACGGGAATGTGTGGGAGTGGTGTTGTGATCCTGGGCATGAGAACTATCTCGGAGCACCTACTGATGGTAGTGTTTGGGAAGAAGACGGTGATCTATTTCGTCCGATTGTGCGTGGCGGTTCCTGGCTCAGCTATTTGTTGGCCTGCCGTTGTGCATCTCGCGAGAGCCATACCCCTATTTTAGGCTACAGCACTATTGGGTTTCGGGTGGTGTGCGGACTCGGAGAATTGTCCAGTAGCTCTTGGCAAAAGATTAATACCTACAGAGTGAAGGCCGAGGCTACACCAAAGTTTTAACCCTCTTTCCGCACCCTCTATGGTCACAATCGGTATTTACGGGATTTTCACGGGTTTATAGGTAACAAAGAATACATTTAGTACGGGAAATAGCAGCTCTTGAATTTCCGATTCCCGACTCCCGACTCCCGATTCCCTCAAAATCTGTAATGTGACACTTCAGGGTGCGGAAGGTGGGTTCATGAGTCCGCGAACTTCCTTTTCGTAACAGCGATTTCAATCGCCAAGTATTTTTGCTTGCATAAATTACCTACGCCACAGAGATAAGTACTATAGTGCGGTAGCAAATATTAGCCTTTTTATCCAGTCCTCACTCCGCAAGTGCCGACTCTATGCGTATATTATTTTTACACTCCAATTTTCCAGCCCAATTTCGTCACCTGGCGGTGGCCTTAGGTCAAGACTCTAAGAACCAAGTCATTTTTGGAACCACTCGCAAGGAAGGGAATCTCCCTGGTGTTCATAAAATTCTGTATTCTCCCTCCCGCGAACCCCATCCCCAAACTCACCACTACATCCGTCCTCTAGAAAGTGCCGTACTACAAGGACAGGCAGTCTATCGACTTGCTGACCAACTTAAATCTAAGGGGTTTATTCCCGATGTGGTTTATGGTCATTCCGGTTGGGGGCCGACTTTATTTATCAAAGATGCCTTCCCACAAGCCAAGCTTTTATGCTACTTCGAGTGGTTTTACAACGCGCATGGGTCAGATGCAGACTTTGACCCCAGTGAACCGATAAACGCCGATGATGAAGCTCGAATTCGAGTAAAAAATGCGCCAATTTTATTAGATTTATACAGTTGCGACCAAGGACTTTCCCCCACTGATTGGCAACGCCAGCAATTCCCCCCCGAATATCAAAGCAAAATTAAAGTTCACCATGATGGGGTCGATACTCAATTCTTTCAACCCCAACCCGGAGCCAAATTATTTTTACCCCGTATTAATCTAGACCTGCGAGACGTACCCGAAATTGTCACCTATGTGGCGCGAGGGATGGAACCTTACCGAGGGTTTCCCCAGCTAATTGAAACAGTGGCATTGCTGCAAAAACGACGCCCTCAATGTCATGTGGTGATTGTGGGAGAAAACCGAGTGGCTTATGGGCGGCCGCTTCCCGATGGCAAAACCTACAAAGACTATATGCTAGAAAAAGTCCCCCTCGACCTTAGTCGAGTCCACTTTACCGGCTTACTTCCTTATCCTGAATATTTACAAGTTCTACAAGCAAGTTCCGCCCATCTTTACCTTACCCGTCCCTTTGTTTTGTCGTGGTCAATGTTAGAAGCATTATCAACGGGTTGCTTGGTAGTGGGTTCTAAAACTCCCCCTGTAATGGAGATGATTCAGGATGGCGTCAATGGCTTATTAGTAGACTTTTTCTCACCTGAAAATATAGCCCTTCGCATTGAGGAAGCGCTGGATAATCCCACTCAAATGGCCGAAATTCGCCGTCAAGCTAGAGAAACTATCTTAGAACGTTACGACTTAGCCCAATTACTCCCGCAACACTTGCAGTGGATACAGGAAGGAGTGGAAGTATGAAAACAGCCGCAATTTTATACCAACCCGAAGGATTTGATACTCGTGGGCAACGCTTAATGGGGCGTCAAGCCGCCGGTGAGGGATTCCTCAAAGCGTTAGCCCGTCATGGTCAAGCGGAATCATTGTATTGTTATACCCAAAACAAAGCCGCTTTTGAAGACTTTACCAACCGAGTTCGCCCCTGGTTATCAAACTCGCGGCAAGTTCGTTGGCTGCCAGCGACTCATCCTTTATCCATTACAGAAGCAGGTACTTTATATCGACCTGACCCAATTATTAGCGAATTAGCATGGCAACGACGCTTCACCAACCCGCAAGCCTATAGCCTCTGTGGTGTTACCCACACTCTCGCCAGTAAAGGGGCAATGGAGGGAATTGGCAATTTATTAATTGCCCCTGTCCAACCGTGGGATGCCGTTATTTGCACCTCTAACGCGGTCAAAATCATGGTAGAACGCCTGTTGGGAACCTGGGCAGACTATCTCGCTCAACGTCTCAATGCCAAACCGGTCATCCCGATTAAATTGCCTGTGATTCCTTTGGGTGTCGATTGTGAGGCGTTTCCCCAAGGTCAGGCGGCAGTAGACACGCGCCGTCAATTACGGCAAAAATTAGGGATTGGGGCGGATGACTTGGTGGTGTTATTTGTCGGGCGGTTAATTTTCCATGCAAAAGCTCATCCTGTCCCGATGTATCTGGCCGCAGAACAAGCAGCACAAGCTACAAAGGCTAAGGTGCATGTGATTCAGGCGGGTTGGTTTGAAGACCAACAACAAGAAACAGCCTTCAAGGAAGCCGCCTCTGCATTCAGTCCCAGTGTGAATCATATTTTTGTGGATGGACGGCAACCGGAAATTCGGCAAGGGATTTGGTCGGCGGCAGATGTGTTTATCTCGTTGGCGGATAATATTCAGGAAACCTTTGGACTCACTCCCATTGAAGCAATGGCAGCAGGTTTACCCGTAGTGGTAGCAGATTGGAATGGCTATCAAGAAACGGTGCGACATGAGGTTGATGGCTTCCGTATCCCGACTTTGATGCCCCCTCCTGGAAGTGGGTTAGATTTTGCCGCGAATTACAGTGATGATAGTCTCAATTACAGCACGTATGTGGGTCATATCAGTTTGATGACGGCGGTAGATGTGGACGCTTGTGCTCAAGCTTTAATTACCTTATTCACTCAGCCGGAACTCCGTCAGCGCATGGGAGAAAGTGGACGGCAGCGTGCCCGCGAAACTTACGATTGGTCGGTTGTGATTGCGGCCTATGAAAACCTTTGGCAAGAATTAGCCGAAATTCGGACTCAAGCACAACCCCCAGCCCCCATACCTCCAGGACGGCCGTTTTATCCTCTGTGTGATGACCCATGTCGGCTTTTATCTCACTATCCTACTCAGAGTTTGAGTCAAGATATGGTCTTGGGTTTGGGAACGATGGCCACACCGGAGAAGTTACAGCTACTTCGTAGTACTTGGATGACGAATTTTGGGGCAGACAAGCGATCGCCTGCTGAATTGATTGATAAAGTATTAGCAGCGATCGCGCAATCGGGCTCTCTCACCGTTAAAGATATTCTGCAACGCTTTGCCGGTTCTGAGATTGGGCTGATTGTGTATTTGTCTCGAACGTTAGTTTATCTGCTCAAGTTTGATGTGCTGCGGCGGATGACTTGAAAGGAAGTCAGGAGTCAGGAGTCAGGAGTCACGAATTTGTGTTTGTCTTTTTTCTTCCCAGCACCCCCGCACCCCCGCACCCCCGCACCCCCGCACCCCCG
>CAZPRJ010000039.1:28612-70634 GCA_964588805.1 uncultured Microcoleus sp. | reverse complement strand
TCCCCTGCTCCCCTGCTCCCCTGCTCCCCCGCACCCCCGCACCCCCGCACCTCCGCACCCCCGCACCCCCACTTACTCCTACCTCGTCCACTGCTTCTTCTCCCGTGCGGCCATCAAAAATTCCAACCCGGAGCGATCGCGTTCCATTTCCGCTACAGTGGAACCCTTATGGAAAATAGCACCCGTGGGACAAGCGTCTACGCACTTCCCACAGGATGTACAAGCCTCCACATAGCCCCAAGGCTGATTGAGTCCGGCAATCACTTGACAAGCAGGGCCTCGATGGGCAACATCCCAAACATGTGCGCCTTCGATTTCGTCACATACCCGCACACAGCGAGTACACAACACACAGCGATTGTGATCAATGCCAAACCAATGGTGAGAAATATCCACTTTGCGATCGGGAAAACGATACTGGAAGCGTGAATGATCCATCCCTACTTCAATCGCTAAATCTTGCAATTCGCAATTGTCATTGGCCACACAAACCGAGCAAATATGATTCCCTTCCGCAAACAGCATCTCCACAATCATGCGTCGATACTGTTTTAATGAGTCTGTATCCGTCCAAACCTGCATCCCTTCGGTGACTTGAGTCACACAAGCGGGCAGTAACTTATTAATCCCCTTTACCTCCACCAAACACAAACGACAAGCGCCCACATCCGAAACCCCCTCCAGGTGGCACAACGTAGGAATCCGAATACCTGCCTCCTCTGCCGCTTGTAAAATCGTCGCCCCCTCCTCAATCGCCACATCCACGCCATCAATCACTAACGTTTTGACAGACATATAATCCTTTTCTCCCCAATAACTCTCCGAATTTTCAATCCTTCAAAACCTCGGCGTATTTTGGTGTTATAGCAGTCGCCAAGGCGATTAGGACAAAGCCAAATCCTGAAACCTTGGCCTATCAATCTTTTCCCTTCTGCCTTCTGCCCTTTGCCCTCTGCCTTTTGCTGTAAAACTAAAACCCTCTCATCCCATCAGAACCTTACCCTCAGCAAAATCCTGAATCAAAGCCGCATACTCTTGAGGAAAATAACGCAACGTACTCAAAACCGGATTCGGTGCCGTCTGCCCCAAACCACATAAACTCGTGTTTCTTACCATGTCACAGAGTTGTTTAAGCTTTTCCAAATCAGCCATAGTGGCTTTGCGGCTGAGCATTTTAGACAACAGTTCATACATCTGTACCGTACCCACCCGACAGGGAATACACTTGCCGCAAGTTTCCCCCCGGCAAAATTCCATATAAAAATGGGCAACTTGCACCATACTGGTGTCTTCATCCATCACCACCATGCCACCCGAACCCATAATCGAACCCACGGCCGCCAAGGATTCGTAATCGACGGAAATATCTAAAGAGGAGGCCGGAATGCAACCGCCTGAAGGCCCTCCTGTTTGCACCGCCTTAACCGCACCTTGCAACACACCCCCACCCATCTCTTCCACAATGTCCCGTAAGGGAATCCCCATCGGCACTTCAATTAAACCAGCGTTGCGAATTTTGCCCGTAAGCGAGAAAACTTTTGTGCCTTTGCTTTTTTCTGTACCAATGTTGGCAAACCAATCGGCACCATTGCGGATAATAGCAACAATATTGGCTAACGTTTCCACATTATTAATCAGCGTTGGACATCCCCATAAACCAGAGGCCGCCGGATAGGGAGGGCGAGGGCGAGGATTGCCTCGGCCACCTTCAATCGAGGAAATTAGAGCCGTTTCTTCTCCACAGACAAATGCTCCCGCCCCAACCCGAATATCAATGCGAAAATCAAAGGATGAACCAAAGATTTGTGTGCCTAAAACGCCGATTTTTTTGCCTTGCATTACGGCTTTTTGTAGGCGAGAAATAGCCAGGGGATATTCCGCCCGTACATAGATATAACCATGATTGGCACCCACGGCATAACCGGCGATCGCCATTCCCTCTAAAATCCGTTGCGGGTCGCTTTCGAGGACGCTACGATCCATAAACGCACCGGGGTCGCCTTCATCAGCGTTACAAATGATATACTTTTGTCCCGGTGGCATCTTGGCAACCGTTGCCCATTTGAGTCCTGTGGGATAACCCGCACCTCCTCGCCCTCGTAATCCGCTACGGGTGATTTCATCGACCACCTCACTGGGAGTCATCTCGTGCAGGGCGTGATAAAGTGACTGATAACCTCCGGCAGCAACATACTCTTCTATACGCTCGGGGTCAATCTTGCCGCTATTTTCTTGGACAATCTTGAGCTGACGGGTAAAGAAGGGATGGTTGGGCTCGATAGATGGGGCGGTTGATTCACCTGCGGCGATCGCGTTAATGATCGAAGCGGCGTCTTCGGCTGTGACTTTTTCGTAAATAATCCCATCGGGGACAATCTCCACCACTGGCCCCTGTCCGCAAGGCCCCAGGCAACCCACTCCCACGACTTGAATGCGATCGCTCAATCCGGCCGTTTCTACCGCTTGCTCTAAATTTTTTTTCACCTCCAAAGAGTTCGCCGCACGGCAACCCGTAGAGGTACAGCAATGTAAGCGAATTTCTTTATAAGCCTTGCGTTCTTTTTCGCCCAAGGCCAGCAGTTCCGTCAAATCCATAGTTGTTATCCTTTGCTCACTGCAATTCTTCACTGCGTTCGGATTTCAACGACGAGTGCGAGACTCTTGCCATTCTTGGATCTGGGTGATGGCTGATTCGGGGGTTTGTCCGCCTGCCATTTTTCCGTCATACACAACGGCCGGAGCAATTCCACAAGCGCCAATACACCGTGCTGTCATCAGCGAAACTTGATTATCGGCCGTGGTTTCACCTGCACCGATACCAATGTGTTCCTCCAAAGCGGATAGAATTTCAGCACTACCTCGGACATAGCAAGCTGTACCTAGGCAAACGACACAGCTATGAGCACCACTGGGTTTAAGTGAAAACAGATGGTAAAACGTCGCTACCCCATAAACCCGACTCGGCGGCAGTTTTAAACCCCGTGCAATGTATAACAGCACATCTTCTTCTAAGTAGCCAAATGCTTCTTGAGCCTTATGCAGCACTTCAATTAAGGCATCTTGACGATTTTGATGGCGCTTCATGGTGATATCAAGAACTTTGAAACGCTTATCGCCACTGGGATGCCCGGATAGGGTTTCTGTTATCGTCTTCAACTTCGTGTTGACTTCTTTGGCTTGCATCAATAAATTCCCTCCCTTCCCGCTTCAATTTTTGACGCCAACGGTCATTTTGACGCTTTGAGTGGTTTCTTGTACTGAAATTTCAACGGCTATCTGTTCGAGGTGGTTTGTTATTTGTATCTTTTTACAAACCACCCTCATTAAAACAACTTCGGTGTTGTTTTTAGAGATGTATTTTGCGATGACACTAGCTGAAGCCTTTAGGATTTAAGGCTTATGGTTTGGTTTAGTTGAGAACAATTTAAAAAATAATGATTTCTTTTATTATCGAGTAAAAGGATACAGTTTTCTATAAATTGTTAGTCTTTTTTAATGCAATTGAGTTAAAAATGATAGGTATTAAAAAAAACTAAAAGTTAGAGCGTCATGGGAGCCGGACTTTTATCATTTATTGGGCTTGTACCTTAAGATTTAAGACCAAACAGCGATACAAACCGATACGTTGTATACCTGTCGTCATAAAGATACGAGAGCTGAAACGACTATCTATCAGTAATCAAATCTGAAAATAGGAGTCAGGAGGTGTAGGGGCGGGTTTTACCCAAATATCTGCTTTCCCATCAATCAATCCAATAAACCCGCCCTTACTCCGAGTCAGGGGAGAAAGATTTTCATTCCTGGCGGTGAATTTTTTCATTGAGACTGCCTTGGAGCCTTCTGCCTTCTGCCTTTTGCTATAAAGTTGAGATTAAGGTTATTGACAAGCAAACCCCTGTGCCATTTTCTGCTCAAAAGCCTAGCGGATTGGTTCATCAAGGGGTTTCAACGGTGACTGTAGCACTGCCAATGAGGAATAATGATGGCTTCATCAATCCAAACCTCTCTTCCTCCATTAACGGAAAGCATTGATGGATTACCCAATATTTCGGGATGGGAGAAAGATGTTCGTTCAGTTGTCAATGGCAACGAACCGATCTTTTTACCCGATACTAATCTCCGCTTAGAGAATATTACAGCAACGTTTGCGATCGCGCTGCACATGCACCAACCCACCATTCCGGCCGGTGCTAATGGTGAACTCATCAGCAATCTACAATATATGTTCGAGCATCAGTGGGAAGGTGATAACCACAATGCCGGGCCTTTTTCCTATTGTTACAAGCGAATGGGAGATTTCATTCCCGAACTGGTTGCCAAAGGTTGCAATCCTCGCGTCATGCTAGATTACTCAGGGAATCTCCTGTGGGGATTGAGGAAAATGGAGCGGGGTGATGTCATCGATAATCTCAAGCGCATTACCTGTGACCCCACCTACTATCCTTATGTAGAATGGCTGGGTACAATGTGGAGCCATACCGTGGTTCCCTCTACTCCAATTCCGGATATCAAGTTACATATTCAAGCGTGGCAACATTATTTTGCCGCCGTTTTTGGCTGGGATGCATTAGCACGAGTGAAAGGGTTTTCCCCTCCAGAAATGGCACTTCCAAACCATCCCGATACGCTTTATGAATTTGTTAAAGCCTTAAAAGAAAGTGGCTACCGTTGGTTGATGGTTCAAGAGCATTCGGTAGAAACTTTAACGGGTGAATCGTTGCAGTATAAGCATTTACCTCATCGTTTAGTCGCTCGTAATTCCCAAGGGGAAACACTGAGTATTACCGCACTCATTAAAACCCAAGGTTCGGATACCAAATTAGTTGCCCAAATGCAGCCTTATTATGAGGCAAAAACGCTTTCTAAACAGCAAATTGGGAATGTATCTATACCCCCCATTGTGACTCAAATTGGAGATGGGGAAAATGGAGGGGTAATGATGAATGAATTTCCCAATGCCTTTATGCAAGCGTGGCACGAAATGCAGCATCACGGCGGCGGAAAAACAGGCGTTGTGGGAATTAATGGAACAGAATATTTGGAACTGATTGAGGCCGCAGGTTGCCAAAGTGAAGATTATCCAGCCTGTCAACCCATTGGACAGCATCAGATTTGGCAGCGAGTTTCACCGGAAAATTGCACTCCTGAATCAGTCGCTAAGGCCATTGAAGAATTGAAGCAAGAAAATCCTAATTTTCATATCGATGGAGCGTCTTGGACAAATCATATCAGTTGGGTTAAGGGATATGAAAATGTCTTGAATCCCATGAATCAACTCAGTGCTTTGTTTCATCAAAAAATTGACCCGTTAATGCAAGCGGAATCAGGAGAGAGTGGGTTAACTCAACAACCCCGTTATCGGGAAGCTTTAATGAATAACTTGTTATTACAAACAAGCTGTTTTCGTTATTGGGGGCAAGGAGCTTGGACGGATTATGCTCGTGAGATTTTCCGCCGAGGTGAAGCTCAACTTCAATCTAATTTCTAACGTTGGTATCAGCGTTTGTATCTATGTTCATGGTTCATGGTTCATGGTTCATGGTAGCTTTCGGCAACAGCTACGCGGTGCAATGAACAATAGGCAATCAACAATGAACAAAACGGTTGGCAGTATTCCTCCTAAACCTATGAGGATGATGACTCCAGCCGTTTGATAGTTAAGATTTGTTAGACTAAAAGTGGACTAGGAACACTAGTTTTCGCTGATATCTGAATCCCGACTTAGCACACCCTACTCCCTCGCTTATACCAATTTCATTAAATAGTGCTACCTTTATACCCCCCTAACCCCCCTTAGAAAGGGGGGAACAAAACGAGGGTTGGTAGCCAGAATTGAGGAAGATGGTATTAGAACTAGGAATTAAGGGTTCTTAGCCAATCGCTAAGATTCTCTCTAGTCTAGTGAAGGGAAATAGTGCTCTTAGCCCAGAACTCAAGTTCTGGGCGACTTTGATAGTTAGGGCAAAATATCAGTAAATTGGCAAAAAACGCGATCGCACAATAAGAGGCTCTATATGCACCTGCTGCTGACCAAAGAACTGCCTACCCTACAATACACCTCTACCCTGAATCGCTTCGATGAAACTTGGGAAGCTCCCCTAGCTACCCTTTTAGGATTAGGCCGTGCGGCGGGGGCTGATTTTGTCGAATTTTTCTTGGAGCGGGTAAACTACATTAGCTGTCTTGCCGAAGACGATGCGATTACTAGCATTGCTCCCCGTCTATCTACGGGTGCGGGGGTGAGAGTATTTCGCGGCACTTCCGACTGCTATGTAAGTACCAATGATTTATCCTTTTCCGGCCTGAAAGCGGCTTTAGAAAAAGCGCTCTCGATTCAAGGATTGCAGCTTCCCGCCCCCAACGCCTACATACCAGAAATTAACCTGGAACTCCTCCGAGACTACGCTACCCAATACGGTAAAGGCGCATGGATTTCTGAGTGTAGCTCGATGCAAGAAATGGGTGAAGTCCTCTTGGATGCCAATCATCAGCTAAAACTCAAAGCTAATCACGTTCAATCCCGACGTGCCGCCTATTTCCGCGACTGGCAAGAAGTGTTAGTCGCTGCGAGTGATGGTACATTTGCCCGTGACATTCGCCTGACTCAATCGGTAGGGTATAGCCTTTTGTGCGCCGATGGTGCTAATCGTTCATCGATTAATCAGCGTACAGGTAGTACCAGCGCGCCCGAATTTTTGCGGACATGGGATTATCAATCTACAGCAGAAGATGTGGCTGAGTCTGCGGGTAAGATGCTCTATGCCGACTACGTTGAATCGGGAACATATCCGATTATCATGGCTAATCGGTTCGGTGGCGTCATCTTCCACGAAGCCTGCGGACATCTTTTGGAAACTACACAGATTGAGCGGAAAACGACTCCTTTTGCGGATAAAAAAGGAGAAAAAATTGCCCACGAAAGCTTAACCGCGTGGGATGAAGGACGCTCAGAAAATGCCTTCGGAACCATTGATATGGATGATGAAGGAATGCCAGCCCAACGCACCTTGCTGATTGAAAATGGCATTCTCAAAAACTTTTTAGCGGATAGAGCCGGTTCTGCAAAAACAGGACATCCTCGCACCGGTAGTGGCCGTCGTCAAAATTATACCTACGCTGCTGCCTCCCGGATGCGAAATACTTACATTGCTCCTGGCGATTACTCCATTGATGATTTATTTTCCTCCATTGATAAAGGCATTTATTGCAAAAAAATGGGTGGAGGAAGTGTCGGAGCAACGGGACAATTTAACTTTGGTGTGGATGAGGCTTACCTGATTGAGAACGGCAAAATTACTAAGCCTTTAAAAGGGGCAATTTTGATTGGAGAAGCCACGGAAATTATGAATAAAATTTCCATGTGTTCTCAAGACTTGGGATTAGCGGCTGGTTTCTGCGGCTCTATCAGTGGCAGCGTTTATGTAACTGTAGGACAACCCCATATCAAAGTTGATTCCATTACTGTCGGTGGACGGTAAAATTTAACATTTGAAATTGAACAGTTGACCATTTTTGAATTCAAAACTTTTGAATTTTGAATGGCTATTTTGAATTGAAGCGAAGCACTTCCATGCCAAAAATTGACGAAATTGCAACTCACGCCAAAGATAGCGCCAGTAAGCTAGGTATCCAAAAATTTGACATTTACGGTTCCACTGTCGATGAAACTAGTGTACAAGTCGATCATGGAACTCCCAAACAAGTTAAAGCCTCCAATCGTTCTAGTGTGATTGTTCGCGTCTGGAATGAAAAAAATTCTGTTGGTGTGACGAGTACCACGGATGTGAATCCAGAAGGATTGGAATTAGCCTTAAAAACTGCTTATGAAGCCAGTTTTTTTGGAGTGAAAGAACACGTTCCAGATTTTAGCCCTGAAGCGTCTGTTCCCTTAGAAAAGAGCGTAAACAACAAAACTGCCCAAGTGCCAGTCTCGCAATTGATAGACACGCTGGTGCAAGTCGAACAAAAGCTGCTCAATGCTCATCCTGCTATTACAGGTGTACCGTATAATGGCCTCGCTCAACGAGATTTTGATCGCTTTTATCTCAACAGTAATGATGCCCTGAAAACAGAATCGTGTTCTTATGCGTCCATCTATCTTTACAGCAAAACGGAAGAAGACGGGAAAAAGCCTCGTAGTGCTGGCGCATTTAGAATGAGTCAGGGATTGGACAAGCTAGACATTGAAGATTGCCTCCAAGAAACTACAGAAAAAACTATCAGTCACTTGAATTACAAAAAAGTCAAGTCGGGTAAGTATCGTGTAGTTTTCTCCGCCGATGCTTTCTTGAGTTTATTAGGGGCTTTTTCTAATCTTTTTAATGCCCAAAGTATTCTTGACAATCAAAGTTTGTCCACACCCGATTCTCTAGGAACCCCAATTGCTTCACCGTTATTGTGTGTTGCGGATGATGCATTGCATCCTGATAATGTTACGGTGACAACCTTTGATGGCGAAGGAACACCAACCCGACGAGTGGAGTTAATTACTAATGGTGTTTTGAGTCATTTCCTCCACAGTGCAGGAACCGCCAAACGCATGAATCAAACCCCCACCGGACATGGAAATATTGGGGCGAAAGTTACAGTCAGTTCCCACTTTTATCATGTTTTTGCAGGCGTAGAGGCTGAGCAAGACTATAGTTTGGAAACGGCGGAAAATGTCATTTTCATTGATGATTTACAGGCACTGCATGCCGGTGTACAATCATTACAAGGTTCTTTTTCTCTACCGTTTGATGGCTGGATCGTCAACAAAGGAGAAAAAACTAGCATTGAGTCAGCTACCGTCGCTGGAGATTTTCGCGAACTTTTAAAATCGATTATTTATCTGGAAAAAGACGCCGAACTCACGCCATCAGGGGTTTGCCCCCGAGTTTGGGTTGATGAACTTTCTATTACAGGTGAGTAATAGGTGAGTTTGTTGCAATTGTAGGGGTACGGAGAAATTCGTACCCTTACCTGTATGTAGATATAGATACTTACCCGTTCAAAAAGCTTGCTGTACAACAAACTTTCTTCCCTCCTGCCTTCTGCCTTCTGCCTTCTTGCACTAAGGCTTAGGTTCATAATGCCGACACTGTTCACACGGCCCCGTAGGATTTACAGCGCACAGCAAGAAAGCTGAATGGGCATTATATTGACAAGTACTTTTTTTATCAATCGTGTTAGATAATCGCCGGATTTGTTGCTGATGCAACTCAATTAAGCGCCTAATCTGAGCGTGGGACTTCAGGCGCATTCTCTCAAAAGCAATTCCCATTGCTATTATTTATTTTTAATTTTCAAAACTTATTCTAACTCTAAAATACCACATAACTTTGTGGTTTCTGAGAAGCATAAGTGAAAGCCGTAACAAATCGAATTAGTAAAACAATAGCTCTGTTTAATGAGTGTTCTTTATTTACGGGCGCTAATCAATCACGTAAAAAGGATAATTTTAAGGAGTGGACAAATCGTAATTTTCAGCTTCACCTTTTATTCAATCTGACATCTGACTTAGGTGTGAAGTTGTAAAATCTCTTCCAGAATCAGGCGATCGCCATCCGAGTTTTCAATGAGCAATCTCGCCTTGGCCTGTTCGCTCACCTGTAGACGGCTATCCAACTCCAGCTTAAAATCCTTATCGGGCACAAATCCCTGCTCTATCAGCTTGGTTAGGGCTAAATTATTTGCCACCTCTACCAAATCGACTTCCGGCTTGAGATAAAATGAATTACGCAAAAGCCAACGGCAAGCCTCGGGTTCCGTTGTCGCCAATTGATAGACGGCAGCCGTCAAAACATCTTCAATACATTTAGGGCTCGGTAAAACCATCAAAAATTCTTTGAGGGCAATGACTAGTGCTGGGTTTTGAGACTTGAAAACATCAATGGCTAACTCTAGGTGCGTCTCATAGGTTGTCGCTAAACACTTGCTCACGATTTTTTTCCTTATCAATCAAAAGGAAGTTTTTAGTAGAGGCATAGCTCACCATCAAATGTGAAACTGATCAGGGCGTGAAAGCGATGATCAGAAACATTCGGCACTTGATGAGGTTATACTCCTTTTGGTAGATGTCCAAAGTGGATTAAGTTGATAATGTCAGCCGAATTTTGGTAGTGAAATTATAGGTTAGACCCCTAAAAAAACGCTCAATTCACAATTTGCCTGACTCTATTTTGACCCTAGGGGAATAATGTGAAAAATTTGTGAAAAACCTGGACAATGTTGAATAACATCGCTGCTTAAGCCCAGTCCTTCGGTTGTTTCCTGAGTAATAGATGGATATTAATGAACCTAATTTAAGAACCTTGAGGAGCCACAAACAAAACTCAACTAATCTCTCAATTCTTGGCCGAATTCAGCCGTTCACGGATACTAACGGGAGATAAAATATTTGTCTAAAAACCATGACTGCCAGGGCATCCCAAGGGAATGACCCGACAGCCCGATGGCAATAGGTGATACCATTTCACTTTTACTACGCTACAGATTGACCCCCCTAACCCCCCTTGTAAAGGGGGAAAAGAAAAGCATCTGTAGTAGGCTTTTAGTGAATTGGTATGGGGGGAGACAGCCCGTGCGATCGCGCCGTTCACGCCTCTCAACCTATTAATGGCACCCGTCGATTAATCAGTGGTGCCAGTTTGCAGGGATTGTTCGTCAACTTGCGTCCACTCAGTGTGGAAACTACCGGGTTTATCAGTCCGCTCGTAAGTGTGAGCACCGAAGTAATCGCGCTGCGCTTGAGTGAGGTTTTGAGGCAGGCGAGCACTGCGATAGCTATCGAAATAATCCAATGATGCACTGAAGGCAGGAACAGGAATACCCAGTTTAGCTGCAACTATGAGTACCTCCCGCCAAGCATCCTGCCGATCTAAAATGGTCTGCTTGAATTCAGGAGCTAACAACAGGTTGGGCAAATTTTCATTATCCCGGAAAGCAGTCTTAATCTTATCGAGGAACCCAGCTCGAATAATACAGCCGCCCTTCCAAATCCGTGCAATTTCACTCAACGCCAGATTATAGTTCAAATCATTCGATGCCTTGCTCAACAGCGCCATCCCTTGAGCGTAGGAGCAAATCTTCGAGCAGTAGAGGGCATCCCGGATTTTGTTGATAAATTCTTTAGTATCCCCCTCATACTTGCCAGTAGGACCCGTTAGCTCTTTCGACGCTGCCACCCGATCTTCTTTGTAGAAAGACATAATCCGAGCATTAACCGCTGCAATCATTGTCGGAATGGGTACCGCCAACTCTAAAGAACTCATCACCGTCCAGCGGCCTGTTCCTTTTTGCCCTGCAGCATCTTGAATGACATCCACCAAAGGTAAATTGGTATCGGGGTCAATGAACTTGAAAATATCCGCCGTAATTTCAATTAAGAAAGAGTTGAGTTCCTCGGTGGTGTTCCACTCACTAAAAACTTCGTGCAACTGCTGATGGTCAAGCCCCAAAGCATTCTTGAGCAAATCATAGGCTTCTGCAATTAGCTGCATATCGCCATATTCAATCCCGTTGTGTACCATTTTGACGTAGTGACCCGCACCACCCGGACCAATGTAGGTGACACAAGGCCCGTCATCCACCTGAGCCGCTATCTTCGTCACAATTGGCTGTAATTCTGCATAAGCCTCTTGTGTCCCACCAGGCATCAAGCTTGGCCCGTTGAGCGCTCCTTCTTCACCACCGCTGACGCCCATGCCGACAAATCCCAGTCCAGCCGCCTCTAAGTCTTTGGTACGTCGCTCTGTGTCTTCAAAGAAGGAATTACCCCCGTCAATGATCATGTCTCCCTGCTCTAGGAAGGGTTTGAGCTGCGTAATCACTGCATCCACCGGGGCTCCCGCTTTGACCATGATCAAAATCTTACGGGGACGAGCCAACGATTTGACAAATTCTTCAATAGAATAGGTAGCAGTGAAGTTCTTACCTTTTGCCCGCGTTTCCATAAATTTTTCGGTTACGGCTGCGGTGCGGTTGTAAACACTGACTGGAAAGCCGTTGCGCTCCACATTCAGCGCTAGGTTCTCCCCCATAACGGCGAGTCCAATCAGACCAAAACTTGGTTGTGTCATAAAAATAACTCCGGAACTCTGAGTAGTACGGTTGCCATAACCTTCAGAGTACCGCGATCGCCGGAGGAGTCCCGAAAAGATATAGATTAAATTAAAAGTTTACCGTATTATGGGCGAAACTTTTGTATTGTTAAATGGGTTTAAGATGAAAGTTTAGCATAACCGCCCGGATTTGGCAAAATGATTAGATCTTCGACCCTTAATTTCGCAGATCGTTGTATGTAAATGAACGGTTTCGCGCCAAAATGAGAGACACACACTAAGGAGTAACCACAAAATGCTGGCATACATCCTGGCGTTGCTCGTCGGTTTGGGGACTTTCGCCCTTTACATGGCAGCCTTCTTTTTTCCAGAAGTTCATCGTAAAGAGGATTTTTACTGGAGCATAGCCGGATTTTTCTACGCCCTAGTTTTATGGGTGTGTGCGGGACGCATCACAGGTGGCGTCTTGCTGGGACAAATGGCAAGCGTAGCACTCATCGGATGGTTTGGTTGGCAAACTCTAAGCTTGAGACAAAAGTTAGCATTCCCTGAGGATAAAACCAAGATTTCTCCCGATATGGAGCAAAAACTAAAAGGTTTCTCAATTGCCGGATTGGGGCAAAAGTTACTGCAATCGGTAACTAATGTGTTCAAGAAACCGCAACCTGTAAAGGGAAGCTCATCAACACCTACAACTACAACCGAAACAGCTACAGTACCACCGCAAACTCCTCCAGAGGAATCAACTGAAACAGCCACAGTACCACAACCAATTTCCTCAGAAGCATCAACCGAAGCACCTACAGTACCCCAGCCAGTTTCCTCAGAAGCATCAACCTCAGTAGAGGCTGAAACTCTTGATACAACTGAAACTGAAGCAACGGAGTATAGAACTCCAGACGTAACGATTATCGACAACCGCCCCCCCGCAGTGGAGGAAACAGCCGAGGAAACGTCGGTTCCGGAAACCTCAGAGGAGGAAGCGATTCCCCCCACACCGCCCACACCCGAACAGATAGCAGACGCTCAAACTGAGGACAAGAGCGATCGCCCAAAAACGCCCATCGAAGAGATTGCCCCCGATGCGGAATTGGCACCTCCGGCTGAACCCCCAGGCGCAGGCGACCCCCAAATGCGGCAAAATCCTCCAGAACAAGCGGAGATAGCCACAGAAGGGATACCCATTGACCCAGATCACCCCCCCCAACCTAGTTGAAGTTCCCAGAACTTCTCGCTGATAATGGAATAAGACCATCCTTTACACTCAAACTTGGGCGTACCTGGAATGTATTCCTGTGCGTTTCTTGAATCCGGTCGTCCTTAGAAAAAAGGGTGCAAACTCTCAACAGAAAACTCGTCCACCTCTACTCATCCTTAAACAGTGACAGTAGCCAAAGCTTATAAAGATACCGTCAATTTGCCCAAGACCAAATTTGATATGCGGGCAAATGCGATCAAGCGCGAACCCGAACTGCAAAAGTTTTGGGAAGACCACAAAATTTACGAGCAACTGTCACAAAATAACCCAGGCGAGATTTTCATTTTGCATGACGGGCCGCCCTACGCCAATGGCTCCTTGCACATGGGTCATGCCCTCAATAAAATCCTCAAAGACATTATCAATAAATTCCAACTCCTTCAAGGGCGAAAAGTGCGCTATGTTCCCGGTTGGGACTGCCACGGCTTGCCGATTGAGCTGAAAGTTTTGCAAAATATGAAGTCCAGTGAGCGGCAAAACCTAACACCACTCACCTTGCGCCATAAGGCTCGGGACTTTGCCCTGCAAGCGGTCGATGCTCAACGCCAAGGGTTTAAACGCTATGGCGTCTGGGGCAATTGGGAGCATCCTTACCTGACATTGACACCGGAATATGAAGCCGCTCAAATTGGTGTCTTTGGGCAGATGGTACTCAAAGGATACATCTATCGAGGATTGAAGCCCGTTCACTGGAGCCCAAGTTCGCAAACCGCTCTAGCTGAGGCGGAGTTAGAGTATCCAGAAGGCCATACCTCGCGCAGTCTCTATGCTGCGTTTAAGATGACGAAACCTGCCGAGGCGGTGAAAGAGGTATTAGAACCATTTCTGCCGAACTTAGGTGTTGCTATCTGGACGACAACCCCGTGGACATTGCCGGGAAACCTGGCTGTTGCGCTCAATCCCGACCTCAACTATGCCGTTGTGCAAGTGGGAACAGAAACCCCAGCCAAATACCTGATTGTGGCGGCGGATTTGGTGGAACGATTATCCGAGAAGTTTGGAACACCCCTGACGGTGAAAGCCACCATGCCAGGACGGCAGCTAGAACATTGTACCTACAAGCACCCCTTATTTGATCGGGAAAGTCCAGTAGTGATTGGTGGAGATTACGTTACTACCGAATCGGGTACAGGATTGGTACACACAGCCCCAGGCCATGGGCAAGAAGACTATATCGTGGGCCAACGCTATGGTTTACCGATTCTTGCGCCGGTGGATGATAAGGGTAACTTTACCGAAGAAGCCGGAAAATTTGCAGGGTTGAATGTACTTAAAGATGCCAATGAGGCGATTATTCAAGCCTTAATAGAAGCAGGGGCATTGCTGAAGGAGGAGCCTTACGTCCACAAGTATCCTTATGACTGGCGTACCAAAAAGCCCACCATCTTCCGGGCAACGGAACAGTGGTTTGCATCGGTAGATGGATTTCGAGAAGAAGCCCTGCAGGCGATCGCATCGGTCAACTGGGTGCCCCCCCAAGGGGAAAATCGCATCACAGCAATGGTTTCAGAACGTTCCGATTGGTGTATTTCCCGCCAACGGGCTTGGGGCGTGCCCATTCCGGTGTTCTACGACGAACAAACGAACGAACCTCTGTTAAACGAAGAAACGATCGCCCATGTCCAAGGCATTATCGCCCAAAAAGGCTCAGATGCTTGGTGGGAACTGTCGGTGGAAGAATTATTACCGGAACAATACCGCAATAATGGTAAGTCTTACCGCAAAGGCACCGATACGATGGATGTCTGGTTTGACTCGGGTTCCTCTTGGGCGGCTGTGCTCGAACAACGCGACGAACTACGCTATCCAGCCGATATTTATCTAGAAGGGTCAGACCAACATCGGGGTTGGTTTCAGTCCAGTTTACTCACCAGTGTTGCTAATAACGGTCATGCGCCTTACAAAACCGTTTTAACTCACGGCTTTACCGTAGATGAAGAAGGGCGCAAGATGAGTAAATCCCTCGGCAATGGATTTGACCCGATGGAAGTGATTAATGGGGGTACAGTCGAACTCCAGAAAAAAGGGAAAAAACAGAAGGTAACATTGCCGCCTTATGGGGCTGATGTGTTGCGCCTGTGGGTGTCATCGGTGGATTACTCGGCCGATATTCCTCTGAGTACCACTATCCTCAAGCAGTTAGGAGATGTACGGGGTAAGATTCGTAATACCGCCCGTTTCTTATTGGGCAATTTGCATGATTTTGACCCAGAAAAACATACGGTGCCTTATGAGGAGTTGCCGGAATTAGACCGCTATATGCTGCACCGGATGACGGAAGTGTTTGGGGAAGTTACTGAGGCGTTTGAGAATTATCAGTTCTTCCGTTTCTTCCAAACCATCCAAAATTTCTGTGTGGTTGATTTGTCCAACTTCTATTTAGATATTGCCAAAGATCGGCTTTATATCAGTGCGCTTGACTCTCCCCGTCGCCGCAGTTGTCAGACGGTGCTACGGGTAGCACTGGAGAATTTGGCACGGGCGATCGCACCAGTATTGTCCCATACGGCTGAGGATATCTGGCAGTACTTACCCTACAAAACGCCCTACCAGTCAGTCTTTGAGTCGGGTTGGGTGAAGTTAGAGGAGGAATGGAAAAAGCCAGAATTGGCTGCATCTTGGGCAACATTGCGGAATATTCGCAATGAAGTCAATAAGGTGATGGAGCAAGCCCGAGCTGAGAAAATGATTGGGGCTTCTCTGGATGCTAAGGTATTGCTTTGTGTTTCCGATGCCGAGTTGCAAAAACGGTTAGAGGCGCTCAATCCTCAAGACAGCCTCAGTGGTAATCGTGTGGATGAGTTGCGCTATCTATTTTTAGCGTCTCAGGTGGAGGTTTTAGATTCACCCGAAGCAATTCAACAAGCGGAGTATAAGAGTGAGACGGAGAAAGTCTCAGTGGGTGTGGTGAAAGCAGATGGGGAGAAATGCGATCGCTGTTGGAATTACTCCACTCATGTGGGTGAATCCTCGGAACATCCAGCTTTATGTGAGCGTTGTGTGCCTGCTTTAGAGGGACAGTTTTAAGGAGAATAGCACTGATTTCAAGGTTTGTAGTAAGCGCTTGAGCGCTTTTGGCACTAAAGTGCCGACTACGAACCTATGTATTTCAGTGCCATTCGGTTAAATGTCATATAACCTGTAAGGGCGGGTTTTGATGCCAAGTTATCGGTACTACCCAAAGTTGATTCTAAAATGAGCCCCTACAATAATCTCGGTATTCACACGGACTTGATATCATACCCTGACAATGACCCAAACGTTACTCAAAATTAGTTAAATATTGCATTTTTTCTTCATTAGGTGTTGTTGAGTTTGCACTCTTAGCAACGTCTACCTTTTGTAAGAATTCCTCTGCCAATTTAGCGAACGCTTTAGAACCCCCTGAACTAGGTGTGGCAAGCACCGCCGGCATAAAACTATCCACCGCTTTAGCGACATTAACATCCATTGGAATGCGGTTTTCAAACAGTTGAGCGGGATCGAAATCTGCCGTAACTCGCTGCATCACTTGTTTGTAATAGCGATCGAATAAACCACCACCAGATAAAATAAACACAACACCTAATAATTGGGCATTGAAACCGCTACCCTCGCCATAACTATCTTTCAGTTTGGCAATCCGTCCCTCTAAAAGTTTAATCCCCACAATTGATAAAGGTTCAGGCCGAGCAGGCATTACATAAAAATCACTGGCTACGATTCCGCTTCGTGTTAAAAGATTGTAGCCCGGAGCGCAATCTAAAATAATAAAGTCATAGTCCTGAACAACTGGGGATAAAATCCCTTTAACTAAATTTTCTTCAAAGCCATTCCAAACGTCACTAAAATCACTTTTATCTCCATGCATGGCTTTTTTATGCAGGAGTTCGGAGACTAAATATTCATCATATAAATCAATATCTCCAGGCAATAAATTTAAGGACGGAACTTGACAAACATCAGATATAACAATATCTACAGCAGTTCTTTTAACTCGACTATTGGGTTTAATTTCCTTATATATAAGCTGCCCTAAAGTGCGTTTTTCGCGTCTAACTTTTGCAAACTCTTGAGGTTGCATTAAGCTCAATGTAGCGCTAATTTGAGAATCTAAATCGACCACTAAAACGCGCTTTCCATGATTTTTTGCCAAGCAGGTAGCCAAGTTAACGGTGAGGGTTGTCTTTCCCACACCGCCTTTCATATTAACTGTGGCAATAATTAATCCCATCAATAAAATCCTCTTGGAGCAATGTTATTTTGGTCAATGAATTTTAGATTTTGGATAAAGGATTGTTTGCCTATCCTTATATTTAGTATCTAAAATCAACTGGGTTATGATTCATGACTTATTGATTCCCTAAATTTATAACATTGGTCGAGCTGGGAGTATTGAGGGTTTCAGGGCTAGACGAGAACGAATCAGAATTATTAATGAATGAGGGAGCCGGGATATTGAAAATTGAAGGGTCAGTCGTTATGGGAGTGAGTGTGGGCGTGGGTGCAGAGGTTGTGGGAGCCACAGTGGAGGATGGTGCAAGGGTTGTGGGAATCACAGAGGCCGCCGGGGCAAGCATTGTAGGCGTGGATGAAGCAGTCGGTGCAGACATGAGGGGAGCCACAGATGTTGGAGTCGCTGTAGGTTCGGGAGCCACTAAGGGGACGGGAGCAGGAATGGTAGGCGCGACACTATCGTTTATGGGAAGAGTCAGGGGGTTAAGATAAGTGTTGGGGTTGTCTGGAGTAAAGGTGCGGCGCATTACAGGCGCATCGCTTTGGGCTAAGACCGAAGTGCTACTTAAGATACTTACTACCATTGCGCTTACGGCACTTAATTTCTGGAGTCTGTTCGTTTTTATTGGATGGTTTGATTGACTCAGCATTGCTTGTCTGCTCCATAAATGGATACAACGCGGGATAAAATCTGATTTTTAGGCAGGACGATTCACTACACTTAGCTGGGCTTATCCGTTTCCACTAGAACCGTTACGGCAGCAACGGCGATGAGCATTTCATCATTTTTATCATTAAGAGAGGCGATCGCCCGGCCTTCAACTACCATTCCCCCCGATTCAACGGTGAGAGTTTTCTGTCCAAAAGGCAGAACCGCTAAGACTTCTGCTTCTCGCACCTGTTCTGGGTAGGGGACGGCCACTTGTACCTCCACAATCATCTCATTAGGGTCATTTAATCCCGCAACTTCCCAAACACCTGGTAAGGCATTGTGGGCGATCGCATTCCGTACAGCGCGAGCAGCAGCGACGGTTGGTTCCTGCCCATGTTGGTCTACTCCCATACCCATTTCGATAATTAAGCGTTTACGAGCCACAGTCAATCCTTATATCTACCCACAAGGGTTATATGCTAGGCGTAATTTTGACCGTTCACAAGAGTGGGTTTGGGGGGGGGGGGGGGGGGGGGGGGGGCGGGGGGGCGGGGGAGAAGAAAGACAGGCACAAATTCCTGACTCCTAACTCCTGACTCCTGCCTCCTAACTCCTGACTCCTGCCTCCTGACTCCTGACTCCTGACTCCTGACTCCTATTTTCAAACTAGGGGCAATCGTTAGTAATTTGTTGGTTTTGATCCAATCAATCCACGCTGAACCGGATACAATATCTTTTTTGTCGTTTTTCAGGGTGAAAAATGGGTCGCATCGAAATAGTTGTCTTAACATACTCGGGTGGGATGGACTGGTTTATGCATAATTTCAGGCAATACACAAGCCTTTCTTGCCCTAATAAATAGTTGTTTAAGTCATTCCATAATTATTAATTGACAGAAACATACAAGCGAAAGAGTACCTAATACACCCTACTACTCGAGAGGACAAACTCAAATGAAAGCCCAAGATTTGAAAGGAAAAACAATTGCATTTGCGGGTTCAGGTGGACTCGATAGCTGTACCATTACTCGTTGGCTAACCGATATGGGTGTCCGGGTGGTGTGTTTTACGGCTGATTTGGGGCAACCGGATGAAGATGATACGGAAGCGATTCGTCAACGGATGTTGAAGGCCGGGGCTGAGGATTTTGTATTATTACCTGTACGAGAAGCGATCGCCCAAGTGGGTGTGAGTATCATTCAATCTCAAGCTTGTTATGAAGGGCGCTACTGGAATACCACAGGTATTGCCCGATGTGTGCTGACAGAAGCCATGATTCAAGCGATGAAAGAACGGGATTTAATGATTTTTAGTCATGGTGCCACAGGACGGGGAAATGACCAAGTTCGGTTTCAACTAATTACGAATATGCTAGCCCCAGAATTTGAGGTGTATGCGCCTTGGCGAGATGAAGAATTTTTAGCCCGTTTTCCTGGCCGTAGCGAAATGATTGATTTCTGCCAAGAAAAGGGATTGTCTGTGGCAGCAACCAAAGATAAACCTTATTCTACGGATGCCAATTTATTGGGTTTAACTCACGAATCAGGACTCCTGGAAGAGTTGACGACTCCCGCTCATTTTGTCACGCCGATTATGGGTTGCTATCCTGCCGATGCGCCTGACCAAGCTGAGGAATTTACTGTAGATTTTGAGAAAGGTCGCCCTGTTTCAATTAATGGTAATTCCGTGGATTTAGTTGAGGCATTTGTTCAAGCGAATGCAATCGGTGGGCGGTATGGTATTGGGATTGGAACTCATTTAGTTGAGAATCGTTTTGTGGGGATTAAGTCACGGGGGGTTTATGAAAGCCCTGGTGTAGAATTGCTAGGAACTTGCTATGCATTTTTGCTGCAATTAATTTTGGATCGTCGGGCGCGTGAATTTTATGACCAACTTTCCTTATTAATTGCCAAGCAAATTTATCAAGGGTATTGGTTTGACTTAGCCACTCAGATGGCACTTCAAGCGATTAAACCCACGGCAGAATTAGCAACAGGAACGATTAAAGTTTCTCTTTATAAAGGGCATATTTCCTTTGTTTCGGCCACTAATACGCCTCATTCTCTCTATTCCGAAGAAAATGCCTCAATGGAAGGAATTGGTAGTTATAATCATGCCGATTCGGAGGGACTGTTGCGCGTTTTGGGTGTGAGTGCGCGAGTATTGGCTAAAAGTGGGCAAATTCAGCATTAAAGCTTACTTTTGGAGTTCACGGGGTGCGTTACTTAGGAGTAATATCAATTTCCTAAATGCCTACTAACCAGCCTTTTCTTGTTCCCCCCTTACTAAGGGGGGCTAGGGGGGTAGAAGCGTAGCACTTTTGAATGAAATTGGTATTGGCGCACCCTAAAATTTGGAGCATCAATGATAGCAGGATTGGGCTATGTTGTTGGAATTGAGACAATTGAGTGTACCTTCGGGCGATCGCTTGTTAATTAAAAATGTAACTTGGCAAGAGTTTGAACAAATTTTAGAAGAATTAGGAGAGCATCGGGCGGCACGGCTCTCTTATAGCAATGGTACGTTAGAAATTATGACTCCCCTATTTAGCCATGAAAACTCTAAAATTCTGATTGGGGATTTTGTAAAAATATTACTGGATGAACTAGATTTAGACTACGAACCTTCAGGTTCTACTACCTTGAAAAATAAGCAAATGCAGCAGGGAGTAGAGCCAGATGAATCATTTTATATCAAACATTGCCAAGCTATTCGGGGAAAAGAGCGAATAGATTTAACTATTGACCCACCTCCAGATTTAGCGATTGAAATTGATATTACCTCTGGCACTCTGTTTGATAATTATCAGCTTTTGGGTGTACCAGAATTATGGAGATATAACGGAAAGCGATTGCAAATTAATGTGTTGCAAGAGGGGAAATATGTTGATTCTGAGGTGAGTTTGGTGTTTCCAAATTTTGCCTTATGTGAAAAAGTCCCTCAATTTCTTGAGCAAAGTAAGCAGATTGGTTGCGCTCATATATTGAGGGTATTTCGTAATTGGGTGAGGGAGGAAATTTAAGGGAAGATAGAGAATTTTGCTCTACCTTTGTTAGTTAGAGCAAGTCTAATCTTTTTAAGGCATCGGCTGCTGCCTGTTTTTCAGCTTCTTTCTTCTTATTACCTGTACCCTCTCCATACACAGTGCCATTGACTCTTACTTCAACAGTAAATATCTTGGCATGGTCTTCTCCAGATTCATCGGTAGTAAGATACTGAGGAATTTGTTGGTGATTAGTCTGCGCCCAATGCTGAAACCGATTTTTTACATCATTTAAATTCTCAGGAGTGGCATCTGGGGTAAGAGTATCTTCTACCACTAAACCAAAAAGAGGCTCTACTAGTTCGCGCACAGCTTCAATGCCAGAATCCAGGTAGTATGTACCAATAATTGCCTCAAATGTATTGCTCAACAATGAGGGTTTGGTGCGGCCTCCTTGCATCTCTTCTCCTTTACCTAACCGTATCCACTGACCTAAATTTAACTCAGTAGAAAATTTTGCTAGTTGTGTATTATCGACTAAGTTAGAGCGGCGCTGGGTTAGTTCTCCCTCCTTTCGACCTGGAAATTGCTTGTAGAGATAGTCTCCTGCTAAAAACTCCAATATAGAGTCTCCTAAGAACTCCAGTTGTTCATTATCTCCTTGAGTTTGTGTGGGGTTTTCAAAAATATAAGAACGATGAGTTAGAGCACGATACAGGAGTAAAGCATCTTGAAAGGGAATTTTATCGAGGAGTTCATGTAAATGTTCTCTAATACGGGATTCTTCCGTAGAAGTTGGGCTTTTGCGTGTCTCTTGGCGAGATTGTTCTTGTAATAAGAGTCGCAGAACTTCTTGCCTGTGCTTTTCTACCCCTTTTTCCTCACTAGCACCAATAGCACTTAACAGGCGAGTCATACTATCTAAAGCACGATAAGTGTCCTCAGTTGAGAGGCGAACTCCGTGCGCCCATTGGTTACGAACATCGATAAGTTCACTGGTAAAAGCACGTTCAGTGTACGACAGATGGGGCTTGAATGCTTTCTCCCATCGCCTTGTAATGACTGTGAGCAAGGCAGAAACATCTTCCTGTAATGCTTCTTCTACCGTGCGCTTAAGTGTAGAATCTTGAGGCAAACAGGACTTAGCTTGTGCTAACCAACCATTTCCGTAGATTGCCCTCATTTTCTGCTCAACGTAAGGATAAAGTCCCTGACTGAGAAGAGTTAAAGATTTACCAACCCGTTCATGATTACTGGTTATCATTTTGAAATTAGTGCTACTCAACTTTAGGAGATACTCATTACAAAAAACTCAAATAAAACCCTACGCTGTACAAGAGTGAGTTCATTGGGTTTATACAGTAACTACACTTCCCGAGTAAATAATTCCCTAAAGACCCAAATGATTACTTCTCACCAAGGACTACCAATCATCTTAAAAGCAGCCCAATAATAAGGATGGGAGAAATCTTTATACTTCGGCAATTCATCAGGCAAAGAAATAGAACCCCGATTGCCAAATCCTCGCAAATTTCCTTCCTCCACCCGTAACTCTCCGCGCAGCATAGCAATTTGAGCTTGCCGCAGTGCCTCCGCTTTAATCGTGATATCCGGTTGATTCAACTGCTGATAGAACTTACTCATCAGTGCCAAAGTACCGCCATCACTGACATACCACAAACTCGCTAAAGCCGATTTAACACCTGCCTGCACCGCTAACCCGCCAAAACCCAACTCTACATCGATATCTCCCACGGCGGTTCGACAAGCGCTTAAGACTAATAACTCAACTTGAGGGGGTTCATGCCAACCCATCTGCCGCAGTTGATTGATTTTGAGTTGACTGTCCCATAGTTGAATGTAGGAGTTACTGGCATCTCCTGGTTGGAAGTCAGCGTGAGTGGCTAGGTGGATAATTCCAAATGGCTGACGCTGGGATTTAAGATTATTCAGCGTGAATTCTTCGTTGAGGAACGATTTCCCCGACCCTAACTTCTGTGTCACTATCTCCAACTCTACTGGTACTGCTGGCAAGGGTGACTGTTGCTCAAATGTGGAAGCACCCAGCCCCAAAACTTCAGCCTCTTGCACAGATTGATAGCGGCTATTGGTGAGGCTGATACTGGGGATAGTCCCCAAACTATATTTTTCAATCAAAAATTGTTGACCGTCATGCAAGGCGGCCATGGGAATTACACGCAACCCTGCATCCATGCAAAAAATTAGCGTATCGATGCCTAATGCTTCTAAGTGAGGTTCAATAGGGGCAATCAACCATTGATAGAGTTTTTGGGCTGGGGGTAGGTATTGGCGAGTACTAGTTGTGGCATTGGTGATAGTGCGGCGGTACTCGTTTAAGGCTTCTTTTAGAGCCTCGGCATTAGCTTCAGGCACTACTTTGCGAATCGGGGAACCGTCGGGTAATACTAATACTAGTTCCAATTGTTTTGGCATGGAGAGAGCGTAGACGATCGCCGGTTGAGTGCGAGTTTCGTTGCTAATTGTCTTCAAAACCGTTCTAATCCCTTCCATCGTGACGGTTTCATTCGGCAATTCTTCCCCTAAATATTCCTCATATTCTTCCTCAAAAACTTCGTCAATTTGGGAGACGGCGGCATTCAAATTCCCCTGTGCTAGCAGGTTTTGCAAGTTAATTAAACCCGTGTCTAGACTTCCTTCCTCCAGTGTCCACTGATAACCGGAAGTGTCACCGAATGGATCTGGGTTGATTGCTGTGTCCGCGCCGACAATATCCCCAACTAAATTAGCAAGGGTGTTTTGAGGGATTGTATCGGGTCTGTTGGAACCGATTGGCAGTGTGGGAGGAGGGGGTAAAGTTTGTCCAGGAACAGATATAATTTGAATCCTCTCTTGAGTATGGGTGTTGAGAAAGGCTTGAGTGGGAGAGATGGTTTGTATCGGCAGGAAATTTCCGGTAGTCATCGCGCCTGCTGTGCCGTTTGTCGTGGCATCGCCCACAATAAAGGGGGTAATTCCCTGTCCTCCATGACGGATAATGATTGACCCTCCCCCTGTCACTCCACCGGTGGCAATGCTGGCATTGGTTCCATCCAAATTGGGGAACGAGTCGATGGCACGGAAAAATTGGGTTGTAGTAATATCAACATTTCCACCCCTGCCACCTGCACCCCCTTCGGCTTGAATGCCAGCGACTTGGATATTGCCATTGGCAGAATTGAGTGTGATATTACCCCCATTGCGGATCGATGAACTGGAGAAAATCGGACGGGAACCTACAGTAATATCGTTGGCTGCATTGAGAATAATCTCGCCACCATTGCCATTTAAGGAACCGGAACTTAACCCACTGGCGCTAAGGAGGCTGTTGTCGTTATTGATATTAATTTCGCCACCGCTATTGATATTGATGATGCCACCATCTCCATTGCCCCCACTGGAGACGATCGCATTTGTGGTGATATTACCTCCTGTATTCAATGAGATACCACCCCCTGCATTATTCCCTAATGAACTGAGGATGTCTGTGGTGATGTTGCCATTAGGAGCAGAGAGAGTAATTGCACCGCCATCACCCGTTTGAGAATCTGAACTCAGGAGTCCAGCAGTGGTATTGATATTTCCATTGTTGCTGGTGATGGCGATCGCTCCACCAGAGGTGAGGATATTGCCAGTGATAATGTTTTGGTTGGCACTGAGACTGATGTTTCCACTTCCGGTTGTGGTGAGTGCGCCACCATTGCCAAAGAAAATGCCCTCGCTGTTGTTGTTACTCCCCTCAACAATGCCTTCGAGGATAATGTTTCCTGTACCCGTTGTTTGCACTACACCGTCACCATTCCGGCCAATCAAAATCGCAGGGCTTTCACTTCCCCTGCTAGTTCCTCTGAGGACAATATCTCCATTTTCTGAAGTCACTCTGGTGCCGGGAAGTATAATAACGATACCTTCATTATCTGTTCCGTACCCACCAATCCCGGTCATGGTGATAGTCCCTGTCCCGTTGGTTTCCACGCCACTGCCTCGAATAATCGTAATCCCATCGTGATTGGTGCTATTGGCATTGCTAATGCCTGTCATGTCAATCGATCCCCCCCCAGTCGATTGCACTAAGCTCCCATTTCTCATTAATATGCCGTGAGAACCTCTTGTCCCAGCGTCACCTGTACCTATCAGATTGATATTTCCCTGAACGGTTCTGACTTCACTCGAATCCATCGTGATTCCTTCGTTTAGCCTGCCCGTCCCATTTCCGCCTATGCCGATCAGGGTAATCGTCCCTATCCCATTGGTTTCCACCACACTGTCATTCGTTAGCTCAATCCCACGAGCAAACTGATCGCCTGCTCGTCCCGTCCCCGTCAGCTCAATATCGCCTCCTCCGGCGTTAATCGTCCCGTTGTCAATAAGTACACCATCGCTTTCGGCAATAGTGTTATTTCCCATACCAGTTCCTACGACATTGCCACCATTGGTATTAATCGCCGCATTGGTAACACTAAGAGAACCAACTCCACTGTTATCAGCATCCGCCGTGAACGTAACATTACCCCCATTCGTAGTGATATTGGCATTAACCCTAATATCATTGCCTGCCTCAGCAGTCAGTCCCACACCATTGGCGGTAATATTGACGGGTGCATCAAAGGTAATATCATTGGTGGCTTGCAGCGTTACATTAGCCGTTGCCGCATTAATCGTGCCGTTGTTGATAGTATTGTTTATCCCTGGATCGGCAAATTGGTCATTTGCTGCCAACTCAGGTGGATTATTCCCTCCTGCTATAACCGTGATATTAGTAGGGTCTAAAAGTAAAGTACCCAGTTGTCCTTGAGCAGCAGATAAATCAGCTAAACCTGCAAAATCCAGAAACTGCTTCCCCGATACTTCTGCAAAACCGCCATTACCCCCGAATACTCCTCCCCGTGCTGTAATAGTTCCATAGAAACGGGTTGCTTCATCACTCCATGCGATCGCACGTCCCCCATCACCCTGAAGTAGGGCCGAAACATCAATCGTCGAATCGCTACTAACAAAAGTCCGTGAGGCATTCGGGACTGTTCCCCCTCCCTGAAAATCCCCACCGATTAAAACTGTGCCACCGCCATGAGTTCCAGAAGCGTTGATATTGGCACCGAATAAACCTACTTTCTCACCCAATACAAACACATTCCCACCAACCCTCTCTTGCTCCCCCCTCGTTTCCAACGTCCCCCCTTGATAAGGGGGGATTAGGGGGGTGGGGGGTTGGGGGGGTGAAACATCGAGAGTACCGGATACAATCGTAGTTCCCACCTCATGAGGAATCGTTACCCCAGAATTACTCAGTTGCACCGTACCCTCATTAGAAACCCTTAACCCAGTCTCTACACTGCCACCCGTACCTGTTAATAAAGCGGGTAAATCTTGAGGTGCGATCGCCAATTGCTGCCCCTCAACAGTACCAGGGAGCTCTAGTTCTAAACTCAATAAGCGTCCGGTTTGACTAATCCTAACTAGATTCTCACCTGGCACCGCAGCAATAGTAATAGTCCCCGATGGTGCTTGCAATTGCCCAGTATTAATGACACTGCCACCCAGTAATGTTAATTTTTGACCTTCTCCCACTGCCAAGTTACCAGCATTGACAATTACACCAACTTGTGCATTATCAAAAGCCAACAGATTCGGAGTTCCGATTAAGTTTGGGTAGTCGTTTTCACCAACCGCATTAAACCAATAGTTGTCACCAAAACCAATACCTGTTGCTGTAGTCGCTGTAAACGCAGCCGGGACATTAAGATTAGCATTGTTGCCAAAAATAATCCCGGCCGGATTCATCAAATATAAGTTAGAGTTGCCACCTGTGACTTGAATTAGTCCATTAATAATTGAAGGTTCGCCTCCAACCACCCGCCCTAAAATATTCTGAATTTGAGGATGGGAAAGAAAATTGGCAATTTGACCAGAATTTAATCCAAATTGCTGGAAACTATGGAATAGATTTGCTCCATCTCCAGACAGCATACCGCCTGAAATATTAACTTGGTTGCCTTCAGGCGAGACGAGAGTACCTGTACCATCAGGCGCAGATTGAATCGATTGTCCCCATACCGAGTTGGGTGCAACAATTCCAGCCAAAAGGATGTAAGTCAAAAGTGAAGAAATGCCTTTGGAAAAAGGTTTCATGGGAATCTATAGCCCAACTCTTGTCAAGAGTATACAGGCAGTCTTTTTTATTTCTCAAACAAATTAAGACTTATGCAAGAATGCCACATAGGGTAGGGGCGCTCTCCCCGTGCGCCTTACTACTTGGTGTATATGGCTAGATGTAGCACTCCTGCATAAGTCCTAAAATTAAGTCTCAAACGAACTTATTGAGCTATCGCATTAGTTTTGATGGGTTCGTTGTTGCGATAAGAGCGCTGAATCGCTTACTACAAACTAGGGGCTTGGGTGACACAATGAATTAACTTTCAACAATATTTCCCATCGCTTGACCGGCTAACCAACCAGTTGTCCAAGCACTTTGAAAATTAAATCCACCGGTCACACCATCAATATCCAAAACTTCTCCCGCAAAGTAAAGCCCTGGAATAATCCGACTTTCCATCATCTTAAAATCTACTTCTTTTAAATTCACCCCACCACAAGTTACAAATTCTTCCTTAAAAACCCCTTTTCCTTGAATCAAATATTCTCCCTGATTCAATTCTTGAACAAGCTGATTTAAGGCTTTTTTAGAAACTTCTGCCCAACGTTCTTCAGCACTGATGCCAGCAGTAATTACCAAACTCGCCCATAAACGTTTAGGTACAGGAACCGGACAACTATTGATGATGCGGCGTCGAGGTAATTGAGATTTAACCTTAAGCAGTAACTCGCGCAAATAATCTTGATTATATTGGGGCAACCAATTAATCAGTAACGGAGTTTTATAACGATGTTCATGTAAAAATCGAGCTCCCCAAGCGGAAAGCTTGAGAACAGCAGGCCCACTCAATCCCCAATGCGTAATTAGTAAAGAGCCAGTTTGCTCTTTGAGCGTTTTACCCGCTTCAGGTAATCGCAAACTAACCTCATTCACACTCACCCCCGCTAAATCTTGTAAGCGAGAGTCAGGAATATTAAAGGTAAATAGAGAAGGAACTGGAGATACAACTGTATGGCCAAATGCCTTGGCGATGGCATAACCTTGAGGATTGCTACCCGTCGCCAGCAGTATGCGATCGCACCTGATTATCTCACCATTTTTCAACTTAATCTCAAATTCTTCAGGTACGCTCTTATCTCTAGTTCCAACAGGAATATTCTCAACGTTTGCGTCTATCGTTTCACCTGAATCTAGAAGAGATTGGGAAAAATCTTGAGCGTGAGGCGAGTACCGCCGAATAGACTTCACCCCGATACCTGTGCGAAGCTTCACTTCCGTATTCTCCGCTACATTCATTAAGCAATCAATAATAGTTTCCGAACTATCGGTTACAGGAAACATCCGTCCATCGGACTCTGTTTTGAGCTGAACGCCGTGCGCCTCAAACCAAGCTACAGTATTCTTGGGTTGAAAGCGTGTAAACGCCCCTCGTAAAGCTTTACTTCCTCTAGGATAATTTTGGACTAAAAGTGCAGGGTCAAAGCAAGCATGGGTGACATTACAACGTCCTCCCCCCGATATCCGCACCTTAGACAAAGGTTGACGACTGGCTTCTATTAACGTGACTTGAGCATGAGAATGGGTAGCGGCACAGGTAATTGCCCCAAAAAAACCGGCGGCACCTCCGCCAATGACCACAACATTTAAACGGTTCAAGACCGAAATTGATAAAAACAACTATTAATAATGTACCTACATACGTCGAATTAATCTCTCTTTTTCCAGAAAGAGAAGAAATTACTCAGCTTCAAATTCTTCCTTTGTAGCACCGCACACCGGACAAATCCATTCATCGGGCAAATCTTCAAACAAGGTTCCTGGCGAAATGTCATTATCTGGATCGCCTTGTTCTGGGTCATAAACATAGCTACAAACCGTACAAATATATTTCTGCATTTTTGTCTTCTCCTGACGTGTGAATAATATAATCCTCCGGAACATACGCTCAAGAGGCTTAAGTTTTTATTTCTTTATCAGGATGTGCTTGCGTTACTAGTACAGCGTAGCAGCAATAAAGCTACTCAGAACTTACCCATGAATGCTACATATACCAAGGGCGCATGGCCATGCGCCCCTACCCAAGTAGTTCAAAAGTCTATTTGCGTAAATCTTGCTACTGATAAAACCTGTAGGGGCGGGTTGAGAAATCAATTTTGGGCAGTACCGAAAACATAACATCAAAACCCGCCCTTACGATAATCTGGTTATTCAAACAGATTCGATATAAGCATTTTGAATTGTGAATGCCTGAATTCCGCAAAAGGTTACTACGCCGTCACTTTTTGCTTCGACCAGACTCCATTTTCATCTTCTTCGTACTGCTGATGAATGGTTTCCCAAGCGGCTTGTTCGGCTTGCATGGGGTCTTGGGTATCATCGAACACAGTATTGTAGCGTTCTATGAACGTGGTTTGAGCATTCTGGGAAAGATGCGATCGCACTTCGGGAGACAAGTCACCAGCATCATTACACCGGCCAGAACAAGCCCGAGGCAGCGTCATATCATGGGTATGCACTTCCTCACCTCCCCCACTTTCCAAAAGCATCTGAAATTCACCGCTACGGTTGGCAGGGACTTCTGCCATCAACAGAAATTCCCCAGCTTCCACGCGGGTTTGGTAAATGGCGGCCTTATCCTCCGGCATTCCCCAAGCCACGAGGGCAGATACTAAACCTGCACCGGCACTCCCGGCAATTGCCCCACTAGCAGCCCCCAGCAGCAATGCACCGATAGGGCCGGCGGCCACCACAGACCCCACAAAGGGAATGAACAATACACCCACTCCCGTTAGCAAACCCAAAAAGGAGCCAAATAAGGAGCCAAATATTGCACCCGACCGCAAGCCCCCAAAAATAACATCTCGTTTGGTGATAAAGCCTGTAATCCGGGTATTGGCTTGAAAGTTCTTACCCATGACCGAGATGTGGTCGTGGGGAACGCCTCTGTCTAGCAGTCGCCGTACTACACCATCGATTTGCTCTTGTTGCTTAAATACAGCAGAAACGGTGCGCTCAGCTCTATATTCGTCACCCATTGTACCCTCCGATCAGCATATTTCTTAATTTTTGATGCCTCTAGAAGGTTACTGAATACAGTCTGTCGCTCGTCTCGCCCCTAGGGTTGATCGTAGATGTAGATTAAGAGGCTAGGTTCATTTCGTCTTTAATAGCGCCGGGTTTTCTGAACCCCGTAAATGATTCCGGTGGTGATCGATAGTAAAATCAAAACCCAAATGACAAGACCAGGTAAGGCCGTGAAACCGGGGACGGCAAAGCCTCTTAGGACATAAACCAGAATCGTCAGGGCTAGAGTGATGCCAAAAACGTAGGACGTTATCAGCCGGTCAGAGGGGGAAGCTGGACTCATAAAATTAAAAAATTTAAAGGCACAACAGTTTACTAGCGTCTCGTGCTGATCGTGACACCACTTAGGATACCTACACCAATGGAGAAGAGAACGATTGCCCACACAATGTAGGTAGGAATTCCTTTAATAACACCAATTCCCAGTAACAGGTAAATTAAGGCAGTCAGCAGCAAAGCTAAACCGATCGAAACCCCAATCACATACAAAAATATTTTTGAATTTTGATTATTCGGCGGTTGGTTCACAATACTTACTCCTCACATCCAAGAATCACGCCATCATTTTTATACATGAAATGTATCGGCATTCCGCAAAAAAGTTGCAATTGGACTAACACGGATAGCACCCCAAATTTCTACCCTCGCCTTATACACTCAAGTTTTTCTGAGGAGTATAGCAGTATTTAGAATAAGAATCATTCTCAATTACTTAATTACTGAGCAATTCCTATGGACTAACACAAGCATCTCCTCCATTACCAACCGGCAACCAAGAAGACCAATCAATGCCTGGATCGGGTTGCGGTGTTGGTGGTGGAGAAGGTTGATTTTCCGTATCATCATCTGAATCGGTAGGCTCTACATTGCCAACCTGAATTTGATAACTCAGATTGCTCAAATTTTGAGGGAAATTTATCCATCTAAGCGTGGCATTTCCTGTTAATGTAAAGCTGTCTCTAATATCAGAAATTCGCAAAATACTAATTTCATTGCCCGTAGATATAGCTGAAATGCCCGAAATAGATAAAGTCGTGGTGGAGTCAGTTAAAACCAAGTTATTAAGTAGAGATTGAGTCCCACTTTCGGTGGCTCTAGTGTAAAGAAAAAGGTCACTAAAAGCACCTTCTATCGACGTTTCTAAGGTGACATTGCCAACTGTATATCTAACGGTTGAGCCATCATAATTGAGAGAAAAAGGTTGTTGGATATCGGCAGACCAAGCAAAATCAACGCTGGTGTCCGTTTCACTTGTTGTATTTAAAGCAATATTGTTGGCTTGCCCCACGGCTACAAAGTCGGGTTGGCTCAATAAAGTTTGGAACTCGGCTTCTGAGGAAACGGTGCCAATTGAAATGGCATGAGCAGTTAGGGGTAACAAAGAAATTCCTAATGTGGTTAAAGCGACTGTCAAAAATGCCTGCCGTACACCCATTGTTTTACTTCCTCTTTGCAATGACATTGCAAAATTATATTGATTAATTTAGCTGTTTTTGTGAATAGTGTGTGAATAAATTACTGAATTAGTAAAGATTTGTAGAGGTTGATTTTAATAATTTAATTGAGTTATAACTTTCCTATTTTTTAGGATAAACTTCAGTTTTCTTTTTATCTACCCAACAAAAAGTAGGTTTACAAAAACTTAATCGTTAATCCGGTTTCTATAAACTTATAGTTAAGATTCTCAGCTTTGCTTCTCAATTGACTCGGTAGCCCCTTATAAGGAAAACTAAGTCTGATTACTCTTATGCAGTTTTATTGACAAATCTGGTGATGCAGGAGACATGAAACCTTTAACACCAGAGTTGAGCATTTTTAGGTCATCAAGCAAAAAGCAACGCCAGGGAGTTGGAAAATTAGATGGGGATATTGCACATATATCTATCTCTAGACTGTTTCACCCGATCGGGTGAATCAAGCAAAATAGAACCTAATTTTAGGGATTTCTGTGGAAATTAGCCTTGTAAGGCAAAATTATTGTAGATACCATAGAAAATAGTTCCTAAAAATCGCTCCTTATGTGGCTCTTGCCACTAGTTCTTCATGGACATTCAGCTAATTAATATCGGTTTTGGAAATATTGTTTCGGCTAACCGAGTTGTTGCGATTGTTTCTCCAGAGTCTGCCCCTATCAAGCGTATCATTACTGATGCACGCGATCGCGGACAGCTGATCGATGCCACCTATGGTCGTCGAACGAGAGCTGTGATTATTACAGATTCCAGCCATATTATTCTTTCGGCAATTCAACCGGAAACTGTTGCTCATCGCTTCGTAATCAGCAAAGATGGTCAAAGCAGCGCTAGTTAAACATTCTTCCACACAAAATGCAAAGAGGCAGATTGATTGTATTGACCGGTCCTAGTGGCGTGGGTAAGGGGACGTTGCTCCGAACACTTTTGCAGCGCCATCCCGGCTTGCATCTTTCCATCTCTGCGACAACCCGCCAACCTCGTCCAGGAGAAATCGATGGGCAACATTATTATTTTGTCAGCCGCGATAAATTTGAACAAATGATCGCAGCCGATGAATTATTGGAGTGGGCAGAGTATGCGGGAAATTATTATGGAACACCTCGTTCATCAGTCGAGCAAGCCATCCAAGTAGGTCAATCGGTGCTTTTAGAAATTGAGGTGGTGGGTGCTCGCCAGATTAAACAAACCTTTCCTTCGGCCTTGAGGATTTTTCTCATGCCGCCTAGTTTAGCCGAACTCGAGCAACGAATTCGAGGCCGAGGTCAAGATAGTGAAGATGCGATCGCGCAACGCCTGTCTCGTGCTCAAGCGGAAGTGGCTGCCAAGGATGAATTTGATATTCAAATCATCAACGACGATTTAGAAACAGCCTTAACTCAACTTGAAGCCGCAATTTTTGCCTCATCAACCCCAGCATGAAGGCGACTCAAGTCATTGTTGCCCCGATTACCTGCAATCTCTCCAATTTGACCGTTTTCACGACCCATCCGAATACTGAGTATCCAGACAGCATTCTCCAGCAGGACGAGGCTTTTTCGCTACAGGTTAGGGTGGAATTGGCAGGGCCAGGAGCGATCGCCTTAGTACCCTTGTGCCTCTTGGTTCGAGTCAACTTTTATGCAGAACCGTTTGGAATTGGCTCCAAACTCGATTTAGGCGAGGCTTGCGTCGAAACCTCTGCCAAAGTCTTAACCTACACACCCACCCTTACCTTGGACACGCCTGCACAAGTCGGGCTAGTCCTCGAAGAAATTTACCAAATCACGGCGGTGCTGCGTGTCGGTGCCCAAAATTCACCCGCCTTAATCACCGGTGTGATTGAGGGATTAGCCATACAAACTTACTGACTCCTGACTCCTATTCACCATCAGACCCTGCCATATCTAGCCAAGCCAAGCTAGCACCGGGATAATATTGATTGAGAATTTGTTGGTAGTTGTAACCTTGTTGAGCCAGGCTTAAAGCACCCGTTTGACTCATGCCCCGACCCCCAAAAACATTTTGTACAATATCATCTGAGGCCGCGTACATCGATTCTACAACCCCACCTTTATAGCTTAAGAAAACACCTCTGGTTTCCTCCACTGCCTGACGGGTAGTATTCCACTCAGAACTAATTCCTTTGTAGACTTGCCAGCGTTGAGTATTTCCTAAATCGTACAAAGAATCAGCCGGTCGGATGTAATGGACTAGGGCATAGGAACGTGCGGCAATGGCTTGAGCTTTCAAGGCATCCAACGGCCAACTTGGAGAGACTTCAGAACCCACCACACTGGTGAGATAAGATTCTAGATCAACATAATTCACCACTAGCAGGGTAGTCCCTTGAGTAACAAGCAAGACATCGCCACGATACCAGCGATCGCCCACAAACACTAATCCCTCTTTTCCTGGCTTCACCCAAACCCCCCCAGGCAACTCCCACTTACCGAGACGAAGGTTAGGGCCATTGGCCACTGCGTTAACGGCCTCGTTGGCAGGCAGTTTACCCAAGGTTTTACCCTGGGAATCTTGCACTACACCGGGTGTTGAGGTGCCAATCGCCAAGGAACTTTCTCCATTGGATATCGCCACTCGTAACTCTACCGTAGGCGCTGAGGCAGGGGGTTGGGAGGCTTTGGCCTTGCTTTTTTTGGAACTTTGAGATTCACTCGATTTTGCCGTTTTTGTAGGGGAAGGCTTCGACGATTGGGATTTAGCCTCTGACTTTGGCGAGGGTGATGCTTGCGTCTGACTCGTCGCTGGAGATTGTGGCGTATTCGTCTTAATATCAGTCGGCTGAGAGTTTGTTGGTGTTGGCGCTGGATTGTTCTGCCAAGCTAAACTCTGGCTGGCAATACGCTGATGCCATTCTTGTTGTGCGGCCAGGGCATTGGGGGAGGGTTGAAGGATGGGTTGGGATTGAGGAGAGGGTGCCGAGGAGGAGGTTTTGAGCTGAGGCGAGTTGGGCAGAGATTCAGCTAATACCCAGGGGACAAACAAGGCAGTTGAAAACAACAAAACTGTCCACAACACTGAACGATTAAAAATGGGGTGCTTCTCAGGCAGGTGAAACATACATTCTCACAAATTTTTAGAGGGTTTGAAAGCCCACTTCTGCAAGAGAGATGGGAAGAACGACCAAAAATTCAGTTAGTTTAGCTAATCATAAAGGACAAACGCTACACTTGTAGGCATTTTTTCAGCACAAGTCCGTTCATTTGGCAATCATTACCGTTACATCCGCACAATCAAATTCGGTTCAATATCTTGTAACTTGGCACAGCCACTCAAAGCCATTGCTAGCTCTAATTCGTCTCGCAAAAGTTCGAGTACGTGTTGTACACCAGCCTCTCCGTTTACGGCTAATCCCCACAATATTGGGCGTCCTAACAACACAGCTTTTGCACCTAATGCTAGGGCTTTGAGGATATCAGTACCTCGCCGGATGCCTCCATCCACGAGCACGTCTACCTGATCTCCCACGGCATCCACGACTTCACTCAAGGCATCTATCGATGCGATCGCACCATCCAATTGTCTCCCCCCATGATTGGATACAATCACAGCTTTTGCTCCATGTTCCACCGCCCGTAGGGCATCATCTCCCCGTAAAATTCCCTTCACCACTAACGGTAATGGTGACAGGGATTGCAACCATTCTAAATCTGCCCAGGTGAGAGCTGGGTTAAGTTGCTCTAAAAAATAGGCAAATAGCCCCGATTCACCCGGTTTATAAGGGATTTCTATGTCGGTGAGGGTTGACAAATTTGCCAACTTCATGTTCAGTGGGAGTACAAATTGATTCTGTGTATCTCTTTCCCGCTTGCCCAAAATCGGAGCATCAACCGTGAGACAAAGTGCCTGGAACCCTGTATGATATGCGCGTTCAACCAAAGCACGAGTGAGGGCGCGATCACGATGGACATAAAGCTGAAACCACTGAGGTGCTTGCTTCTTAACCTTCGCCACCTCGTCCATACTCTGAGTTGACAGCGTACTCAATACCATTGTGCTTCCCACTTCAGCCGCTGCTTTAGCGGTAGCAATTTCTCCCTCCCGATGGGCTAAACATTGAAAAGCCATAGGAGCGACAAGAATCGGCAAGGGTAGTGATTCACCCAGAATTGTAGTCTTTAAATCCCGCTCGCTGACATCGACAAGCATTCGAGGACGGAGTTTGAAGCGTTCAAACGCGGCACGGTTATCTCGTAGCGTAATTTCATCCCAGGAACCGCTAGCGTAATAATCCCATGCCATCGGCTGTAGCTGCTGCTGAGCCAGGGTTTGATACTCAAAAAGATTAATGGGTTTGCCTGGATTAGTCATGGACTCATCCTACTAGATGCTGTGGCTGCGCGATCGCTCCGTAGTAAGCTAATCGGCATAAAACATTGCATAATCCATTCTCCCTGCTCCGAGAGCAAACCTCATGATGCTTTCTTAGATGCACAACAGTTTAGTACTGCTCATGTACTGATAACTAACCACCAAAATGAGGGAGTAGTGTTCATCTAAAATGGTATTAGTGCTAACCAATAAAGCGCAACAAATATAAATTTGTATACTCTTTCTGGAAAGTCGAGTGGGATTGATGAAGCTAAAAATGTCCTTGAACAATTAAACGCTATCTATTCATTCATTAAGGTAGAGAAAATTCATGATTCACTTCAACCTCTCTCGCTCCAAAACACTCATGGCTTTGATTGTGATGGGTTCAGTCGGAATTTTAGGTTGCAATCAGTTACCAAGTTCTACAGCTAAAGATGCTCAAGCTAATGATATCCAACAAACTGCCTCTAAGCTTGATTCCGATACTCAGCCTGCAACAAATGATGTTCAACAAACTGCATCTAGCTCTAATTCGGATAACCTGTCTTCAAAGAATAGTATTCAACAAACTGCTTCTAATCCTAATTCGGATAGTCAGTCTTTAAGTAATTCTCCCACAAAAACCAGCAAAACTAAGCAAAATTCATCCTCACAACCTAGAGTAGGCACCGTCACAGATATGGTGAACGGCGACCTAATGTGTTACGTCACATTAGTGGATGAAAATCAAGTTAAACATGACGTGGGTGCAGATTTTGAAATTTGTGCTAATCAAGAACAATTTTTAAATCAAAAGGTTCGAGTTTCTTATCAAATCGCTTCTATTAATGATTGCCAAAGTGCTGAACCTTGTGGCAAAACTCGCCAAGAATCTATCATTACTAAAATGGAGATTGTTGGGCAAAGCAATCCTGAAAAATCAGGAAAATCCCAAGCTCTTACGAATGGTAAATGGACGATTACGATTGGTAATACAGATTCTTGGTCAGGAGTCAACGGAACTGGAAATCTCACCTATCGAGGATGTGACTCAAAAGGAAAGTGTATTAATTTAACAGGAGGCCGAGTCACTTGTCGGGATGGGATTTGTGCAATGGGTTGGAGCAATGGTAATTATTTATATACCGTCGAGCAACCCATGAATAATCCCGATCGCCCAACAGCCCCAGGTTCTGGGACAGTTCTCACTGTTCGCCAAGGTTCTAAGGTTATCCTCAGAGAAACAGGATTTAGAGGAATTTAAACCTTCTGCCTTCTGTCTTTTGCCTTCTGCTATACCTGTTGAAGCTATTCAACTTTTCATCAAAAAAAGCACCTGAATTAAGGTGCTTCACGAGGTGGCAAACTTAACACAGAACAGAGGAATTTCTTGTTTAACTTATACGATGTATACGAGGATTCCTGGCTCCGGCTGCGGCACCTGCCAAAGATGCAGCTAAACTCAATAAAGAACCGATGATAAAATACCATAATCCTTCAGCCGTATTGCCAGCAATATTACGCGCTTGCTGAGCAGTTACGTTTGGAGGATTATTCGGTACATTTACAGTTCCTTTCGGTCATGGTACTCAACCACTTGCTGAGTGATGGGGGGTTCAGTAACGATATTGTCTCCCGGCCGATTAATATACGACATCACCGACTCCCTCCCTTGCTTCTAATCCAGGTTATTCATTTGTGTAATAACTCTGTGACATTTACTCTAGAGCTGCCTTACCTGGGTTTTCTCTACCACCAGGAAGAGTTCATCTCTCTATCATTGGGAAGAATTATAAATTTTGTTATTTGTTGTTGGTTGTTAGTTGTTTGTATCTTGTACAAATAACCAACAACCAATCTAGACTAAGTTGATTAATCTCTAACGATTAGCGGCAACCCAAGCCCCATGAAATCCATAAGGCACTCGTTGAGGTATCAAAATTCGGGCGACAGGTGAGGCGGTCATATCTTGAGCATTCACTACCACTAATTCTGAAGTATCTTCCCGCGTGTCATAAACAAAGGTCAGTAACCAACCGTCATCCTCTACCGTTGCACCCGGACGAGGGACAAATACTGCTTCACCTCCATATCGTCCAGTTCCAAATTTATGAGTCTGGGATGTACCCTGGCTTAAGTCATACTTAATCAAACTGTCAAATACAGGCATCGGTTCGGGTGCCATCTTAGCCGTGTAGCCGTATCGCGTGACTCGTCCCAAATACTGTTCATTCACGCCAGGAAAATCTGAAATGCAATCATCAAGGGCTTCTTCCCGCACCTGACCCGTATTCAGATTAAACCGCCATTGATACAAGCGAGCTTGCTCTCCTTCCGTTTCTACCGGGGTTGGGTCTTCTACTAATACATTCGTGGAATTCATCCGACAAGCAACCAGCACCACCTCATCTCCCTCTTCATAGGCATTGAGCGTATGAAAGACGTAGCAAGCTGGACTCTCAAACCAACGGATAGTACCATTGTCGCCATATCGGGGCAGGATACCAAAGCGACTCGGAGACTCCGGTTCAAACATAAAGACAGGTTCCCCCCTTTGCATCCGTTCTGGGCGGAACGTCAAGGGCAAATCCATAAAAATGGTGTAATGCTCCGTGATGGCAAAATCATGCATCATCACCCCGATGGGTAGGTCGATAGGAACAGTTCGCAACAGTTCACCAGTGGCAGAGACAATACCGTACTGTAAGTAGGGCGGTTGAGCCAGCGAGTAACCAAAGAACATCATCTCGCCCGTAATAGGGTCTACTTTGGGGTGGGCGGTGAAAGCAGAAACAAGTTTGTCCTGATAAGTGTGACGGCCTACGGTTTCTAAACTCGGAAGCTTAATGGCATGAGGAGCCCCCCCTTCCCAAAGGGCTAAAAATTGACCTGCGTGCCAAACTAAAGCGGTGTTGGCAGTATTTTTGACTGGCCCGTGGGGATTTTGGGGATTGGGGGGTTCTAATAGTCCAGTCCAAAGGGCATGGCCTGCCTCTTGCTCGATGGTAAACCCTTCGGTACGAATATAGCGGTTGTGATATTGGGCGATACCGTCGCGGATTTCCACTCCATGTAACATCCCATCTCCATCGAACCAATGGTAACGACCGATGGGGGGAAATTGGGGATTTGGGCCATTTCGTACAAACATCCCCGATAGGTCAGATGGCAATTCACCGATGATGGTCAGGGAATCAGCAGTTATTTCATGCTGTACAGGTGCAAAATTCCTCTCTAGAAAAGGATTCAAGGCTGTTGTGGCCATAGGGTTGATGTTATTATGGGGTGTTCAATTTGAAATTTCTTCGTTATGTAGAGAGGGAGGCGTGGCCGGGGGTTTGAGGACGCTAGGAATTTCGGCCATGATACAAGAGGCAAGATGTTCGGGTGTATCTTCCGCGCTGATGTGGATATGGAGATCAGCTTGGGCATAGAGGTGTTTACGCTCATCGAGGAGTGTTTGCAGCGCTTGAGAGGGATTAGCATCTCGGAGCAAAGGACGAGTGGTATCCCCTTGGAGGCGAGCAATGAGTAAGTTCACGGGGGCATCGAGCCAGACTATCAAACCGTGGTGTAGATAACTCCAATTCAAGCGGCGCATCACAATACCCCCTCCCGTGGCGATTGTTAACCGAGTATGAGCGGATAATTGAGCGAGGACTTCAGTCTCTAGTTGGCGAAAGTGGTCTTCTCCATCGTCGGCAAATATCTGGTTAATGGTTTTATTAGCAACTTGTTGAATCACACTATCGGTATCAACGAAACTGTAGCCGAGCTGATGTGCCAATGAATTGCCTACAGTAGTTTTTCCTGCACCCATCATGCCGATGAGACAAACATTAAGTCCTTTTAATAATTCATTCACTGGAATATTGCACCTTGGTACGCGAACAGCTTTGTGATCTATATAACTAGTCTTAAATGATTTGTAAAACACCTGCTCGTTGTTTTCTTTGTCCTCCGGGTCTCTCCTTGCTCACGAATTAAATGACTTGCTATATCCTCCGGCGTGTCATCTGGATGGAGAAGAAGTACCTATCGAGTACTTTTTTTAACTTTTATTACAGGGGTTAATCTACAATCCATGCTCATGAATTTGATAATAAACATTAGACGATACAAAATTATGTTTTGGGTTATGTTAAATTTCAAACCAGTCTCTTCTGCAAATAACTCATAGTTGGCATAATTTTTGTCAGAGTGAGTGATAAATCAACAGATGAGGCGAATAGTTCCTGGGGTGGTGCAGCTATCAGCCAACATTTGCTCTCATCGAGTAAGGTGGGCGATCGCTGTCTATCTCCTAAATCGTTCTCACGATGACAAAAACGTTTAGATAGCTACGATTGGGGTGACAACGTATATGTTCCTAATTCGTGATTTGGTCAAACACGCTATCTCTACTGGATATTTAACCGTAGAGGCTGAAGTTCAATTGCGGGAAATGCTCACCAAAAAGTATGAACGAGAAGACCTTAAGGCATTTATGGCCTTACAGCAAGCTGCAATGGCCGGCAGAGTCAAGCAGGAATCTCGCGAACTGCTGCATTCACAATAGACCTAGGCATTGACATTCAGCAGCTTTAGTGATGATGATTCACACCATGTAGGCGCTCTAAGAGGGTGGCTTAGGTTAGCCCTGGGAAGAGTTTTTATCAACTTCTTCGTTAAAATCTTCATCGTCTTCAAATCCCCAATCATCCTCCTCATGGCTGGGTTCAGATCGAGGTGGAGGTGGAGGCGGAGGCGGTTGGTAGGGTGGGGTAATCACTCGATAGTTTGCATCATAAACTACATCAGGCTGACCCACACCTGATTCTTTCTTTTTCGCCTCTCGATAGCTATAGGAGTAGATAGAACCGCTTTGAGAGCGAGTTTTTGGCTCTTGAGGTGCCTCGTAGTTTGTTGGAGAAACATTTCTAGAAGGCGATCGCTCAGCTTCATCTTCATCTTCTCGCCAATTGCCACCAGACTCTTGGGGTGAGGGGCGGGATGCCGTAGATTCTTCCTCAAACTCCCAGTTTTCATTCCTTCTTTCCTCCCAATCAGAAACAGAGACAGAGGGTTCAGGTTTGGGAGATGGCGGCGGTGAAGTATAGGGAGTTCGAGATTCAGGTTCAGGTTCGGGGATAGGTTGGGGTTCACGACGAAAGGTTGCTCTTGGACGTGGTATTTCCTGAGATTCTTGTCTACCCCGAGTCGAAGAACCTGTTGGCAAATAGTTCAACGATTGTAAAAAAAAGCTGGTAATTGTTCCTGCCGCCAGCGCCAGTCCCACCCATGCCGCTAGGGGCAAGGTAATCGTCTGCGCCCCTAAAAACACTAAGGGTAAAACAGGTGTCAAGTTGGAAATGGCGAATAGAGCCAATCCTCCTCCGACTAATACCAGTAGCACTATCTGAGTTGCAGGCATTTTCAATCAGTTTTGAGGCTTTAGTCCTAGTTCTACGTTACTGCGATCAGGCGAAACTCACCCAAAAAAGTCTCAACTTTCAATTGACTCCTAACTGCTAGCCCCTGACCCCTGACTCTTGACTCCTGTCCCCTGATAGGTTTAGTCTTCAACTTTGAGATGCCCCTGCCAACGATTAATTGGAATACAATCAATGTTCAGTTGGTCGAGAACTCGTGCCACAACGAAGTCCACTAAATCCTCAATCGATTGAGGATTGTGATACCAAGCAGGAATCGCAGGAACAATTCTTACTCCAGCTTCAGCCAGAGTGGTGAGATTACGCAGGTGAATCAGGCTAAAGGGTGTCTCACGGGGAACAATCACCAGTTGACGCCCTTCTTTGAGTTGCACATCAGCCGCCCGCTCAAGTAAATCAGAACTTAAGCCGGCGGCTAATTTGGCAACGGTACTCATGCTACAGGGTAGAATAATCATGCCCAATGCACGGAATGAGCCAC
>CAZPRJ010000039.1:0-28602 GCA_964588805.1 uncultured Microcoleus sp. | reverse complement strand
ATTCTAGCGCCCACATCTCCCCAACGATGGCAGATGAGTTTGCCACCTTGAGCAACTCCGGCTTGTTGACGCCAAAACTGCTCCTGCTGGTCGGGTTCTGGAGGCATCCGCGTATTTTGCTCCGCTTGCCAGACAATATAGGTGGATTTTGAGGCAACTAATTCAATCGCATAATCGGCCTCCAGCAAAAACTTTAATGCGCGAACGGCATAGATTAAGCCAGAGGCCCCAGTGATACCCAGAATGAGAGGTTTGGTCATTGATTTGTTGTTTGTTGTTGGTAATGGGTAGTTAGAAAAAATAGGAATAGAGCAACTCACAACCTGACCAATAAATGACCTTACTCATCTAAATCGTCATTCAGGGCAACGCTACCGCCCCCGACGGTAACAAGGTCAATTTGCTGACGGTAGTAATCCACACTCTTGACTTGAACTTCGACGCGATCGCCCAAACGATAGGCGGTACGATTTTTCCGCCCTACCAAGCAGGCGTGTCGAGAACGATACTCATACCAGTCATCTTTGAGGGAGCTTACATGTACGAGTCCTTCTACTAGCAAGTCTTCAATTTCCACAAAAAAGCCATAAGACTGTACTCCGGTAATTAATCCCGTGAAGACATCACCCGTGCGTTCTTTCATTTGTTCGGCTTTTTTAAGCCCTTGCAAATCAACTTCCGCATCGTAAGCCAATTTTTCTCGGTCATTGAGATGGGAGACTAATGACATCAACTGAGTTTCCAGTTCTTGCTGACTATCTGGCGGTAAAACATTCCAGTTAATATTGCCGTGACTACTGCTGTGGTTGAGGTTCACCCGATCTTTAGAACGGGTTGAGCGGCGATCGCGCCCTTTGTCAAACAATGCCAGCAACACTCGTTGTACAAACAAGTCCGCATACCGTCTCAGGGGCGAGATGCAGTGAGTGTAACCGGTTTCTAGGGCTAGACCGAAGTGAGAGCCTGGTTTAGAACTGTACCCGGCTAATTTCAAGGTAGACTGCAAGAGGTAGGTGAGAACCTTGGGGGCTGTTGAGCGGGTAAAGAGCTGGGTAAAGCGTTGATAATCTTGGGGTGTAATGTCTTCCTCTTCATCCAGTTCCATGTCTAGATCAAGATTATTACCCAACTTAATCAAATCTTGAAGCTCATCAATGTCAGGTAGAGGCTGTACACAGTAAATTGCGGGTAAAGCCAGGGCTTGCAAATGAGAAGCAACGGCTTGGTTGGCTAAAATAGCCAATTCTGTTAACAATGAACGAATGGGCAGCGTGGAGGAAACAATCATCGCTCCAATCCGGCCTTCATCTTTATAGGGAGGTTGTCCCTCAGTGGCATTTAAGTCAAATGCCCCTCGTCGTTGCCGTTGAGCCCGCACGGCTGGACTTAAAGTGAAAAATAAAGTGTTGAGCATTTCGATCGCTGAAGCTAATTCTGGCTTGGCTTCTTGATGCTCTCCTAATAGCGACTGTACCTCAGGGTAGGTCAGGTTCACATCTACCTGAATCACAGAGGGGTGAAGCTCAAACTCGAGTAGTTCACCCGACTCGTTGAGAGTCAACAGCACTGAAGTGGCTAAACGTTCTTCACCGGATATGAGGGAACAATGCTGGGCTAGGACTTCGGGGAGCATGGGCAGCACTGTGTCTCCCAAATAGACGGATGTACCCCGTTTTCGAGCTTCTCGATCTAATGCCGAATCTGCGGTGACGTAGCTGGCTACATCGGCAATATGGACACCGATTTGCCACTGGTTCTCGTCTAATTTTTCTAGGGTGAAGGCATTTTCTATCACTCCACTATCGAGGCCAGATGGATCGCCTTCTAGGGTAATCGTCAGAACCTCTCGTAAATCCAGGCGTTTCTTGATGTCTGCCTTGCCCAGTTGTTTGGGAAGTTGCTCGGCTTCGGCTAGGGCATTTTGGGAAAAATTGCGGCGTAGATCGTGCTTACAGCAAACGATATCGGTATCGGCTGCATCTTCGGCATCACTGCCTAAAATCCGAGCAACTTTCCCAATCGGGTTTTTAGTTCCGAGGGGATAACGCAGGACTTCGACGTGAACTAAATGATCGACGGCTTCCTCTAGGTTGTCGTATTCCCGATTCAGGTCGAGTTCAAACAATAGCCGATCATCGAGAGGAACGGCTTGGTAGTTGCTATTGTTACACTTGACTCGCGCTAAGACTGAAGGATTGGCTCGCTCTAAGATTAACTTGACTTGTCCTTCAGGGCTACGGCGACGGCTACCTTCTTTGGTAATTTTGACTAAAACGCGATCGCCATTCCAAGCCGTACTCAAGTGGCTCTTTTGAATATAGATATCATCGGCTCCTTCGACATCTTGGATGGCAAAGCAGAATCCTTTACTCGAACAGCGCAGTTTGGCTTCTACCACATCGTCTTCATAGACGCGCCGATATCTGCCCCTGTCTTTGACTAAAACTCCAATTTTTTCTAGTGCATCCAGAGCGATTTGGAGTTTTTCGAGACTTTCTTCATCAGAGCAACCCAACTTTTTTTCCAAAACTTTGGGTGCTACGAGCTTGTCATCTGTGAAATTTGAAAGTAATGTAGCGATTGAAAATTCCATCCAACAATCCTTTTGATTGATTCTTTTCGGGTTTTCTGGCTCTTATCGTGTTGGCAATACGCTCACCGATTGGCGGCTAAGGTTGCTGGGCGTTGCCCTTGTCGGCAGGGTCGATTGGATTTTAGGGGGTTTTCGGTTAAAACGTGCAACGTTCCACCTGCCCACCGTTAACCCTGACAAGGGCATTACCGTCGATCCAGTGCGTTGATTGCCCTAACCAATTTGCCGACGTATTGAAGTTGTGTTTCGAGGCGAGGCTGATTTTCCAGCCCCTCTGGGTCAGGTGGATGATTCGTCGTTAAGCTTGCTGGAGTTTTGAAGACGTGCCGACTTAGAGTCATGTTTGAGAGATAATGGCACATTCACGAATCATGTTCATCCGACCTAGCACGATTACTTCTTTCGATTGCAGCCTTCATAAAACGGGAACTTATGGATGTGGCTGCTTTTCAAACCGAAGTAATGGATACCGAGCGCAGAGTGCTTCTCTAAAGAAGTATAAAAGGCTAGACGAATATTGAGTAGCGACCGGGCGAGGGTGAGGAGAACGGTTTTCGTATTGAAGGTTCAGTCCTCAACCTCTGTCGGTAACTTGCTCGTTTTCATCTTTGTCCCTTTATGCTTTAGCCTTTAGTTAACCCACCCAGTTTGCTGCCCGAAGACACGGATTTGAACCCATGAAGGTGAAGTCAGAACATGAGTACGAATCCGAGCTGGACTAGGCTTTGCCTCCTTACGCTGATGTCCCACTACGCTAATGCTACTCGGAACGTTCTCGCGAATTGGTGGCGGCTCTAGAAAGAGCACCCTTTTGAAAAAACCAGCTTGTTTGAGCTTCAACATTCATCCCTCAGCCTTCAGTTGACACACTGCCTTTTATGAATTGTTGCCGCTCTTCGTTCTGATTCGTTTTGCGGCAAAGGCAATGAGTTACAGTGACAATGGACTGTCTTTTATTATTTTAGGTTCTAGGCGTCCGTTCACGAACTCCGTTCCTGGAAAAGAGCGTATAGACATAGACTTTAATCGCGTTGTACGCTCACTCCTCGATAACGGGATGTAAAACAGCGCCCTTGTTGAAAGGGGTGGAAGGGTTATGTTTAATCAGTTTCGATCTTATTATCCCCAAGGTAGCCTGGTCACTGAACTGGCTGCGATCGATCATGGTATGTATATTGTGCGTTGCTTGGTGCAAGTGGAGGGAACCACCTTAGTGACGGGGATGGCAGCCGCCCACACCGTTGAATTAGCTGAAGACCAAGCTAGAAATCGAGCGTTAGCTATTTTAGGGATGGACTCCATAGCGACACCGAAAAGCCCAGAAACTCCTCGGCCTAATCCAGAGGTGTCGCCAGCGTTCCATTCTATGCCTAAGGTTCCTCCCACTTTCTCGTCCGAGAGTTTGGCAGAGGTTCCCTCTACTCCAAGTTCAGACCCTAAAGGGGTGGGAAATACCCCCAGTTTTTCCTCCTTTGAGTCCAAAACTCAGGAGATGGCTGAGGCTACGGTAAAATCTCCGTTAATAGATGACGAGATGAGTTTTATTCAGGAAACAGTCCCTCAAGAGCCATCACCGCCCAGTGAAGAAACTCCATTATGGCAACCTGAAAAAACCTCCAAGAAGTCGAAAAAGTCAGCTTCAACTCAAAACAAGGAAACGTCTACTCCCTCTTCTACTCAAAAGCAACCTGAGGTAGACCTAGCCCCAACCCCAACCGCAGACACTCCGATTGATTTTTCTGACATTATTGCCAGAACAAATGTCGAACTCAAGCGTTTGGGTTGGACGACTCAGCAGGGTAAAGAATACCTGTTACAAACCTATGGTAAGCGATCGCGCCAACTCCTAACTGATGCTGAACTCCTAGACTTTCTCCATTATCTCGAATCAGTGCCAGCACCTGAATAAATGGCTCTCGGAGCGGGGGAGCGGGGGTGCTAGGGAGCGGGGGAGCAGGGGAGCGGGGGTGCTAGGGAGCGGGGGAGCAGGGGAGTGAGGAAAAATTACAAACCTTTACCCTTTTACCCCATACTTCCTAGTAGAACGTCAAGGTAGATTTGAGGGATAACTATGAAAACACTTCTTCCTTTCCTTGTCCCCCTTCCCTTTTCCCCTTGGTCTCCCTTGTCTTAAAAAGGTTGACAAGACTACTGGGTTAGCTTTGCGCGACGCTCACAGGTGGGCGAGTTGCTGAAACCCGGCGATCGATGACCTGATCGATTAGCCCATAGTCTTTGGCCTCCGTTGGTGACATGAAGAAGTCGCGTTCTGTATCCACCTCAATTCGCTCCAGAGGCTGATCGGTGTGTTTGGCCAACAGCCCGTTGAGCCGATTCTTGTGATAAAGAATTTCTTTAGCCTGAATTTCAATATCCGTTGCGGCTCCTTGGGCTCCTCCCAGAGGCTGGTGAATCATGATACGAGAATGTGGCAGGCTCATCCGTTTCCCCTTGGCACCAGCACTGAGCAAAAAAGCCCCCATACTAGCCGCCAAACCTACACAGATCGTGCAAACATCAGGACGGACTTGATTCATCGTATCGAAAATCCCCATGCCTGCGGTTACTGAACCCCCAGGAGAGTTGATGTAGAGGTAGATGTCTTTTTCGGGATCTTCAGCTTCCAAAAAGAGTAACTGGGCAACAATTAAGTTGGCCAAGTCAGAATCCACCTGTTGTCCTAAAAAGACAATGCGCTCTCGCAACAGACGAGAGTAGATGTCAAAGGCGCGTTCGCCACGTCCAGATTGCTCAATAACTGTCGGAATCATGCGGTACAGCTTTGTTTGTATTTCCTTTTAGATAGATTGTAGCGATTGGCACGGTTGACAGGTGGAGAGGCAACCCAAGTCGGGGAGTAGGGTTGTTCACTGAACAATCGCTGTAATATCAAATCCCTTTGAATAACCAGATTATCGTAGGGGCGGGTTTAGCGATTAACTTTGTCCAGTACCGACAAATTGACATCAAAACCCGCCCTTACAGGTTTTATGGCCATTTAACCGGATTTGATATAACACCAATTTCATAAAAAAGGATAAGACCCTGATGACCTATACACATAATAATAATTCTGAGAAAAATTCTCAGAATACCGTGTTTTTGGGGATAGTTAGTGGGTTTAAACTCTCTAACTTTCTGCACAAACTGATAGGAATTGCGGATGGAAAAGATAAAGAGTGATTATTATCACAAAGCTTGAAGTTGAATCAGTTTATTCGACAACTTTTATCCATCCTCGATGCAATCCTTGATAGACCTGCTCAACTAAATTTTGCTCCTCTGGTGAAAGAGACTTTTTAGCTAGCAGTGCGGACATAAATAGTTGTTGGTCGAGACGAGATATCTTCCGTACAGAAATAATGCGATTAGCGATTTGAGGGATAGGGAATTTGGGGAAGTACACTTGGGTTTGTCGCATAACGTTTTCTTCAAAGCTCTGTAAGTCTACTATCAGAGAAATTACGGAAATTTTCAGTGATCGAGCCTTTTAGCGAGTCGTGATGAAACCCTGAAAAGAAATGTGACAACTTATTTGCCACTATGTGATGCGAATCACTGGATGTAACCTTAAATAAATAATAAAACCGGATTAGCCCTATGGGTACTGTGCTTTCCAATACTTAGATGCCTGCAATTGGGTCATTTTTAGTAAATCAGGCAATCCAAGTTCTATAGAAGCCTTAGGCAGCAAAGGTTTTACCTCCAATGCAGCCAGGATTTGGCACCCCAAAGCCCGTGCTAAAAGTGGTGGTACAGCATTGCCCACCTCTCGAAAACCATGCCATTTGGTGACATGCAAACGAAACCAATCTGGAAATGAATGCAGACGTGCAGCCTCGCGTACTGAGATAACCCTCGGGTATTCGGGATGAATCGGACGAGGAGAAGTATAAGCGCCTCTATCTGCTCCTGTACCTGCTCTCAGGGTATGGCAGGGTTTGTTCCAATCAAGCCGTCTTAAGCGACTAATGGATTCTAATTCTCCTGGGGGTGTTTGCCCAAAACGCTCAATGGAGGCTTCACCATGCTGAGTTTGGATGGAACTGGTTAATAACTGAGGATTCCATAGGCGGGTATAGGAAAAATTACTACAGTCTGGGGCTAAATCCCTTAGCTTTTCTACATACAAAGTAGCTTTAGCTTGCATTTGGTAAAACTCATGGGGAGTGAGTTGAATGCAATCGGTATGGTGAAGTTCGGCAAAATCATCGAGGTTAGGTAAATCTGCGATCGCATCTTTGACTGTCAGGTATTGAAGTGCTGAGTCTTGACGTTTCGGGCGTCGTCTACGAGATTTTACGGAGGGATTGACTGAAGTTGCTTCAACTACTGAGGGTGTGGGATAAATTAGCGGGTTCATTCCTTGGTGATTTCCCAAAACAAATAACCGTCGTCGTTGTTGGGGTACGCCAAAATTAGCAGCATTCAGGACTTGGACGGGTTGAGTGATTTCATATCCAGCCGCTACAAATTCATCGATTAAGCGATCGAGAATAGGGGAGTATTTACGCCCTGCTAAACCCGGTACATTTTCCATCACAAAATAGCGAGGTTGGAGTTCTTTAACCAAGCGGCAAAACTCAAATACAAGGTGATTACGCACATCATCGGGTTGGCGCTTGCCCATAATCGAGAATCCTTGACAGGGTGGCCCCCCAAACACAACATCAATGGTTAACTTGGAGACTGTACGACTTGAATTTCCACGGCGTCGGCCGTTGTTAGCCGCCCACTTTGCCATCGCCTTGCGAATCTCTTGACCGGTAATGGTGGCAATGTCGGTACATAACACCTGAGTGTGAGGGAAGTTGAAGTTATACACGGCCGCATGAATGGGGTCATATTCCACCGCTACGGCGACATCAAACCCTGCCTGTTCCATTCCCAACGAAAAACCACCGGCACCGGCAAATAAATCAACGGCCACAGGTCGGCGTCGGGAATTCATCAGGCTACATCCATATATCAAGGACTGGGCAATCCTAAATATATGGGATATTCAGACCTGGACACGTTTTTGTCGGTGTATTTGGGGATTTAGAACCAGCAGACATTCTTGCTGTGTTGGCCCTTGCTACCCGATTGACTCAAGGCAACGAGAGTCCAAGTATTTAGGTTTCTTCCATGACTTCTTCAATCGCAGCTTCGATCTTTTACTTGGCGAAGGGAATCTTTCAAATCTGCCAGAATTTGCTCGTTAGGTTCCGCTTCATCAACTTGCCCAAGCTCGTCTGCATGAGCCTGCCACGATTTCAGAAGTTCTTCCCAAACCTCTAGAGGTACTAATACGCCTATAGTTTTACCTTGAGCATTGGTGACATATTGCACTAGTTCATGAACGTCCGTGAGCGTCATTTCGCTATCCCTACTGCTACTCCGAATATGATAGCAATCGTAGTTTGTAAGCTGATGTGCATAAAATATCGCACTTCTCAATCTCTCTGACTAGTGATTGGCAGGTGGTGCGGTGCGAAATACGGTTTGGCGATCGCCTAATTCGTGTGAAAAAGCACAATCAGCCTAAATTTAGTCGTCGAGTGTTTGTTTTTGATCTCTAGTGGGAACTTTAAATATGAGAGTACCTGACTCTCACCAGAGATCAAGGTATTGCTCGAAGTCCCAATGCACGAGTTCGCATACTGAAACTCAATTAACTGTTGCTTTAGCTTCGATACCCTCTTACTGAATTAGCAAACTCACAGGATACAGATGAATCTTCAGGAATTTCTCTTATCTATCAATGGATGCGCCACCTTGGTAGCTAGCGACGGTACTTTTCTAGGAGTAGTTTCCAGCAATCAATCTGACCTCAACTCAATTTGCCATCGGCATGGTCAGTATGGTAGTCGCCATGCATTGTACAGTGTGCGAAACAAACACGGTATGTACGGCGGTTCACACGGAATTTATAGCCCCTACAATCCTCATTGCATCCAGCCACCTGTCATTGTCTACAACGGCAGAGTAGTTTTAGTCGTAACTAGAAATACTAACCTTACATCATTTGCTTACGGTACGCAGCTTCTATCGGGTATACCGATAGTCGATCCTGATTTTTTGTTTGCTGTGTATGGTTGCCTTAGGACTACTGGAACTACAGCTTCATTTCAAGGTGGATATGCACCTATTAGTTCTCAGCCTTACTTTACTCCTGAGATACCTTCTTATGGTCAAGCTCAAGTGCAGATTAACAATGCTGAAGATTGGTTTCTTCAAGGCAATGAACTACTAAACTCACAGCGCTATGAAGAAGCAATTTATGCCTATAACCAAGCCGTTCAAATTCAGCCTAACTTTCCAGATGCTTGGAACAATGGAGGTCTAGCACTAATGAGCTTGCAACGGTATGAAGAAGCTATTGCTGCTTACGATCGAGCTATTCAAATTCAACCTAACTACCACTTAGCTTGGAGTAACCGAGGTGATGCTTTAGTTAATTTACAAAGATATGAAGAGGCGCTGGCTTCTTATGAACGAGCAATTCAAATTAAGCCTGATCTCGCCAATGTTTGGTTTATGCATGGGGCATTATTATTTGATTTGCAAAGGTATCAAGAATCAATTAATTCTTTTGAACTTGCCATTCAAATTAAACCTGATGTTGCTGAATATTGGTATTTACAAGGCAATGCATTACTGAATTTACAGTATCATGAAAAGGCGATTGATTCTTATGATCGAGCGATTAAAATTAACTCTGACCTTATTGAAGCTTGGTATAATCGAGGCATTGCGCTGATGAATTTGCAACGTAATGAGGATGCATTCGTTTCCTTTGACCGAGCCATTCAACTCAAGTCTGACTTTTCTGATGCTTGGTTCAATCATGGATTGGCCTTATTTAATTTAAAACGCTATGAAGAAGCTGTCGCCTCTTTTGACCGAGTGATTCAACTCAAGCCTGATATTGCTGAAGTTTGGCTATTTCGAGGGTCTGCATTAGGAGAATTACAACGGTATGCAGAAGCGCTTGTTTGTTGTGATCGAGCCATGCAACTCAAGCCCGAGCTGATTGAATGTTGGTCTATCCGAGGCATAGTGTTTGCTAAATTACAGCAATATGAAGAAGCGATCGCTGCTTGTGAGCAAGTCATTCAGGAGAAACCTGATAACCCCATTGGTTGGTATAGCAAAGCTTGTTGTTATGCCTTACAAGGCAATATCGAGCTAGCAGTTAAAAACCTAAAATGGGCAGTTGACATTGACTCTAAATATCGAGAAATAGCAAAAACAGATTTGAACTTTGATGCCATTCGAGAGGATGAGCGTTTTCAACAGATAATTGATGGATAGACAGCCGTTCTATTGTATTGGCTAATTCTATAGGGTGGGCGATGCAAAGTCATATTTAAGATCCGGCGAATGAAATTCGCGTCTACACAACCTAAGTCCGCCTACGCGGACTCGGAAAAATTGAAACCCGCGCAGGCGGGTTTTGTTTGTATAGTTGCGGTTTCAACCGCCAAGCTACCCAAGCAATTCCCAATTAGAAAACACCGATTTATTGCGATGGTGAAAGGCTTGATTCCTAACGTAGTTAGCCACAGTATCAATATCGTTATAGCTGACCGTAAATGCTCCATAGCTACCTTGCCATTTGAAAAATTCACCCGGATTGATTTTATGAGTCATCAAATGAGAAGAACTACCCTTAATATTTTTGATGAGATCAGACACACTTAAACTCGGTGGAATCCCTGCTAATAAATGTACATGTTCTTCAATACCACCAATCGCCATGACTGTACCCCCTAACAGATGGCACTGCTTAATAATTGATGCATAGATAACTTCCTGAATATCGGGTGTAATCAAAGGCAATCTATCCCAGGTTGCCCAAACGCAATGAACATACAACTGTGTAAAATTTGCTCTCATATTTCTTTAACCCGCGCAGGCGGGTTTCGGTTGTGTAGCTGCGGTTTCTAACCGCCAAGCTTATGATTCCCAAGAAATATTGCCGAGAAACACACAGAGATATTATGTCTGGAGTCCGCAACACCAGATGCCCGCAGATTGAAATCTGGGGCTATACAAACAAAACCCGCTTGACAAGGGTTAAGATTGCTCCGAGCGATCGCACTTTCTTCCACTACGACTACTCCTCATCTAACCAACAGCTTCCCCTCGAATTTCTCGTAGAATTGCTGAAATTTCCTCTTCCGACTCAATGTGCCTTGCCAGTACTTGAGCCGTTGTGTCTAGAATACGCTCCGAAAAAAGTTTAGCCAAATCTTGTCGTAAGCTTTTCCCAATATAAAACTTAAGCAGAGCATCTACAGACATATCTTGACTTGCAGCCACTTCCTTGAGTGATTCCAAAGTGTCTGCGGGAATCTCAAGCGATACTGTTTCAGTCACTCGTGGACGCAAACGCAATTCAAATTCTTCATTAGGTTTGTTCATATATTGACATCTTGCAGCATTCTCAGTAAGCCTTCAAATCAGCCCGGAGTTCAAACTCCGGGCTAATAGATCAAGTCCACTTAAGTGGACTGAAATCTTTGCTTACTCCCTATTTAGTCCTCTTAAGAGGACTTTTTCTGTGAGCCAGGAGTTTAAACCCTTGGCGGTTGGTGAGACTGGTGCAAGATTTGACTATAATTTCCGTTCAGCACGAGTAGCAACACGAGCAGAGATAATTCGGATTCGCTCCCTACATTCTACAAGGTTGCAGTCGAGCGATCGCACATTCCTCCCCTATCCCTACTCCTCATCGTCACCTGTTGCACTAAGGTAAAGCCGAATAAACTCCTGGGCTGCTTCTGGATTGATTTTCCTTAAAGCTGTAACGATATCAGCAATGGTGTCACCTGTTGGGTCTATCTGTTCGTGATACCAGCGACCAACATTTGAACGCCTAGTACCCATTACTACTGCCAACCTATTTTGTGTAATTTTATAGGTTTCTAAAACCTGCTTAAGGGCTTTGCCTACTTTTCCCATGCCCCTCTTTGCGAAGCGTGTCCCAAGGACATCGTGTCAGAAGCTGATGACTCCGTAAATGTCTCGTTTATGGAGACATGATGTAGAATTTAGATGTCTCATATATGGAGACATTAGTTTTAAGTAGAAACCATTACCAATGAAAAAATCCAAAGCGACCGAAGCACAACGAGTCGCCACAGACATTGCTGCAATAAAAGCAGCACTGCATCAACGCGGCTACCGACTTCGCAAACAACCCAGGCAGCCAGTCTGGAAAATCATCACCCCCCTTAGTCCCCCAGGGGGGTTCTATAAACTGACCTATCAACCTGCCCCAATCAGTGCCTGGGTACTCCACCCGCAAGACAACGACATCAGACGCCAAGCGATTGAAACCATCATTCAAAGCGCCCTAAAAAAGCAACCCGCAAACCACATTAGGAGGGCGTTATGACTTACTTAGAACGCCTCACTCCTTGGTGCATCATCCGCCCTTTCCCCAATATGCGTACCCTCATCGTTGGACGCTTTCGCCGCCGAGTTGACGCCGAAGGGCACCTGCGAATCCTCAAGCAAATGATGCCAACCGTTCCCTTTGAAATTATTTTCGACGTGATGCCAGATAACCCCGACGATTAGATCCCCCCAACCCCCCTTAAAAAGGCAGGGCTAAGAGTATTTTGTATTTTCCCCCCTTGTTAAGGGGGGCTAGGAGGGATCGTAACTCTCGCAACCAAACCGAGAAATAGCATCTTTAACCAAGATAATTATGCGATCGCCCTATTACAGTCGCTACATCTGTATGCCATCAAGATGAGCAGATTCTTCTGAATCAGCCAGGAAACATAAGGCCCGAAAACGTAAACCGATTAATTGATCGTAGAGTGGATTCAGTTTGCACAGAGGGGGAATATGCCCTATCTTGCGACCAAATAGCACGATATCTCGTGCAAAGGGACACTCTCCTGGAATTGCTTTGCAGAGAAACTGAGCCACTTTAGGGTCGTCAATTTCGATTCTATCGAGCCACTGACGTAATGGCTGTAGGAAAAAATCGCCTGAAATATGAGGCAATTGACCGTATTGCTCTGATTGAAATTTTTCTTGAGGAGTTATTACTAATTCACTCAAACTATTCAATTGATCGATTCCCCAAACCATCTTCAAAAGCTCCCTAAACAATTTAGCTTATATCCGAGTGGAACAAGCAACTAATGGAAACGCACTCAAGCTTCTCCAAAAGTTAACATTAGCAGCGTAAATTTTCCTTCCAATAATTTTTCTGCTTTTGTAAAAGGTTGTCTTCCTGTCATTGGGTAGGAATCATGATTTGGACTAAAAATTCTAGCCCAGCTTCAGCGATATAGCCAATGGAGTATTCGAGTTGTTGAATAAATAACATTCTCCTTAATCCTATTGAACGGTGAGTAATACGTCGTATTACGGATTAATTAATTATGAATATAACTGTGGCTTATTAATGTGTCAATCTTATGTATTTTCGTGCTAATCATTGATAAATATACATTTCTAAAATAGATAAACCCTATAGCAGTGCTTGTAATATTTGCTTTTTCGTAAAAAATAATTCAGATTTTTTGTAAAAACAATCAAGTTTTAGCCATATTCGTGCCAATCGTGTGACAAATCCCGTTATACTGAGCGATAAAAAGAAATTAAAATTAACTAAAAAAACAATTTATACTCTCATTAATATAAAGGATTGTGAAGCATTTGCAGAACTTAGGTAAAGCCTTTACCTCTATCTATAGTGGCGTGATCAGCCTAAATTGATGCCATACAAAAAGGTTTGTAGAGTTGGTTAATAGGGTTATCGGGGCGTGATGGTGATGGACATGGCACCTTGTTGTTATCCCTACTATCACACCTCAATTGAACTCTCGCCCCGTCCCCCTGCCGCCTCAACCACCCCATTAAATATGTAACCGCTTAGTTACGTGCGATCGCTCTTTCCCTGCAAATAGTCCACAAGTTCCCTTCCCGCTGTTTCAATGTGTCGCTTCAATATCTTAGTCGCCCCCTTACTATCACCCTGGCGACAAGCCTCTAAAAGTTGATAATGTTCCTTTTGCGACTGATCCTGATAATCCATTTTCTCTAACTGAAGCCGCACATAACGGTCAATATTAACGTGCAACATCTTAATCATCCCCAACAACCGAGGGCGATCGCTAGGAGTGTAAAGCGTACTATGAAACTCCCAGTTTAATTTCGCCCAACGCGCTGCATCCATAGTTTGGTCAGTGGTTTCCAAAATCACCGCCGCTTTGTCTAAATCAGAGGTTTGCAATTGGGGAATTGCCAATTGAATAGCCGTTGTTTCCAATGCCACCCGAATCTCACAAATTTCTTGCGCTTCAGCAGGAGAAAGCGCCGACACCGTTGCACCGCGATTGAGTTGCAGCGTCACCAACCCTTCACCCTCTAGTTGCCGCAATGCCTCTCGTACAGGAATGCGACTGACTCCAAACTGCGCTGCAATTTCATCCTGCCTCAGCGATTGCCCATCCTGAAAAATCCCCCGCAATATCGCCTCTCGCAACGCCTCTGCAATTAAATCTGGAGTACTGCGCTGCTGTTGCAGCATATTGGCGGCCAAGTCTCCCAAGTTCATATTTTATGATGTATATTGTATACAATCTACAATATCCAAAGAATAGATACCTTGTCTAATCGTTTCTGGCACTGAGGCATGAGGACGGGCGGAATGCCCATCCCACAATGAAAGTGAGGGTGCAAACGAGTGCAAGGTTTCAGTTGGATTAACATCACGGGAGAACAGTTATGAGCATTCAACCCCAACCCGACCGAGTTATAATCTTCGACACCACGCTACGGGATGGCGAACAGTCACCAGGCGCAACGCTTAATGTAGGAGAAAAACTGGCGATCGCTCATCAACTCGCTCTCCTGGGGGTGGATGTGATTGAAGCCGGATTTGCCGTATCTAGTCCGGGCGATTTTGAAGCCGTCAGAACGATTGCCCAAGAAGTGGGAGTCCCCGGTGGGCCTGTGATTTGCAGCCTGGCCAGAGCAATTCGCAAAGATATTCAAGCGGCGGCCGAAGCCTTGAAACCGGCTGCACGTCCTCGAATTCACGTATTTCTTTCTACCTCAGATATTCATCTGAAGTACCAATTGAGAAAGTCTCGTAGTGAGGTTTTGGCGATCGCATCAGAAATGGTTGCTTATGCCAAATCCTTTGTTGAGGATGTAGAATTTTCACCCATGGATGCCACTCGCTCAGATCGGGAATTTCTCTATCAAGTTTTAAAAGAAGCGAGCGCCGCAGGTGCCACCACGATTAATATCCCTGATACCGTTGGTTGCTGCACCCCGAAGGAAATGGGGGCGTTAATTCAGGGGATTCGGGAAAATGTCCCTAATAGCGATCGCGTCATTCTCTCGGTTCACACTCAAAATGATTTAGGATTAGCCACCGCCAACGCCCTAGCGGCGATAGAACAAGGCGTTCGTCAGGTAGAATGCACAATAAATGGCATTGGTGAACGGGCAGGGAATACAGCACTCGAAGAGATTGTCATGGCCTTGCAAGCCCGCAAAGCCTATTACAATCCCTATTTCGGGCGTCCGGTAGAATCAGAAGCCCCCCTCACCCACATTAATACTCAGGAGATTTACAAAACCTCTCGCCTAGTTTCCCAATCAACGGGAATCGTGGTGCAACCGAATAAAGCCATTGTTGGGGCAAACGCCTTCGCCCATGAATCGGGTATTCACCAAGATGGTGTCCTCAAGCACCGCGAAACTTACGAAATTATGGATGCGGCCTCGATTGGGTTGTCGGAAAATCAGATTGTTTTGGGTAAACATTCTGGGCGCAACGCCTTTCGCACTCGCTTAAAAGAGTTGGGTTTTGAGTTGAATGAGGAGGAATTGAATAAGGCATTTCAGCGATTTAAAGACGTTGCTGATAAGAAGAAGGAAATATCTGATTGGGATTTGGAGGCGATTGTCCGGGATGAAATGCAACCTCAAATAGAACCAGGTTTTCAAGTTGAACATGTGCAGGTGATTTGTGGCGATTGTGCCTGCCCAACAGCAACCGTTACCATGATGACGCCGGAGGGGACAATTTTAACCGATGCGGCAGTGGGTACTGGGCCAGTCGATGCGGTGTATCAAGCGATTAACCGATTAGTGAAGATTCCCAACCAATTGATTGAGTTTTCGGTGCAGTCGGTGACAGAGGGAATTGATGCCTTGGGAACTGTGACGATTCGCTTACGATATCAAGAGCGAATTTTTTCTGGACAAGCATCGGATACGGATATTGTAGTGGCATCGGCTTACGCTTATGTAAATGCCCTCAATCGTCTTTATCGCCATATTCAAGTACAGGCAGATGCAGGACGGATGGAAAAAGTTCATCTGTAGTGTATTGCTCTGGCCAGTCTAATTTGATGTATGCAAGGGCTAAAGCCCTGACTACGAACTGAATTTCATGCACCATTTTAGACTTGCCACGCCAGTAGGGTAATGTACCCAATAAGTTATTGCTACGAGTCAATTTCTTAGGACTTACGCAAGTGTCACAAAAAAATCTGGTTTTTGGTTTGTAGTAAGGGCTCGATTCCCTTGGGAATGAGAACTAAAGTTCTCACTACGAACTCAATATAATATGCCAGTTGCGTAAGTCCTGTTTCTTCTTGAATTGCTGACTTAGCTAACATCTTGTTGAGAATTGCCTGATGAGTTTGACTTAGATTGATCAGAAGCACTCAAGCGATGAGGAATCAACCACACCATGACTCCCAAAAGTAAGGCCACGACCAATCCAACTAAGGTTTGAACTAAGATATCGTAAAAATTATAGAAAAAGAACTGGGCAAATTTAGCAAGAGGAGAGGCTGTAGAGGGTTGCGACTTTAGATAATTGAGAACCGTCCGAACTGGAGAGGAAATTTGGGACACAATACTGCTAACGGCTAAACACATTACCACTAAAGCCAACCAAATTTGTAATTTTTTTTCTCGCTCTTGAGCCGCTATTTCATTGGTTCGCAAGGTTTCTTCTAATCGGTGATCGCGCTGGGCTTTGTCAATATCCACAATGCCTCGAATCGATGCGATCGCTTTTTCCACTAAACTCGAACTGGGTACGCAATCATTTAACTGAGTATTAATCTCATCTTGGAACTTACTACAGATTTTTTGATTGAACACTGCAAAAAAACTTAAATCATAATTGGGCAATCGTTCTTGAATTTGCCTGATTTTTTGTGCATAGCTTTTGGTAGTTGCATCAATTTCTAAACGACAATTTTCTAAAGCTTGCTTGCCATAGGCATACTCTAAGGCAAGATTGGGTAAGATTCTTAGTTGATTTTTAAAGTAATTCATTTCTCCATCAGATAGGTGCTGATGTAGGATTGTCTCTGAGGTAGGATTACTTTCTTTTGGGGGTTCGTTTATCTCCTGTATTATTTCTTTAATCGTTTGATTGCTTTGGTAAATCGCTGTAGATATATCAAGAGAGTATTGGTAAGTTTTGATGAGTTTTTGGCGATACAATAATAAATCAATCAATTTTTGATAAAAGAATCCAAAATTATTATCTAATTTAGAATTCACCTGACCATTAAAAACTTCTCGAACAAACAACCAAACAAAAATTTGTCCATAAATATGGGGCTGATAGGGATTAGCATATTCAAAAATTGGGCTGCCAAATAATTGACCGGATTGATATAACGGAGGGCAGTTATCTAAGGATTGCCCTAAAAAATTCTGAACACATTCATCAGCAATTTCTCGCCATAGCCTCTGATTGGGGTGTTGTGTTGGAGATAGCCAAGCGGTTAAGAATATGGATTGTCCTAGGGAACTTTGAATCTCTTGGGGCAAAAAGCAGTTATCAGGATTAAAATCATTGAAAACAGTTACATCCACTTCACTTGTTCGTTGCCCATTTTCATAAAATTCAGGAATCCGCAGATTCAAAGCTAGAGCATAGCTATCTTCAATTTTTAGAGGACACGCACAACCTGTAATCCTGTGGAGTTCTTCATGATGTAAAATTGTTCCTTCTACAGGTAAAAAAATTACATTTTCCGTGGCTTCTGCAAGTAAGGCAACTCGTAATCCATCAGAATCTTGTCTAATTTTTAATTCTCGGTCAATTTTAAATTTTGTGAAAATAATATTGCATTTTTTCCACAGAAGTTCTAAATCCAAAAGAGAACTCGTTCGCGAAGCATGAAGAGAACCATGATTGCCGGAATGGAAGGCAAATAAATGAACATTAGGCGCATAAATTTTGTGGCTCATGTGTCCTCCGATTAACTGGCGGTGAGGGAATTTTAATGGGGTGTAGAGCCCTGTATTAACGCTTTGGGGGCAAGCGAGTAAGGAACGAATATTCTGTTACTGTGCAAAGTATAAAGAATCATGATTATGCTTGCCATGTGTAGCCAACTTGACAAAGAAAATCAGCAAGCCCTATTTTGTAGTTATTGAGTGTATCTGACCGACTAGGCAAACCAGTTCGCTGGCTCTTACGCCATGAATCGGGATGCACTCGTAGTTTTGTCCACCTCATTTATTTGAGAAACGCTATATCAGTAGGTCTTACGTGACCTTGGTCACTCAATTAAGTGATTTATTCCGGAATTGGGCGACGTGAAGCTGTGGAGTTATATGTCGATTCTGGTGAAAAAGTAGCATGGCCATAGCAGACTTGCACCTTCAGGTACACCAACAAGGCAAACAAAAGCCCATTCCAGAACGCTGGGATGTCCGAACCCTTCAGTACTATCTCGATCGCCTAAATTATGCCAAAAGCTGGCAAGCACTGGCAGTAGAACTGAACAAACCGCCCATAAAGCGGATTTAGGCTTTGTGTACACTCGTGTTTCAACCGAGAGATTAAGCTGAGGTGGTATTGACCTCTTCGTAGGGCTGAATCATCACAAAGCCATTAGGTTCACTAAAATCCATCTGGAAGGTTTCGCTCGATGATTTACCAAAAAATGTACCCAGATTGACATCGGTACGGATTGTGGGTTGTAGGTGAACACTCCAAGCAACGGTTGCCTGTGGATCGGTAACAGCAGGCGTTTCTAAGACCATAAGGCCAGAGGTTTGCCGTGAGTGGTAAAGGCAATTACGCCTGACCCACTGAGTTGAACATGGAATAAACCCCCTGCATCATACCCGCAGCACCTTGCACGGGTTTAATCTCCCACTCTACTTGTTCTGTAAAAGATTTTGAGGTCTATCTCAAGAATGAAATTCAATCAGTTCATAAAAAACTTTACAGTTAACTTTGAGCTAACCTTAAAAGCTTCCGTACTAGATAGTCTTGCTTGACTACATATACATCTCGTGCTTTATTATTAACCGTTTCAATACTTAAAGTCGCTTGCGTAAAACAAAGAATAGGCGTGACCGACGGTAAACGCTTCAAGGTTTTAACCGCCAATGCTTTCTGGGTGACATGATTGAGCAAATCTTCATTAAAGTTGGACAGACTACTCCACTCACGCCGTTTTAAAATACCCTCATCAAAGAAAACCTCCCCTCGACACGTTTGAATCTCAACCATAAAGTGATGGTTATGGGGAGACTGTAGCAAAACATCCACGTTTTCTTGATTCGGCAGCAGCAAATTATAGGTGATTTGCCATCCCTGTTGCTGCAATTCACTTAAGGTTAAAGCTAGGGTTGATTCCTCACGAGTCTTCGTTGCGGCTGGACTGGGTGCTTGTTGGGTTCTGAGGTTACGGCGGACTGGAGTAGATGATTTGATGGTTCTAGCTTGCGGACGTGCTGGAGGAGAAACTCGTTTGACTGGAGGAGTTGAAGCAGGCGGACTGTCTGATAACCAAATTTTGAACCCTTGAATCACAAACATAATCGCAAGCACCACGGCAATAGCAATCGCCGCATTAGCTTGTCCATAAAAGACTGGCGCTAACCAAATGCCGATTAAAACGGTAAAACCAGCCTGTGCAAACTTCGTGAATGCGTCATTCCGGCGTTGTTGTTCTGCTCTAGAACTTAAGTCATTCGCTGACGAAGGAGAAAACAAAGCTCCTATTTTTTGCCTAAGTTTTTTAAACTTATTACTCATGTTTAACCTCTATTTGCTGCAATTGATTCAAGTAGCATCTTGCACCATTCTCAATAAGCTTTCCTTGTAGGGTGTGTTAGCGTAGCGTAACGCACTCTGTATTTAAAAATTCTAGACTTTGGTAGGTTACGGCTGCGCCTAATCCAGCCTACACCAGCCTGTTGCAACGGGTGCAAGAGTTCAGTCAAGGCTGTTTCCTCTAGTATGGCTTTTAAGGATAGGATTCAGACAGATAAACGGCAGCAAAAGGAAATAATCTGCATACATGGCAAAATAAGGCGGAGTTAATCAGTGTTAGAAAAAAATCATAATCAAACTACACGATTAGCAGTTTTAATTGATGCCGATAATGCTAATCCTAATGCTATTGAGATATTACTCAAAGAAATTGCTACCTATGGAACCGCTAATGTTAAGCGGATTTATGGAGATTGGACAAATAATCAACTCAATTGCTGGAAAGATAAATTAAATAAGTTAGCTATTCAACCGATTCAACAGTTTAGTTATACCACAGGAAAAAATTCTACAGACAGTGCATTAATTATTGATGCAATGGATTTACTCTATACCAAAAACTTTGATGGATTTTGTATTATTTCCAGCGATAGTGATTTTACAAGATTAGCCTCTCGTATCCGAGAAGATGGTTTATTGGTTTACGGATTTGGAGAACGCAAAACTCCTGAATCATTTGTAGTAGCTTGTGACAAATTTATTTATACCGAGGTTTTAGAAGAATCAGAAGACCAATCAGAGGAAGATACAGGCTCTGAAGTCAGTAAGCCTTCTCCGAGTAGTTCCACCCCTAGCCCCGATACCCATGAACCTAAATCTCCAGAAGAAAATAAAAAATTAGTGAGACTGCTCAAGGATGCTTATCAAGCGATCGCCGGAGATGATTCCTGGGCACACCTAGGGCAAATGGGAACTCAACTCAATAAGCTTTCCCCCTCTTTTGATTCTAGGAACTACGGCTATAAGAAGTTAATCGAACTTGTCCGGGCTGTGGGTATTTTTGAAGTAAGAGAAACACCCCATAAGCACCTAAAAATTAAACTCAAACAAAATCAGTAACAAAACCTATAGCAAATTGGATTTAACTGCCTCTTTGTGATAGGAATAAGGCAGATGATAGAAGGCAGATGGCAGAAGGAAAAGAAAACTTAAGCTGAAAAGGGTGTTATCAAAGCAGATTTAGTATGACCCCTGACCCCTGACCCCTAACTAGACTTAAAACCGAGTTTCATACTGAACCAACGCTCGATTTTCACCCGCCAGATTAGTAGAACCTCGCAACAAAATTTGGTCATTGACTCGATAAAGCAAATTGTAACGGAACGGTTCATCCGCACCCGCAACCCCTGCTAGAGAAACCGAAACATTATTCGTCACATCAACCACAGCCTCCGCCGCAATCCCTACTATTGAAGCATCAGAAGCGGGATCGGTAACAATTGTAGGATACAACCGAAACTCACTTAAACCAATCGCTTCACCCAACTGTGTAATCGGCGTTTGGAAATTACTAAACAAGGCAGAACCCGCAAAATTCAGCAATCCTGTCGTTGTATCTCCCTGTCCTAAAGTATTAACAAACCCACCTCCAAGTAACGCAATAATTTCCGCCTCACTGCGAGCCGGTTCACTTGTCAGTTCTAGATTTTCCGCCAATTGATTCGCTGGGCCTTCGACACTCGCCTCCACACGCACCGTGTTCACACTACCGAAATAAGTAGGAGTAACATCCGCAATCTCAGCCGAAAATGGCGATCGCGCAATCCGACTTCCTGTAACATCCTGTACCGTTGTCGCGAGGCGAATATCGAGGATAGGATTGAGCCCTCCCTCCGGCGTAAACCGTGCCGTTTGCTCATAGCCACGGGCTAACCTAAACTGAGTGGTAAACAAATTCACCTCCCCCTCAGTCAGACGAATGACACCTTGAGGACGGGGATTATCCAATGTTCCATCCACAGTAATATCACCTGCGGCCTCAAAACTCAAAAGAGGTTGGCGAGTGATGCGGACATCATCACCCAAAATTAACTGCAAATCGTCAAATCCGATGGCTCGTCTTGGGGGAGTTTCACCGCCGACACCTGCCTCTGTAGCCTGCGTACCCCCCTGTGCTACCGGAGTAGCTTCCGCTGTCGGTGATTGCCCGATCGCCACTTGACCATTCATCAATCGAATCTTACCCCCAATCACCGGATTGAGTGCCGTCCCCCCAATCACCACATTGCCACCCACGCCACCTTGATACAATCCTCTCAAATTCAACGCCAAATCATTCAACGCTACCGTCAGAGGATTGGCCGCCGCTACCTGTTGGGCCTGTTGAGTGGCAAAAATCGGCAATACACCCTCAGCCGTCACTTGGCCTTGATTGTATTGGGCTTGAATCCCTTCTACAATAATGCGATCGCCCCTAAATACTGCCCTCCCCGTCACATCCGTCAAAGGTTCAGGCAAACTCTGGGCGCGGATAGTGGCATTGTTAACCGTAGCCGTACCTGTCACCACAGGTTGATTTAAAGTCCCCTGAACCCTAACATTAATATCTCCCTGCCCCTCAACCCAAGCCACCTGATCGGTGACAAGATTGAGTAAAGCCAACCCTTCATCCTGCACATCTGCAACCACATTAATTTGATTACTCTCCGGTTGCACCTCAGCAAAGGGTAGGGCAATAGGTACACTTCCCGCCACTTCAATTGGTTCAGTCCCCGTCACCAACACATTACTGTTAAAATTCAGACGAGCATCACCATAACTAAAACTCGCCTGCGCCGTCTCAATCGGTTCACCATTCAACGTTCCCTGCGCTAGCCCCAACACCCCTCGGGCGGTAGGATTCTGCAAACTTCCTGCTAATGTGACAACAGCATTCAAATCACCCGAAGCTTCTACAGGTAACTCAGGCAGCAATGGCTGTAACTTAGCTATGGGTAATTCATCCACCCGCAACTGTCCCGAAAGTTCCCCAGTTCCCACCTGCCCACTGTAGGCTAAAACGGCATCCCCCCAATTAATCTGCAGGGGCAGTAACGTCGCCACACCATTGGCAAATGTTCCTTGTGCAATGGCTTCATCTATGGTATAATCTCCCCACTCCCAGTTTTGCCCCGCTAACTCAAAGCTGGCATTAATCCCCGCCTGCAACGAACCCTTAACTGTGACTTCTCCGGTAATTGTCCCCTCTAAGGCAGTCAGGGGAGGGAGCCTAGAGGCAGTGGTTTGCCCCTCTTCGGTAGTTTGTTGGGCTTGTAACTGTTGAATGGCCGAAAGCCGACGCAACTTGGCCTGCAACGAAGCATCCTCCGGTAAACCCTCGGAGATAGATTGAATCGCTTGTGCCCCGGCAAAATCATCAGCCTGCACGGTGTCTGGAATGACTCCACCTTGGAAGCGATTGAGTGCTTGCAGAACGTTCTGAATTTGGGCTTGGTCAAAATTGAGTTGGAAGGCAAATTGGCGATCGGGTGTTATGTTACCACTGAAGGAATAAAGGCTCTCACCAATTTGTAACTCGCCTCCGGTGAGGGTGGCCGCCCCTTGATTGTAGGTGAAGTTCCCTCGGAATACATCCCCGGCAATTTGGCCGATTTGAGGTTGAGCGATCGCAATTTTACCCTGTGCCGAAAAATCGTTTAAGTTAACAGCAACATCCCCCGATAATTCTCCGGCAATCGGCCCTAGATTAGCCGTCGCATTCGGGATAATCTTCTCCAAGACATTCACGGGAAAATCTTGGACATTGACAAATAACGTTTCCCCTTGAGTTTTACCCGTAGCAACTGCCTCATCCTGGCGGATAAAAAATGAAGTGGGGCGATTATTCGGCCCTAAGGTTAAAGCAATTCGGTCTTGAGTTCCAGAAAGTTGCAGTTGCGTCCCCTGTCCAGGATTAAAGGCCACATTTCCCTCTAATACAGGGTCAAACGCCAAGTTATTTACCCTCAAATTCTCCAGGCGGATATCGCCAGTGGCCTGGGGAGTCGTGGGAGTCCCCGTTACCTGTCCGGCAAAGTCCACTTCACCAGCAAGGGCGACATTACCGGGAAGGTTGAAGGGCAGGTTTTGCAAGTTGTAATCTTGTGCCTGTACATCCAGATTTAACCCGGCAACTTGGGGGGCTTGCCCTTCCTGCAACTGCACATTAATCACACCTTGAGCATTTAGTCCCGGTGCGCTAGCTTGTACAAGCTGAATTTGGTTGCCATTCCATTGAAATTGAGCCGTCAACGGTTGCTCAATGGCTGCTAACCCTTGAGATAAGCGTACCTGTCCTGCGGCTTGAATGTCAGAAGGTTGAAAGGATGCCGTTGTTCCCGCCAAACGCACATTACCCCCGAGTTGTCCTCGCAACTGTTGGGAGATGCGGTTCAGGTTCACTCCAGAAAGATTGGCCAGGGTTTGCCAGCGCCCATTATTGAGGCGAAGATTATTTAAGTTAATTGTGCCGCCTGCTGCCTGGACTCCTAACTGTCCTTGGGCTTGAACATCGGCCAGTTCAAAGTTTTGTAAGTCCTGGGTATTTAAAGCTAAACGGACTTCACCCCCTAATTGCCCTTGCTGTAACTGTTGGGGTAACTGTTGAGAAAGTTGTCCGAGTTGCACTTGGGAAACATTAGCCAGGGTTTGCAATTGACCGTTATTGAGGCGAAGATTATTTAAGTTAATCGTTCCGCCTGCCACCTGAACCCCTAACTGTCCTTGGGCTTGAACATCGGTTAAATCAAAGTCCTGGGTGTTTAAGGCTAAACGCACTTGTCCCCCTACTTGTCCCTGCTGCAACTGTTCGGGTAACTGTTGAGAGAGTTGTCCGAGTTGCACTTGGGAAAGATTGGCCAGGGTTTGCAATCGACCATTATTGAGGCGAAGATTATTTAAGTTAATCGTTCCGCCTGCCACCTGCACCCCTAACTGTCCTTGGGCTTGAACATCGGTCAAATCAAAGTCCTGCAAGTCCTGGGTGTTCAAGGCTAAACGCACTTGTCCCCCTACTTGTCCCTGCTGCAACTGTTGGGGTAACTGTTGAGAAAGTTGTCCGAGTTGCACTTGGGAAAGATTAGCCAGGGTTTGCAATCGACCGTTATTGAGGCGAAGATTATTTAAATTAATTGTGCCGCCTGCGACCTGCAAACGTGCCTGTCCTACACCTTCAATCGCTTCGGGTTGCAAGTTGGCTGTTGTTCCAGCGAGTTTAAACTCACCACCGAAACGTCCTTGAAATTGGGGAGGAATTTGGGGAAGGCGGCCGAGTTGGATAGCACTGGCATCAACAAGCGCCTGCCATTGTCCATCTTCGAGTCGTCCTTGTGCCTTGACGAGTCCACCGGCTACCTTAAAAGCTGCATTTTGGAGTTGGATAATTCCTTGTGGAGTGAGGGCAACATTCACCGTACCGGGATAGGTAGCTTCGGGTGCTTGCAACTGTGCCACGGCTTGGAGATTACCAGGGGAACCGGAAATTTTTGCGATCGCTCCCACATCCCCAATTGTAATCGGAGGTGACGCGCCGTAAAGTTTCGCCAACGCATCCCCTGGCACATTTTCAGCTTCAACCGTAAACGCTAAGTTCACTTTTGGTCTAAGGTTGACGGTTCCCTGTCCGATAATCTGTCCCCCCACTTGGGGAATAGCCTTAATCTGCGAGAAGGTAATTTCCGGGCCAGTTTTGGCAGTTGTCGCCTGAAATGCCGCGACAATTTCCTTAAAGCCAACCTCAGCAATTTGAGCTGATTTAACCGTTTCTACGGTTCCGCTCAACTTTGGCTGTCTTAAAGGCCCTGTTACCTTGACGTTAGCTTGTAAGTTACCAGCCGCAGCAACGGGTAAGTCAACGTTAGCTGTATTCAACAAAGTTTTGACGCTAACGGGTTTGACTTGAGCAGAGAGATTGTAACCGGTCTGCGTACTAATTGCGCCTGCAACCTGAACGGGTATTTTTCCGTATTGTGCGTTCAGATTGTCTATGGCAACAGTCTCACCTTGGAATCTCAACAACCCATCAACATTACTGATAGGGTTGGGGATATTTTCAATTTTGGCAGTTAGCTCATCGATGCGAGTAGTTCCCACCACAGTAGGGAACTCTTGATTAGGTTGCAATTGAACAGTTAAGTTCCCACTGAGGCGACCTGATTGTACATTAACTGGTATCTGCACTAATTGACTTAACGTTGCGGCGGGTAAATTTTCTGCTTGCAGTGCTACCTTGGTTTGTTGTGAGGTGGGTTGCGTTTGTCCTGCAATCGTAAAGTTACCGCCTTTAGTCGGTTCACCGCTAACTTCAAAGCGAGTTCCTTGATTTTCTTCTAAAAATCGAGCAACACCATTGACTTGATTAATGGTGACTGGAGTTTTAGGTGTACCCGTTTTAGGATTGGGGACTAAGACGACTTCGCCATTTTGAAATCGGATGGTTTCCACATCAGTTTTAATTAGTCCCGGTTCTCCTCCTGTGGTAATTTCGGTAGTAATCCAGCGTCCATCCTGCGACTGTTCAATGTAAGCATTCGGTTGAACTAAGGTGACATTTAATTCTAAAGTCCGATTAAACAGAAGTCGCAAAGGATCGAATGTGACATCCACCGCTTGAGCAGAAGCATAATCGGGATCGGCGGCAGTTGGTGGAATGGCTGCACTCCCAAAGCGCAGACTATTCAAAGAAACACTCTCAACCTCTCCCAATTTTACAGGCCGCCCCAATAGTTGCTTGAGATTAGTTTGCACTAGGGGAGTTAATCTTTCCTGGATAAATATCCATGCGGCTATTGCTCCTCCTGCAATTCCCACTAGCAAAATCACACCGAGAGCAATGCCACTACGCCGGAGTAAAAGCAGCCAGAAACGGGGATTAGAATTCGGTTGAGGTTGGTTATCGGGAGGGGGAGATTGTGTCATGGAGCCTGCAAAATTTCAATTTCATGCATTTAAAAAACCAAATAGCTTCAATGGATGGAATGCAATTTAAATGCACTACTGGGGAGCCAAAATCCCCAGATGATACCTTATTCAGGAAGTAACAGATAACTAGTACAGCCCGGTGTAAATAAAGCTACTATTTACGCATTAATCAAACGCTTGCCATAGAATTATTTTGAATAGACCTCTTGCTCTCATTCGATTTTAGTCCCCCAAACTTAGGGGATGTGAGGGGGCATTCCAGGATTTATGCAATAGGTCTAAATTTGAATTGGAGCGAAGCGGTACTAGTCCCTGTTAATCCACTTTTTCAATAGCTTTAGCGGTAACAATCGCTTTATCTGTAAATTGCTTTTCTGTCTCTGGATCTAAATCTAAACCGTACTCTTTTTCAATATCAGCAACAACGAACTTCTCCATTACACCGGTCAGCTCTATATTATTGCCTACTGCAACGGCAGGAGACTCGAAATCACTGACAACCAGAACCTCTTCACCACTCAGAGATTCTTTATCTTGGGCTATAAACGCTTTAGGACTAATGATTTTCATCACTTTTGTACTCACCGTTATAGTCTCACCGATGAGTTTGGCGTTTGGTGTTTGAGTGGCTGCACCTGTAGTGGCTGTAGCCGTCGGAGTCGCTGTTGCTTCGGGAGTTTCGGTGGCTGCGGGAGTGCCTGTTGCCTCGGGAGTTTCGGTTGCAGGTTGTATGGTTGGGCCTCCTTCTGGATTAACGGCTTCTTGATTGTTTTGACAGGCAGAAAGAACCAAAAGTAAGAGCCCTATAGTTATTACTCCCTGAGCATTCCATAAAACCTGAATTAAGCCGCGACGGCGATCGCTATTATGGCCGATAAGCCACCCATTGTTTCTCGATTGATTTGCCATTAAAATCTCCTTTAAAGTCGAGATGCACTCAGTGAAATTTTCTATTTGATATGCTGTTGTACGCCTGAGAAAACAAGCTGATACAAACACTATAAAAGGCATCCCCGCAGCCAGTTATAGCAAAAGGCTCCAGAGCAGAGGGCAGAATAGATGCATATTGACTAGTCAAGGTTTATTCAGTATTTGGCGAGAGTCAAGAGTCACCTTTGCGACTGCTATAAAGGCTAGTTCTCAACCGACGGGGCGCATTGGAAAAAGTTGTAGATTCTATGACGCTCCCATTGAAAAACTAGATTTTTCTTTATTAAATTGGCTTGACAAATAGTCAAATATTCCTCTTGCTATTCAGGGGATAAACTCAGAAGCTGCAATCTTGCTCAAATTGATAGAATTAGCGATCACAGTTTCCTTGAATACTGAGTAAACGACTACAAGAAATTCATGATGATGATTTACTATTGTTATCAACAAGCTAATCATCATCATCCTCTTTCAATTCATCCTCTATCAAACGGATGGAATAAGTTTCTATCTGAGGTATGAAACTGGTTAAAATGGTATAGCTCTATCATTATCGATCGAAAATTTGAGTCTGAGGGAAAATTCATCGGTGATAACTCTAAGTTTTCTACAAAGGCTTTGTGATGACGAGGGGCAAAATCGTCTAAGGCTTGATAGAGATGAATTGTAAACTACCCCGCCTGATTGCCTTGCCTGTGGCAATTCAATTCAGACGGGGCTTTCAGTAGCCCTGGTTCTATCGCACAAGACAATAGTTCCGAGCCTCTAGGCGGGTTTACAGAACAGCCCCATAGTTCAATCATTTTTGCGCCATTAAAATCAGCGTCCCCTATCCAACCACAAACTTTGTTTGTGCATTTAAACTGTTTGTTCGTTCTTAGTCCAATGTGCAAACAACAATGGCAGGTTTGAGACGTATAGGCAGGAGGAATAGCGATCACCTCAACTCCTTCCTGGATAGCTTTGTACTCCAGGAAGGTTCTTAACTGATAAAAAGCCCATGAGTTGGAGCGTCTTCTCTCAGCTTTAGAGCGGGGTAAGAAGTTAGTTCTCTCCCTGATTCCCGTTAAATCTTCAATGGCAATGATTGATTTAGTCGATGAAGCCTCAGCGACAA
>CAZPRJ010000038.1:34564-71051 GCA_964588805.1 uncultured Microcoleus sp. | reverse complement strand
CGCTGAGGTCGGAGTTTCCAGACCCAGCAGCAGATTGTCGTTTTTGACGCTTCTTCGCCCCTAGTTGCCGCATACTTCCGCATGAGGTAGAGCTAGGCGACTCTGCGTCTGAAGAGGACAGTTCCTGCCCCCTTGCCCAAATTACATTAACCTGAGCTGCATTAATGTCTCTATCTTCAGTGTGGTTGCAGTTAGGATTCGAGCAAATATGAACCCTGTCGCTTAAAGTTTTGGGTGTTAATTCCCAACATTTAGCACACCTTTGAGTAGGCTTTAATGTTCGAGTAGGAGACTCTACATAAAAGCCCCCTGCCTCAGCTAATTTGTACTCCAACATTTGTCCAATCATAGCAAAACCAACATCCAGGATTGAACGGTTAAGCCCTGCTTTTTGGGCTTTACGCTTACCCTTTTTAGCTTTACCTGTCATGGCTTTAACGTTGAGTTGTTCCCCAGCAACTAGGCTATTACTGCTAACTATATTGCTGGTAGTTTTATGTAACCAGTCTTCTCTTTGACGGGTTACTTTTCGCTGTAACTGAGAAACTTTTTGCCGTTCTCGTTTCCAACGTCGAGAACCTTTTACCCGTTTGTTTCGGTTAGGTGAACGCTTACGCCGCAGTTGTTTTGAAGCGGCTTTAACCTTGCGCTGTCCTTCCTTAATAAAGTCAGGCTTGGCTATTTTTTCGCCTGTTGATAAAGTGATGGCATCTTTACAACCAAGGTCAATTCCTACAGAATCCGTTCCTGTTTCGCGAGTAGGGCAACATTGAACAGTGATAGAAGCGAACCACTTCCCGTTACGAAATATGATGGTACAAGTAGTAGGTGTTCCCCAAGTTCTAGCCTGCCCTCGCATTTGAATTTTACCTAGGTTGGTAATGTTCAGATGCCCATTTTTGCCATCAGTTTGTGCTTGCCAAGACTGTTTGCATGGGTAAGTCCAACCCGAATAGCGGCGGGATGCCTTGAATTTAGGATATCCTCCTAGACCCTTGAAAAACCTTAAAAATGCAAAGTCTACCCGTTTCAAAGTGGCTTGCAAAGCATGAGAGCCAAGCTCCTTGTACTCTGGCCAAACCTTTTTAAATTCGGGTAGACTATTTTGTTGCTCTAAATAGTTAACTGAGTGACCAAACTTTTGATACTGAGTCTTACGGTTATACACGGCAGCGTTATACAGTCCAGCATGAAGACGCCGCCAGTAATGCATTTTTGCTTCTTGCTGACGACTGGGATAAAGCTTAAATGTAACGCGCCGTGTTGTTGTCATAATAGTCAGTATACATCATTCAGTCGAACAGATGACATCAGCTTACAGGAAAGGCTCACACTGTGTTTTCTCGATTCAGATACACACATATTTTGTAACGGCGTATCGACGAGAATGCCTAACTCAAACTATGGTAGAACGCTTTCAAGAAGTAACGGCAAACGTGTTAATTAAAAACAAGTGCATATTACTTGAATGCAAGGGGGATGGTAGCCACATTCATTTGTTAATAGATATCCACCCTAATAACAACCTTTCGGCGCTACTAGGCTCGATAAAGTCAGCTACAAGCCGTATCCTTCGCAAGGAATTTGAAAGTGAACTACGTCCTTATTTCAAAAATTGGGACAAAGGGTTATGGGGCGACCAACTTTATATTCGCTCTGCCGGAGGTGCGCCCCTTAAAGTTCTTGAAGAGTACATTCAGTCCCATAGTCGGGGGTGACTTGGTTGGCTCCGTCCCTACGCCAACCCGCTATCCTTCCCCTCCTTGTTGAGGCTCATTTTTGCCTAAAGGCTTCAAAAATCACCTCAACTGAAGAAGGGGATAGTCGCGAACTGTTCTGGGGCTTGAAGCCCGAAGCATTCAGAGGTAAAGCGGGAATCAGTTGGCCAGAACCGTTGGACTCTCCAATAGATGTCTGCCCAGTCGGGTTCGACTGCTCCTCGCTCTTTAATTTTTTTAAGTCTTCCTCAGTTGCTTCTGGTGGCGTTTCCCATCCATTTTGTTCTTTTGAGGCAAAACTAGCTAAAGCTTCTACCAGTTCTGGATGAATTTTGTCTGGGTCAGAAGTTTCTTCAATTCCCCACCCTTCTATCTGGGAAATTTTCCCATCTAGTGCGGCAAGTTTTTGTTCTAATTCCTCTCGGTTGGTAACTTGTTTATCTTTGAGTTTTGCCCTCAGTTCTTTTGCCGATTCTTTATCTTGCTGTAGGACGCTAGGAAAAACTCGATATTTCAAGACAACGGTTGCTAGTGCAGGAGTACGGGCTAAGCCATCGCTTTCCATTAGCTGTCGCAATAGCAGCACCTCTTTGAGGTTGTCTTCAAGTGAGGCGGTGTCTCCAGAGGTTAAGCCGTTAAAAACGTCAATAACTCGCTTTCCGGTTGAATGTGCGATCGCTTCTGCTAATTTCACCGCTTCTAGCTGCAAGTCAGGTAAATCCTTGGTGTAGCGTTTTAACAATAAGTACTCATTAAGTCCTAGTTTTCCATACTTTTTGACTCGAAGCGTTCCTGTTTCTTCAGTACCCAAAAGTACTGTTTCGGACTCGGTTGGATTGGTTTCAAAGGGAAGCATTATTTATACCTCAAAATCTTGGGGGAACCTTGTCCATTGAAGGTGCAATTGAAGGTAACAATTCCATCACTAGGAAAGTCTTTACTGAATCCCGTGACCACAACCGCCCCCGCTAGCCCATCACCTTCAGAGTACCCAGCCGGTGGTGGGTCATACTGCCAAATAAATAGTTCGCGCCCCTCTATCGCTCGACTAGCCGCATAAAAGACACGTCGATAAGCGAGGTCAGAGGCTAGCAGGTTAGCCGTCCAGGGTACTTCCCAAGATTGGGAGGTAATGACCCCATCCTCGTACCCTAGAGGGTCTTCAAACACCATTGAGTTCGTCCGGTTGGCTCCAATACTTGCGCCGGTGGAGGTTCCCCCTAAGAGCCTCAATTTTGCCTTTACCGTCACCGAGGTTCCGGAAGGAATGGTAAAGCCTAGCGTCTCAACCGATAAAGAGGTTGCGCCTGGAAACACATCACGGGTTAAGTAGGCAACATTAGCTTGAGGCCCCCTAGTCCCAACAGTAGAGGCCGTATCTGTTGTGCCGGAAGAAGTAGATCCACTCGTTGTACTTGTCGTCGTCGTGGGCTTGGGAAATTCAATGGGAGTTCCCCCTGCCAGCATCCCGATCAAAGGTTGAATTGGAATAGAAGTAGCATCGGCGGCCACAGCCGAGGTGGTTGTAATCGTCACATCAACGGGTTCTGTGCGATCGCCCAAAGGCAGCAAAGAAACAAAGGTTTTGACTTTATCCCCTGAACCTGTTTGAAAATTTCTATTGGGTGTGTAAACCATAAGGTCACTATACATAGATAGATATTTAAGATTAACTCTCAGCACAAAATGAGAACTACACTAGTAACTAGTGATTGCTTAATACAATGTCTAAATTACGGGAAATACGGAAAAACCTGGGCTGGACACAACACGAACTAAGCCGAAGAAGCAATGTTCCCAGCTATTACATCAGCAAATTTGAATTGGGAGCTGTTCAACCTTGGCCTAAGGCTAGAAAACAAATTGCACAGGCACTTTCTATGAAAGAAGAAGAGATTTTTCCGGATTCTAATCCCAAACCTGAACCAAAGAATCAAGCACCAAAACCTTAATCTGACCAATACTGCCTTCATCTGGCGAAATCGCTTGGGGAGATTGAAAACAATAGCCACAAGAATGTAACCCATTAATTAAGGCTTCTGTCGCTTCAATTAAATTCCCATTGTTATCCCACAGCTTTAAATAAATTTCCCAAGGATAGCGTTTGTGTAAGTCCTTACCCAAGAGTTTCCTAGGACTAACTACCAATCGGACAATAACCACTTCTAGCCCAGATACTTGCACATCTTCAGGCGGGTAACTGTAACCGTGTTCATTATCGGGCAGAACGGCGATCGCGGGTACGGCTTTTGTTGAGCCACCATTAAATGGGAATAGATAAATTCCACACTTACCGCTGAGCCAAGACTCAACATCACGGCGCAATCTCAATCCTGTAACTTGATAATCGCCATTAGTAACCACTAGTCAAACAATTGATCAACAGATGATGTAAAGCTAGCATTTACGCCCAACACTTTGAGTTCTGCGGCTAACGCCCTAGCTGGGTCTACTCGCTTCATCGCTTTTTCAGTCCAATGGCGACCTGGCACCCATCGCCCACGACCATAAGCCCTGAACCCGTGATAAACCTTGTCAGCATAAGCCTCACCCGTTTCTGGGCTAATGGGATTCCAGCTCCACTCGACACAATTTTCTTGTACATCAATTTCCATTGAGTCACGTAAGCGACCTGTTAAAACAATGTCTGCATCCGGTTCTTGAGGAAATGCACCGACCTCTTCAATAACGGCTGTGTACTCATCGGACAAGGCTTCTACTATGTTTGCAAAAGCGCGATCTAGGATTTTGTCTAATTTGTCTGCCATATCATCTAAGTTGCCTTTGCCTCTAAAATCAAACCTGGTTGGATTTTGATTAGGGTGCGACGATTGATTGATCAATTTCCGACTATGATAAGCCAGGTCAAACTAATTCATAATGAAGTCTTTGTCTTTAAATAATCCAACCTAGTTGAATTTTGATCAATACGCGACACACAATTGATCATCTTCCGACTATGATAAACTCATCAGCTATCGCTCCTTGTTTATATTTGTTCGCCGGAAAATCCTATATCCTGTAGGGCTTTGAGCGTTTTTAACTGCCGTTTTGTTCGCTGGAAAAAATCAATTGCTCAAATAAGTGACGCGATTAATCAAACCAAGTGTCGTCAAGACATTCTAATAAAAATCCTTTAAGTCGGAAGCAGGACAGTCTTATAGCACTCACTCAAAAAACTTTATCCCACAAGGAATTGAGCCTTTTAAGTTGTGGTTCGTTCACTAGAACAACGTACAAATTAATCAATTTCCTGTCGTGTGATTAATCAAACTAGCTGTCGCCCCACACCTGTCACAACCCAAGATATATCAGCCATCGTCGGTAACGAAAATCTCGCTGACAGCCTCTCTTCTGCTAGCGGTGGCGCACCCGTACAAGTGTTTGCTCAACTACAACAAAGCCCCACTACTTTTAGTGGCTTCAAATGGTCTTCCTCAGACGGACCACAGCTTAAAATCTCCTCCGGTACAACCACGCAAGTCAAGATAAAAGTTGGGGAAAGAGCGCCTATTTCTTATGTTATTCCTATTTTTAGGTCTTTGACGGGTCTTGATTAAAAATTGGTTATTTGTAATGGATTAAAGTCCCTCTAGTTCCCCATAAAAAATAACCAAAAACAAATAACTAAACTTATGGCTATTGCTTTTATTTCCAAGTTACTACCAAAACACCGACCCGTTCGCGTCCGTACTCCTACCCTTCTGCAAATGGAGGCAGTGGAATGTGGCGCTGCGGCTTTAGGCATTATTCTTAGTTACCACGGCTGCTTTGTACCCTTAACTGAATTGCGGCGCGATTGTGGAGTTTCACGGGATGGTTCTAAAGCATCTAATGTCCTCAAAGCAGCTCGAATTTATGGCTTAGAAGCCAAAGGATTTAAAAAGTCTTTTGAAGCCGTAAAAACCCTTGCTCCTCCCTTTATTGTTTTTTGGAATTTTAACCACTTTTTAGTGGTAGAAGGATTTGGTAAAAATCGCGTCTATCTCAATGACCCTGCTACCGGCCCAAGAACCGTTTCCCTACAGGAATTCGATCTTGCTTATACTGGCGTTGTTTTGATTTTTGAGCCAGGGTCTGAGTTTAAAAAGGGCGGCAAAAAACAGGGCATTGTTTCGGCATTAAGTTCTCGTCTCAAAAGCTCCCGTGGCGCGATCGCATTTTGTCTGATTGCAGGGTTACTCCTGACAGTCCCTCGTTTGGCCATACCCGCCTTTTCCCAGGTATTTGTCGATGAAATCCTGGTTCAAAATCGGACGGACTGGCTACGTCCTTTGATATTGGCCATGGTGTTTACAGCAGCAATTCAAGGCTTTCTGGCACGGATGCGGCTTTTTTACCTACGGCGGTTGATGATTAAGCTATCGGTGTCCACGTCAGGACACTTCCTCTGGCATACTCTGCGCTTGCCTGTGGGGTTTTACGCCCAGCGCTTTGCCGGTGAAATCAGCTCTCGCAGCCAACTTAATGACAAAGTGGCGGATGTACTCTCAGGAAAACTGGCCACAACAGCCATCGATACAGTAATGATGGTCTTTTACGCCCTAGTTATGGTTATGTATGACGGGGTGTTGACTGCTCTAGCTATTTTCTTCGCCGCCCTCAACTTCTTTGCTCTGCAATCGTTATCGCGTAACCGGGTTGATGCCAACACCAGAGTCGCTCAGGAAACTGGCAAAGTGAGCGGGGTAGCCATTGGTGGCATCCAGTCGATTGAAACAATCAAAGCGTCGGGTTTAGAGTTTGACTTATTTTCTAAGTTTGCTGGCTACTATGCCAAAATGCTCAACGCGCAGCAAGAATTGGCACTCCCCACCCAAATCCTCTCCATATTGCCTACTTTTTTAACCGCGTTGGCTATAGCCTCCATCCTCGTTGTCGGTGGCTTACGGGTGATGAACGGCAGCCTGAGTATCGGGATGCTCGTAGCCTACCAGACTTTAACGCAAGAATTCCTTAAGCCCGTTAATAATCTTGTGAATTTCGGCAGTACCTTGCAAGAGCTAGAGGCGGACTTAAACCGACTGGATGATGTTTTGCAAAATCCTATTGATGCTGAAGCTGAACGTACCATAACTAGCGGAAATAGTCAATACCTCATCAACGATGACTCATTTCAACTACAGGGCTACGTTGAGTTGCGAAATCTCAGCTTTGGCTATAGTCGCATGGACTCGCCCTTAATTGACAATTTGAGCTTGAGCATCAAACCGGGTCAACGGGTGGCGCTAGTTGGGGGGAGTGGTTCGGGTAAGTCTACCGTCGCCAAGCTGGTTACGGGTCTGTACGAGCACTGGTCTGGCGAGATTCTTTTGGATGGCATACCGCGATCGCACATTCCCCGTTCCATTCTCTCCAATTCCTTGGCAATGGTCGAGCAGGAGATCTTTTTGTTTGCGGGAACCATTCGGGAAAATCTTACCCTCTGGGACTCAACCGTACCGGAAGCCGATATCGTGCAGGCTTGTCATGATGCTGCCATTCACGATCTAATCGCCAATATGCCTGGGGGATACGATGCCCAGGTGAGTGAAGGGGGCATGAACATGAGTGGCGGCCAGCGTCAGCGTTTAGAAATTGCTAGGGCTTTAGTGAGAAATCCGGCCGTCTTGGTACTGGATGAGGCAACCAGTGCGCTGGATGCCCAAACTGAGCAGATTATTGACCGAAACCTGCGGCGGCGCGGCTGCTCCTGTATTGTAGTCGCTCACCGCTTAAGTACAATTCGGGATTGCGATGAAATTATTGTGCTGGAGCAGGGCAAAGTGGTGCAGAGAGGGACGTATGAAGAGTTACACGCTGCTGGGGGAGTCTTTGCCCGTTTGACCAGTAGTGAAGAAGGATAAGGGGAAGCACAAACTATGGTGAAACTCAATCGGGTTCAAGAACTACGCCACGTTAAAGGAAATGAACCCCTGCTGTTAGATGATCCGCGACAGGTGTGGGTAGTTAAGGCAGGAACACTTGCCCTGTTTGCCACCAGGGTAGAGGCGGGAGTGGCAAAAGGGAGTCGTCGCTATCTGTTTAGTGTCGGCCCAGGCGAGGCCATGTTTGGGGCTGGGGTGTGGGAGAACTGGGGAATTCTGGCAGTGGCGATCACAAAAACAGAATTATTGCCCCTAGATCTGGTAGATTTTACTGCTGATGTTGCCCTGGGCAATCATGATGGGATGTACTCAAAACCCATTAGTAATCTCCCCAAAATTTCCCCGCGTCCCCGCGTCTCCCCGTCCCCGCGTCAGTCTCAACCAACTACTTATGACCACACCCACCCTAATGCGATCGCGCTTTTAGACGGCTGGATTAGACATTTAGGTGAGCGACTTTGTACGCCACCGCCACCTAGCGCCAGTTTGGTGTACAGTGCCGAGTCACACTACTTTTCGTTGCAGAAGGGACAGGTCTTTTCCCCCTCTCCAGGTCAAGTGGTTTGGGTGCATCTGAGTGAAGGCAGTGCCTGCTGGATGGGAGTTCTCGGAGCAGAGGAGCTCTTTCGGAGCAGAGGAGCTCTTTCGGAGCAGGGGAGCAGGGGAGAATTGATAACACCAGAATCTTCAAAAACAGCACCCCCACACCGTTCGGCTGACGCTCACGGCGGAAGCCCCACACCCCACACCCCACACCCTATTCTCAAAATAGAACCGGACTCGGTGATGTTTCCCCTCGCCTCTGGGATGTGGCTGGAGGCGGAGAGTCTGGTAGAAATGCGGGCAATTCCCACGTTTGACTTAGGAAATTTTGAGGAGTTACCGATTAGTTTAGCGGATTTGCACCGCTATTTTTTCTACTACTTCAATCAACTCGCGCACCAGAAAAAAGGAGAGGAATTTCGACGATTTCAGGAACGGGAACGCCTCAACCGTCAGGTGTCAGAGGCGGCAATGAGCGAGTTAACGACGGTATTAAAACCTCAACAAGCAGAGTTTTCTAGAGAAGGAACGTCGTTACTCATCGCTGCTGGGGCTGTAGGACGGGCATTAGGGATAATGGTTGAACCTCCAGCTCAATCAGAAGACCTCTCTCGTGTTAAAAACCCATTGGATGCGATCGCACGAGCATCACGATTTCGCACCCGTCGCGTATTATTGGCGGGGGATTGGTGGCATCGAGAATACGGCCCCCTGTTGGGCTACACTCTGTCAGACAATAGCCCCGTTGCCTTGTTACCCCATAACGGTAATCACTATGTTTTGTTTGACCCCATAGCGCGAACCCGAACGCATGTAACCAGGGCGGTTGCTGAAACGCTGTCGCCGGAAGCCCAAATGTTTTATCGACCGTTGCCGCTAGTCGTTCGCAACGCGGCAGCACTGTTTCGGTGTTTAATGAGGCGCTGCCTTTGGTGAGTTCTGTGTTGCTGTATTGGTTTGCGATTATGTTTATGCAGATGGCTCAGGCTAAAGGAGGGAGTGGGCTGAACATGGGAACGTTTCTAGCGTTTAACACGGCGTTTGGGACGTTTCTTTCCGGTGTGATTGACTTGAGCAATACCCTGACGGACATTTTAGAAATTGTGCCGCTATGGGAGAGAGCTAAACCGATTGTACAGGGAACGCCGGAAACTGACCCGACTAAGACTGACCCCGGTCGCTTGACGGGTAAAATCGCCCTAGAACATGTTACGTTTCGCTATCGGGAGGATGGCCCGTTAATCCTTGATGATGTGAGCATTCATATCAATCCAGGACAATTTGTGGCTATTGTCGGCCCTTCAGGGAGTGGGAAGTCAACGGTGTTTCGGTTGTTGTTGGGATTTGAGACACCAATAAGTGGGACTGTCTATTACGATAGTCAAGACTTGGCTGGGCTAGATGTTCAAGCTGTACGACGGCAGTTGGGAGTGGTGCTGCAAAATGGTCGCATTAACTCTGGGTCAATTTTTGATAGCCTAACTTGTGGCGCAATGGTGACACTCGATGAAGCTTGGGAGGCGGCACGAAGGGCTGGATTTGCTGAGGATATAGAGCAAATGCCAATGGGAATGCACACCGTTGTCAGTGAGGGGGGTACGAATCTTTCTGGGGGACAACGGCAAAGGCTCTTGATTGCTCGGGCTATTTTATTAAAGCCGAAAGTTATCTTGATGGATGAGGCAACGAGTGCACTGGATAATCGGACTCAGGCAATTGTCACTGAGAGTTTAGATCAGTTGAATGCAACTAGAGTTGTGATTGCTCACCGCCTCAGTACCATTCGTAATGCTGACAAAATCTATGTAGTGGAAGCGGGACGAGTGGTGGAGGTGGGTTCGTTTGAGGAACTGGTGAAACTGGGGGGGTTATTTGCTCGTTTGGTCGCGCGACAGTTGGAGTGATGTGCCTGATGGTAGAGGCAAGGCATGCCTTGCCCCTACCGCGAACTAACGGAAAATCAGAAGTTTTATAACCCGCGCCGGAGGGTTTTGTTCGTGTAGCTGCGGTTTTAACCGCCGAGCTAATTATTCTCCTTTGAGCAGATCCGGCAACCATAACGCCATGAGCATTAGCAAAGAGACAACAACTAAACCCACACTAAAAATCGTCGTGTATTTTTGATTTTGTGCTGAAGACAAAGGCGCTGCTGGTACGGGCGCTTGCTGAATAATATAGGTTTTTGACATCAGAAAATTCTCAAACAAATTTTAGATCGGTGATTTTTGAAATTGGAGCTAGATCCCCGACTTCTTCAAGAAGTCAGGGATCTGGGGAGCAGGTTTTATTTAGTATTGCTAGGAAATGTTGGTTCTCTAGGAGCTTACCAAACTCATCATTACCTCTGGGACTCTACCATCCGCGAGTAGTACGTACACTAGTACTGCCACTTCGAGGGCGACCACTATACGTACTGCCCCCACCAGCATATATGATCCCCCCTGCTACAGCCTCCAAAGCTTCATCAGATAACTCTTCAGAAGTTTCAGGATTTTGAGGAATAACAAAGTAGTAGTTGGTTGAGCTTTCTTCAAATACCTGAATTTTGATATTTTCTGGAAGTTCTGTTCCTAATGCTTTGGCAAAAACCGCTTCAGGATTACTGAGTAATTCTTGCTTAAATTTTTCATCTTCCCAAGCTTTAGCAATAAATTGTGCTTCGAGTTCTTGTCGTTGCTTGAGTTCGGCATTCTGTTCTGTCATTTCAGTTTGTTCAATAAGGTTAATATTTAATAGCTTAAGCTGTAAAAATCCTAAATACAATGCATTATCTTTGGACTTGAACTAACAATTTTTTAGATTATTCTCAACAATTAACTGAGTTCGTTTTGAAGACAAAAGTGCTGCTGGTACGGACTCTTGCTAAATAATATAGGTTTTTAACATCAGAAAATTCTCAAGCAAATTTTAGATTGGTGATTTTTGAGATTGGAGCTAGATCCCCAACTTTTTGAACAAGTCGGGGATCTGGCAAACAAGTTTTATTTAAGTCAGTGCCGTTCGATTTTTGGGATACTTAGCTAGAACACATCTTCATAACTAATAACCAGCATGACGAGAAAAACCACCATACCCAGTTTCTCTTACATCTTTAATAGGACCCATACCACCGGCTACAGCCTCCAAAGCTTCATCAGATAACTCTTCAGACGTTTCGGGGTTTTGAGGAATAACAAAGTAGTAGTTGGTCGAATTTTCTTCAAACACCTGAATTTTGATGTTTTCCGGAAGTTCTGTTCCTAATGCTTTAGCAAAAACTGCTTCAGGATTACTGAGTAATTCTTGCTTAAATTTTTCATCTTCCCAAGCTTTAGCAATAAATTGTGCTTCGAGTTCTTGTCGTTGCTTGAGTTCGGCATTCTGTTCTGTCATTTCAGTTTGTTCAATAAGGTTAATATTTAATAGCTTAAGCTGTAAAAATCCTAAATACAATGCATTATCTTTGGACTTGAACTAACAATTTTTTAGATTCCTCTCAACAATTAACTGAGTTCGTTGCCAATTTCTCCAAACTTGAGGCGTGGTTCCATGATATTTGCGAAATTGACGAAAGAAATGCCCCTCATATTGATAACCTATGGATATTGCAATCTCCTTGACTGTCTGATCAGTTTCTAAAAGTAGGCGCTGTGCCTCTACAATTCTGCGTTCTACAATCCATTGATTGACTGTTTTACCTGTTTCTTGTCGCACAAGGTCAGTCAGATAAGCGGAGGAATAATCAACGGCCTGAGCAACATCACCCAGAGTAATAGGTTGGTGATAATTAGCTTCAATAAATCGGAAAACTTCATTAATTTTTGGACTGTCGGGGAAAATTGAGGTAGTGCTTTCTTGTGGCTTTTCTTTAACAAGTTCATCAATAAAAACACAACATATTTCTTTATTTTCATGCTTTAAGTAGTGAGCTGTAACTTCTACTGGAACAACTTTTTTATCTCTATTTTGATATAGGTATCTACCGTGAATTGAGTCTTGCTGTATAAGGGTTTCCCAGACTTCTACCCAAACTTCAGGTGTAAAATTTGGATCGATGTCTTCTAGAGTCAAAGTCAGCAGTTCTTCGCGAGAGTATCCAATAAATTGGCAGGCTGCATCATTAACATATACAAACTCTGCATCTGGAGTTAACCAGAATACAATCTCTCGATCGTGCCTCATTAAAAGGTCAGCAAAATTCAATTCATTTCCTGACTGTATATTGGTTTTATTTTGATTCATATTGGTATTAACCATCGTTGAATTCACTGCATTCACAGATGATTCAATCTCTCATAATCGCTCTGAATTTCGTGATTTTGGCGCTGACATCATAAGGCAAACCAATGATGACTAAAATTCAAATACCCCTTGGCTTCTAAAGGAACTCCGGGTTGATAGACAATTTTGATATGATTTATCCTTTTCCAATACAGGCTATACATAGACAAGGAAAAAACAGATTCCCAGTTTAAATTATCTTGTTTACGGTCTTTATTTTTAATAAATCCCGGCCAAGTTAACAGCGCATCTCGCTTGGTTGGGGTGCATAGTCCCTGCGCCACCAAGTTATCTAATAATAACTGCCATCTGGACTCGTATCGAGGCTGCTTTTCGAGATAACATTCTAAACCAATTCGGGGGTAAATCGTCTCACCAACATCAAAAGTTAAAATGATATAATCCACCCATTCTGATAGCTGAGACATTAAAGGAGAAAGAGCTTCTGTGGGGTTGTTCCAGCCTATTTTTAGTAAGTAATCTAAGACGTGATCGCAAGGAATTTCAGCTACGTTTACTCTCACTCCCAAACCAGGTCGAGAGAGCATCGCTGCAAAATGAGATAATTTTGCTTCATCGGGTAAAAAATCGGTGCAACGTTTAAGATTGGACTCAATTAATGGCGATAATGGATAATCGAGTAAAGCCAGTGTATCTGAAACCAGCTTAGGAAAATAATAAGTTTTTTCTCGCTCTAATCCCAAAAAAATACCAGGAATTGGCAAAGCAGAAGGCGACTCATTAACATCAAATTCCATGCCAACTATTGTAATATTTTGATGAATGTTTGAGGTTGGATTAGCCCACTCCTGATTAAACGTTTGAAATGAGCGCCAAATCGGTGAAGCAAGAAACTTTTCTGGCAGAGGTTGGGTGAGGGGATGAAGCTGGAATGTAAAGTCTACCTGTGTCAAATTATCACCAAGACGACATTCTAAAAGAGTCTCAGATAAAGAGGGAAAAATTGGTTTTAATTTTTGGATATGGGCTAAAACTTGAGGGAAAATCTCAGGAGAAATTAAATCTGGGTGCAGGTGAGAAGTAATATCTTCTAGATAAGTTTCTATGGCAATAGACATCAATTCTACTCCTATTTATTAAATACTGCTGCTCATCAATTTTTGGTTAATGTCGATACCTAGTTTCCAGCGTAAAACAAAAAGTTCGCCAGTATTTTCCAGGCTTGGCAAAATCCTTTCCATTTTTGGAAAAAAATTTCTGAAATTATCTTGCCTTGTGTCTTAAATTTGACGAAAATGAAAGGAAGAGGCAAGCCTCTATTAAAAAATAATTTGAGCAAAGAATGCTATAAGCTGTCACGCATTTTAATTGGGGATTAGTAGCGACCAAGATGGTCGCACTACAAGGATTCTGCAATTCTTGGCAATAAGGTTTAAATGACGAACAGTTTATTCTATATTTTTCCAAACAACCTCTAATCAACTTTTAGACAATCGAGTATAGTAAGGTGGACGCTGAATGAATACATTTGAATTAATTCCAGTCATGAGTCAGGATGCAGCACCCGATAAACAAACATTCCTGGTTGTTGACGACCATGAGGCAATTCTCGCAGGCACTATCCCAGCGCTTCAGGGGAAGTACCCGGAAGCGAAACTTCTAACAGCCCAGGATGCACAGACAGCCTTAAGCCAAGTGGAAGGGTATCATCCCAACTTAGTCGTTGTTGATTTGTGTCTCCCAGAGAAACCTCACGCCCCTGCCCAAACTGAGGTGGGCATTCAACTGCTCAAAACATTGATGGAGAGTCCTTTGGCTCCCAATTTGGTTGTACTCAGTACGAATGTCAAGCCACTGGTGCGCTTCAAGCCGATGATTAATGCCTATGAAGGCGGGTTTGCGGCGATGGATAAGTCTTTACCTATCCAAGAAATGTTAAGACTGGTTGACTTGGCACGGCGAGGCTCAATTTATATGCCCACAGAACTGCGATCGCGCCCCGAATTTGACCGCAAATGGCTCGAAGTCCTCAAGCTCAAATTTCAGGAGGGCTTGACGGATAAAGCGATCGCCCAAAAAATGAACGTCAGCGATCGCACCGTGCGAAACTATTGGATTAGACTGCAAGATGCTCTAGGCATCTATAACGAACCCGGTAAAGAACTGAGAATACAAATTGAGATTGCTGCCCGAAAAATCGGATTAATCAATTGATGAAGTTTGCGTTTCCTACCCCAGGAAAGTTCAAGAAAAAAATCCGCCAACAAGTTAAATTCTGGCGGGAAGTAGCGCTGCCCGGACTTTCAGTTGTGGGACTCGTGATGCTCATTCGATTAATGGGATTACTGCAATCGCAAGAGTGGTTAGCGTTCGATGAATTGCTTCGGCTGCGACCTACTGAAGCTGTCGATTCACGCATCGTCATTGTTGGGATTAATGAAGATGATATCAACTATGTCCAAGATTTCCCCATACCTGATCGCCAATTTGCCCAACTCATAAATATTCTAAAAACCTATCAACCCAGAGTCATCGGTTTCGATATTTTTAAAAACCAAACTAGGAATTTAGATCGTACACAACTCGGCTCCGTTTTCCGAGAAAGTTACAATATCATCGGCGTTGAAGTTGCTTTAAATCAGTCAGAAACGTTTAACGTGAAACCTCCGCCAGAGTTACCGCCAGAGCGAGTCGGTTTTGCCGATCTCATTGTTGATGCAGATGGTAAGCTGCGACGTAGTATTCTGGCAAGTAAAACTCATAGTGGAGAGCTGAAATACTCCTTACCTTTGCGTCTGGTACAAGCCTATTTACACGAGGAAGGAATTGCTTTTCAACATGGCAATCGCTCTTACGATCCCATTCAATTTGGCTCAACTGAGCTACCTCGTTTTCTCCAAAATTGGGGAGGTTATGTAAGAGCTGATGCTAATGGTAATCAGGTACTGCTGAACTTTCGCTCTCATCGGCAACCCTTTCGTACTTTATCGCTTAAAGAGGTTCTCACTCGTGAATTCGAGCCGAATTGGATTCGCGATCGCGTGGTAATTATTGGTATGACTGCCTCCAGTGTTAAAGATAATTTTATTACCTCAGCCGTCAAAGGAACGCTTTATACTGACGCTTTAGAAATTCAGAACTCCTCTAACCAATATCAATGGATTTATGGCGTAGAAATTCATGCTCATGCCACTAGCCAAATCTTGAGTAAAGTATTAGATAAACGACCCATTCTAAGGGTTTGGTCAGATATTTGGGAGTATCTGTGGATTTTAAGTTGGGGTTTATTGGGCATTATTCTGGGTTTAATTCTGCAATCACCTTGGAAAACGTTTTTAAGCCTTGGCATAGCTAGCTTTGTACTGGTTGGGATTTGTTATGGTTTCTTGGTTTTGGGTTGGTGGATTCCCTTAGTACCGAGTTTGTTAACGCTTGCTGGTGCTGGACTGATGGTATCTTTTTTTGACCGAGATTTGAGAACATTGCTTGAACAGCGCAGTTTAACACTTCAGCGTTCCTTTGAGGCAATTCATAATGGACCCTTGCAAACTCTGGCGGTAATGTTAAGGAGTCTTGGGGAAGAAGAGGTATCAACTGAGGAAATGCGATCGCAACTTCAACAACTCAATCAGGAGTTACGCAGTATTCCCGATTCCCTCTCTCAAGAAATGCTTACTCGCGATGAGAGTCTGTGTTTAGAAGGCAATGTAGTTCTCGATTTACAAACTCCAATTGCAGAACTGCTTTATCAAGTTTACGACATTACCTTAAGAAGAAATTTTCAAGGCTTTACTACCATACTGAGTTTTATTCCTCCTAATTTTGAACCCCTAGAAGAGAGCCACTTCAGTACTGCTAAAAAGCGGTGTTTATGTCTATTTTTACAAGAAGCATTGTGTAATGTCGGTAAGCACGCCAAAGGAGCAACCCGTCTTGATGTTATCTGTACGCGAGAGTCCCTTTGGTATTGCCTGAAAATTATTGATAATGGAGCTGAATTTGTTTCCAGCTCTAATGATACGGAACATCGAGGAGGAACTAAGCAAGCTCATGAAATCGCCCGACAACTGAGGGGTAAGTTTCAGCGATTTTCACACTCTCCTCAAGGGACGGTTTGTGAGTTGACTTGGCCTATACCAATGGCTTGGTGGCAGCGATTCTAACAAGGCAACGTACTTCTATAATATTCCTGTTCTGTTACTCTCACTCATTGATGTATACCGCGTGGCATAGATTTCCAAAATTGGAAAGTACTTTTCCTAAAAATACATCGCATCCCTAGCTCTAGCAGAAGTACGATTAGAGTCAGTTTGGGAATGACTTAACTCAGACAATTCATTGACTCCAATAATCAGCCACAAGTCTATAAGGATTATCAACCTGAATCTGAACAGTCTCCGGTTTTGAGTTAACCCCATAGATAAATCGAGAGGAAATTGTAATGAACGAAGAAAGTTTTGACTTATTTGATTCCGAACACGAGAATTGTGGCATTATCAATGAACTTGAAGAAATCAGCCCAAGAGCCAGCTTTCTTGGACTGATAAAGGATGCACCGGGATGCGCGACAATGGTAGCGAATGCATTGTCTCAACAATCTATCCATGAGGTGAATGTATTGCTGGAGGAGGCAACCGGTAACCACTCTGAGCTACTTGTGAGCTTTGACACGCTAAACGTGCGCCTAGGCAGTGCTGCTTACCCCTACGTGCAACCCCCTGCTTTAGAGGCTTTGAAAAATGCCATTAGCGATCGAGGGCAAACCATGGTAGTCAACTCTGCCTATCGCACTCTGGCACAACAGTTTTTACTCTACAACTGGTGGACTGGCGGTGTGTGCAATTTTCAGGCGGTTGCCCGACCAGGAGCAAGCAACCATCAAGCAGGATTAGCCATTGATATCGAAGATTATGGGGGTTGGCGACCTCACTTAGAACGATACGGATGGAAATGGTTTGGTCTTAGAGATAAGCCCCATTTTACTTATGTGGGGAATGGTCTGGTTTTATCTGTCCAACTTAATGGAAAAACAATTGACATTCGTAATACAGCAACCCTAGCCTTTCAGCGTTTGTGGAACCGAAATAATTCGAGTGAGAAAATTGCAGAAGATGGTGATTTTGGTTCCACTACGCAAAGTAAGTTAAAGGCATCGCCAGCAAATGGATTCAAAATCGCACCGTGGGATAAGAAGCCTCGATTACTACGGCTGTGTACACCATTGCTGGAAGGCTCAGACGTAGAGAAGTTGCAAAAAGCTCTTGGAGTAACTCCAGATGGTGTGTTTGGGAAGAATACTAAAGCCTCTGTCGAGAAGTTTCAAAAGGATAAGGGACTTAAGGCGGATGGTATTGTCGGGCCGAATACCCTGAAGATGCTTTTGGCATAACTCTTTAAGATTAATCGGATTTGGTCTAGGCTTCATCTTTCTATACACCCTTGGAAGTGCAATACAAGGGATTTTTACAGATAAAGGCGGGGAAGTGAACATCAGCAGTTCCTGACCCTAATGGTATTAAACATTTCCTTGAAATGAGAAGGCATTCTTATTAATGAACCTGAGTTCGCATAAGCTCAACTGGTGTGTACATCGTAGCCAGCCAAGTGCAGGAAAAATTAGAAAATTTTTCTTGCGCTTACCCCATTTGTAGAACTAAAAAAAGAAGAATAATGACAGAAAAAATACCAACTATTTATGCCTTATTGATTGGCATTAACTATTACAAACCCAATCGACTTTATAAGAACCTCAAAGGAGCAGTACGAGATATTAACTTAGTTGAGACATTTCTAAGAGAGTCGCTAAAACTTCCGGTAGAGCACATCCACAAACTGACCTCTTCCAACCCAGAAGACACCCCTTTACTGGAGGCTAGATCTGCCCACACACAAGATCCAACCTACGAAAATATTGTCAGTGCATTCAACGAGATTACTGAGTCGGCTCAACCTGGAGAGCAGGTATACATTCACTACTCTGGTCATGGTGGACGAGCAACCACAATTTATTCATTTAAACAAGAACCAAACGATGAAAGCATCGTCCCAATGGATATTGGTGATACCGAAGAGGGACGTTATCTGCGTGATGTGGAGTTAACAACGCTCCTTAAACGGATGACGGATAAGGGCTTAATTGTGACGATGATTCTTGATAGTTGCCATTCTGGTAATGCAACCCGTGGCGATGCTGAGATTCGTAGTGCAAAGCAGACAGATACATTGCCAAGGTCAGCGAAAAGTCTGGTGGCTGAACCTGAAGAATTAAAACAAAATTGGTTAACGCTCTCAAGGGACAGAGACATTAGTGTTGCTGGATTTACTCAAGCTAGAGAGTATGTTTTGCTGGCAGCTTGTCGCCCCAATGAATATGCCTATGAATATGCCGTCAATGGTGGCACTGAACGTTACGGCGCACTTACCTACTGGATGATTGATACACTCACCAGTGTGGCTAGCCTTGGACAACAACTGACTTACAAACTGCTGCATGATCGCGTCAATGCTCAAATTCAAGGCAAATTCCCGCAACAAATTCCCATGATTGTAGGGGAGAGCGATCGCTTGGTGTTTGGCAGCGATCGCTTGACGACTCCCTACACTGTTTCTGTAATTACGGTAGATGCTACAGCAACTCAGGTGAGGCTGAATGCCGGACAGGCACAGGGACTGAGCAAAGGGACTCGCTTTTCGATCTATCCTCTCCACACCACTGATTTTTCTAAGCGGCAACAGCAGGTGGCGATCGTTGAACTGATGAGGGTGGAGGGGACTGGCTCCATAGCACGAGTCTTGAAGCCAGAAGAAGGGGGCATCGAAATCAATGGCAAACTGGAACCTGGCGCACCTGCAATCATGATATCGGCTCCCGTTGATTTGATTCGACGGGTTCGGTTATTTGATGAAAAAATTGAGGGTGAGCAAGAAAATGAATTGCCAGCCAGCCTAGTAAATCAGCAAACAGCAGCGTTAGAAGCAGTACGAAAAGTGCTAACAGATAATGGCTGGGTGAAGGAAGTTCAATCAGACGAATCCGCCCATTATCAAATTGCAGTAGGTCGTGAGGGCGAATACGAAATTAATATTGGCTCTCCTGTTGAGAATCTTAGACCGTTGCTCTCGATTAATGACCCAACAGCTCCCCAACGAGTGGTCGATCGCCTTGTGCATTTAGCTAAATATCAAGCCGTACAAAGCCTAGATAATTCTGCGTCTAAACTGGCTCACGACATTGATGTAGAGCTACTCAAAGAGGACGAAACGGCGTTTGATGACCCACAGAACCCAGTCATTAAAGAGGGTGAAACTGTGATTTTGCGATTGACTAATAAGGGAGATCAACCACTCAAAGTAGCTGTACTGGATATTGAGCCGACTTGGGGAATTTCACAGATACCTCTGGGGGGGTTAGAGTCGCCTTTTTTCAACCTTGATGCAGGAGCCACAGAAGACACTCCATTGAGCATGACTGTTCCCGATGATGTAGCTTATCAACGGACAAAGGAAACGCTGAAAGTGTTTGTTGTTCAGAAGGGATTGGCTGATTTTCGTTGGCTAACGCTGCCACCTTTAGATGAACCTCCTGAAATCAAAGGAGCAAAACTTGAAGAGGAATTAAAGAAATTAGAAGAATTAGGAAAGAAAACGATGGGAGAACCAGAAGGGATTAATCCACTTAACGATCTTCTGAAAATGATTGGCGCAGATGGGTATCAAGCGCCCAATGTAACCCGTAAAGCGACGGTTATCGCCGATCCAAAACAGGATTGGGTGACAAAGCAAGTTCAGATTTTAGTGGAACGGTAATTGTTGAAATCTTTAAGATATCCTCATACAGCTCTAAAGTTCTAAACTGGGGTAGCTCTATGCCTTTTATGAGATTTCGACACAATATTGCTGTTGTAATCGGCATCAATGACTATCAAGATGGTGTGCAAATTCTGAAAACACCCGTCAATGATGCTCAGGCATTGGCAGAAATTCTTCACACACAACATGACTATAAAATAAATTTGTTGCTGGATCGGGAAGCTAAACGCAATGACCTGATTGAGCTATTGGAGAAGACGTTGCCTCAGCAAGTAGGGAAAAAAGATCGCCTCATCTTCTATTTTGCAGGACATGGTATTGCTCTCAACGGTGAAGATGGACCGGAAGGATATCTGATACCCCAGGATGCCCGGTTAGGGGATATTAGCACCTACTTACCGATGAGGCGGGTACACGATGCCTTACACCAACTTCCCTGCTCGCATTTTTTAGGCGTTTTAGACTGCTGCTTTGCAGGCTCTTTCCGCTGGTCGAGTATGCGTAAACTGGTTCCAGTGAACTTCGGCATCCTCCACAAAGAACGCTTCGATCGCTTTATTAAAGACCCCGCCTGGCAAATTATTACCTCGGCGGCTCACGACCAAGAAGCCCTTGATGCCTTTAATTTACAAGATTGTCGAGGTCAAGTCGGAAAGCATTCTCCGTTCGCGGCCGCTTTGATAGAAGCCTTAGAAGGTAAAGCTGATGCCTATCCGCCTGCTGATGACAAAGCGGGTAAGCCTGCCGGAGATGGTGTCATTATCGCCACGGAGCTTTATATGTACTTGCGCGATCGCGTTGAGATTGCTACACAAGTACGTTTCGTTCGCCAGACTCCTGGAATTCATCCCCTAAAGAAACACGACAAGGGCGAGTATATTTTCCTCACACCAAAACATGAACTGAATTTACCCCCTGCACCCCCCTTAGATGAATCCAAAAATCCCTATCGAGGCTTGGAATCGTTTGAAGAGGAACACAGTGAGCTGTTTTTTGGGAGAAGCGAACTCACCCAGAAGTTACAGGATTTTGTCAAAATTCGTCCTTTAACAATAGTATTGGGGGCTTCAGGTTCGGGAAAATCCAGTTTGGTCAAAGCTGGATTGATTCCCACGTTCAAGCAAGATGCTAACGAAAAGTGGTGCATTTTATCGCCAATCCGTCCTGGAGAAACGCCGATCCAAGCCTTGAATAATGCTCTCGTTAAGGCTCAATTTGCCAAGGTCGAGTTGCAAAATCCACAAAAAACGCTGACTCAAAGCATTGCAGTTTGGGCTAAAAGAAATCCCAATTCTAAGTTATTAATCTTTATTGACCAAAGCGAAGAAATTATTACCCTCTGCCCAAATGAGACTGAACGCCAGGAATTTTTTCAACAGGTACTAACCGCCATTGATGACCATCGATATAAGTTGCGGGTCGTGTTAAGCTTACGCTCTGACTTTGAACCCCAAATTAGAGACACTGGCTTAAAGTTTGTCCCCGAAGTCCTGAATAAATTGGGACATGCGGAGCTGAAAAGGCGTTGGCAACGCGGGCGGTTTATTGTCCCGGCGATGAAGCGAGCCGAACTACGCGAAGCGATCGAGAAACCTGCTGAAGCACGGGTGATGTATTTTCAACCCCACGATTTAGTTGAACAAATCATTGAGGAAGTGGCGGATATGCCAGGAGCATTACCCCTGCTTTCGTTTGCTTTGAGCGAACTATTTCTCAAGTATTTAAGGCGACAGCGGGAGGCGCAACACAAAGGTATCGTTATTGACCGAGCTTTAACTCAGGCAGATTATCAAGAGTTAGGAGGCGTGATTCAATCGCTGACGCAAAGGGCTGATGAGGAATATCAGGCGTTAGTTCAAGAAAATACTGCCTATCGCCAAGTTACTTGTCAGGTGATGCTGCGGATGGTTGCTCTAGGAGGGGGAGAATTAGCCCGTAGGCGTGTGCCGTTATTGGAACTAGAATATCCACCCGATAAAAATGATTTAGTTAAAAAGTTAATTGAGCGATTTAGTAAAGCCCGGTTAGTGGTAGAAGGACAAGACGCTGAAGGTAAACCTTATGTAGAACCTGCCCATGATGCCTTGGTGCGGGGGTGGGAAAAACTACAAGGTTGGTTAGCACAAGAGCAGAATTTAGGACTGCAAAGACGTTTAACTCCATCTGCCTTCGAGTGGAAAGCTCAACAACAGACAAAATTTTTGTGGAATGCCAACCCATATTTAAATGTATTGAATCAGGAGGTACTAAAATCCCCTGATAATAATTGGTTAAATCAGGTAGAAGCGGAGTTTGTTCAATCCAGTTTACGAAGAAGGCGAAACAATCTACATCGACTAGTTGCCACGGTGACTGGAGTGGTTCTCTCAATCGGTGGATTTGCCGTCTTTGCTGGATATCAGTGGAGACAGTCAGAAATAGGGCGAATTGAGGCTTTGATGCAATCGTCTAAAGCTAATTTCAAGGTAGATCGAAATTCTTTTGATGGGCTAATTGATGCATTAGAGGCTGAAAAGCGCTTGCAACAATTGCCTTGGGGTGGCTCAGCTCAAAACCTCCGAGCTAGCATTCTAGAAACTTTAGCGCAATCTGTGTACTGGGTGAGAGAGCAAAACCGTTTGCAGGGGCATCAAGATGTAATTCAGGCGATTGATTACAGTCCAGATGGTCGCATCTTTGCCACGGCAAGCTATGACAATACAGTGAATCTGCGACATTCAAACGGTAGCTCTATCGCTAGCTTGAAGGGACACACAAAACCCGTGATGAGTGTCAGTTTTAGTCCCGACGGACAGACCATTGCTTCTGGTAGTCAGGATGGTACGGTTAAGCTCTGGAGTCTCAAGGGTAAGTGCCTCCGAACAATTCCTGCTCATGAGCAAAAAATCTACAGCGTTAAATTTAGCCCGGATGGTCAGACAATCATTACAGGCAGCGAAGACACAACCGCCAAACTCTGGAACAGGAACGGTAAATTAGTCAACACCATCAGGGGACATACCCGCGCGCTAAGTTGGGCAAGTTTCAGTCCCGACAGTAATCGAATTGTTACGACTAGCGTTGACGGAACGGTCAAGTTTTGGAGACGAGATGGAACGCTACAAAAAACCTTACCTGCACATTCTGATGTCATTGCAAGCGCAGACTTCAGCCCTAATGATCAGATTCTGGCAACGGCCAGTTTAGATAAAACTGTGAAACTCTGGAGTCACACGGGGGAGCTTCTACATACCTTCGAGCATTCCAACCAGGTATGGAGCGTTAGATTTAAGCACGATGGACAAACAATAGTCTCTGGTAGCGCAGACGGTAGTATCCACCTCTGGTTCCGAGACGGAAGCTTGTTAGACGTTTGGTCTGCTCACAATGGACCAATTCCCAGTTTGGATTTCAGCCCTGATGGTAAGATGCTTGTCACTGTCAGTAATGATAAGTTTGCGAAGTTCTGGCAGGTTGATCGAAACTGGCTGAGTGTTCTTCGTGGACATGATAGCCCTGTCAATAGCATCCAATTTAGCCCCAATGGGAAACGAGTTGTCAGCGGCGGTAATGATGCAAAAGTGAAGTTCTGGAGTTCAGCAGGCGAATTACTCTCCACTCAAAGAGAGCATGAATATCCCGTTAAAGATGTCAGTTTCAGTCCAGACGGGCGAATGATTGCTTCCGCTAGTAATGACAAAACTGTTAGGCTCTGGACAGCAAAAGGTCAATTACAGAGAATACTTGAGGGGCATCTAGCTCCGGTATTAAGTGTTAGTTTCAGCCCTGACGGACGAATGATTGCTTCCGCTAGCAGCGATCTAACCGCCAAACTTTGGCGCTCATCAGATGGCAAAGAACTTAGAACCTTGAAAGGTCATAGGGGTAGGGTATTAAGTGTTAGTTTCAGTCCCGACGGACGAACAATTGCTACTACCAGTGATGACCAGACTGTAAAGCTTTGGAGTTTAGAAGGGAAGGAACTCAAGACGATGCGGGAGCATACAAGTCGAGTTTGGCAGGTTAGTTTCAGCCCTGATAGTCAAATGATTGCCTCTGCTAGCGCAGATGAGACAATCAAACTCTGGAATTTAGAAAGAAACTCCGTCATCAGAACACTAAGTGGACATACGGGGGCATTACTGGCAGTTAGTTTTAGCCCTGATGGTCAAATAATCGCTTCTGCTGGCAGCGATCGCACGATCAAGCTTTGGCAAAGAGATGGAACGCTAATTACGACCCTACGTGGACATCAATATGATGTGAATGCTGTGAGCTTCAGCCCCGATGGCGAATGGTTAGCTACTGCTGATTTTGGTGGAGCTATATTACTCTGGAAAGTCTCAGCTCTAAGCTTGAGTGAACTGATAAAAGAGGGATGCAGCCAGATTCGTAACTACTTGAAAACTCAATCAGATCAGTTATACGAATTCTGTAGTAAGTGATAGATATAACACAACCATTAGCATGGTTAGGTTGGTATCACTTAATCATTTCCGAGTAAAATATTTTGTAAATCAAGGTGATATACAAATGACTGTAAAGATAAGTAATCTTCCCGCTAATGTCACTCATTGTGAGCTGAAAGACTTTTTTGTAAAGTACGGTTTCCCTATCAAAGAGATAAAATCGATGGAGAAAAGAATCAGTGATAAGTGCGAAAGTACTGAATATGTTTTCTTAAAAGATCACATGAGTGAAGAGACTGCTGTTAAAGCTCTAAACGGAAAAGAGTGGCGTGGTCAAGTTCTTAGTGTGACATTAGACACAAAGTATACTGATCTTGCACGCGGGCAATGGGAAAGCCAACCACAACCACCACCGAAACCGAAAAGCCAACCAAAATCGGATTCTGACAGCCAAAATGATTAAGACCTATGCAAAGCCGCTATTTCTAGGATGCGTCATAGCGGCGTAACGCACCTTTGCAACTATATGTAGTGTAGCTGCGTAAGTCCTGAATAACCCGTAAAGTAACCATGTCACTCTTCAAGCACATACCACTTCTTTAATAGAACAACAATGGCTAGCAAAGCCCCAATGAAAGACCTAATCATCCTCCTTCCTGGCATTACGGGAAGCATTTTACAAAAGGATGGAAAAGACCTCTGGGCAGTGTCCGGGCAAGCACTTTGGCAAGTTTTAACCCAGTCTGGTAAAACAATTAATAACCTAAAGCTAGACCAAGATGACCCAGAAGCAGAAAGCTTAGGGGATGGAATTCGCGCCACCGCCATCATGCAAGACACCCATCTCATCCCAGGATTTTGGAAAATTGATGGGTATACTCAAACTGCACGATTAATTACCGATAACTTTAATGTCATCAAGGGTGATATTTACAAGGATTCTGATGATAAAGCCGCCAACTTCTACGAGTTTCCCTACGACTGGCGAAGAGATAATCGAGCCAATGCCCACATTTTGAAAAAACTGATTGACAAACGGCTTAAATGTTGGCGTGAAAACAGCGGCGCGGCCGATGCTAAAGTAATTTTAATGGCTCACAGCATGGGCGGATTACTCTCTCGTTACTACCTAGAAGTATTAGAAGGCTGGCAGGATAGTCGGGCATTATTTACCTTTGGAACACCCTATCGGGGTTCACTTAAAGCTATTGACTTTCTTGCAAATGGGTATAAACAGCTCTTTCTTGATTTAACAGAGGTAATGCGATCGCTCACCTCCATCTACCAACTTTTACCCATCTACAAAGCCATCAACATTAACGGTGAATATTACCGTGTTGCTGAAGCAGATAACCTTCCCAATGTTGATAAATTCAAGGCGCAGGATGCTTTAAAATTCCATCGGGAAATTGAAGCGGCTGTAGACCAACACCTTAAAGATGAGCGATACCTCCACGCCTTTACCACCGTCCCGATTTCAGGAGTCTATCAGCCCACACTCCAGTCAGCGACACTAATTGATGGCAAACTAACCGCCAGTGAGGACTTGCCAGACATCCTCAAAAATCGATTGGATTTGGGGGATGGAGACGGAACAGTACCCAAAGTTTCTGCCATTCCCATTGAGCGATCGCAAGAACTCGATAACTTCTTCATCGCCGAACAGCATGGAGGCTTACAAAATCAAGCCCAGGTTCTAGATAGTTTGCTCAATACCCTACGAATCAGTCAATACACCTTAGCTGACGTTAGAGCACCCGAAGCCGCTATCAGCCTCAGCCTAGATGATCTGTATCTCAAGCATGAACCGACTACAATGCGGGCTAGGCTTGTGAATTCACCTGATTCAGCGACAACATTAAAGGCAGATATTGAAGCTGTTTCTGGCGATCGCCCTCCTATTCGCCTCAATTTTGCTGAGCAGGAGAATGAGTGGGTTTTGACAGTTGATAATTTACCAGCAGGACTGTATCGAGTCAGGGTACACACGGAAAGTACCAGCGATCGAGCGCCTGCTCCAGTTCATAGTTTATTTGAAGTGGTTCGGCAGGAAAGTTAAGACTCTTCTAGAAGGCTATTTTCCAAAATTGGAAAGTATTTTTCCTCAAATAACATAGCATCCCTAGTTCTAACCAGCGTATTCTTTAGGTAAATGGATTTAAGGAAGACGCAATGGTTACAACTACCAGTTTGAAAAGTTAGTGAAAATTAATCTTACAAATTATAGCGGTTCTCTGTTCGATAAAGCACATCAGTTTTAGAAGTTAGAAGATGATAGGTATACCTAACAAATTTTAGAAGCGCTATTATATATTGTCTTGCAGATTATATTGTCATGTTTTTTGGAGAAATAAATCATGTATTTAGAGGCAACTGTGCTAGTCATAGAGGCTATGAACATAGCCAATCCTAACTGTGTTACTTTGACAAAAGGTTTCCTAGAATTATTGGATAATACCAACCAAAAAATACTAGAAAATCAGAAAAAAATTTGCAAAGATATTGATGAATTAAAGAAAAGCTTTGATCGACAGAGACTCAGGCAGTTTCGCCTGGCTATTGAAAATCTTGAGTCCTATCTCAATTCTGATGTCAAAGAACAAGTAGGTGACAGACTTGAGCATGCACAAAACACTTTTATCGAGCTTACTCATCTCGATAAAACCAATTTCAAGCTAAGCGAAGCTTCCGAAGAATTTATCCGATATTTGATAACCGTTGGGTATATTGGGCAGTTCAACTACTTTAACTCAAAGGGTGATGCTCGGAATGCTGCGATTAAAGTTTATGAGTGTGTCGAAAAATGGGAAGACTGGAAGAACCCTTTAGTTGGACTACAGCAATTTCCTACTAAGTTATTTAATCAAGATTACGGGCAGTTGATTTCTGAGAAACTAACCGAATTGAAAAATACAGAATGTCAATTACAAGAAATTTCTCAAGGTAACGCACTTGAGTTAAAGCCATTTCTAGACTCTTTTAAAGAATCTACTCTAGAAGGCACAAAATTTATTGACTCAACTCGTATTGAGCTGGGAGAACTGTTAATTAAACCTAAAATTGATTTAAAAACGTTGATCGATTTCTTCCTGAAACAAGGAAAAACATCTTTGTTACAATCCAAGGATACAGCGTTGGAACTTTTGGAGATAATCAATGCTCGCAAAAAACAAAAACATATATTAGAAGAGGAACAGGAAAAACTAAAAACTGAACTAAACGCTCTATACTCTCAACTTAAAGCAGAATGTCAGGCACAGAAAGAACTCTTGAAAGGGAAAAATACGTATTTAGAAACAGATTAGATAATTGGCTGATGTCTACGATTTACTAATTATCTATTATTGGAGAAATGTCAAAAAATTAACAGTGACAAACAATCATGATTCAAAACGTTGTAATTATTGGAGCCGGTCCGGCGGGACTGCTACTAGCGCATTATCTATTGCGTCGAGGCAACTACCATATTGATATCTATGAGCGTCGTCGTGACCCTCGCTTAACTGATGTTTCTAGCGCTCGCACATTTCCCATCTCGCTTCAAGAACGGGGCAGAAAAGCCATTCGATCCATCGCGGGGTTAGAGGAGGCGATCTCGGCTCACAGTGTGTTCTGTCAAGGGACAATTATGTATGGGAAAAAAGGCAAAGTCCGACAAATTCTTCGCCAAACTCCAGTTCTAACCATTGACCGCAATCGTCTTGTTTCAATTCTACTAAAACACTTAACCGAAACCCACAATCCAAGTCAAGTTAAGGTACATTTCAACTGTGAATGTATAGCGGTAGATGGAACGGCGAAAACCGTAACGTTGAAGCTAAAGGAGGGAGATAATTTTACCGTTCACTATGATTTACTGGTGGGTGCTGATGGGGCACGCTCACAAATTCGAGAGTATTTAACTGAGAATGTTGGTTTAGTTTGTTCTCAAAACTATGTTCCTGATGCCTATAAATCGGTGTATTTAAGTCGGCTCAATCCTAGTACTGGTGTGCAGTTAGAGCCGAATCGAATTCATGCTTTTAATTTGAATAATAAAGTCCGGATGTTGATGGTTCCCCAACCCGAAGATCAGTTGCATGGAGTGATTATTTTTGAGGCTGAGAATAATCCCCTAGAAGGATTATCAACCAAGGAAGAAGTTAAGGCATTTTTTCAAGAAAAATTTCCAATCTTTGGTCAGTTAATGGCATTAGAGGAGGCAGAAGCTTTGCTGAAGCGTCCGGTGGCACGGCTGTTAACAGTACGCTGCGATCGCTTTCATGAAGGGGATAGTGTATTGCTGATTGGTGATGCAGCTCATGCAGTATCTCCCTCGATTGGGCAGGGTTGTAATTCTTCGTTAGAGGATGTGCTGATTTTGGGACAGTTGTTAGAGAAATATAGAGATGATTGGAGTCAAGTTTTACGCTTGTTTTCCGAGCAGCGAGTCCCCGATGCTCATGCCCTGCGGGAGTTATCCGATTATACCTTTCCTCGCCAGAAGTTTTTGGTCGTTGAGTTTTTTTTGCGAACGATGGTAAAAAGGTCATTCCATCGATGGTTTCCTGATTGGGTTAAGCCCTTTGTATTTGATTTGGTGCTAGATACAGATTTGCCTTATTCTCAGGTATTGAGTCTGAGTCAGGGTTGGATTAATAAAGTGAAGCGATCGTCAACCTGAACCTGAAAATAATGTCAACGTTAAATCTACTAACATCGTGGATAAGATTTTATGGTGCTTCTATCGGTAAAAAAACAATACAAAACCCGTATCTTTATTATAAATTCTCAGCTATAGAGTGCAATACCAGTCTGATAAACAAGCTTATATCTTGCTGCGAAACGGAGAAACAGAATCAGAATTTTTCTCGGTTACTACTTTAATGCTGGCTTGGCATATTCCCAAAATTATGTTCCCAATGCCTATAAATCCGTGTTTATAAAATTGCACTTTTGTGCAAATCTCATGCAGACTTCGGTAATGACTATTACTCAACTGTGTCAGTAAGATACCCTAACTTTTCCATCAAATTGGCAGTGACGATCGATGAAATATATGCGCTCTTGTTTGTATGTTTAAATTGAAATCAACGTTTGCTCAACCAAGATGATGATTCCAATCCAGTGTTTCTCGAACAAACGCATTAACGTCAAACTAGTCACCAGTTGTGCCCTAAGCTTAGCGCTGATTGTAACTCCAGCAGCTTTAGCAAATTATACCCCTGGCGATCAAAAGCCCGTCCCTTCAGACCGCAGATCGGATGGAGGAACGACCAGAGGGTGTTCTGGAGGAGGTATGCCGCTAACCGTTCTTGCTTCTCGCAACTATGTTGGACGGACAATTTCTCGACATCCTACATTCGCTTGGTTCGTCCCTGGTGACTCCGCCTCCAAACCAATGCAATTTACGATTTACGAGTGGGTTCCAGGCGGTAAACCCAAAGAAGTTCATCAGATGTCCTTGCAAAGTTCACCGGGAATTATGACATTATCCCCATTCTCGGATAGCGAACCAGGGTTGCAACTGGGCAAAGAATATGTCTGGCAGGTTGTCATTAATTGTGACCCAGATAACCCATCCGGTGATTTAGTCAGCCAAGCAAGTATTGAGGTTGTAGAAATTCCTGCGGCTGTGCAGAGAGAATTGAACACAGCAGTCAATAGTGCTGAGAAAGTTAATATCTATGCAAAGGCAGGTTTATGGTACAACGCTCTAGGTGAAGCGCTCAAACTGGCTGAACCTTCAAAATTGGGAGAAGTGGGTTCAACTTTGTTAAACGATTTGGCTCAGTCGGAAGCACCAAAAACCACGCCCGAATTGCCACCCAAAGAACTCGAAGCAATTGAGAAACGAATTGAAAATTTGCAGCAGATTGCACAGAGCGCACGCTAATACCAATCTTACCTGCCCTATAACCAGTTACCAATAAGGATAAAAGGTGCCCATCGTGCCGGGTGAATATTCGGGTTCTGGCTCATTAATTGCTTCTGTGCTTTTTGGAGGGCTTCGGCTTTGCTCATGGGTACTTGCAAGTTATTGTAAAACTGAGTAACGAGTTCTTGGGTAAAAGCATCGTCAGCATACCAAAGGGAAGCCAAAGCGCTTCTGACGCCTGCTTGTACGGTGAGGCCAGCCATACCCAAGGTAGCACGGTCATCTCCTATACCCGTTTGACAAGCCGTAAGTGCGAGTAATTCTACGGGTTCAGAACCTCCACTAAAGCGGCGGATGTCACTCTCTAAGTCAGTAATGGTAATCTTCTCACTATTACCCGTTACTAAAAAGCTATCTTCTGGAATCGTGCCAAATTGACCATGAGTGGCAATGTGAATAATGGGGTAAATTTCTTGGGTTAGTTCTTGCTCTAAACTCTGAGGAGTAAATTGTTCATTCAAGAGTTTCTTGCTACCTGGAAATAACTGGGTAACTTGCTCAAGTTCATCGGTGACATTTTCCAATGGTTTAAATGTTTCGCCATCAACAGTAGTGGCTTCAGTTAACCCTAAAGCTAGTGTCCGCAATCCTTGTAAATCGAGAGATTTAGGAGAAGTCAAGCGTAAACCCGGAGTTGTAGCAATGGCGTAGTTTTGAACTAGAAAGTCCTGGCCATCATGCAGTGCTCCCATTGGAATACTGCGTAGGAGTCCGTCTTGGATGAAAACAAGCGTTTTGATGCGAGTGGGGTCTAAATCGGAGGCAAAAGGGCGAATAATTGAGTTATATAAATTCTGTGCAGGGGGTAAATAAGGGTCAGTAAAATCATAAAATTTCTGTATTTCTATCCGAAATTTTTTGATTTCTTCGTTAAGTTTTTCGCTATCTTCTATCCACTGAAACTTCTTGAATCTTCGTTCTGCTTTAGGGTTTAATTGATGTTCAGGATTGGGTAAACTCACTACAATCGCCGTTCGTTCGCCCAGGATGATAGAACTAAAAACAGCAGTATCTTCTCGTTCTAAGTCATCTATCCTTTCTTTATTAATAACGGCAAAGAGACAATCATTACCAAAGTAATCTTGTAATTCTGCTAATTTCAAAGAATCAATGGCATCCAGTGCAGAATCGAGTTCTTTTTGATAGTCTTGACTTGCAATAGGGAGTGACTCAGCCTTCTCTAGTTTTAACCGAGCAAACTCTCGATAGAGAGGACTAATGGTATCCTGAAAGTTAAATTGCAAGTCTCGCTCAGCAATTAATAAATTATCTCGGATACCTCCCTCACCTTCTAAAGTTGAGATCGCACGTTCATAAGCATTATTCGCCTTAGTTTCTTTCCCTTGTACCTTAAAAATTCGTCCGGCTTGCCATTCCCACAAATACAGACTATCTTTAGCCTGTAAGTTTTGGTCGGCTGCTAACCGGGCTTGTTGGGTAAATTCTAAGGCTTTATTGTAGTCTTTTTGGCACTCGTAAAGATGGCCGAGTTTACCTAAAGCAAAGGATTTAGAGCGGGCATCTTGAATATTTTGAGCAATGGAAACAGCTTTTTGCAGCAGTTCTTTTGCTTGGGAATTATCTAGTTTTCGTTGTGAACATTGAGTCGTGAATGAAGTAGGATTACTAGAAATAATAGGGTGTTTGAGTTCGGCTAAGTCGATAGCGGCATAGACTTTATGGGTAGAATTGGGCAGGCTATCCAAGAGGGTTAATGCATTTTGTATTGCTTGATTGGTATGCTCAGACACTTTAGACTCTTTTGAGTAGGTATAAAGTTGAATTAAATTGATAAGTGTCCGCATTTGACCCAATTTATCATTTTGATTACGGGTCAGTTCTAGGCTGTTATTCAAATAATCTAAAGCTTTTTTGTAATCAGAATTTGCTGCTTTTATAAACTCATTCGCCTTAGTTTCTGCACCTCTCAACTGGGCAGAATTAGCACGCTGTTCGTTGAGTTGAGCTTGACTAACGTAAGCATTACCCAGACTATTTAAGACTGAGGAGCGATAAATGGGGAGGTTATTCTCTTGGGCAATGTTTAAGCTAGCTTCTAATGTTTCAATGGCTTGGTTAGACCTTCCCCGAAGGCGATAGGCTTCTCCTAAACTTCCTAAAGCTGCGGCTTCTCCCTGTTTATCCTGAAACTGGCGGGCGATTTGCAAAGCACTGCCTTCACTTTCGGGGCAATTTTCTTCTGTCTCAGACGCACCGCATAAAAGCGCGATCGCTTCTTGATTTTGCCCTAATTGGCTGTAGGTTTGAGCAAGTTCTGTAAGCAATCGTCCCACATTTACCCTATCGTATTGCTGGCGATAGTTGGCGATCGCATCTTGCCAATTCTTAATGGCTGGCTCAAATTGACCGATTTGCCGATAAGCTATGGCTAGTTTTTCTTGAACAATAGCTTGGTTGGCAGGGTTATTGGTGCTTTGATAAGCAGTTAAGGCCGTTTGCCAAGAGGCGATCGCGCCTTGCACGTCTCCGGTTTTATATTGTTCAATTCCTTGTTGTACAAGTTGCGTCGTATTGGGAGATTGTGCGGTTGCAATTGTTCCCCATCTTGCCTGCCAAGAAGTAGAAAAGGGAACATGATTGAGTCCTAAGCAAAATGTAAGGCTACTGAGGAATAAAACTACCAGAAGGCGGCGGACACGGAATCGGCGATGTCGGCTTGGCATAGTGAGGATAGGGTAGGCTGCAAGGAGAATTTTAGCGGAAGTTTTAAATTAATTCTCAACCGTCGAGTAATCCCTGTTCAGCCAGCAGAGTATTAACCCAGGCCGCGGCTTCCCCAGAAAGGGCAGGAGTAGTGGGTTGGCTATAATCAATGCGGAAGCGGCAACCCGCACGGTCATAAACCCCATCCAGAATCGGTTTTAGTTCTACTATTGGGGAGTTATCTCCAGCTTTCAACGGTAACTCAACTTGGGGAATAGCATCCTGCAAGTTGAAGGCATAGAGTTGAGCCTGAGGTCGATTATCGCTACGACTAATCAAAATCCGATAGTCTTTGAGCTGTGCTACCCCTTGCATCGGCATAGGTTTTCCGCTTCGGAGTAAATCAATCTCAACCAAGTGGGTGGAACTCGTTAATATTCGCTGACGTTTGCGTAGATAAGCCTCTCTCCCCTCACCGGAGCGTTTGTTCTTCGGTGAGAGTAGCTCAATAGTGGTTACAACCCTTCCGGTTTTAGTATCTCGAATCTCTAAATACCGTTCTTGTACCTCCTCAGCTAAGGGTACAGTGACAGTCTGAGGTTCATCTGGCTGAGATAATGTAGCGGTTAAAGTATTACTTCTTTCCAACTCCTTTTCAGTTTGTACCTCTTGAGAGACAACAACAACATCCGGAATGCCGATGAGTACACTATCTTCTGGAGCAGTGAGGTAGGTACGCTTTTCAATGGCTACATAATAGTTGGGGAGTAAGGTAGGGGCAATCTCATCAGCGATAGCCACAATTAAACGGCTATGCACTTCAGGCCATAGCTCTGGACTTTCCAGATAGAGATTCATACCGGGGAAAGGAGAAGGCATCACCGCTCATCTCACATTGCTAACAGTTAGAGTAGAAAATTCCTATTTAATCATAGGGTAAGGACATTTTCCGTGTGTAATCGGTCACATTGTTAGAATTCGAGTAAACTATTCCTTTTCACTAACTAAAATGTTTGCCACACTCGAACATCGACGGATGACTTCCCAGGAATATCTGGAATGGGAAGAACAGCAACCTTGCAAATATGAATATGTCAACGGTGAAGTCTTTGCCATGACTGGGGGAACCCTCCCCCACAATTCTATTGCTCTTAACTTAGCATCTGCTCTCAAAAATCATCTCCGGGGTAAAGGCTGTAAAGTCTTTATGGCAGATGCGAAAGTCGCCATATCTGAGAAAGGCCCTTTTCACTATCCTGATGTGATGGTAACTTGCGACGAGCGCGATCGCACAGCTCGAAAAATTGTGAGATCTCCTTGTTTAATTGCTGAAGTTCTCTCCCCCGGTACAGAAGGCTTTGATCGCGGCAAGAAATTTACTCACTACCGCCGCCTAAAATCCTTGAAAGAATACGTCCTCATTGATGCCGAACAAATGAGCGTTGAGTGTTATCGACTCAATGAACAACAAAAATGGGAACTGACTCACTACCAAATTGATGAAACTAATCCCCAAGAACCTGAGCTAGAAATCGATCTGACTAGCGTTGAATTCCGTTGTCATATTTCTCTTCTCTACGAGGATGTTGATTTTTCCATAGAAACAACAAGCAATTAACTCTCCCTGCTATATCTAGCGTCTTGTGCGTAAGTCCTGAATTTTTAGTTGACATGAGCTTCATTTATGCATAGATTGAGCCTTAAATTGGGGTAGATCCCCGACTTCTTAATAAAATCCGTCTGACATCGACGTTTCGCCAAAGAAGTCGGGGATCTTTAGTCATTACTGTTGGAGGGTGTAGCGGTGTTCAGGTTTACCTTACTCAATCAGGGTTGGCAGTCCAAGCTTATCGGTAGCGTAGCCATAGTAGGAACCTTCTTCACCGCAATGGGGGAGAGTATTTTAGCTCAAATTGTACCGGATAATACGCTGGGCGTTGAAAGTTCTGTGGTAACGCCTCTCGACCCTGACTTCCCGGTTGACCGTATTGATGGCGGTGCAATTCGAGGCGCTAATCTGTTTCACTCTTTTGAGCAATTCAGTATTTTACAAGGACGAGGGGCTTATTTCACCAATCCGGCAGGGATTGCTAATATTCTCTCTCGTGTAACGGGGGCAAATCGTTCCGATATTTTGGGCAGGTTGGGGGTTTTAGGTAATGCTAATTTGTTTTTGATTAATCCTAATGGCATTGTATTTGGGCCTGATGCCAGTTTAGATGTGCAGGGTTCCTTTTTGGCGACGACGGCGGATGCAGTCAGGCTGGGGGATGGGGGATTATTTAGCGCTTCACAACCAGGTTCGAGTAATTTACTCACTGTTAGTCCCTCGGCGTTGTGGTTTAATGCTGTTGCGGCTCAACCGATAGTCAATCAATCAGGAAGACTAGAAGTTCCCGACGGTCAAACTCTAGCACTGGTGGGTGGGAATGTACTTCTAGAGGGAGGGGGACTGACAGCAGCCGGAGGACGTATCGAACTTGGCAGTGTGGCTGGAGTTGGGGAAGTGAGTTTGAGTCAAACAGGAAACCGCTTTGTACTAGGGTATGACTCAGTTAATGGGTTTGGGGATATCTCGCTATCAGATGGGGCAGTAGTGACTGTCAGTGGAGAGGGGGGTGGTGATGTTCAGATTCGAGGTGCGCGGTTGGAGATGACGCAGGCATCGAACATTTTTGCTAGTACTTTCGGGGCGGGGAATGGAGGAGAGGTAGTTGTAAAGACAACAGAGGAAGTTGTCCTGAGAGCAGGTTCGTCACTGAGAGCCACTGTTTCTGGTTCGGGAACTGGAGGAAACTTAACAATTGAGACGGGGTTCTTACTCATAGAAGATGGGGCAATAGTTGCTACTAGCGCTAGAAGTGAGGGTGCAGCAGGCAATTTGACGGTGTTGGCATCCGAGGGGGTGGAAGTCACGGGCTCAGATGTATTTGATGGGTCTAGCAGCTTTCTGAGTTCTACATCTTCTGGCAAAGGAGATGCCGGAAACTTAACAATTGAGACAGGGTTCTTACTCATAGAAGATGGGGCTCAAGTCTCTACTACCGCTTTCGATGAGGGTGCAGGAGGCAACTTGACGGTTTTGGCTTCCGAGGGGGTGGAAGTCACGGGCACTGATGTATTTGATGGGTCTAGCAGCCTTCTGATTTCTCAATCTGGAGGCAAAGGAGATGCCGGAAACTTAACAATTGAGACAGGGCAATTACTCATAGAAGATGGGGCATCAGTTTCTACTACCGCTTTCGATGAGGGTGCAGGAGGCAACTTGACGGTGTTGGCATCCCAGGGGGTGCAAGTCACGGGTTCGGATGCATTTGATGGGTCTAGCAGCGGTCTGGGTTCTGCATCTTTTGGCAAAGG
>CAZPRJ010000038.1:0-34464 GCA_964588805.1 uncultured Microcoleus sp. | reverse complement strand
AGATGCCGGAAACTTAACAATTGAGACCGGACTCTTACTCATAGAAGATGGGGCAATAGTTACTACTAGCACTGGAAGTGAGGGTGCGGGAGGCAACTTGACGGTGGTGGCATCCGAGGGGGTGCAAGTCACGGGCTCGGATGTATTTGATGGGTCTAGCAGCTTTCTGGCTTCTCAATCTGGAGGCACAGGAGATGCCGGAAACTTAACAATTGAGACCGGACTCTTACTCATAGAAGATGGGGCATCAGTCTCTACTAACGCTTTCGATGAGGGTGCAGGAGGCAATTTGACGGTGGTGGCTTCCGAGCGGGTGCAAGTCACGGGCTCGGATGATGATGGGTTTCCCAGCGGTCTGGGTTCTCAATCTGGAGGCAAAGGAGATGCCGGAAACTTAACGATTGAGACGGGGCTCTTACTCATAGAAGATGGGGCAATAGTTACTACTGATGCTTTCGATGAGGGTGCGGGAGGCAATTTGACGGTGGTGGCATCCCAGGGGGTGGAAGTCACGGGCAGTAATGCATTTGATGGGTTTTCCAGCATTCTGAGTTCTCAATCTCAAGGCAAAGGAGATGCTGGAGATATAAGAATTGAGACGGGGTACTTACTCATAGAAGATGGGGCACAAGTCTCTACTACCGCTTTCGATGAGGGTACAGGAGGCAATTTGACGGTGGTGGCATCCGATTCAGTGTTGCTCGATAACCAGGGTGATTTACGGGCTAACAGCAGAGGAACAGGTAACACGGGTAACATCAACATGACGGTTGGCGGACTTTTAAGCGCTACTGACAGCGATATCAATACCTCTTCCGACCAATCTGCCGGAGGTGCTATCACCATCAAAGCTGGAGATATCCGCCTCTGGGGTGACTCTGACATCAGAAGTAGTGTTGCTTCTGGTGAAAACAACGGCGGCGAAATCAATCTGACGGCTGACTCCATCCTCGCCTTCGATGACAGCGATATCCTGGCTTTTGCCCGTGATGGCGAAGGCGGTGACATCACCCTCGATACTCCAGCATTCTTCGGTCAAAACTATCAACCTGCCCCTCGTAACACTGACCCCGATACCCTCGATAACAATAACCGAGTTGATATTAATGCTACAGGTGCCGTCAGTGGAGACATCACCCTCCCTGATACCACGTTTATCGAAAATAGCCTCACCGAATTACCCAATAATCAGATAGACACCGACAGCCTCCTCGCCAGTAGCTGCATTGTCCGCCGCAACCAACCCCAAAAGGGAAGTTTCTTTATCACAGGTACCGGTGGCTTTGCCCAACGTCCGGGAGACCCCCAGATGTCCACATTTCCTACTGTAGATATTGAAACGTTACCCAGTGAGAGTACCATTCCCAATCGTCCTTGGCAAAAAGGCGACCCGATTATTGAACCCCAAGGGGTGTATCAATTGCCCAATGGGAAATTGGTGTTGAGTCGGGAATGTCCTGATTGAGGCAGGGGACTACCACTCTGGAGTCAGCCAACCAAGCTTATAATCTGGCTTAATTTGAATCACCTGGTCAAAACAAACACTAGCTTCATCGTGGCGTTGCAATTGCAATAGCGCCCAACCTCGAAAATACCAAGCTTGATACTTGTCAGACCGAATGTGAATCGCTCGGTCAAGACTAGCGATCGCATCTTCGTAGCGTTCTAACTGCAACAGTACTAAAGCTCGATTGTACCAGGCTTGACTCTGGTTAGGTCGAAGTTGTAGCGCTTGGTCAAGGCTGGTGATTGCTTCTTCATGCCGTTGCAATTTTGATAATATCCAACCTCGAAAATACCAAACTTGATACTGGTTAGGACGAACTTGAATGGCTTGGTCAAATGCGGCGAGTACATCTTCATCCGGTTGCGATTCCAGTAACATTTGGCTGGGGCAATACCGAGTATTATCTTGGGGTTGGTACATTACGGTAATCATGAAGTTAGAACTGAGTCATCGACTTGATGACTAAGATAAAAATTAACGAGAGATAAATCCTTCCCCTTCTCTACCTGATTAATTACCCATCACTGAAATACTCATTGCACAAAAGTGCAAAGCCGATGACTTTACTTGGCAATTCCTTTGAGTGAATTGTGCAGTTGACCTGACTACTATCGTCAATCAAGTTGACATAAGCGGTGAATGCGCTACCCATCAACCTGTTTGTATTCTGCAATTGGATGTAAAACGAGGTTGGTGATGAATACTAAGTCTTTAGCGCAATTAACAGTTATTAGTTTAGTTATTGGATTGAGCCAGCTAGCAGGACAAGCTCAAGCTCCTCAATTAAAACAGAATTCTACATTAAACAATCTTTATAAAACCAGCAATTCGTCAGTATCTAACCAACAAAAACTCTCGTTCCTACAGTCAGGGATAGGAACACCGACTCGTACCCTCGGAGGAGGAACTCGTTAATCTACCGCTTGTTCATCTTGATGTTGCACTTTTGTGCAATGGCAATGACAGACTTACGTATTTATTTTGACTAATCTCTACCATCCAATCAGCACAGAAGGTTAATGCATCTGTTAGTTTAGTTTTTTATGATTTTAATTAATTCCAACGTTACTTTAAGGAAACTCAGAAAATGAAATTACAATATCGGGGCAATTCCTACGAGCATAATCCTCAATCCATTGAAACCACAGAGAGTGAAATTACTGCTAAGTATCGAGGTGCAACTTATAAAATCCAACAGCCGATTAATCCCACCGTACCGGATGCTGTTGTGACGCTGAAGTATCGTGGAGTTCCTTACATTAAAGGTCAAAATTCTGGGGCTTGGCTATCCAAGATGAAGAGGCAGTGGCAGAAGTTAATCTTTAATAAAATTTAGTTGACATGAGCGTAATTTGTGCATAAATTGAGCCTTAAATTCGGGTAGCTCCCCGACTTCTTGGGCGAAACGCGGATGTCAGAGGAATGTTATTGAAAAACTGTTTCTAAAGTAATGTTAACTGGCTAGGTTGCCTAACGATTGGATAGATCCCCCCCAGCCCCCCTACCCCCCCAATTTTGGGGGGAACCGGAATTCAAAGTCCCCCAGAATTGGGGGATTTAGGGGGCGAAAAGGACGCAAACGAAGTCAGACTCGACTTGTGTGTACACCGTAGCCTTAAAAAGGGGGGAGAATTTAATCGAAGTCCCCCTTTTTAAGGGGGATTTAGGGGGATCTCCAGGGATTTACAATTCTTTAGAGACAGCCTCTAAGAAGTCGGGGTTCTTTAATAAGATTACTTTCAGAGGCTTTAGTTGTGATGAAGTTTACCTTACTCAGTCGGGGTTGGCAATCCAAGGTTATTGGTAGTGTTGCCATAGTAGGAACTTTCTTTACCGCAATGGGGGAGAGTGTTTTAGCTCAAATTGTGCCGGATAATACCCTAGGCGTTGAAGGTTCTGTGGTGACACCCAATGTCAATATTAATGGTATTCCCAGTGACCAAATTGACGGTGGTGCAATTCGAGGCGCTAACCTGTTTCACTCTTTCGAGCAGTTCAGTATTTTACAAGGAGGAGGGGCTTATTTCACTAATCCGGCAGGGATTACTAATATTCTCTCTCGTGTGACGGGGGCAAATCGTTCGGATATTTTGGGCAGGTTGGGGGTTTTAGGTAATGCTAATTTATTTTTGATTAATCCCAATGGGATTGTATTCGGGCCTGATGCCAGTTTAGATGTGCAGGGTTCATTTGTGGCGACGACGGCGGATGCCATCAGGTTAGGGGATGGGGGATTATTTAGTGCTACGCAACCAGCAACGAGTAATTTACTCACTGTTAGTCCTTCGGCGTTGTGGTTTAATGCAGTGGCGGCTCAACCGATTGTCAATCAATCCCAAGCTGACAGTTTGATTGATCAACCGAATTCAGTTGGTGGCCCTCCAGGATTGCAAGTACCAGCCGGTCAAACTCTAGCGCTGGTGGGTGGGGATGTACTTTTAGAAGGAGGAAACCTGACAGCAGCCGGAGGACGTATGGAACTTGGCAGTGTGGCTGGAGTTGGGGAAGTGAGTTTAACTCCAACAGGCAATGGCTTTGTACTAGGGTATGACTCAGTGAATGGGTTTGGGGATATCTCGCTATCAGATGGGGCGTTTGTGGATGTCAGTGGTGAAGGTGGGGGTGATGTCCAGGTTCGAGGTGCGCGGTTGGAGATGACACAAAGCTCGGACATTCGGGCTGATACCAATGGTGCAGGCGAGGGCGGAGAGGTAGTTGTAAAGACAACTGAGGAAGTTGTCCTGAGAGAAGGTTCGTCACTGACAGCCGATGTTTTGGGTTCGGGAACTGGAGGAAACTTAACAATTGACACTGGGCTCTTACTCATAGAAGATGGGGCAGCAGTCGCTACTGTCGCTCGTGATGAAGGTGCAGCAGGCAATTTGACGGTGGTGGCATCTGAGGGGGTGCAAGTCACAGGCTCGGATGATGATGGGTCTCCCAGCTTTCTGACTTCTCAATCTGGAGGCAAAGGAGATGCCGGAGATCTGAGGATTGAGACGGGGCTCTTACTCATAGAAGATGGGGCACAAGTCACTACTACCGCTTTCGATGAGGGTGCGGGAGGCAATTTGACGGTGGTGGCATCTGAGGGAGTGCAAGTCACGGGCAGTAATGTATTTGATGGGTCTCCCAGCTTACTGGCTTCTCAATCTCTTGGCAAAGGAGATGCCGGAGACTTAACCATTGAGACGGGGCTCTTACTCATAGATGATGGGGCAGGTGTCTCTACTACCGCTATCGATGAAGGTGCGGGAGGCAATTTGACAGTGGTGGCTTCCGAGGGGGTGCAAGTCACAGGCTTGGATGATGATGGGTTTAGCAGCTTTCTGGGTTCTGGATCTGCAGGCAAAGGAAATGCTGGAGACTTAACGATTGAGACGGGGCAATTACTCATAGAAGATGGGGCACAAGTCATTACTACCGCTATCGATGAAGGTGCGGGAGGCAATTTAACGGTGGTGGCTTCCGAGGGGGTGCAAGTCACAGGCTCTAATAATGATGGGTCTCCCAGCTTTCTGGGTTCTCAATCTCTTGGCAAAGGAGATGCCGGAGACTTAACGATTGAGACGGGGCTCTTACTCATAGAAGATGGGGCAGTAGTCTCTACTAGCGCTTTCGATGAAGGTGCGGGAGGCAATTTGACGGTGGTGGCATCCGAGGGGGTGCAAGTCACGGGTTCGGATGTATTTGATGGGTCTCCCAGCGCTCTGAATTCTACATCTTCTGGCAAAGGAGATGCCGGAGACTTAACGATTGAGACGGGGCTCTTACTCATAGAAGATGGCGCACAAGTCTCTACTAGCGCTTTCGATGAGGGTGCAGGAGGCAATTTGACGGTGGTGGCTTCCGAGCGGGTGCAAGCCACTGGCTCTGATGATGATGGGTTTCCCAGCCTTCTGGCTTCTGAATCTCAAGGCAAAGGAGATGCCGGAGAGGTGAGGATTGAGACGGGGCGGTTGCTGGTAAGCGATGGGGCAGAGATATCCACCAATAGCTCAGACGAAGGAACCGCTGGCGATATCGAGATCAAGGTTCGAGACACCTTAGAAGCAAACAACGGCACCATAAGAACTGACTCGGATCGATCCGCCGGAGGTGCCATCACCATCGAGGCTGGAGATATCCGCTTGTGGGGTGACTCTGACATTAGAAGTAACGTGGCTTCTGGTGAAAAGGACGGCGGCGCAATCAATCTGACGGCTGACTCCATCCTCGCCTTCGATGATAGCGATATCCTCGCGTTTGCCCGTGATGGCGAAGGCGGTGACATCACCCTCGATACTCCAGCATTCTTCGGTCAAAACTATCGCCCTGCCCCTCGTAACACTGACCCCGATACCCTCGATAACAATAACCGAGTAGACGTGAATGCCACGGGTGCCGTCAGTGGAGTCATCACTCTACCCGATACCACCTTTATCGAAAATAGCCTCGCCGAATTACCCAATAATCAGATAGACACCGATAGTCTCCTGGCCAATAGCTGCATCGTCCGCCGCAACCAACCCCAAAAGGGAAGTTTCTTTATCACAGGTACAGGTGGCTTTGCCCAGCGTCCCGGAGATGCTCAGATGTCCAGTTTTCCTACTGTAGACATTGAAACGCTACCCAGTGACAGTACCATTCCCAATCGTCCTTGGCAAAAAGGCGACCCGATTATTGAACCTCAAGGCGTGTATCGACTACCGAATGGGAAACTGGTGTTGAGTCGAGAATGTCCTGATTGAGCTAGGGTGTGGGGGTGTGGGGGGCAGGAGCCCTACTCATTTAATTATTCCATAGGTCTAATAAGCTGTTGCACTTACAAATTGCATTATCGTGGTTGGCAAAACGCTTGCTACCCGTCGATTTCTTCATTTTGAATTTTGAATTTTGAATTGCTTACCATGAATATGTACCTAACCCTAAAATGGGTTGCTTTTTCAGGTTCTTGCATCACCACCTCAACTTGCCTTACCCTGCGTACAGTTGCTCAGTCCACACCTCCCCCAGGCGTTACCATTCCCCCCACCGCACCTGACGCCGTTGAGCAAACGATTCCTGAACCCTCTTCTTCACCCCGTCCTCTCCCTGGCGAAATCCCGACATTACCACCGGAACCCCAACTAGAAACTCCTCCAACCCCAGACTCACCCGAAGTCACTTCCCCATCAGAAGAACGTATCTTTATTCAAACCATAGAAGTGCAGGGAAATACCGTCTTACAGGACGAAATCACCCAATTAACCCAGCCCTACGAAAACCGCGAAGTCACGTTTGAAGAATTACTGGAACTGCGCTCTGCCATTATTCAACTCTACCTTGAAAACGGCTACATCACCTCTGGAGCCTTTATACCCAACAATCAAGACCTCGGCAGTGGTACAATTCAAATTCAAGTGGTAGAAGGCGAAGTCGAGCAGATTGAAATTGGTGGGTTAAATCGATTGCGAGACGGATATGTGCGATCGCGCCTCAAACGTGCCACCTCCACTCCCTTAAACCGACAACGCTTAGAAGAAGCCCTGCAACTATTACAACTCAATCCCCTCATCGAACAAGTAAACGCCGAGTTAACCGCCGGTACAACTCCCGGAAGTAATATCCTCCGAGCCAGTCTCCAAGAAGCACCCGCCTTTCACGCAGCGCTCACGATTGCCAATAACCAATCCCCCAGCATTGGCTCAGTCCAAGGCAGTATCGAAGTTAGCCATGATAACCTGTTGGGATTTGGCGATCGCTTATCAGCTCAATACGGTCGTACTGAAGGACTCGACCTCTACGACATCAATTATACCATCCCCGTCAATGCTCGTAACGGTACTTTTAGCCTCCGCTATAACCAGGGGGATAGCAACATTATTGAAGAAGATTTCCGAGATATCGGTATCCGCAGCAAAACTCAAACCTATTCCCTGAGTTTCCGTCAACCTCTCACCCGATCACCTACCCGTGAATTTGCCTTAGGCTTAGGTTTAGATTTGCGTCGCAGTCAAACCTATATCCTTGACGACATTCCCTTTTCCTTTACAGAAGGGCCTGAAGATGGCGAATCGAAAGTGACAGTGATTCGGTTTTCTCAAGATTGGGTAAATCGGGGTACCAGACGAGTCTTAGCCGCCCGCTCTCAATTCAGTCTAGGGATAGATGCGTTTGATGCCACTATTAACAATACAGGGACTGATGGGCAATTCTTTTCTTGGTTAGGGCAATTTCAGTGGGTACAACAATTGTCACCCAGAAACCTGCTAGTTGCCCGAATTGATGCCCAACTCACCCCAGATTCTTTGCTATCCTTAGAACGCTTCAGTATAGGGGGAGTTGATACCATTCGCGGCTACCGACAAAACCAACTCATTGCCGACAATGGCATTATGGGTTCCGTTGAAGTTCGCGTTCCCCTGACATCCGACCCAAGAATACTGCAATTATCGCCTTTTTTTGAAATCGGTACAGCCTGGAATAATCAAGATATTGACCCTGATCCCGAGACAATTGCTAGTTTAGGACTGGGTTTAAACTGGCTGATTACCCCTGATTTATCATTACGCCTAGACTACGGCATCCCCTTAATTTCAGTGGGCGAAAGGGGGAACTCGCTACAAGAAAATGGACTTTACTTTTCAGTACGCTATCAGCCGTTTTGAAAAGCTTCAACCCTCTCCTAAATTTTCTTTCACTAAGCTGTTGGGCATGGCACCGGAGGATGAGTGCGAACGGGAAATGTTCGTGGAGATTGACTGGGATGGCGATACGTTGGCGGTGCCGTTGATTCAGCTAAATGCTCCAGAGGTAGATAAAGAGACACAGCAGGCGATCGCCGACTGGCATTACTGGGTCAATCAAGGCTATGAATTTGGCTAAGGTTTAGTGCCCGATCGCTTGACGTTGAGAATAGATTTCTTCCAGCAGAAGGTCACGGAGTTCATCAGCAATATCGTCGGGAGGATTGCCAGATAGTGCTCGTCCAATCAGACGTTCTGCATCTCGAAGTTCATTGCACTCGATCGCAAGGACTGCTGCACTGCGATGTAAAACAGAACGAGTCGGTTCCAAGTCAAATTGATTGGCAACTAAGTCAGCCGCCGCTCGTTCTTTGGTGAAAGCGGCTTTGGAGAGCACGATACCCGCTTCAGCATCGCCCCGCTGACGAGCCAGAACCGCCTGGTCTACTAATTCCATTGCTTCTCGATGAAGGGTTTCTACGTCCTGCATTTTTCCACGATCCGTGCTTTGGGAGTGCCAAATTCAACGACTGCAATGTAGCCAGGAGCCACGGTGTCTGAAGGGCTGATCTGCCTTAGCTTCATATTAACTCTGGATTGCATGAGGGATTCAGAACCTTTACGAATGCCTGAGACTTCAAGGCGGGCTTTACGTTGAAAAAGGGGGTCTTTTTCGTTAATGGAGCCAAGCCAGAAATCGAAGCCAAAGCCTTTTCCTTTAACCGATCGCTCAATGATGGTGAGGTTTGTGAGGCGAGGCATGATGAGTGCAGCAATACCATAAGCCCCGTATTCAGTGGCGACTTCTTGATCGGCGTTGAAGCGTCGGATGGTATCGTCGATCGCATTCCACTGAAGTTCAATTGCACAGGATTGGATACCATCGATTTGCAATGCGACACGCTCTGGATGTCCCTGATCGTCCAGGCAAACAGCAGCAGCTTCCGCGCAGGTTGCTCCAAATGTGATTGACCATCCAGGACGTTCGGGTTTGTTCTGGCAAAGGTCGTTCAGGTGAAGCGTTGCGATCGGGCTACTGTCAGTCATCGAGAGTATGGTTTCTCCAATTGCGTCTTCAGCATTTTATAGTGTGAGTGCGCTCGCAATTCTATATAGTCGAGATCTGACTTCATCTTGAAGGGCTTGTGGCAGTAGACCCAGCAGCAGTCCCATCATCCTTAACTGAGTCTGGACGGAGGCAGCAGCTACAACTGAGACAAAATCTTTCCATCCACACGTCCTAACCAAGTTCACCACTTCAGCAAGAGCCTGTATGGGTGGAAGGGCTAAGCATACCCGTAGAAACTCCATACCTTCCCCGGCTTCGTTTATTAGCTTCCCTTTTATGTTCTCTAATAGAGGTACTAATAATTTTTTGAACAACTTCCAACCCCCAAGCGCACTAAACAATTGGCTAACTCGTCCTTGGGTAATATTGAGAGTTCGTGCAATTTCAGCTTGGGAGATTTTCTGGATGTCAAGTCCAGTTGAGGAAGCTTTTGAAAGTAATTCAATCGCTGCCCATCGACCCATCTGAGTCGGTGTACCTGCCAGTGGAGTGATTTCAAAAGCATCTAGGGTTGTTACTTTAATTGAATGTTCCAATAGGAAGCTCAAGTCATAATCGGCGCAGAAGTAATATTTGAGCTGTTCTTGAGGTCGCAGGTGTGCTCGCAGCCTGCCCACCGTTTGAATAATTTCACTTTGCACCGTCCAATCAACAAACTCCTGAAACTCCGGCTCATCTTTACCTGCTGGTTGACCCGTCAGCACCGTGTAGAGTAATTCAAGGGAGCCGATATTTTGATAGGGAATACCAAAGCTAGCGAGTGCCGGAGCATCAGTCGCATAGTTAGCCCCTCGTGTATCTCGGAATTTTGCTAAGTACCGAGCTTTGCCGTTTTCGTGTAGAGGTTCATTTGGTGGAAGCTTATCCTTCCAGTCTTCGATAACGATGTCTGGGATTTCTTGCCGAAATTGATGAACCAGGGCAGCAATTTTGCGATCGCACTCAACCGAGCGCTCCTTACCTGCTAGTCCCAACCCATTGACTTGGATGACAGACAGATTATTGTAACTCGGCTGTACCTGCTCAACTTGAAGAATCTCTTCCTCTGGTACATCAAGCCACAATCCCAAATACTTGCGGTTAGCTGTACCATCAAGGTAAATGTTCCATGCAGCACTATTAGCGATGTCGCTGTGTCTGTGATTTCTATAACCAATAGTTAGCTGACCGTATTCTAGTTGAAGACTACCCCGTAGAGTACCGCTCAATACCTCAAGGAACGATACCAACCAGTTTAAAGGCACATTCTTGGCATGAGATGCCATTCCCTGATAAGACTGCTGTCTGAGGATTTGGTTGGCTCTAAAAGCAAGTGCTTTCCACTTTGAGGGGAGAGCCTTTGCCGAAATGCCATCAGGTTCCTGTAAAAAGCTTAAATCGGGTTCAAGGACGGCAGCAGCTTTCTGGATAAGGGGTATTAAGGGGGAACTAGAAAGGGTGCAGGCGAATTCACAAGACTGCCCCGATAAAGAGTCAGTGGGAGTATCTTCTAGGGTACAAGCAAGTTCACAGGAGAGTCCCTTCAAGACTAAGGCATCCCAAAACAGTTGTCGCACTTTTCCATCTTTGTAGCCATAGCGAGGTAGTTTTTCCTTGCCACTGAGGCACTCAACGAGCCGTTGAAATAGGGGAGCTAATGCTGTATTAATCTCAGGGGCGTTTAAAGCCAACTGAGCAAGCGTCTGTTCAACATCTTTAAGTCTGACTTCAACGGACTTAATCGGTTTGATGATGCGAAGAGCTTCATCAAAAATCAAGCCAGTTTTACTCCAGTTAAAGTCATCACCCGGTGTACTATCTAGGTGAGCCAGAAGGTTTTGAGATTTGAACGTCAGGAAGCGTTTTCGCCGATGCCCGAAGCCAGCGCCGACGTTGCCGCGACAAGCTTTTGCTAGGTGACAGCTTGCACAAACGGGGTTGTCGGTGCCTTCAAAAGGCAGGTTTTTAGCGTACAATTCCACAAATAGCTCCGCTCGGTGGCAGTTACCAATAGTGTCAGGTGTTTCGCCAGCTTTCGGTCGCCTGAGATAGGTTTTCCCCGTTGGGTCAACATCTTGTTTTAGTCCGTCATGACGTGGTTCGAGATAGGTGAAATTTGCTTGCACTGAGGGGGTGGTAACGTTTCGCGGTTGTTCAGCAAAGTACCAAAGCTGCTCGACACCAAAGTGATTTGCCTCCATCAGCCCAGCCGTGTGACTTTTCCCTAATCCCGGTGCTGATGTATCGAGAATGTGCTGCCATCCGGCTAGTACGGCTTCTCGCCACAGGAGTAAGCGCTCGCCTTTTTTGTAAATGATTTTTGGTGGGATTCCATTACACTGGGAACGTTGAGGTACTATCCCTGGCTTGTAGTGAATAACTGGTGGCAGTTCAATTGGCTTTTTGCTTGGCTTTGGTCCAAAACCTTTGAGAGGTTTGTATTTTTTAAGTAGACGTTTGAGCCACCTGGTGAAGCCATAGGATACCTCTGCCTCTTCTACCCGTTTTTGTTCTTCCTCCCACTGGATATATTCAGCATAAGCTTCTATGTCGGGTTCTCCCTTAGAGGAGGAAGTACAGCTATCTAGTGGCAACAGTGCCAGGTATTCTGAGGTGCTTTTGAGGCGAACTTCATTTTCTCGATTGGCCGCTAAGAGTTCGTCAAAGTCGGGTTGTGCTTTATCGAAAAGTTGTCCCCACTCACCCACTTCAACCTGATAACCCCACTGGCGGCACAAATCAAGGGTTATGGCGTTAGCTTGTGCAATCTGGGGATTTGTGAGCGTTCCGGCATCGGGCATCAACTTGATATTGCCAGCGCCGAGTCGATTTAGGTAATCCTGAAGGGTTTTAGAGCCGTACCTAGCTGCGCTAGCCGTGCCGATGACAGCGGTATCGTAATGTCCAAGTCGCCATAAGAAGAGGGCGACCAGCATTGATTTTAGCGCTCCCTCACATAGGATTACCGTTCGGATTGAAGGAGTGTTGGGGTGCTTCCAGCAAAATAGCGGTAATTCACCGTTTGGCAGTTGTGGCCCATTCCCCCCGTGATTGGCACTGCTAAGCCAGATATACTTGGGGTCATCCAGCAAGGTGGCGATTTGCATCCCTGTGATGTGTCCGTCTGGGTCAAGGGCGGCGACAACAAATCCTGGCATTCCTAAGAGAAAGCCCTTAGGGGAAATTCCAGGGAGGTCTGCCTTGATGCCGACAGGGGCTTTTATTCCCGGTTCCCAAGTTCTTACCCAGTTTCGTGAGATTAGCCAGTTAACTTCCTCGTTTGTGAGCTGTCGCTTTTCAATTAGGTGTGAGGAGTGTCTGGGACTTAGTGTTGTTGCTTTCCATTGAAGCACCAAACGGAACTGGCGATCGCGTTCTGGGACGCTCAGGCAGTGCGTAAAGCGTGAAACCTGTCGTTCCTTCTTTGTACGTCGGTACTCTCGTTGAAATTCTAACGAGGCGGAGTAACCAATCTCGGCTCCCGTATCCGGTGCCCACATATTGAAACCGAGTACATCTTGTCCGACAAACTTCAGCCCTGGAACTGAACTAACCTCATCACAACGGCAGTGAATCAGTCCTGTACTGGTGTTTTCCCTACAATCTCTGCGTACCCCATTACAGACGGGGCAATTTCTTTTCAGGTAGCGCCACGTATATGCCATCAGCCCATATTTATTAACTCACAAAGAGCCAACGCGAACAACAGTCGCCATATCAGCTTTTTTTGAAACCTAGTTCGGCAAGCCGGAGTGCTTGCTCAGGTCGAACTGGGGATAAAAGTTTGGTTTCGGTGTGAACGTGAAGCTTGTGTTTGCAAGCCACGTTGAGTACCTCATCGTTTAGCACGGCAACTGTGTTTTTGTTGGCTGACCTAGATTAGCGCCCTCGTTTTTTGGTGCTGGTGAGTGCCAACGGATCAGAATGATCAGAATGATCAGATTTGTGAACAAAAATGGAATCCCTGCCATGTAAAGGTTTCAGGCGGGGAAAAATTTTTTTTGGTTAGGGTGAAAGATATTTTTGGTTAGGGTGAAAGATATTTTTGGTTAGGGTGAAAGATATTTTTGGTTCACAAGCGACAAGTCAATACTGGAGAGCGTTTGAGCCTTTTAGTTAAGGTGAAGGATATTTTCGTTCACAAACAGTCAACAAGGCTGAAATCAAAGTCTGACATAGGTTAGAGCTGTTTTTTAGGATAGCTGCTCTCCCCGTTCACAAATTGACTATTGTCGCTGAGCACGAGGTCAGCTCTGCCATTGATGCATGAATTAATGAGGGAATACCTCATCGCTCAAAGTAGGAAAATTTCCTACTTCTATGGCAGTAACAGCGATCGCGAACAGTTCTGCGTACTTCTCGCAAGACGCAGAACTTACTCCTTGTGCTACACGCTCAGTTGTGGTGCGACTATCTAACGGCGGGAAGTGACAATCCCAATGCTTGCTTGAGACGCTTCTGGGTTTTAGGAGTTATAGACCTTTTGCCAGTTTCGATCATTGAAACTGTAGATTTACCCATTCCCGCAAGTTCCGCGAGTTGAGTTACGCTTAGACCTCGTGCTATCCTTAGTTCTCTAACTCGCTCACCTGTCAGTTTCGTGCAGTCTTGCTGCTGCTCAGATGGGGCTGTGACATTGCAAGGAGCAGATTGGGCTGGCGCTTTTTGCCGACGCTTTTGAGTAGGATGCGGTTTTCTGGGCTTGTCAATCTCATCCAGTTTCTCAGCAATCTCTACTGGAGGGTGTACCCAAAGCCTACCACCTAGCAGCCGTTCAAAACTACCGCGTGTACGCTTTGTGATATCAGTTAAGCGTGTCCCCTCACCTGATGCTGCATCCAATGCCCAGAACTCAGCCGCTTCTTCAGGAGCATCAGGAATGTCCGCAAGCAAACCGGCATTAACCATTTCCGGCCAATATTGTAGTGGATAAGTTTCGGGGTCAGGTTGAATATTCCACCCCTTTTCTATTAAAACTTTGAGCGTAGTTTCCCAACGCCTGACGAGCTTCTTTCGCTCTCTTGAAGACGCAATAGCAGCCTCAAGCATCTTCTCGCCGAAGGCAACTTTCATCAACATTTCCACGGTTAGTGGACTGTTTCGATTGACCCTAGTTTTGAATAACAGCCATGTCAGCAGACGTGCTGCCCCTTCATGGTGATGCCAGAGGCTCATTAAGTCGCGTAGTACTCCTGATGACAGGATTCCGTACTCGTAATAACCCGATCTGTTCCGGCGTTTTTCCTCATTGAGAAAGTATTGCGCCCAGTTCCCGCATCGGACTTTGAGGGTGAATCCCACAAGTAACTTCTCACCGATAGGATTTCCCTGCTCGTCATGAAAACAATTTTGGTAGTGCAAAATTGGTTCTGCTATCTCCCACAACCAAGTCCGGCTGACGCTAAATGCTCCGACTGCTCCTTTCTCTGGCCAAGAAACATACACTAAGAGGGAACACGGCTGCTTCGCCAAAGCCAACAGCAGCTTTAATTTCTCTTGTTTGTTCTTAAAATTCCTGTTCTGCTCTAGACCCAGATACCGTTCTAGCTGTGTATCGCTCAGAACAAACTGCTGTTCCCAGGGGCGGTCGAGCTGTGTAGCGTGAGCGGCGTAGATTAAGTGAATGCAGGCGGCACGAATATCAAATTGGTCGATTAAGGCTAGAGCTACTTCCCCCTCCAACACCGCAGGATTTAGCCCGTGCAAATCATCACTAACCCAGAAAGATACGTAGCCCTGACCTTTGGCGACTGGACTTTCGTAGCAAAGTGGCCCTTTCTCTGAGTCAACCCAACCAAGATTTTTGGCTTGTGTCAGGATGTTGCACCCCTCCCAGATTAATTTGTTCGATGCCATGCGATTGGTTTTACCATCGGGGAATAGATTGGGACTTGTCGGTAGACGTTTGATACAACGGTAGCGCCCCCTGCGCTTGGGGGTGCTAACACTACTGATTTGAGGAACCTCTAACCCAGTAATTTCAAGTTGCTGTGATGCCCCTGGTTGAGGGTTAGTATCCATACTATTATCGTCTACTGTTCAAAGTTCTTCACATCGGAGCGATCGCTTGGGGTACAAAACCTGATGTTGATTCCAAATTGATTGTTTCGACCTGCTTTTGACTAAGTATTTAGACAGTTATGTTTAAACCTTCAGTCACTAAGCCTCTAACTTACCACATCCCAAAAGCAGAAAGATGTAAAATGAAAGATATAAGATAAAAAGCATGGACTCTAAAAGCAAGCGACTAGCCACTCTCATCCAAGAACTACGAGGTAGTCAGAGTCAACGCCAGTTTGCTAAGCGACTGGGCGTAAGTCGCTCATCGGTCAATTTTTGGGAGTCTCATATAGCTTGGCCTGAAACAGAGAATTTAGAAAAACTGGCAGCTTTGAAAGGGTGGACTCTCTCTCAGCTACAAACGTATTTGGTAGAAGGAGAGCTTCCCTCTGAAGACCCTTTAGAACAGGTACTAAAGACAGTACGTTCGCTGCCGTTGGAGGCATTAGCTAAAGTAGCTACTGTGGCAGTGGAAACGCTAGCAGCTAGAAGTACTGCCTCCACTCAGACCTCCGCAAAGCCGATTTACGAAGCAGCAGACTCCAAAGCTAGTTGATTGCTATCTTCTTTATCAAGCTCAAGTCTTTTCACGCAAAGCACTTGCACTGAAAATGATAATTTCCACGATTTCCGAGTGAGGAAGTCTGGCTATATCAGCTTTGATTTCCGAAACCCGACGGCGCGACTCATCTTTGTCCTCGGCATAGCTCCCCGCCTTCCGATACTGCTCGAGAGAAATTTTGCCATCCAGATAGTCCAAAAGCGACTCTGGCGTACCGCTAGTAGATTTCGCTAAAGCCTTGAAGTTGTTAGAGCCAACATCAGGAAGGTTGATTCCGTTCAGCCATCGGTTAACAGTTGCTTGCGATACTCCAACTGACTTTGCAAAAGTTGTCTGATTCCACAGAGAGTCTGACTCTAATAACTCCACCAACAACTCCACTAGCCGCTGTTGTCGCTCTGATGAAGTCGCTTCCATACAGGGTTAACTATTAAACATTCTCCACCTATTTTGCCACCTATTTTGTAACAAGTGTGTTTGCTTTATACAAGTGTATAATTAAACTATACAAGTGTATAAAAATGAAGATGCTTCACTGCCAACAAAATCGAGATATAGTCGTTGTAGATTTATTTGCTGGCGCTGGTGGACTCTCTCTAGGGCTGGAAGCAGCAGGATTCAAGGTAGCGGTAGCAGTGGAGAAAGATGCAATTAACTGCGAGGTCTACCAAAAAAACTTCCCGAATATCAAGGTAATTTGCACAGACATCTGTTCGCTCGAACCCGCCACCCTAACCAGTGCGATCGCTGATGCAAATCGGCAACGCTGTTCCTCCGCTGCTGGCAAATGCCGTTGGGTTATCCATTCAAAAGCTCTTCACTCCCCACGCCATGCAACTTTCTACTGTTCAACCCTTTCCACCACCGCTAATTCCTTCTCCTTCTACTACTTGGCTTGACCCTTCAGAGATTATTCTGACAAGAGGTACTCAATCCCGCGCCACTTTGGATTGGCATCAAATTGAACGTTATGCCTCTGCTATGCAGGAAGGTTCTTGGGAGTGGGAGCGCAACCCGTTGCCGATTGTGTATTGGGATGGTACCCACTACTATGCCTGTGATTGCCATCTGCGAGTGCGAGCAGCACTCAAAGCGGAAGCTGAGTTAATTTGTGTTGAGGTACGCTTTGGAACTGTTACCGAGGCAATCCTCAATAGCTGTGCCGCTAATTCCAGACACGATGCACTGCCACTGACACCAAAAGACCAACGCAAACGAATTGAACTTTTTTTAGAGGCTAGGGAACAGTTACCTGAATCCGATCCGCGCCGCAATTGGAGTGATTACGAAATTGCCGCGTACCTGCTAGGTGTTGATAAGGTGGGGCGAGATAACTCCTTGCGTCGCTCAGTCTCCAATATCCGTAAAGAAATTGAACTGCGTAGGAAAATTTCCTACTTTGGTCTTGAGGTAGGCGATCGCGTAGAGGTGGTTTATCCCGAAAACAGCAAACCCATAGACTGGCTGATAGCCGGGTCAAGAGGAACTGTATCTGAACTCAAGTCAAAGGCGGGAGGAGTAATAGTCAGGTGGGACAATTCTGAACTTCCTTGTCTTCCTGTCGATCCGGACTATCTCCAAAAAACCGACACGTTGGCTCCAACTCCGGTAAAACAGGTGTCCAATAGGTCGAACGAGCATGACGGAGAAATCTCCTCGTCCACATTCCCTCCACAAGAAGATACTCGAGAGCGTACCGACATAGCCACAGAAATAGCAATCGGAATCAAGCAGTTGACGGCTGCTGAATTAGCATGGATTTTTAGCGTAGTGAAAAACGACTTGTCAGAAGAACACAAACTGGCAGTTGTGTCTGAAATTGCTCCCGAGCTTCTCAAGCAGAACGAAAAGTAATCTAGTGATCGCATAATTTAGGAGGAACTTCGATTATGCTTGGTGTTAAAAATTAGACATCTCCGGAAATTAAGATTAAACGACCCTATTACAAGGGTTTCAAGTTAATTATCGGAGATGTCTATTGGATGGGTAACAGACTCTCCAGCAAGGGCAGATGAGACTGATACAACTAGGAAAGCCAAGTGTGGTTGGGTTGTGTTCGGAACTTGCCAGAATGAAGGACAAAAAGGAGTAGTAGTAGATAATGATGGAAATAGCCCTAGCGAGAAAAAGCTGATAGGTGTGAACTTACAGGGAAAAGACCTCAGCCAAGCTAACTTGAGTGGGGCCAATCTTAGTCAAGTTAAACTCAGTGGAGCTAACCTCAGTAATGCTGATTTAAGTGGGGCAACTCTAGCTGGAGCCAATCTGAGTAAAGCCAACTTGATTGGAGCCAACCTTCAGGGTGCCAAGTTAGGAGGAGTGGACTTGAGCGCTGCTGATTTAACTGGAGCAAAGATGCCTAATGGGAAAATTTACAACCCTTAGACTATATTGGCTCAAGTCTAGTCAGTTAGGGTTAATCATTTCTAACTTCTCTAGTAATGCTTGCCATGTCTCAATCTGCTGCTGTAATTGCTGGATGCGATCACTTGTAGCTTCCTGTCCTTGAAACAGTCCTTTCCCTTCTAGTTCATCTCTATTCAAGCCGATGACAATTTGGATTGCCCTTCGGATTCCCCCAAGTCATCAGCTCCTAAAGCATTTGGATGCAGAGGAATAATTCCTCTAGCAATCCGCTCTACAAATTCACTTCTAGTCAGCCCCATTTGCTTGGCCAAAGCATCTAGCTGCTTTGCCCCTGTTGGTGTCATTGCCAGATTCAGGGGCTTTTTCTTTTCGTCATAAAGTTCGGGTTCGCCTTTGGTAATGTTTAAGTCTTTCTTCGGCATTTGCCTGGGCATCGAAGTACCTACCTATCCTCAATTACGCAACCTTCACGATTATCGTATCTCTCAACCGTCTTTTAACCTATTGCGTAATACATTGCATGAATGATAAGTTACGTATTGCGTAATAGGTTAATACCCTAATTGAAATCAATTAACTGTTTACGTATGTGTGAGCTTTCCGTTCGCGCAAGGCACACAAAAAGCCAGTGGGTCTAGGCTTGCAACTCTCTACCCACTGGCTACCCCAATAACTTAATCGAGGTTATTCAATGGTAAACCCCCTCAGATATCTGACCGATAGCGCCCGTATCTACGAGCAAGCTTTATCCGACTTCGGCATCACCGAACTCATGCAAAAGCTGAGCAATTTTTCAGATCCAGACTTCGATGCGTCATGGATGAATCTGGAGCAACGAGAACTGGAAAGCTTAGTGACTATCCTAATCCGGGGATTGACGGTAAGCCTCAAGGGCAAACTCATGGCGGCTTATGTCAATGCTATTCGGCACGGCGACAGGCAAGAACTTCCTAACTTGGGTACTCTTGGCTTCCCGCCCCCATCAATCGAACTGCCAGCCAACTTCCCCAATGTTCAGACCCCCCGCTACTTGTACGGCGACAAACTGCGCTGGATTCCTGAGGGCGACAAAACAGTTTACCTTTGTCCTCTGTAACTACATCGTATATACAATTTTGGGAGAGAGCAAGAGGTAAATCTTTACAGAATAGCTCTGGTAAGGTAGTTGAAAGTGATTACCTCTTGTGAAGAGTTAGTCAGGCTAGGTCGAAATTGGAGTAACTAGCTTGGGATACACCCATTCTTTTACTAAAAAGCTAAAAAGCTAAATTTACAAAATTAGATTTTGATTAATTGCCAATTTTAGATAATAATAATTAGATAAATACTTCCAAAAGGTCATGCTGACCATAGCCATTACCGCCCTGTCTGGGGGACAGGGCAAGACTACCGCTTCGCTCTTACTGGGTCGTGCCCTTGCTAATCTTGGGTATCCGACCTTGATGATCGACGCCGATCCGCAACACAACCTGACGACCTATCTTGATTTAGAGCTTCAGCCCAACCAGCCCACCCTGCTGGAGTTTCTCAAAAAGTCGGTGTCGTTTGAAGACGCCATCTACCCGATTGAAGGCTTGCTAAACCTTTTCCTAATTCCTGCCGACGATCAACTGGATGTGGTGCAGGACTACCTATCTAATAGCGGGGTTGGAGCCACCATGCTCCTGCGTCGCCTTGAACCCATCGCTGACACCTTTAAGGTGTGTCTTATCGACTCACCACCCCAGCGATCGCAAATTTGCCTGACAGTGATTGGAGCTGCTGATTTCTTAATTATCCCCGCAGAAGCCTCGGTCAAGGGTTACGGCTCTTTGATTAGGACGCTAGACTTACTGCACTCTTTGCAGGAAGTGAAGGCAACCAACGCACGAGTGTTGGGGGTTTTACCCTTTAGAGACAAATGGATTGGTCACACTCAGACTCTGGAAAGTCGCCTTGCCGTTGATTCTATGCGGGATGAGGTCGGAGCCGAGCTGATGCTGCCTTCAATCCGGGAGTCAGAGCGCTACAAGCAGGCGATTAACAAACGCACGACGCTTGTAGCAATGGGGTATGCCGACTTGGAGTACCCCTTCGAGATTATCCTTAGCAAAATTCAGCAACTCTTGGGAGGAGATGCGGTATGTCAGACAGTGTCCTAGACCGAATTCGTCAGAACCGCAATCGAACCCGTGTACCCCAAAGAGATGATCTTTTGGTTATCAAGTCCCCCTCGAATGAACAAGGGAGCCAACTTGACAATCCGGACGAGCGAGAGACTACTAAAGAGGGTACTAAGGACACTGCTCCGACCGATGCCACCCTAGAAGAGTTGAAAGCCCAACTAGCAAAGTTTCCTCCGACCCGTCGCCATTCGGCAATTGTTCTGGATCAAGATATAGACCAGGAATTGACGCGATTTTGCAAAGACCAGGGGGTAACAGTAGAGGTGTTTCTGGAGGCCGCGTGGCTATTAACTTCAGCCGAACCCGAACTGATGAAAGCCGTCATGGCGGAAGCTAAGCGCCGCTACAAGGCTCGCAAGCAGGCTGGCAAACTTCGACGGCTGCTCACAATGCTAAAAGAACGAACCTGAATAATCAGAAGACTCTAACGCTTCTTCAACTCGCCCTAGATTATAAAAAGCAGAATCTCTGTTGTCATATACCTCGTCTCTTAAGAAACACATTCGGAAGGGTTGGAAATAGGGATAAGTTCTAAGCCAAAAGCCTGAGCTTTTCTCTTGAGGTTTTGCAACATTCGGTCACGGTAGCGTTGCTCATAAGCATCAACGCCAGGGTCGGTGTAGGCATCGCCAGATGTCCAAAGGCGGTAAAAAATACGTGCCAACTTGTGAGCGGCAGCCGTAATCGCCTTTGGCGCACCCAACCGTGCTTGCATACGACGGTAAAATGCTCCCAAAGCCGAATGACTACGGCAAAGAGTTTGTGCTGCCATCCGAAACGCATTGGCGGCACGATTAGCAACGGGACGGGTTTTGGAACTTTTGACTTTACCGCCAGTAACGCGGCTACCGGGACACAGCCCTAACCAAGAGGTGAAGTGCTTGACGGTAGGAAAACGAGACGGGTCTAAGCCAAGCTCAGACAACAAGACCAGTACGGTCAAAGCACCAAAGCCATCAATTTGAGTAAAGTCCACACCGAAGACACGATACAAATGAGTACGTAAATCAAATTGGGGTGAATTTCCGGGTTGCTTTTTCCCCCGACGCTTCGGTTTGGCTAAAGGCTTGGAAGTAACATCAACTTTGTCAGCAAATGTTGCCAAACACTGCTCAATTTCAACATCACAGGCAGCGATTTGTGCCTGATAAAACTCGTACAGTTGTAATTCCTGTTGCAATATGAAAACTAGTTCTGGGCGATAGTCCCCAGTCAGAGACGCGGCAATTTCCTGTGAACTGGCTTTGATGCGACCATCCTTGAGTGCAGCTAGACGTTGCGGGTCGCGCTCTCCAGAGACAATTGCTGTGATAATTGCCTTGCCAGTAGTACCTGTAATGTCACTAATTACCCTGTGCAGTTGTAGATTCATTTGAGTCAGAGCTTTTTGCATCCGTTGGACGTGGACACAGGCACTCTTAATTAAGTTGTCTCGTTGCCGAATATAACTGCGGAGCACACAGATTTGGTCGGCTGGACGAAATGAGCCAGCTAATAAACCGTAAGTATGCAGTTGTTGCAGCCACTGACAATCCAATACGTCTGTTTTGCGACCCGGTACAGTTTTGACGTAATGGGCGTTAACCAGCTTGACCTCAAACCCCCGACTTTCCAAAATTTGGAACACAGGTATCCAGTAGACTCCTGTTGATTCCATCGCTACAGTTTCAATCTGGCATTGTTTTAACCAGTCTGCCATTGCATATAGGTCGGCGGTGAAACAGGCTTGCACTGCGTACATTCTGCGTATCTCTTCCCACAGGAACACTGACCCAGTGTCTATCTGCACCGATATCAATGCCTGCTGCATTGGGATTAATCAGGGGTAATTTGCTATCCTTTTGTCTGCTTGAGAATTCCTGCTGGCTCATAGGACGTTTGAGGCATGGCATTGTGGGATGTACAATGACCTGAGTGAGGCAATAAATCTAATCTCTTAAACGGGATAGTGATTGACACTTCACCAATATCGCTGCCAACTACACTCAGAACCAGGCTCACATTCGGGCGCTCAAAGCACCATTGTTTAGACGGTTTTGACTGTCATTGTACTTTTTTAGTGTAAGGTTGATTGACCCTTAAACTTTCTGCTGTGTGTTTCTTCTATCCGTTGCGGATGCGCGAAGCATCCCTTGGAGGCTCATATCTTGTACTAATCAGGAGAAACCCCTAAACCGCGAATGAACAGATAGTTCTCATGCTCTTAGAACTAGAGATATTATTAGATATAGGATTATTCTTTGAGCCACAACGGAGAAAATGGCTCTAGCCGACCTCTTGGGTAAGATTTCTGCCTAATATACCAAATTCCACTAATAAACCCCTTGCTTGAATAACAATTACTCCTCATAGGGAACGTGCAATAATTGGATAGCCTTTCGCTTAGCATCTTCCCCGCGTAGGTCGTATTTTAAGCTGGTAGACGGATTGGAGTGCCCTGCCAACCGGCTCACGGTTAAAACATCAGCACCGGCATCGAGTAGGTTACTGATAAAGGTGCGCCGGAAGTCATGAGGAGAAAAGGTTGCTACTCCAGCTTGCGCCCCTCGTTTGCGGAGAATCACCATCACCGCTTGGTCTGTCATACTCTTAGCCTCAATGTGTCCCCCCCGTCTGATTGGATTGAGGAGAATACCTGGAGAATCACCCCTGACCTCCAACCAAGCCTTAACCGCTCTTGTTGCCCCCGAAGGCAGGTACACTGTACGGAACTTTTTCCCCTTCCCTTTGCGGACTTGCAATGCACCCGTTTCTCTATCAAAGTCGGCAACTTCAAGAGCCACAGCCTCACTTCGACGGATTCCAGAGCCACTTAAAATAGCAATCAACGCCGCATCACGAGCGCCGATGGGCGAGGGGTCATGCTTGCAAACTTCAAACAGAGCCGCAATCTCGCTCGTTTTCAAGAGCCTTCCTCTTAAGGGCGAGTCCCCTCGCACACTCTTGAGGTCTACAGCCGCATCATAATCATCGGCACTAATTAATCGCAACCGTCGAGCTTCTTTGAGTGTCCGCCGTAGGGCACACAGCATTCGGTTAGCGGTGGCGGGTGAATACTGTTCCATCAGCACGGCTCGAATGGCGGCTGTATGTTGGTATCTTAACTTCGACCAATCTAGAGACAAAGCATCACATTGACCGTTTGTTAGTAGGTGAGCGATGACATTTAGAGCTTTGGTCATCGTGCGCCGACTTCCTGTGGTTAAGCTAGAGAGATAAACGGCAGCAGGATGAGCCGTGAGAGGGGTGGGTGTGGTGAGCACCAGTTCCGATTGCTCTGTCGATTGCTCAATTTCTGCCATTTAATTTAATAGCTGCGCCTTGTTCTAGTTGGGTAAAGAGTAGTTTCCATTACCTATTTTTCCAGACAACAGCCCAAAGCTGCGATCGCCAATTAGGTTGATTGACTGACAATCATGCACACAAAAGCACCTTTACTTATTACTCTTACTGAAATTACCTTGCACAAGTGTGCAATCAAGTTGGCAAAACTGTGAAATGTATTGCTTAACCAATTTAGGTATCTTATGAAAAGAAAAAAACTTGATTTTTCAAACCTTTTCCCCTAGCCCCCTTACCCTTTCCCCCATCAAAACCCGATGCCATGATGTACAGTAACGTTGTCAACTTCGAGGTTTCAACGATGAGCCAAGATTTACCAGAACAAGGAACGCTCAAAATACTGGTGGTGGATGACCACGAATTAATCCTGAGTGGAACGCTCGACTTGCTCAAACAGCATTACCCACAAGCCGAAATCCTCACCGCCAAAACCACCCAGGACGCACTCGAGCAAGTCGAAGCATTTAGGCCCGACTTAGTGATTATGGATCTTTCTCTGCCAGAAACCGCCGGGGACACTGCCGAAATCAATCGAGGCATAAAAAGCCTGGGAACATTAATGAAAAACTATCCCACCCTCAATTTGGTCGTGCAAAGCAGCTATGTCAAAGCACTGGTGCGGATTAAACCCGACATCGATGCTCACGAAGGAGGGTTCACCGTAGCGGATAAAGGACTTTCCAGCCAAGAGATGTTGAGCCGAATTGACTTGGCACTCAAAGGCGTCACCCATACCAAAGACCTAAAAATGCCACCAGGGGAAGTCAAACTAGAGTGGATCGAGGTACTCAATCTTGCCTTTGAAGAAGGACTTGAAGATAAAGTCATTGCTGATCGCATGAATGTATCCCCTAGAACAGTACGCCACTATTGGACCAAAGTTCAAGACGTTTTAGGCGTTTATCCTGAAGAAGGCAAGAGTCTTCGCATTCAAACAGAGAAACGAGCTAGAGAAGAAGGGTTTATTGATTAATAAGTTTAAGGAAGAAACTGTTGCTGTGTGGTATTTGGAGCAAAATTAGAAAAGACTTTACTATTTGGTCTGTAGGAACACTACCAGGAATTGCCGCTATAGGGTTGGTCGTACTCGTTCGCCTGACTGGGGCACTGCAATTGATTGAATGGGTAACTCTCGACTCCTTTCTTCGCCTACGCCCTTCAGAACCTATCGACTCACGAGTGGTCATTGTCGGAATTGATGAGGAAGATATCCGACGTATAGGAGAGTATCCCATACCTGATCGCGAAATTGCACAACTGCTAAGAACATTGCAGAAGTACCAACCCAGAGTTATCGGTCTTGATATTGTCAAGGATATACCCGTCGAACCCGGTCATACGGAACTGGTTGCAGCGTTTAAAGATATCAAAAATCTGATTGCAGTTGAAAAAGTATTACCCATTGCCATTAAGCCACCCCCCGATTTACCCCCAGAACAAATCGGTTTCGCAGATTACCTTTCCGATGATGACGGCAAAGTCAGGCGTGCTTTATTGGGAACGAATAGACCTGAAGACGATAAAAAATATGCATTTTCCCTATCTTTACGACTGGCAGAAACATATCTCAAGGCTGAAGGCATTAAACTGAGCAATGGCATTCGCGATCGTGAGGCGATGATGTTTGGTTCCACTGAACTCCCTCGCTTTTTCGCCAATTCTGGAGGCTACGTGGGTGCTGATGATTTTGGTGTTCAGGTACTCCTCAATTATCGCAACGGTCGGGAACGATTTCGCACGCTATCCCTTAAAGATATTAACGATATTGAAGCCGGGAACGGTAATTCCAATATGCTGCGCGATATCTTCGGCGGACGCATCGTTCTGATTGGAGTAACTGCTCCTAGTATTAAAGACTTTATCAATACTTCTGCGATCGCTAATTTGCAACCGCCTGGAAAAGTTTATGGCGTAGAATTTCATGCTCATGTCGTCAGCCAAATTGTCAGTGTAGTTCTCGACGGACGGCCCGTTTTAAAAACCTGGTCGCAGGGTTGGGAATATCTTTGGATTGTCAGTTGGGGCATTTTAGCTATTTATCTCGGTCGGCTGACGAAATCTCCCTTGAAAAACCTTGTGTATGTTGCCGTTGCCTGCTTGGGTTTAGTGGGAATTGGTTATGCTTTCATCGTCGGGGGATGGTGGATTCCAATAGCACCAGCACTACTTCTTTTGGTCATTAATGGCGCAATCTTGAGTGCTTTCTATCAATACGACCGATTTTTGAGGACTCAGATTGAAATACGCCAGCACACCATCGAACGGACATTTATTGTAATTCATAATGGCCCCCTACAAACACTAGCTAATGTTTTGAGGCACGTCCAAGACCAAGATATAGAACAAAATCGATTGCTCGAAGAGCTGAAAAATCTGAACTCCGAAATCCGAGAACTCGGCGAATACCTGAAACTAGAAGCCCTAGACAGAGAGGAAAGTCTGCGTCTCGGCAGTAGTCTAATCCTAGACTTAAAGCTGCCAATTCGTGACCTGCTCTATGAAGTGTACAGTTATACACTTCAGCGAAACTTTCCCTGCTTTAAAACGCTCAAAGTTAAAGCTTATTCATTCGATCCAATTGAGGAGAAATACTTGAGCCTCGAACAAAAGCGAGAACTCTGCCAATTTCTGGAAGAAGCGCTGTGCAATGTCGGCAAACATGCCAAAGGATTAACCCGTCTCAGTGCTACTGGTAAGCAAAACGAAGGCTGGTACACCCTGAGCATTAAGGATAATGGGGCTGGTATTCACTCGTGTTGTGAAGGGCGAGGAACGAAGCAGTGTTTAAATTTAGCGAGAAAATTAAGAGGAGAGTTTCAGCGAAAGTCTCTCGGAGAGAAAGGAACTTTGTGTGAGTTAACGTGGCCTGTTGGGGGGAAAAACTGGAACTTTGCCTCTATAGGACGTAAGCTCAAAACCAAGATTATGAAAGGGTTTAGAGCATAAGTCCCATGGCACTGACTTAAGACGTGATTGCTTCCTGCCTGGATCGATGGAGAAACTTGACAGCCTGACTAAGTTTTTATTTATCAATCTTTCATCGCCTGTAGTATCGCCGTTTAGAGTATATTAATTTTGTTTATATTTGATATAAAATCACTTCAGTTACTGTTACCTCAAAGCTAAATTAATAGCCAATTCATTTGCCTCAAGCTATGCCAGAATTAGTGTCCTGTTAACAAAAAGTCCTGTACACTAATTTTTTAGCAATTTCCTACTAATCTATAGCGGTAGCGGTTCTCAAAGAATGGGGTTTGATTTTGTACTTAAAGTATCCAGTTTAGGGATGAATTACCAATTACCCTTGCAGTTTTCGGCAATAACAAAGACATAGTTACGTCAATAATATGTCTAATCTATGACATGAATTTTGCAGGTAAGGGGAATGCTTACCTATTTTTTTGTCTTTATATTTTTAATTAAAGAACAGTTTCTAGGAAATTGAATGATAAAAAAAGATGAATTTTTTTATGAGAGGGGTATTTATCCTGATAATCCTACTACATCCGAGCAAAATACCTGGACTGGGTTCGCCAACGTAGAGATGGTGGTTTGTGAGAGAGGGCGGATGACTATCATCACTGAACTATTAAAGTTTTTGCACAGATGGTTTAGAAGTAGCATTACCGTCACTATTACTTTAAGTTTATTACTATTAATACCTGCAGGAGCGCTAGCTGATAGTAATAATTCAGATGACCCCCCACCCAAGACGACAGGTACTTCAGGCGGTTCCAGGGGGTGAGACTCAAACCAAAACTACGAAGTTATTAACCTAGAAAATTGAATTTTGATTTTATGAGTATGACACCGCCAGTAAACCATCGAAGTTGGTCAAAGAGGTTTGCCATCGCTGGGAATACTATTTGGATGCCATTCAATTATCAAATTTGTCAACAACAGATTTTCCAAATTTGGAAAGTACTTTTCCTCAAACAACGTGGCATCCATAGATCTAGCATAAGTATTATTAGAGTCAGTTTAGGAATAACTGAACTCAAACAATCTAACTGAAGGATAAACTCTATGAACTTCATTGACTTCGAGCATCTGACAAAAGGCAATAAAAAAGAATCAATATTTGACTACTGATAAATTGCATAAAATCACTCATTTCACTAATGGTTTTATTTGCGTTTTATGAACCAATTTCAACTCCGTACTAATGTTTTGATAGCCTGTGGTGCCAACGACTCAGAAATTCAAGAATTGCTGGCCTACAACAAAAATGTATTTAGCCCTAGCAATATAAAACTCACCCTCCCTCCTGAACCGCATATCACAACATGGGAAAAATACGCTGATCAAGCTGAAACAATAGGAGTTTATGAGGTTTTGAAACAACGTTTAGTGCAGTTTCAATTCCCTATAGTTGCTGGTATTAGTGAAACTGAAGAATATTGCCATGCTACTCGGCAAGGAAAGCCAATTAAAACAAAAGAATCTGGACTGATTTTCACTGAACCCGAAAAACTACAACTTCAGTTACATCAAACTCTTGCGAGTTCCATCCCAGTGATAATTGCTGGTAATCGTGATGATTTTGTCACCTTGGTACAAGCACTGACGAAACGCAATGAACCACATCCCATACCTGATTCTATGGGAGCATGTATTGTTAGTGGTTATAACAATTGGGATCGCATCCATCAATATCGATTACAATGGACTGCTCAACAAGTTAAGAACTCTGAAGCTGACTGGGCTAGTGAGTTTAAACGCCTAATTCCTCGAAAAGAATTGTATCAGGATCGGTTTATTATTCTTAGTCCTGGTTCCTACAGTCATGTTACAGCAAGCGACTTAGGATTAGCAGAAAGTCAGTGGCAAGAACTTTCTTTAAAAATTCGCTTAGAACATGAATGTACGCATTACTTAACTCACCGCTTTTTCGGCTCTATGCGTAATCATATTTTTGATGAATTAATTGCTGATTATAGAGGGATAGTTGCAGCTATAGGACACTACAAAGCTGACTGGTTTTTACATTTTTTAGGTTTAGAGACTTCAGTCTACCGTGAAGGGGGCAGGTTGCAAAACTACAGAGGCGAACCTCCTCTATCAGACGGTGCATTTAGGATTCTCCAAATTTTGGTGAAAAAAGCAGCGAAAAATATCGAAAGTTTCGATCGCGAATTTTCAGCACAGTTAAAAACTTCAACAGAGCAAATTGCAATGGTTTTCGCATTGACAAGGCTGACATTAGAGGAGTTAGCGTCTGAATTTGCCAAGCCACTACTAGAATCATCATACCGTCGTCAAAGTAGCTTGATCGCTTCTTTTTATTCAGGTGATAAGTGTTTATGCTGAGAAAAATTAAATCGATATTGAATAATTTAACATTAGCTAAAAAGCTTACTCTCCTACTCCTGAGCATCTTTATAGGCGGCATGAGCTTTAGTGGTATAGCTTTAAGGACTATTCTGGATTACAAAGCTCAAAATGAAATTAGCTTAAAAGCTTTGTTTGTTTTAGTAATGGGAATTGTCATCATAATTTTTGCCTTCGCTCTATTTATGACAAATCTCTGGCTAAAACAATCTGTTGTTCGACCTATTAAACAAATTATTCGAGTTGCCGAAGGCGTGAGTATGGGTCACATAGAGGCTGTATTTGAGAAAGTATCCAATGATGAAGTCGGCAATTTAGCAGAAGTTTTGATGCGGATGAAACAGAGTTTAGTCATCGCCATTAAACAGTGTGAGCCTAAGCTTATGACAGAGGTTCTAATCCAACAATTAAGGAACAGCGACATTAACTGGATGATTGCAAATGGTCATCAACAGACTATTGCCTCTGGTGCAGTTTTAATCGAGCAGCAGAGCAACCTTGACAACCTATATATTGTTCTTGATGGTACTTTAAGTGCTAGCCTATCTGGAAATCAAGATAAGGCGTTGGTAAGCACCCTTACCCCAGTTGAGGTTTGTCGTTTCTTTCAGGGTGAGGTGTTTGGTGAAATGTCCTTTCTTCATAGTAGCCCCTCAGCTACTACAGTCAGAGCAGTAGAAAATTCGATTGTTTTGGCTTTACCCTGTCAAGAGCTTCTAGCAAAACTTCAGCAAGATTTAGGGTTTGCACCCCGATTTTACCGTGCGATCGCAATCTTACTCTTAGACCGCTTTGAACGTCTAGTCAAAGAATTTATTTGTCGGCAAAATTTGCAAATTCCACCTCTGCAAAATGTTTCCCTTATTTTTGGTGAACTCAATGATAGCGATGTTGACTGGATGATCGAACACAGTCAGGTTGAAAACATTGCCATGAATACCATCCTCATTCAAGCAAATCGCCCTGTGGAAACCCTCTATGTACTTCTACAGGGAAGCGTATCTGTCTCCTTCAGCGAACAAAAAGGTAGCGCTTTGGGTCGTATTTTTACACGGTTGGAAAATAAGGATGAAAGCCAAGAGTCACCCGGAACCGAAATTGCTCGAGTCACAAGGGGTGAAATTGTAGGTGAAATTGCTTTGCTTGATAGTCGTTTACCCCGCTATACCTTCAAAGCCTTAGAAGATTTACAAGTGTTGGCAATAAGTAAGCAGCAACTATTCGTCAAACTCCAACAGAACCCAAGTATGGGTACTCGCTTCTATCGAGTAGTTGCGATGCTGCTTTCGGCCAGACTTCAAGGGCTAATCAACCGCCTGGTACACAGCAGAAATGCTTATCAATTAGGGCAGATGCTATCTCAAAATTTCGAGTACGACGGTGAAATTGATTCGGATGTTATGGACAATATCTCTCTCGGCGGTGCCCGATTTAACTGGATGCTGAAACGCTTAAAACTTCGGTATTGAGATTAGGGTGTACGGGGTAGAGTGTGAGGTATGGGGAAAAGGGATTGTCATCTTTTGTTGTGTATGTAGCGCCGGATTGATTGTTTGAAAGCATTCAAGGTTCAATTGATATAGCTGTAGCTTTCGCCATAAACTTTAGGACACCTTTAGTAACTGAAAGCACGACAAATTTAGTAATTAACTTTTGCCTTTTGCTATAAGGTTTCATTTAAAAATTGAGAGAAAATAATGCACAGTAAGGAGAACAAACTTTTCCGTCAAGAAGCGCTAGAACGTTTATCTTCTCCAGAACGGCTTGACCAACTGATGCAAGTGGTTAGCCCTAAAGCCTGGTTGCCTCTAACAACAATTGGCTTTTTAGTTGTCGTTGCTGGTGTTTGGAGTGTTGTTGGACGGATTCCTATTACGGTAAATGGACAGGGTGTATTGATTCGACCTCGTAATGTTGTGCCATTTCAAATGCCCACTGACGGTAAAATTCTAACGCTTAATGTTAAGCCAGGAGATACGATTAAAAAAGGTGAAGTTCTCGGCACAATTGACCAAGGTGAGCTGAAGCAAAATTTAGCGCAAGAGCGAACAAAATTGGCTGAACTGCTCAGTCAAAATCAACGAACCAATGAATTGCAAAAGCAGGAAATTGCCCTCAAACGGCAGAACATAGCGCAGCAGCGAACAACCCTCAATGAAAGTCTCCGTGCTGCTCAAGCATTTTTGCCAATTTTGCAGGAAAAAGCTCTGGGTTCCCTAGCTCAACAACGAGAAAATATCTTGCAGAGAATCCAACAAACTAAAGCCTTAGTCCCTACGTTCAAACGGCGGCTTGAACTTCGGCGCAAACTCAACGAAGAGGGAGCCATTTCTCAAGATACCGTGCTGCAAGCTGAACAAGACTTCATCCAAGCTGTGACACAAGTTTCAGACCTGGAAGCACAAGTTAAAGAACTCGATCGCCAACAAGCTCAATCTGAGGCCGAGTACCTCCAGAATCTTAACTCTATTAAAGATATCAAAAACCAACTGCAAAGCCTCGACGTACAAGAAGCGGAGTTGGCTCAACAAGCTACACAAACGTCAATTGAGAAAACTAATCAAGTCCAAGAAACAAAGCGTCGGATTGCAAAATTAGAGTCTGATTTTACTGGAAAAAACAAAATAGTCAGTAACTACAATGGTCGCATTTTAGAAGTTGCAACTAGCCCAGGCCAATCTGTTAATGCAGGTACACGCATTGGCTCTATTGAAATTGAAGACCCTAACGCTAAATTAGTCAGCGTCAATTACTTGGCTGACAAAGATGGTAAACAAGTTAAGCCCGGTATGACTGTACAAGTGACCCCCAGTTTGGTCAAGCGTGAGCGTCACGGCGGCATTGTTGGGGAAGTTACCACTGTTACTCCCTTTCCTGTTGTGGGGCGACAGCTAGTTTGATTAATTCAAGACGGAAGTTTTTGGAAGTGCCTGGACTTGAAAGGATTGTTCCTTATAGGTTTCAGGCGTTTTGATATCCTCCTTTAAGCCGGAAAAGAACGACAGTTAAAGTAAAGTCGGAAGTCGGAAGTCGGAAGTTGGAAGCTTGTGAAAATCCAACCGAATTGGATTCTTAAATCTACTTCTCATAACGCAGATTACAGCGAGAGGCTTCTTGCGGAAGACAGCTAAATCAAGAATTTTGTGCCTGTAGGGAGAACTGGGGAATCATAGAACCGTCTACCCCAAAATCAGGTGCGATTACAACCCTATCTTGTTCTGATGCAAACCACATCAATGCAGCAGCGATCGCACCGTCGCCGTGCCGATACTTTCCATCTGTTCCTTTTTTCTTCTTCCCTTCTGGAACCTTGGCCACTCCGTTTTGAACCACTACTTGACGATGATCTGAGAGCAAATCAGCGCTGGAAGAAAGCAACACTTTTTTATCTTCCAACCCAGCTTTATACTTCGGCATATTCTCTCGATACCAGTTGTCTGTCAACATAACTTGAGAGATACGCCCTGATCCATATCGTTGCATTGCTCTTTCTGCTAGGTATTGGCCATTTCCCCTAGCATCATGCGCCCCATACCTGAATTTTGGAAGACGGTCAACAATGAAGGTGAGTATCTGTTCTTGCTGCGTAAAAGGAACGTTTCTCAGTTCTAATGTGAAAAGCGATCGCCTGACTAGATTGGGCTGCTCTTGTGCTGGGATGAGAACTGATAAATCGCCAGACCTAGCAAAGTCCATTCCGTAAACACTCCTTAAATTAGGATTGGCCTGCTCTAGTTCTGGAAGTACAACCTCAAATAACCATTCTCTGGTTTGTTTCTCTCGTTCTTCGTCAGAGAGTACAGCAAATGTGTCAGCATACTCCAGCTTGAGGGTTGGTATATCTTGGCTCATGCATCGCTCAACTACAATCCGAGGAAAATATACCCCGCCGCTATTACTGGGAATACAATTTAACTCTTCTTCTGCATCCTCTCCAAACTCTGCAAAGGTTTCTTCACGAAACTCTGATTCCTTTTTTAGAGACCACTCCTCACCATTCATCAAACAGATTCTTTGATATAAACCGTCTCTCAAAGCATCATCGAAGGTTGTAAAGTGGCGAGAATAGGGGAATTTTCCAGCTAAAACATCTCGTTCTAGCTCATAATATGGTTCTTCAGTGCCATTGTAAGTAGTAATTACGTGTATGTGGCTCCCCCATATTCTTAGAGGCCGGGCGGCCTTCATTAATCCTGAAAAATCATCGTGATAGGCGGCTTCATCAATGACTACTCGGCCCTGGCGCGATCGCAAACTTCTGGGCTTGCTGGAGAGGGCTTCTACTCTATGTCCACTATTAAAATGAATCCGATAAATTAAAACAGACTTGTCGATATCTCCATCTCGAAAGACTTCTTCATCTTCTTCGACTTCAGAAGCAGCTAAATTATAGACCTTAGCCCAATCCGCTACATCGCTAATAAACGTCTGAGTCATTGTTTTCTCATAGCCGATGTAAAAGCAGTTTTCCCCTTTAATTTGGGCTGCTGCCAATGCACAGTCTGATGCTTCAGACCAGGATGCACCAATACGACGGCTTTTCGTCCAAAGCTTGATTCCAGATTTATCTGATAACCATTTTTGCTGGTAGGGAAGCAGTAATTTGGGTACATCCATTAGTCTACAATCCCTAAGATCTGACTTCTAATGGCTGCAGCTGTTTCCTCTGATAATCCTCCTTGTCTGCCTATTTTTTCGACTTCCTCTGCTGTTCGAGTTGCTCTTTCTCGAACCTCTGTCTTGTATTTTCTTAAAGAAATTGAGGAGTCGTTAAGACCTTTAATGGCTGTTACTAATTTATTGAACGGAAGGTTAATTTCATCTGCTTCCATGCTCATAAGCCTTTGAAACGCCTTCTCCTGCGCTAGACGAGTCAAAGCATCGGCTAAGATATTTTCTTCGTCTCCAACTGCTTCAACAATTGCTCTTGCTTGCTCTGTTGCTAGTTCTAGAGTCTCTAGCCTTTGTTTAAACTTCTGTCCGTAGAGGTGAATAGTACTTTTCTTAATCGAGATTTCTATTCCTTTTTCTTTGAGGCGGTTCTCTAGAAGTTTTTCAAGCTCATAATAGCCAGAGAAGTTTCTCTCTATAAGCCAATTATTAAGTTCTTCTCTCAGTTCTTGTGGGAGCTGGATTATAAGCGATCTTGCTGGCATTATTGCTCACACCTATACTACTGTTACTGGTATATTTGTATATTTTAAACAAAAAAATAAGGAGTGCTGACTCCACTCCTTGATAAATGATGACCATTTTTGTAAACGGCTTAACTACTGCCGATACCAAATACTTTTTGTATATGAACTACTCCGACCTGCTATCGCTGAGGTCGGAGTTTCCAGACCCAGCAGCAGATTGTCGTTTTTGACGCTTCT
>CAZPRJ010000037.1:0-72295 GCA_964588805.1 uncultured Microcoleus sp. | reverse complement strand
TTTACCTTTTATCTATTCTATCTGATTTCTCGGAGAGTGACAGAAGAGGGATAACGATACTGCCTAAACCCGCCCCTACCAATCTACCGTACTGACTGACTTATCGAGGCCACCAAGTGGGGTTTTTCTTCATAAAATCAATCAGAGCATTGTACCGAGGTGAACCATCTTGATTGAGATTTTCTAAAGCGCCCCAACTACCCCATCGGCTAGCAACACCGACATCCACAAAATGGTTAAAGAGAGTTCCACCATTTTGCTTCCAACCGTTTAACAGCGTCTGATAAATCTCGTACATTTCTGGGCGCTTGTTAATGGCAATTAGAAATTCGGTTAATTCCTCATTATTCGTGGCATCGCCTATACCTACGATATGAGTTCCGGCTTCATAGGCTACCATTTGTAACCCTTTATCTTTAGCTACTTTGGCAAAGTATTCAAAATTCTTAATGCTACTGGTGACCGTATCACCATCGCCTAACAAGCTGCCTGTTTTTAACTGTTGAAAGACTTTACCAAATCCACCATCTGAATCATTGCGCCAACTCAGGACTTTACTGACATTTTCTGGTTTACCTAAATCCCCGCTAAAGTAACCGGTAACGGCTAGGCCATCAATCCCATGTTTGTAAGGAGGTTCGTTGCCTTCTTCCACCCATTTCGGTGCATTTAAAACTGGGTCTTCTAATCCTTTCCATCCGGTTTGAGTGCCAATGACACAAAATACTCGCTTGGCATCTGCCTTGAAGACTTGTTTTTTCCAGATATCACAGGTTTGGGCAGCTCGCATACCATTAAACTGCATCCAACCATCTCCAACATCTTTGCCCCATTTCACTTCACCTTGTTCTTTGGCATATTGAGCTTGGGGAAATTGCCAGTTCCAAACTTCGTTGGAATACTCTACATACGCCTTCAATTGTGGGTCGAGATTATCTTTAACATACTGAGCAAAATTTTTGATGTAATCATCGGTTGCCATGTGAGGCATGGTAAACCAAGGGTCAGCTTTCACACGGTTGGCTAAATCCACCATAATTTCTACCGGTGCTCCCTTAGCCGTCCAAGTATAATCGGTTGGTTTAGGACGATTTGTCCAATCTTTTTGACTTGAGCCATTGGTGGCCATCCAGTCCATGAATCGCAACGATTGGAAGGGTTTAATTTTCTCTAACCAAACTGGATTAAAAACTTGGGTTTCAAAGGTTTTCTCGTATTTCTCCGGTACAACTCGGATGTTGCGAATATAGTTGCCATTCTTTTTAGGGTCTGTAGCAAGAATTTGCAAATAAATTCCGCCACCTCCACTATTGACATTAATTACATCTCGTCCGGGTTTGGATTCACCTTCGATTTTGGAGGCTTCCATTCCGTAGGCTATTTCTCCTTCGCCGTCATATAAAACCACATATTTTCCAGTGGGAAATGTGCCGGGAATTTCCCGATACATTAAAGTTCCAACTCGGGTATAATTAGTGCCAGAACCAGACTGTGGCAAAGATTTAACCCAACCATTTTCATCTAAATCGAGTTTATCCTGCTCATTGGTGTCCCAAGCATTATCCGCTTGAGGAATCCAAGGTCTAGCTGATTTAAAGGCATCTAAAAATGGAATTTGTGTAGAATAATCCGCTAATCCATTTAACCCTATTCCGAGGGAACGATTAGTCATGATAGTTTTGGAGAGGTTCGCCACTGGTGTAGAAACGGGAGTAGATGCTACAGTAGAGGGCTGACTGAGTACAGTGGGTTCAGTTTTAACTTGCCCGAATTTGCTGCCAATCACAGGAATGGCGATCGCTAAAACCAGGGCAATCCCAAAGAACATTAAAAATTTAGAGAATTTCTTGTAAGCCATATTAAGTTCACTTATAGCAAAAGGCAGAAGGCAGGAGGCAGAAATTTTTTTCTGATATGTGGTCGTTTTAGCTGTTCAATCTGTCTTAACCTTTATGGCGACCGCTATAAAAGCAAGAAACACAGCCAGTTTAGAATATATTTGTCAACCTAGTTTTAACTTATTGACTGTAAGATTGCCAACTGTGTTCCTCATAGGCTTGAGTGCTAGTTCATAGTTTTTTAACTGAAAAAGCAAGGACTAGTTGCTGACTTACCAAGCAAATGGGAGCAGGTTCTTAATTTAATAGAGAAGCTAATAAAACAGCGTGTCGTACAGGATGGCCGAAATTAAGCTACCATTCACCTATTAACCAAACGTTTACTCTATAAGAGTTTTAAATTGGGAATTTCGCCTAGCGTACTAGCTCTTTCCCAAAAGACAAGAGGATAGGAATTCTATTGAAGCGAGAATTTAATCTCTGTCACAATATGGGTCAATATTATACCATCATACAACCATATTACTTGTTTTTTTTCTTAAGTTTAATACTTTCATGAAAGTTAATAAATATCGTCTTTATTCAGTCATTTCGCGTAGTACACTTCAGTCAATTTACTGACTACATTCACTAAAAATTAAATTACATTAGGCATTATAGAGGGATTATCAAAGGTTATAGGAATCCCTAAACTCCTGGCAGTATCACCGGAGTGCGTCTCCACCCTTCCTATAGTTGGAGTGCCTAGTTTCAAGGATGCAGAGTCTCGCAAATCTGTTTCAACAGAGTTAGTTGGCTCATCAAAGAAAATAGCCCTAGAATGCAGCCTATTTTTTAGGTCAATTTAGCTAATTAATAATTCTGTCGTTGTTTCACCAGCATTGAAATGCCCAAAAAGGGCAAGTCCTAAAATTAGGAATTTCCCCGGAAATTCAAGAAATATATTGCTTCTTTAAAAGAGCTTTAGGTTCTTTTTTATCAACTCTAGATTGAATACTGAAATAAGCCTTATCCTCTCGGTAGGAGAAGCTGAGTATTCTTGATGACCCATGTAAGAGCTTTGAGGGTGATGGAAATTCACCTAAAAGCGTTCGAGCATCTTTTTGTGTGTTGCCTCAATAGCCCAAATTATTTGGATTGTTAACTCCAAAATTTGACACTATGACTGGAATAGAATTACCTTCTGTCAAGAACACCGTTCCGTCTCGCCATTCTCACCTAAAACAACGTCAAACCTCACATTTAGAATGGTTCTCTAATCTCCCCGTCAAAGGAAAACAACTGGCAGGTTTATTTACCTCAGAAGTAATTTCCATTGTTGGATTGGTGGGTGTAGGAGCCGTTTTAATCGTCGCGGCAGGGCGAACCCAACTCGTGCAGCAAGCAGAGTCAGAATTAGCAGTAGCGCAAATTAACTACAACCTGAAAATTGACCAAATGAAGTCAAGTTTTCGGGCTCAATCTGACAATGCCACGATTATTGCGGCTGCACTCGCCCAATCCCAAAACCAACGCTTATCACCCGAACTGCAAACTCAAGTCCAGCAAATTCTTCAGCGTGAACTGAAGGCCAGCAATATTGAATATGCCACATTAGTGGGTCGCGATCGGCAGATTATTGTGAATGCGAATGCCAACCGCACTGGCGAGACATTTGACCCAAACAATCTTGTCAGTCAAGTGTTGAAAAACTCTCAACCCATTGAAGGCAGCCAAGTGGTGAGTGCAGCCGAATTAGCCAAAGAATCTCCCCCAATATCAAAAGATTTAGCCCGACAAGATGCACTGATTCGTTATGCGATCGCACCGGTTAAAGACCCAAAAACAGGAACTGTGATTGGAGCCTTAGTGGCTGGAGACATTGTAAATGGCAAGTTGGAGATGGTGAAAAACACACTCAATGCCTTTGATGGGGGTTACAGTGCTGTTTATTTCCGCCAGCCTTCAGGGAAACTAACTTTAGCCACATCTTTAGACCAAGGAACAGACAAAGACATCACACAAGCCAAGCCGAATGTTCCCCTATTCGATCCATTTTTACTCAACCAAGCTGTTGCCAATCCCAAACAAATAGTAACAGGGCGTGCAGTGGCAGGAACACAAAGCTATACAGTCGCCACCAAAGCGATTAACGATATTAACGGGAAACCCGTTGCTGTTTTGGTGCGAGGTACAGAAGAAACCGGATTAAATAAACTTTTAGGAGAAAGCTTACTGCTACAACTGCTCGTCTCTGCTGTGACATTGGCTGTCGATGTGTTTTTAGCCATGTTATTGGGACGAACAATTGCCCAACCCCTCAAACGACTGCAACAAACTACTGAGCAATTCGCCCAAGGCGATCGCCAAGTCCGGGCTGATGCTGTAGCCACAGATGAAGTGGGACAACTTGCCCACACCTTTAATGAATTAGCCGATAGCATTGTTTCCAACGAACAAGTTTTGGCTCAACAAGCCGATTACCAAAAAGCTCAAGCCCAACGTTCTCAAGCTTTTGCCGGCTTTACCAGCCAATTGTATAAATCGCTCAATGCTGACGATATCCTCAACACAGCTGTGGATGGGATGCGTCGTATCTTGGAAGTCGATCGCGTCGTCGTTTATTACTTCGATAACGATTACCAAGGCGGAAGCATTAAAGCAGAATCCGTAGCCCCCGGCTGGATGAAAGCGCAGGGACAAAAAATCCATGATCCATTAGGAAAAGGGGATGTTGAGCGTTTTAGAAATGGAGGATTTGTGGTTTGCAATAACCTGAACAAAGCAGGTTATTCAGCTTGTCACTGCGAGATTTTGCAACGGCTTCAAGTCAAAGCCAACATGGTTGTTCCCTTGATTTTGGACAACGAACTGATGGGATTGTTTTGTGCACATCAATGTTCTGAACCTCGGACTTGGGAAGAACAAGAAATTGCTTTATTCCGACAAGCTGCCACACAGACGAGTTTGGCACTACAGCAGGCAAATCTGATCGAACAGTTGGAGAGTGCTCGCATGGAGGCAGAAGCTGGACGGCAAAAAGCATTAGAGTTCTCTAAAGTGGAACAGGCGCGGCAAGTGGCTGAACTCGCCTCAATCGAACAACGTCAGCAAAAAGAAGAACTGCAAAGTCAAGTTCTCGAGCTGCTGCAAGATATTGAAGGCTCAGTAGAAGGCGATCTCACCGTTCGCGCTAATGTTACAGAGGGGACTATTGGCACGGTTGCTGACTTTTTTAATGCCATTATCGAGAGCTTGCGACAAATTGTAGAGCAAGTTCAACAAACTGCCGTTCAAGTGAATACATCACTGCAAGCGGATGGAGAGGCCGTTGAACAATTCTCTATAGAAGCACTCAAACAAGCGGATGGAATTTCTAAAAGCTTAGATTCTCTCCAGGCCATGACTGCCTCGATTCAATCAGTGGCACAAAATGCTCGTCAGGCGGCAAAGATTGCCCATGTTGCCACACAAGCAGCACAAACAGGTGGACAGGCGATCGATGTCACGGTTGAAAATATCGTACAGTTGCGAGAAACCGTGGTAGGCACGGCACAAAAAGCAAAAAGCCTGGATGAATCCTCTAATCAGATTGCTAAAGTGGTTTCTTTGGTGCAAGCAATTTCTCTACAAACTAATTTGTTAGCGATTAATGCTGGATTAGAAGCCAGTCGTGCAGGGGAAGAAGGGGAAGGGTTCCGAGTCGTTGCCGAACAAATTGGTAAACTCGCCAAGCAATCGGTGAATGCCACCCATGAAATTGAAGAAGTTTTAGAAGCCGTTCAGCAAAATACAAAAGAAGTGGTTGAGGCGATGGAAGAGGGTAAAACTCAAGTTGTAGATAGTACCCATACCATCTTAGATGCCCGACAAAATCTAGAGAAAATATTTGAAATGTCGCATCAAATTGATGACATCGTGCAATCTATTTCTGATGCCACCGTCTCTCAAGCTCAAACCTCACAAATTGTGACCGCACTCATGCAAGAAATTGCAACCATATCCCAACACAATTCTGATTCTTCTCGCCAAGTTTCCAGTTCACTTCGGCATACTGTAGCGATCGCTGAGAAATTACAGCAATCTGTAGGCCGATTCAAACTAGGAACAAACCTAAGTCATTAATCACTCAGTATTGGTGGTTGAGCCAGAATACCAATCACCAATAACAAGCAATAAACAATAAATAACAAACAACAATGACTGCTACTTACAATCCTTTCCTGGTTATTTTGTCTGCTGCAATTGCTATTTTGGCATCCTATACCGCGCTAGAACTTGCCAGTCGAGTCACCGCTGCCCAAGGCATAACTCGTAAATTCTGGCTGATGGGAGGAGCTATTGCAATGGGAACGGGAATTTGGGCAATGCATTTTATTGCTATGCTGGCATTTTCTATCCCCATTTTTATTAGCTATAACTTAGCGATTGTTCTAGTTTCTTTAATTGCAGCCATCTTAGCTTCAGCACAAGCTTTATGGATTATTGGTCGTCCACAGCCTAGTTTAATTACTTTACTTGCCGGCAGTAGTTGCATGGGAATTGGTATTGCCATCATGCATTATACGGGCATGGCAGCGATGCAAATGCCAGCTATGCTCAACTATAAACCTAGCCTATTTCTACTCTCTGTTATCATTGCCATTGTGGTTTCTTTTGTTGCCTTAAAACTCTCACTGATGTTTCGTGATGAAACATTAATTGGGCGCAATTGGTTAAAACTAATTACCGCATGTATCATGGGTATAGCTGTGCTTTCTATGCATTATACCGGCATGGAAGCTGCCATTTTTAAACCTGACCTCAATCGATTGGTCAAAGCAGCAGGTTTAGACAATTTATCGTTAGCTTATATTGTCTGCTTGTTTACGCTACTAGTCATGAGCATGATGCTGGCAACCATCTATATCAACTCTGATCGGAGAAAGTTGTTGCATTAATTCTCTGTGACTCATACCATTTCACTTTTACTACGCTACAGATTGACCCCCCTAACCCCCCTTGTAAAGGGGGGAAAAGAAAAGCATCTGTAGTGGGCTTTTAGTGAATTGGTATCAGGAAGCACGGCTTGGCGACGATAGCCAACCGATGGGAAAGGGTGGGTTTTGTACAAAGGTTATCGGTGAGATTCAAAATCGCTCCCTAAACGCCCCCTACATCATACCGGTAATGCCTGTGTGGGTTGTGGATGGAAGTGATCGCCCTTCAACTACTGAACTCGTTGCAAATTAGCTATTGTTGGGTCAAGAATTTTCTGGCCTAAATCGGCAAACTTTACTGCAATACTAATCTTATTCCCCGACCCAAACACATGAGTCACTTCTCCTTTCCCAAAGGTGTCATGAATCAGAATGTCTCCAACTTTCCAATCCTGAGCTTTTTGGGTGGAACGTTTAGATTTTTGCTCTTTAGTTTGAGCGGAAGATTGTAGGTTAGTTTGTAAGCTTCCGGCCTTCACTTTTTTAGCTCTCAGCTTAGTAGTACTGCTAACGAGTTCTTTAGGCATTTCTTCGAGAAATTGCGATCGCACAGCCGGTTCTCGATTTCCATAAAGGCGACGTTCACGAGCATGGGATAAATACAATTGTTCCTGAGCACGAGTAATCCCGACATAACACAGTCGCCGTTCTTCCTCTAAGGATTCAGGGTCATCCATTGCTCGAAAATTAGGAAATAATCCTTGTTCTAATCCGACTAAAAAGACAACTGGAAACTCTAATCCTTTAGCAGAATGCAGAGTCATTAATGAAACCGCTTCTTGACCCTCTTTTAAATCATCTAAATCCGAAGCTAAAGCGGCATTAGCTAAAAATCCATCTAAACTTGGGTCTTCATTTTCTTCCTGAAATTGCAGAACCGCGTTGTACAATTCCGCAATATTTTCCAGCCGATTTTCAGCTTCATCAGTGCCTTGTTTCTTCAAATCATCAATATATCCCGACTCTTCCATCATTCCTTTAACAATGTCAGCCGCAGATAAATTTTCAACTTTTTCTTTCCACTGTTGAATCAATTCAGCAAAGGTATTCACAGCTCTAGCAGAGCGTCCAGCTAAAGTATTCACAGACGTTTGGTCACTTAAAATTTCCCACAAAGGCACTCCTAATTCATTCGCTGCACTCACAAGTGCATTAACCGTAGCTTGACCAATACCACGTCGAGGCGTGTTAATAATTCGCAAGAGGCTAACCGTATCATCTGGATTGGCTAATGCTCTTAAATAGGCCAAAGCATCTTTAATTTCTTTACGGTCATAAAACTTTAGTCCTCCCACAATTATGTAAGGAATTTTACCGCGCAAGGCATCTTCAAACGGGCGAGATTGAGCATTAGTGCGGTAAAGAATGGCAAAACTTCCCCAGCTAAGTTCCGGGTGTTGTTGCTCCATCCTGCGAATTTGATTGATGACAAAATGGGCTTCTTCTACCTCATCATCAGCTTTATGGACATAGATTTGTTCTCCAAAGCCTCGTGTAGGTTTGAGAACTTTGTCGATGCGTTGTGTGTTGTTTTCAATCAGGAAATTAGCGGCTTGTAAAATGTTTTCCCTAGACCGATAGTTTTCTTCTAATTTCACCATCGTGCGTGTATCTTCATCCGCCAAACCGTCTCCAAAGTTTTGCTGAAACTCCAATAATATGGTAAAGTCAGCCATCCTAAATGAATAAATGGATTGGTCGGCATCACCTACTACAAAAATTGAGCGATCGCGCCAATCCCACGCCCTTTTATTTGTTTCTCCATTCGTCGCTAATAGGCGAATCAGGTCATACTGAATTCGGTTAGTATCCTGATATTCATCCACCAAAATATGACGGAATTGTTGATGCCAATAGCCTAAAACGCTTTCATTTTGTTGGAATAGGCGAACAGGAACTAAAATTAAATCATCAAAATCTAGGGCATTATTAGCGGCGAGTTGACTTTGGTAATTGGTATAAACTTCAGCTAAAACTCTCCCTTTATAATTGGGTTGTTCTTGCTCAACATCTTGAGGAGATAAGCCGCGATTTTTAGCATTACTGATGGCGTAGCGAAGTTTGCGGGGGTCAAATTTTTTGTCGTCTAGATTTAATTTTTTGGTGACGATGGTTTTCACCAGGCTCTGGGCATCGGATTCATCAAAGATAGAAAAGTTACGGCTCCATTGATGCCCTTGTTCATCTTGATATTTATTGATATCGAGGCGGAGAATTCGAGCAAATAGACTATGAAAGGTGCCAATCCATAGGGGCTTGATGTATTTTTTGTAAACTCGCGATCGCAACTGGGTTTGTTCGTCTTCTGGCAATAATTCTAAACGCTGACCATGCTTTTGTTGCGCGAGTTGCTGAGCAAAGATAATTTCAATCCGGGTTTTCATCTCCCGTGCCGCTTTGTTGGTAAATGTTACGGCTAAAATATTTTCCGGATCGACTTTTTGGTGGAGAATTAGATTAGCAATCCGATAGGTAAGGGCTCTTGTCTTACCGGAACCTGCGCCCGCCACCACGAGTAAGGGGCCACAGAAATGTTCGACGGCACGACGTTGTGAGGGGTTGAGGTGGCTGAGGAAATCGATGGTTGCAGTCATGGCTAGATCGAGCGACAGGGCAAGTTTGTAGCAAAAAATTCCATCCTAGTCAAGGGTATCGTATCTTGGTGGCAGACTGTAGGGGTGGGTTAATTTGGCGGTTGAAACCGCAGCTACACAAACAAAACCCGCCCTAAATCATCCATGTAGAAGGGAAAATATCGGGAGAACTGGTATTGTAGGCGATCGCATCTTCCACCTTTAACTAAACTAGATTCAGCGATAATTGCATCAAACTGCCATGTCCCTCACCCAAGACTTAAAAACCTCCCAAGATATCCCCGAAGATGTTATCTTTCCCCCTGAGGATTTATACAGTGACGAGCCGCAATTGGAAAGCTATCTTCATCTTCAACAAATGCTGCTGCTGCTAAAATGCTTAGATTGGTGGTGGCGTGAGCGTAATGACTTTTTTTCAGCCGGTAATCTCACCATTTACTACAGTCCCCGCCAGCGCAAATCAGAAGACTTTCGAGGGCCAGACTTTTTCGTGGTACTAAACACGGAGCGTAAACCCCGAAACAGTTGGGTAGTTTGGCACGAAGATGGAAAGTATCCCAATATTATTGTTGAAATTCTCTCGTCTTCCACAGCCGCCACAGATAGAGGATTGAAAAAGCAAATTTATCAAGACACTTTTCGCACACCCGACTACTTTTGGTTTGACCCTGACAGTTTAGAATTTGCTGGATTCCATTTAGTAGATGGCGAATATCAACCCCTAGAACATAACTCTCAAGGATTGTTATGGAGCCAGCAGCTACAGTTATATTTAGGAATTTACCAAAAACAATTGCGGTTTTTCACACCAGAAGGTGAACTCGTTCCTACACCAGAAGAAGTAGCTGAACAGGAAACACAACGTGCTCAACAGGCAATACAATACGCTGAACAGGAAACACAACGTGCTGAGCGACTAACTGCGAAACTACGGGAATTAAATATCGATCCAGATACTCTTGAATGAAGCGAAAACTATTGATGTACATTGGAAATCGACCCGAACCAATTTATCGAGCCATTCCAAGAACCTGAATCACTTGTAGTATATTGTATTATATTATTAGACTTCCATGAGACGGGATGCATAGCAATGTCACGAGTCAAGCTTGTATATCCCAAAATCCCAGGCAGTAGAAACTGTCCTCTAGAGCGATGTATAGCCTTTGAAAAATACGATGGCACGAATCTCCATTGGGTTTGGGAGGTTGAGCTTGGGTGGTATGCTTTTGGCACACGTCGTGACAGATTTGACTTGGATGATATGGGGATTGCGGAATTTAATACCGCTCATCCGGGTTTAGAGGAAGCACCTGAAATTTTCAAGAAAGATTTTGCTAATTCTCTAGACAGCCTATTCCGAAATAACCCGTCATATAACTGCCCTGAAATTACAGTATTCACAGAGTTTTTAGGCTCTAATTCCTTTGCCGGTATGCATAAAAATAAGGATTCTAAAGAACTTATCCTGTTTGATGTGCAGACGGATAAAGGCATAATTCATCCTGAGCAATTTATCCGAGACTTCAGTGAATTCAAAATTGCACGAGTTGTTTATCGCGGTAAACTCACTGGCAAGTTTATGGATGATGTTCGTGAAGGAAAATATGGAGTTACTGAGGGTGTTGTATGTAAAGGAGGTAGGAATGGTAATGATGTATGGATGGTGAAAATTAAAACATACGGCTACATGAAGAAGCTACAACAGGCGTTTAAAGATAATTGGGAGAACTACTGGGAGTAATGAACAAGAGGAATGGAATCACAACAATCGCTGGGGCTTCCACCGTCAGTTATTCAGGAGAACGGCTAATTAGGAAATCACAAACTCCATTTAATCCAACGCTGACATCAACATTAAATTCCTCACCCGAAAACACGCTGATTTGGCGATCGAGGATGCGCCGTACTGCGAGCAGAACAGGATTAATAATGACTTCAGAGCGAGCTTTTTTGGTATCTACGGCGATCGCCCAAGGTATATCCTCTAAAATTGCTAGCAGCTTAGGACTAGGAGCGATCGACTCAATTAATTCTGGGAAAAAACGGACTCCCTCAACAGTTTTTAGGTGAAAAGCTTGCTTTACCTTATCGATGCTAAATTGGCTATCAAGCATAATATTCTACCATGTAAAATTCCTCATTAAGCATCGCCATCACCAGCCCCAAAAACTTTTCATCTCAATGAGTGATGACAAAAACCTGACTGAAGTACAAGAAACACTCTCACGACTACAGATTGGCTGTAGTGTACCCTGCAATCTCTCGACAGGAATTCACTTTAATGGTTTAGAGGGGACACAAACCTGGTACATTTACCGAGTATCGGCAAGCAAAATTTAATCGATCGAGTATGAAAGTCCTGGTTATTGGTGGTGATGGTTACTGCGGTTGGGCAACCGCTCTGTATCTTTCCAACAAAGGCTATGAAGTCGGCATAATCGATAACTTGGTGCGCCGTCACTGGGATTTGGAACTGGGTGTAGATACCCTAACGCCAATTGCACCCATTCAACGTCGTCTGCAACGTTGGAAAGACCTCACCGGGAAGTCAATTGACCTGTTCGTAGGCGATATTACCAATTACGATTTCCTCATCAAAGCACTGCATCAGTTTGAACCGGAGGCAATCGTTCACTTTGGCGAACAACGGTCAGCGCCTTTTTCCATGATTGACCGCGAACACGCTGTACTCACTCAGGTCAATAACGTCGTGGGTACGCTGAATATCTTATACGCAATGCGCCAAGATTTCCCCGATTGCCATTTGGTGAAGTTGGGGACAATGGGTGAATATGGCACACCCAACATTGATATTGAAGAAGGCTACATCACCATTGAACACAACGGGCGCAAGGATACCCTACCCTATCCCAAACAGCCTGGAAGTTTCTACCACCTCAGCAAAGTTCACGACAGCCACAATATCCACTTTGCCTGCAAGATTTGGGGATTACGGGCGACGGACTTAAATCAAGGGGTGGTGTATGGGGTTCTAACTGAAGAAACAGGCATGGACGAACTCCTGATTAACCGTTTGGACTATGATGGGGTCTTCGGTACTGCCTTGAACCGCTTCTGTATTCAAGCGGCGGTTGGTTTTCCCTTAACTGTGTATGGAAAAGGAGGGCAAACACGCGGCTTCTTGGATATTCGGGATACAGTCAGATGTGTGGAAATTGCGATCGCAAATCCTGCCGAAGCTGGACAATTCCGCGTATTTAACCAATTTACCGAACTCTTCAGTGTCGGTGATTTAGCCGTCATGGTTCAGAATGCGGGCACAAAACTGGGACTCGATATCACCGTCGATCACCTTGACAACCCCAGAGTAGAACTAGAACAACACTACTTCTATGCCAAAAACACCAGTCTTTTGAGTCTAGGTTTACAACCTCACTATCTCTCTGACTCGCTACTGGATTCGTTGCTGAACTTTGCCCTCAAGTATCAGCAACGTGTGGACAAAAACCAAATTCTACCCAAAGTATCCTGGCGTCGATAGTGAGCAAGCATCAAGGATAGAGGTAATGGAAAAAACCGTTACCTCTTCTCTAATTAAGGATGGTGCCTTGTGAACATACGACAGGTTATTCTTTTTGTGTTTCTCGTGCTGCCAGGACTGGGTGCATCGGCTATTAGTGCTTATTACCTACTCCCTGAGTGGATAGCACTAGAAAATAGCCATCAAAATTTTCAGAAAGTCGCTCAATCTCCCGTCTCCGGCGAACGTGACTTATTAATTGCCCAAGCAGCCGAGAATCGACACAGAATTAACTGCTTTGCTGAAGGTGTGGGAGTGTTGTTAGGTGGGGTGATTACCGCTATTGGAATTCATGGTATATGTACCTTACCCAGCAGAAATTCTTGATTATCCTGGGTTATTAGTCCTGTTACCCATGGGTTTTAAGAATGACACAATTAGTGAAATTTAGAGTTCATAGCTTATAGTTCAATGCAATAAACTCTGAACTTTACGCAATCAAATAATTGTGACAAGATTTTGACCAAACGGTATTAGTCATTAGTTTTGCTGAACTATACTCCACTAGGAACTTGTTCAAGTGTACCTGCAAGTGATGTGTAGCCACGAATAACTGAGGACTAATCACTACTTTTTAATTCAGATGGCACTTTAGTACAACGAGTTGCTGGTTTTTATGCGAATTGCCCTATTTACCGAAACCTTTCTGCCCAAGGTTGACGGCATTGTAACGCGCCTATGTCACACCGTCGAACATTTACAGCGCAACGGCGACCAAGTGCTCGTTATCTCACCCGATGGCGGTCTTAAAGAATACAAAGGAGCCAAAATTTATGGTGTATCTGGCTTTCCCCTCCCTCTGTATCCAGAATTGAAGCTGGCTTTACCACGTCCCTCCATTGGTGTAGCTCTAGAGCAGTTTCGACCGGATTTAATTCATGTCGTCAACCCAGCCGTTTTGGGGTTAGGGGGATTGTACTATGCTAAGACGCTGCAAATTCCCTTAGTGGCCTCTTACCACACCCATTTACCCCAATACCTCCAACATTACGGACTAGGAATGCTCGAACCTGTCATGTGGGAGTTAATTAAGGCCAGCCACAACCAAGCGCAACTGAATCTATGTACCTCAACCGCGATGATTGAGCAGTTGAGAGAGCATGGTGTCCTGAACTTGGATTTGTGGCAACGAGGCGTCGATACCGAAACCTTTCATCCCACTTTAGCCTCCCCAGAAATGCGATCGCATTTGTCTCAAGGACATCCTGAAAGCCCTATTCTCCTCTATGTCGGGCGGCTTTCCGCAGAAAAAGAGATAGAAAGGATTAAACCTGTATTAGAAAAAATTCCCAACGCTCGTCTGGCGTTAGTGGGTGATGGCCCCCACCGCAGTGCTTTAGAAAAATATTTCGCTGGAACACCCACGCACTTTGTCGGCTACCTCACCGGAACTAATCTAGGTGCGGCCTTTGCCTCGGCCGATGCCTTCGTTTTCCCATCGCGTACAGAAACGCTAGGATTAGTCCTTTTAGAAGCCATGGCAGCCGGTTGTCCCGTTGTTGCGGCCAATTCTGGGGGAATTCCTGATATTGTCACCGATGGCGTCAATGGCTACCTGTTTGACCCCGCCGATGACGAAGGAGCGATTACAGCCACGTTACGTCTTTTAGAGCAAAAATCAGAACGGGAAACCCTCCGCCAAAATGCTAGAGCAGAAGCTGAACGTTGGAGTTGGTCTTCGGCTACCCGTCAGTTACAAAACTACTACCGAGCTGTCGTTATGCCTCAATCACTCTCACCCGCCGCATAGTAATAAGCTGTTGTGCATTTAGTTGGCATTATCAGGTTCTCTCTGGGAGTTTTCAGAGAATGGATTATGCGATTTAAGTGCTGATGAGCTTCCCAAAATCCAGGTCGAAGGGAGAAAAGCCGTGAAATTATCCAATTCTCCCTTTCCCTGTTATTGTCGTTATCTATTTTTCCAAACTTAAATTAAAGTTCTCAGTGATATTGGCGGATTAGAAGTGATCTGCCTTGTTTTACTTTTAAGGAGTGGATACATTCATAAGTAGGACTACTAAATTAGGGCAGTCTCTATTTTACCCATGCTATGATCTTATGTTTTAGGAGTTATATATAGTGTTTAACCTGAGTGTGCATCTGAATTTAACAGCCTGAGTCACGTTGTTCAAGTTCCGTACAAGCTTGATTAGCCCAGTTCAGCTACCATCATAAGACTCTCAACGCTGGATTACACTACAGCTAGCTGTTCAACAGCCAATACTATGACACTTTCCAACGTCGGTAGTATTTTAGCTACCTTGACTCAGTTAACTCAACTCAATCGAACCAGCAGCCTGACTCATCGCGTCAAAGACTTGTCGGTTCCTGAATTCATCTGCTTGTTAGACTTCATCACGGCTGAATTTCAGCAATTTCTACGGGCGATCGAAATGATCAACAACGAAGCCCTAGAATCGATGCTAGAGCAGGTGATGGAAGCCTTTACCCTAAAAATTGGTCAAATCCTACAAGCAGACCGGACAATTATATTTTTGGTCGATGCTGACAAAGGCCAGCTCTGGGCAAAAATATCCCAAGGTGAAGCGAATAAACCCATAGAAGTCCGAATTCCTCTAAATGTAGGTTTAGCAGGTCATGTGGCAACAACTGGCGAATCACTCAACATTCCTGATACCTACAATCATCCTTTATTTAATAAAGAAGTAGACGAGCGCCCTGGCTACGAAACCAAAACCTTGCTGTGTATGCCGATTTTTAGCAGCAGTAAACAGGTTGTGGCCGTTGTGCAGCTTTTAAATAAAGCCGGAGATGTTCCCTTTGATGACGAAGACGAGCAGCGATTCCGTGACTTTGCTGCCGCGATTGGCATCATCTTAGAAACTTGCCAATCCTTTTACATGGCTGCTCGCAATCAACGCGGAGCGGCGGCACTGCTCAAAGCCACCGCCTCTTTAGGTCAAAGCCTGGATTTAGAAGCGACGCTACGTTTGGTAATGGACCAAGCTCGCGATTTGATGCAGGCAGACCGTAGTACCCTGTTTATGCTCAGTAAAGAAACAGGCGAACTGTGGAGCAAAGTGGCCACAGCAGATGGCCAAGACTTGGTAGAAATTCGTATCCCTGCCAATCGGGGTATTGCGGGTTATGTGGCCTCAACAGGTCAGACTCTCAATATTGCCGATGCCTACAAAGACCCTCGCTTTGACCCCAGTACCGACAAACGCACCGGCTATGTGACTCGCAACATCCTCTGTATGCCGGTGTATAATTCCAAAAATGAATTGATTGGGGTGACTCAGCTCATCAATAAGAAGCCTGGAAGCTTCACCAGCTCGGATGAAGAGTTCATGCGGGCATTTAATATTCAAGCGGGAATTGCGTTAGAAAATGCCAAACTGTTTGAAAATGTCCTGATTGAAAAGCAATATCAAAAGGACATTTTACAAAGTCTTTCCGATGCCGTGATTTCTACGGATATGCAAGGGCGAATTGTCACGATTAATGATGCCGCTTTAGCCTTATTGGGTTGTCCTATCAAGCAAATTGATTATCACAATCGGCTGTTGTGGGAGTACAAGTTAACCGGTCGCTATGTTTGGGATGTGGTTCCCATCGAAAATCTGAAGGCACGTCTGCAAGAAAGCCTGACAACCGGCGCAAAACACTATTTACCTGAGCAAACTTTAATTGTTGGTCTGTATGAAAGTCAGGGCAAAGGATTAGTAACTAGAAATTGGGACAGCAGGGGAGAATCTGGCAGCTCTCAATTTGCCAATACTCATGTCCATTTTTCTAATACTCCTTCTTCATATTTACAAGAGGAAAATTTCTACATCTTAGCTATTCCCAAAATCGATAATCCTACGGTTTATATTCCCTGGAACGAAATGGCTTGGGAGTCCAACTCCTCGACTTACTTATCACAAGAGCAAGTTAAGAATATCGAACGGAGTATTAACCTCACCGTCAATCCCCTAACCAATCCTGAGGGTACTGTACGAGGGGGTTTGGTGGTGCTCGAAGATATTAGCCGTGAAAAGCGGATGAAGAGTACCATGTATCGCTACATGACACCTCGAGTTGCTGAGCAAGTAATGGCACGGGGTGAAGATACCCTCATGGTAGGCGAACGTAAGGAAGTAACGATCTTATTCTCCGATATCCGGGGCTATACAACCCTGACTGAAAATTTAGGTGCAGCAGAAGTGGTGTCCCTGCTCAACCAATATTTTGAAACAATGGTAGAGGCCGTGTTTAACCATGAAGGCACCTTGGATAAGTTTATTGGGGATGCTCTAATGGCTGTATTTGGTGCACCGCTTCCCTTACAGGAGAATCATGCTTGGATGGCGGTTGAGTCGGCCTTGGATATGCGTTGGCGTTTGGCAGCCTTTAATCAATCGCGTATGATGACGAACCAACCCCTCATCCGCATTGGAATTGGGATTAGTTCCGGAGAGGTGGTAGCCGGTAATATTGGTTCACAAAAACGGATGGATTACACCGTCATTGGGGATGGAGTTAATCTCAGTGCTCGTTTAGAAAGTGCCACCAAAGAGTATGGTTGCGATACTATTTTGAGCGAGTATACCTATAATTTGTGCCATGAGCGCATCTGGGTTCGGGAGTTAGATCGAATTCGGGTGAAGGGGAAAAATCAAGCGGTTAGTATTTATGAGTTGATTGGCAAGTCGGATATGCCACTCAATGACAACACGAAACGATTTTTAGATCTCTATGCTCAAGGCCGTCAGGCTTATTTAAATCGAGACTTTCAACAGGCTCTTAACTGTTTTGAACTAGCCTACCCTTTAAAACCTCCCACTGATCAAGCGGTTTTAATTCATTTGGATCGATCCAAATACTATCGTGATAATCCTCCCCCAGATTGGTGGGATGGTGTTCACACTTTAACGACAAAGTAGTTCAAAGTCAGAAGTCAGGAGTCAGGAAATAAATAGCCCTATTTCACTTAGCGTGAAAAATGCTATATTTTTCGGGCTACCATTATCTTCTAATCATATCTTTAGCTATTCTCTTTCATCACTTTGAAAGGGATTTTGCCCAATTGCCAGTTGTTTTTTAGTGTGTTTTAACTGTTTCCAAAGCGCTTTAATTTGGGTATAAGCGTCTTCGGGGGAAATTTTTCCTCCTGTTTCTAAATTACAAATGTAGTTGATTCGCTGAGAAAACTCCTGTAAATTGGCATTAAAAACCAAATTTTCAGGTTTGACTTCACCATAATAGCGACTGCGAGGATAGAAAAAATTAAACTGTTTCATTTCGTCTTTCATGGCTACCTCTTGATTATTAAAATCTTCAGATTATTCTCCTTGTTTTGACGTATGTGAAGCATTTTTTAACTTTAAATCTAGCTTATTAAAGGGTGAAAATGCCCTTTAATGAGCTAGACAAGCTGAAAAAGCATCACTCTGTGAATAGTAAGAGAGAACTATCATTACTCTTTATATCGTTCCTATCCAAAGAGACTTAATCAACCGTATTTCTACGGTAATTTTTGAGAAAGTCTCCAAATCGTTACTATTTACTGGGTAATTTTTCAGAGACGAGGGAAGCCTTGTTGGAAAGAGTTGCTCCTTATGAGACAATATTTCCGGATAATAAGCTGAGGTACTTTTCCCGTTAGCTTATCCCAATTTCATCTACATCTAAGGTTACTACAGATACATTTGTTACTCCCCCTTGTCCAAGGAGGGTAAGAAAATGGGTATTATGAGAATCGCTTTTGGAGAATAAATACATGATGCAGCTTCAGTGGTGATGAGTTTAGTAAAATTGAAAATTAACTTAAACTTAGTACACAGAGAAGGCAAGTGAATTAGAAGCTATTAAATTAACTCAGTTTTGTTCTTTAATAGCTATATTTGGGCTTTAATTGCTTTGTTTGGTTGGGTTATCCGTATCGTGGACTTCCTTGTTCAAATTACTACACAAAATCAGGCTTATGTCTACCCCTCAAAAACTTTACGAAGGTAAAGCCAAAATTCTGTATACAACCGATGACCCGGAAATTCTCCTGACCCACTTCAAGGATGATGCTACAGCCTTCAACGCACAAAAGCGAGGTCAGATTACGGGTAAGGGTGAAATGAACTGTGCGATCTCAACTCACTTGTTCAAATTACTGGAAGCGTCAGGCATTCCTACCCACTTTATTGACCAACCTGCGCCCAACCAAATGCGGGTGAAAACGGTGCAAATTGTACCCTTAGAAGTGGTGGTCAGGAACATTGCTGCGGGGAGTCTATGTAAACAAACTGGCATACCCGAAGGCCAGGTACTTCCCACACCGTTAGTAGAATTTTACTTGAAAAATGATGCTTTAGGAGACCCATTGCTCACACGCGATCGCTTGTTACTTATGGAATTGGCTACCCCCGAACAACTCCAGCAGCTCATCGATAGAGCCTTACAAATCAATACAATTCTCCAGTCCTTTTTTAACCGTTGTGGAATTACTTTAGTGGACTTCAAGCTAGAGTTTGGAATGACTTCGGCTCAACAGTTACTCTTAGCCGATGAAATTAGCCCCGACACCTGCCGCTTGTGGAACCAAGCGGAAACCGATCCAGAACGTCGAGTCATGGATAAAGACCGATTTCGACGCGATTTGGGGAAGGTAGAAGATGCCTATCAGCAAGTTCTCCAGCGAGTTCTGGCCACCTCAGTGGCAACAGATGGTTAAAGTTTAACGGGGAGTAATTTGGCAAACCGTTAAAACTTTCCGTAGACAATGCACAATGGACATCAAATGAAACGCTCACAGCGATAAAGATGCGTCTTGTGTCTTTCGCTGACTCTCAATCAACGTGGTGTGTGGAAGTGTCAAAACATCTCAGAGACATGCGCTTATCTCCCTTTATGGCAGCCCTGTTTGCTGCTTCAGCCACTTTCTGTTTATCAATCCCAGCTCATGGGCAAACCTCCAACTCGGCGGAATCGAACCCTAAGAGTAGGGTGATACCAACAACGAACGCTCAACCGGATATAGGTTCGAGTTCGATTTTAAAACCCATCTATGTAAACTCAGAATCCATACCCTTAGAGGGTCTGGACTTAACCGAAAATCGAGCAACAAACGCTAACAACGTAGTGGTTGAGACTCTGCCTGCGCTAGAAACCTCTAGCGTTCGTCCCGTAACGGCACAGGCTCCCCCGTCGGAAACGTCACCCCCCCCGTCGGAAACGTCACCGCCACCGTCCCCAACTCCAACGTTTGAATCCCCAACCTTTGAAACTCCGTCCTCTCCAACTCCAACATTTGAAACCCCACCCTCCCCAGAGCCAACACCGGAACCAGAACCATCTCCTACCCCCACGCCTGAACCAACGCCTGAACCAGAACCCACCCAGGCACCCCAGGCACAACCTGCGGAAGCTGAACCTCGAGTCTTGGTTGGGGAAGTCGCCGTCCAAGGCGCAACCGGAGAACTGGAAGATTTAATTTACCGCACGATTTCGACAAGAGCCGGACAAGCCACGACGCGATCGCAATTGCAGGAAGATGTCAATGCTGTCTTTGCGACGGGTTTCTTCTCCAGCGTCAATGTCCAGCCCGAAGACACACCCTTAGGTGTCCGCGTCACCTTTATCGTGGAGCCTAATCCCGTGCTGCGAAACGTGACGATTCAAAACCTACCTGAAGGTGTCGGCGCACCCGTCATCCCCGCTCAAGTGGTTGACAATATCTTCAGTGAACAGTATGGGCAAATCCTGAATCTGCGCGACCTGCAAGACGGCATTAAAGAAGTTAACCAGTGGTACAAAGATAACGGTTATGACCTGGCTCAGGTGATTGATGCTCAGCAAGTCACCGAAGATGGCAGAGTCACTCTCGTCGTGGCAGAAGGGGTGATTGAAGACATTCAGGTTCGTTATCTCAATAAAGAGGGAGAAGTCACCAACGAAGATGGTCAACCTGTGAGAGGCCGTACTCGCGACTTTATCATTACGCGAGAGGTGGAACTAGAACCCGGTGATGTCTTTAATCGGGATATTGCTCAAAGAGACTTACGACGGGTTTTTGGCTTAGGGATTTTTGATGACGTTCGGCTTTCATTTGCGCCCGGTACTGACCCCCGCAAAGTAATTGTCAGCGTAGACGTGATTGAAAAAAATACAGGCTCTCTAGCCTTAGGGGGTGGTATTAGTTCAGCCAGCGGCCTATTCGGTTCGGTGAGCTATCAGCAGCAAAACTTAGGGGGAAATAACCAAACACTGGGCGCTGAATTACAAATCGGTCAGCGTGAGTTTCTGTTTGACGTGCGGTTTACAGACCCTTGGATTGCCGGCGACCCCTACCGCACCTCTTACACCGTCAACTTTTTCCGGCGTCGGTCGATTTCTCTAATCTTTGAAGGCGGCGACCCAGAAATATTCCTGCCACCGGATGATGACGGCGATCGCGACCGTCCCCGGATTCGACGCACAGGGGGGGGTATTACCTTTAGCCGTCCCTTGTCTAGAGACGTTTTTAGTCCGGCTGAATGGACGGCTTCCTTGGGCTTGCAATATCAACGAATTTCTGTCACCGATAGCGGCGGCGATGTCACGCCTAGAGATGAGCGGGGCAACCTCTTGAGTTTTAGCGACGATGGCACAGACGATTTGTTGACGCTGCAACTCGGTGCAGTGCGCGAGCGCCGCAATAACCCCTTGCGTCCCACTAGCGGCTCTCTGTTGCGGTTGGGGGCAGAACAATCACTACCCCTTGGTGGCATCTTCCTCACCCGACTACGCGGCAGCTATAGCTATTACATTCCGGTTCAATTCACGAACTTTACCGAAGGGCCGCAGGCTCTGGCCTTTAACGTGCAAGCCGGAACTATTCTGGGTGATTTGCCCCCCTATGAAGCGTTTTCCCTCGGGGGTGTAAACTCCGTGCGTGGTTACGACGAAGGAGACGTGGGTGCAGGACGCAGCTACATTCAAGCTACGGCTGAATATCGCTTCCCCATTTTCTCCATCATCGGCGGCGCTCTGTTTTTAGACTATGCCAGTGACCTTGGGACAGGGGATAACGTTCCCGGTAATCCGGCCGGTGTACGCGGTAAACCAGGCAGTGGTTTTGGTTATGGGATTGGTGTCCGAGTTCAGTCCCCCATTGGGCCAATTCGTGTAGATTATGGCTTTAATGACGAAGGCGACTCCCAATTGCACTTTGGCATTGGGGAACGATTCTAAGGATTCACCCATCTCCCACTTCAAAGGAATGTCACTGAAATGAGGCTCAAACGATAGCTGAAAGTCCTAAAAATTCGTAGGGTGGGCATTGCCCACCATCCTTAAGTCAGTGACATTCAATCCATTCAAAATGCTGGCAACGAATTACGGATGACTAAATATACCTTGGGTGGACGGGTTGAACGTTCAGGGATTGGACTGCATAGCGGCAATTTAACCACTGTGCGAGTGCTACCGGCGGCAGTTGGGGAAGGGCGCTATTTTGTGCGGGTCGATTTACCGGAGAAACCCAGCATCCCAGCGCAAGTACAAGCGGTCTACCAAACCCGATTATCTACGGAATTGCGGAGGCTGGATGCAGGGGTGCGGACAGTGGAACACTTATTGGCCGCGTTGGCGGGTAGTGGTGTTGATGATGCTCGCATTGAGATCGATGGGCCGGAAGTCCCGTTGTTAGATGGTTCGGCTCAAGATTGGGTCGAAGCGATCGCCCAAGTCGGTGTACTCCCGCAGGCAGCCGCAGCACAGAGCAATGGGGAATCGGGAAAGCCAGATACAAAGTCCCTATCTTCGAGTACTCCATTTGTCCTAAACCAGCCGATTTGGGTCAACCACGGGGATGCTTTTGTGGCGGCATTGCCTGCACCCACCCTGCGATTTACCTACGGGATTGATTTTGAACTTCCGGCAATCGGAAATCAATGGTACAGTTGGACACCAGAAACCGAAAAATTTGCAGAGGCGATCGCACCAGCTCGCACGTTTGGTCTAGCACACCAAATCGATGAGTTGCGTCAAGCGGGTTTAATTAAAGGCGGTAGCTTGGAAAATGCTCTGGTTTGTGACGATTCTGGGTGGCTAAATCCTCCCCTAAGATTTTCAAATGAGCCAGTGCGTCATAAACTTTTAGACTTAGTAGGGGATTTAAGTCTACTGGGTACTTTTCCCGTGGCTCACTTCCTAGCCTACAAAGCCAGCCATCAATTGCATGTCCAACTTGCTAAGCTGCTGGCACAACAAATGGTTGAAGGATAGAAGGTTGGAGGAAGAGAACATTAGGCGATTAAACGTTGGTTTGTTGGTAAGTGGTTGGGCGTAGGCGTTCCCAAAACGTAGGTTGAACGTTATTATCCTGCTAACATCATCAGCTAATCTATCCATCAATCGACTAATTTGTTCATCGATTCACCCGCTTTCCTAAACAACCTGCTCGTAAACGCAACCTGCAATTCCTCACAGCATACTCATGTCCACACTGACCGACATTAACACCCGCAATGACTCTGACTCTGATGCGATCCAATCCCAACAACACTCACCAACCCCCACGGCTCTGACAATAGAAGAGATTCACAAACTCTTACCCCACCGCTATCCATTCGCCTTAGTGGATAAAATCATCGAATACGTTCCTGGCCAGCGAGCCGTTGGTATCAAAAACGTCACCTTCAATGAACCGCATTTTCAAGGCCATTTTCCTGGCCGTCCCATGATGCCTGGGGTGATGATAGTCGAAGCAATGGCTCAAGTAGGAGGCATTGTCTTAACTCAATTGCCGGATTTAGAAGGTGGATTGTTTGTATTTGCTGGTATCGATAAAGTTCGCTTTCGCCGTCCCGTTATTCCTGGGGATCAACTGGTGATGACGACGGAACTGATATCGATCAAACGGCGTCGTTTTGGAAAGATGCAGGCTCGTGCGGTTGTCGATGGTCAACGAGTCGCAGAAGGCGAATTACTGTTTTCCCTCGTAGACTAAAACTCGCTTTGAGTAAGACGGTGTTGAGTGTAAAGTTCTCAATAAAAACTCACTCCCTCTCTTCTCATAGCACGGGAGGGCTGCTCCTATCGAACTCAACACTTCTATGGCAACACTGATTCATCCAACTGCTGTTATCCATCCAGGCGCTGACCTCCACCCGACGGTTCAGGTCGGCCCTTATGCGGTCATTGGCAATAATGTTAGAGTCGGTCCTGGCACGACAATTGGTGCTCATGTCGTGCTAGAAGGACTGATAGAAATTGGAGCCCGAAATCAAATCTTTTCTGGGGCGATTATTGGCTCAGAACCTCAAGACCTCAAATATGATGGTTCCCTCACAAGCGTCAAAATTGGCGATGATAACCGGATTCGGGAATATGTCACGATTAACCGGGCAACGGGTGCGGGTGAAGAAACGCGGATTGGTAATAACAATCTGTTGATGGCTTACGTCCATGTGGCTCACAATTGTGTAATTGGCGATTCGGTGGTGATTGCCAATGGGGTCGCGTTAGCGGGTCATGTTCAAATTGAATCACGGGCAACGATTGGCGGTGTTTTAGGGATTCATCAATTTGTCCACATCGGGCGTTTAGCCATGGTGGGGGGGATGAGCCGTATTGACCGTGACGTGCCACCCTATATGTTAATTGAGGGGAATCCGTCTCGTGTGCGATCGCTCAATTTAGTCGGCTTAAAACGGGCTGGCCTAACCCCCACTGAAATCGGACACCTTAAAAAAGCATTCCGTACCCTCTATCGCTCTGGACATACCATGAGCCAATCCCTAGAACATTTAGACTTACTTCCTGATAGCGAACAATTACAACACCTGCGCCGATTTATACAGTTATCTCAGATGGAAGGGCGACGGGGTTTAATCCCAGGCCGTCACCTGAAACGGGAAGAAGAATAAAGTTTGTTGCAGTTTGTTCATTGCTCATGGCTCATTGTTCATGGGAAAATCCTGCCCAGCAATGAACCATGAACTACAAAATCACCCCTCTTTTAAATTTAAAATTCTTCTTCCCCCACACCCCACCCCCCACCCCCTACACCCTATTTTCACGCACAGGAGCGAAGCAACGTTTGAGCCAAAAAACTATATTTATCAGTACCGGTGAGGTATCGGGCGATTTACAAGGGGCACTACTAATTGAAGCTCTAAAACGTCAGAGCCAAGCGATGGGGTTAGACTTGGAGATTGTGGCGCTAGGGGGCGAGAAAATGGCCGCAGCCGGTGCTACGCTCTTGGGGAATACTACGGGTATTGGTTCAGTCGGGATTTTGGAATCTCTGCCCTTTGTTTTACCGACTCTCCGCATCCAAAATCGAGCTAAACAGTACCTAAAACAATATCCGCCTGATTTGGTGGTATTGATTGACTATGTTGGCCCCAATTTGAGTATTGGTCGTTTTATCCACCAGCAATTGCCCCAAGTCCCACTCACTTATTACATTACCCCGCAAGAATGGGTATGGTCAGCTCGGTCTATTGTTCCCCGTGCCACAGAGGCAATTTTGGAGATAGCAGACCAGCTTTTGGCTATTTTTCCTGAAGAAGCTTGTTATTTTGAAAAAATGGGAGCTCCTGTGACTTGGGTGGGGCATCCTTTGGTGGATCGGATGCAATCGAGTCCGACACGAGAGGAGGCTAGAGCAGCATTAGGAATCAAGAGTGAGCAAATGGCGATCGCTCTGGTTCCGGCCTCTCGACAGCAAGAACTCCAATACATGATGCCGATTGTATTTGAGGCGGCGCGTCAACTCCAGTCCAAATTATTGGGCAATGGGGAATTGAGTAACCACTCTGATCCACAATCAGAAATTCTCTTTTGGATTCCCTTGTCTCTGGAAACGTACCGACCGACAATTGAAGCCGCGATTCGACAGTACGGTTTACAAGCAAGACTGGTTGCAGGTCAAACACAGGAGGTGCTAGCGGCGGCTGATTTAGCGATTACTAAGTCGGGTACGGTGAATTTAGAATTGGCACTGTTAAATGTGCCTCAGGTGGTTTTCTATCGAGTCAGTCCTTTGACCTATAGCATTGCTCGCTTGGTCAATTTTTCTATCCCGTTTATGTCACCCCCGAATTTAGTGGTGATGCGCTCTATTGTGCCAGAGTTATTGCAAGAGCGAGCAACGCCAGAAAATATTGTGCAAGAATCGTTAGAGCTTTTATTGAATGGCGATCGACGCCAGCAAATCTTTGCAGATTATCAGGCCATGCGGCAATTGCTGGGAGAAGTCGGAGTATGCGATCGCGCCGCCACTGAAATTTTGCAGCGAGTACATCAAAGCGAAAATAAAGCTACGATTCCGGCATCATGAAAAGCTCTCCATATCAGCAATTTGAAGTGCTTCCAAGGGCTAGTTATTCATCGAAGTAAACTTTTTGAGTGAAGCAGCAGTCTCTTCGGGCTTTCCTGAAGAAGGAAACAATAAAACGCTCTTGATTTTGTTGTTATTAATCAATTCTTTTAAGCGATACATTTGCTGGTCTGAAATGGCTACTCCCTCATATTTTTGGGCATAACCTAGCTCTTCGTTAAAATTAGCATCGTTATAAACTTGAATGAACACTCGATCAACATCCCAATTTTGCCAGTCGGCGGCAAAATAACGTTTACCCCAATAAGGATTATGATGGCAAAGGTCAAAGCTAACTTTGGGGTTAGCTTTTTTGATATCAGCTCTCATTTGCTTCACAAACTTAGTTAAATGAGCTGTGCGATCGACTTTTCCGGGTAACTCAGCATGATAACCGAGGTAATCATCCCACTGAACTGCATCAATGGTTGGATACTTTTGGACAAACTCTACTGATATTTTTCTAAAAAAGTTAGCAACTTCTGGAACTTCCACATCCAGTACATAATGCTCAATGCCAGGATAGGTTTTATCGACTCCAGGCACAATCCAGCGTTTAGAAATGGCTTCGTCAAAGATGGGGCTATTTTTATCGAGTTTAATTCCTTTTTCAAAATAGGCGTGTACTTGCATTCCCTGCTTGTGCGCCTCATCAATTAACCATTCTAACCATTGGTCTTGAAATTGGTTGGGACAACTTTTGTATCCGAAGGTTTGCTGCATGACTTCGCTGTTGTACATCGTGCAGCCATTTCCCCATACTCCATGAATAATAGTATTTATGCCTTGGCTGCGGTAATAACGAACTCGTTCACGAATCATTTTTTCGCTAGCATTATTAGTCGCTTGATACCTACTTAAGTAAATTCCCCTGATTTCTTTTTTCTCCCAAGGTGTTTGAGGTGATGTTGATTTGGAGGCGTTTACGAGTAAGGGTGAAGCTTGTGGATTAGTTGTTGGTGTTTGAGCTGGAGTAACAGGCTTTAAGGGAGAATTGGCAACAGGTACAGGTTGTGCCGGTGCAGGAGTCGAATTAGGAACAGTTAATTGTAGATTATCGGGCAAAAATTGGCTGATATTTAGATTATTTAGTTGTCTAAAACCCCAATAACCAGCAGCACATAAAACTATGATTAATGAGATGGGAATACTAGTACATCCACATCCATTGTTTTCTTTTTTGCGTGGCATGATAACAAAACGTATATTGTTTAATGAGCAGAGGAATTCTTTTTATTCACCTGGGGTATAGTCTATTAACTGATACCTGGAGAATGCTCCAGGAATAATTTGGGGCTGAGATACTACATCAAGGGACTACAGTAGGCGATCGCGCAATTCCGCATAGAGACTGGAAAAAAGTAGAGGTAGAGTTGGGATAGGATATGGCCAAGACTTATGTATGGATGCGAATCCGGATTAATCTAGTTCAAAATTTCGTTAATGTGCCACTTTCCTATACCCTGACTTGAAGTAGAGATATAGATAGAGCGATCGCTCTCGGTTAATGAACCAAACTTGACCAGAGGATGCGATCGCCCTTCCTTAACAGTTCGCGGAAGTCCCCACCTTCAAGACGAGCGGGACATATTGAGCCGTAGGTGAGTACCCGCAATGTCTAAGGTGGGGATAGGGAGCGGGAAGTCGGAGGTACGGAGATTTCCAATCCCTCTCTTCAGGGAAGCCGATCAATCCAGTCTTCTACTAATTGAGTCATAGTTTTCTCTTTAGCCTCTGCATGAGCTTTTAACTTTAGATATCGCTTTTCCGAAAGCCTTACTCGAATTGACTTCTCTTTCATAAATGTATCCACGTTGATGATACATTTATGCTACTACAGGACTTACGCAAGAACTCCACATATAGTGAGGGCACACGGGAGAGCGCCCCTACCAATGGTGCTTCAACGGTTAATTTGCGTAAGTCCTGTACTATAAAGATGGTTGCTGACCCACCCGAATGACTAAGAGGCCACCCTTTGGGTATAAAGTATGTACTCGGCAGAGATCGGGGAAAGAACATGACCACTGGTTAGTAAGGTTATGCCCTGCTGTAAAAGACAAGCCAAGCCATGTTGTACGAGAAAGATATCAACCTGTGGAAGACGGGTTGCTGAGGAGGCTTCACCCTTGAGGTGATAAACCCCGAAAGGGGAGAGATGCTGTGTAAGACCTCTCGTTGGCTTGCTACGCTTAGGCAATGGCAAATGAGACAGGAAACGTTGATGGTTGTTTCTTTGAAGCTTCGGATAAGAGCGAAGCAAGCCGGAGTACTTCACATCCCTTTGTGCATTGCCCCAGTTGTTTAAGGCTTCATAGCAATCAGGCTGAATATTCAGGACTAGCTTACATTTAGTAATCCCTTGTTGATAGCGATGTGAACCTATCAACAAGCAGGATTCCAGCAAGTGGTAATTCACGAACGTTGATATCCGATCTTCGTTAGTAAAATACAGATTTATGTATGTGTATTTGAAGATCAATATTCTTCGTATGATTTGTGATTGCATATTTGAGGATGGCTGAGGTAGCAACTAATAGCAAGTTGCATTTGTTGTATTAAATTGCTTGAAATAGCAGTGGAATATTGAAGGTAGGCGATCTATCGATAAACTTCCCCCTACTAGACCTCTCTCTACCTTCTTAAGATGTCGGTGATATCTCTTAATCATGAGTTATAACTTTCTTTGAGGATTCTGACCAGAAAAAAAGAAGGATGTTAGCGAAGTAATACACAGTAAAACATTTATGTACAAAGCTTTTGCGTTCCAATCTTAAATTTTTATTAAGAATGCTAATGCTCACTTTCTCTCAATAAACACGGCAGCAAGAGAGAAAGATGAGAGTAGATACAACGTTACCTTAAGGATCGCTCTATAATTTACGATTGACTCAACTTACGCCAATATCCTAGAGGGTAAGCCCTAGCTGAACAAATTCAGTCTCAACTCATCTCAACTTTGGGACGGACTCCAGGACTGGCTGTACTCATGGTCGGTGAACATCCGGCGAGTGTAGCCTATGCCCGGAGCAAAGAGAGTGCTGCACTAATTTGGGAATTGCATCTTTTGGCAAGCATTTTTCCGAAGCGAGTTATTAAAATGATTGAGTTGAATCCCTGACCTAACTCATTTTCAAATACCATGCTAAGAGCCGGAATTGTCGGACTGCCCAATGTTGGCAAATCCACTTTGTTTAATGCCTTGGTAGCCAATGCCAAGGCGGATGCCGCTAACTTCCCATTTTGCACCATTGAACCGAATGTCGGGGTCGTGGCAGTGCCGGACGAACGGCTGCAAGTTCTGGGCAAACTTTCGCAGTCAGAGCAAATTGTCCCAACTCGGGTTGAGTTTGTTGATATTGCCGGTTTAGTCAAAGGAGCCAGTCAAGGGGAAGGATTAGGCAACCAATTTCTGGCCAATATTCGAGAAGTGGATGCGATTGTGCATGTAGTGCGCTGCTTTGATGATGATGACATTATCCATGTCTCTGGTTCTGTTGACCCTGTGCGCGATATTGAAGTCATCAATTTGGAATTGGCTTTATCTGATTTAGCACAGGTCGAACGCCGAATGGAACGAACCCGCAAGCAGGCGCGTACAAGTAAAGATGCTCAGCTAGAATTGGGTGCTTTAGAAAAGTTGAGTGCAGTTTTAAATGAAGGTAAAGCGGCTAGGCAAGTAAGTTTAACGGAAGAAGAAGCGGAGTCGATTAAGGTGTTAGGGTTACTCACGGCTAAGCCTGTGATTTACGCGGCTAATGTCTCTGAAGATGACTTAGCCAGTGGTAATGAATGGGTGGAGCAAGTGCGGCAATTTGTAACCTCAGACCAAGCTCAAGTGGTGGTAGTATCGGCGCAAGTGGAGTCAGAACTTGTGGAGTTACCTGAAGAGGAACGTGCTGATTACCTAGAATCTCTGGGTGTGCAAGAAGGGGGGTTGAAATCTTTAATTCGTGCCACCTATGACTTGTTGGGGTTGCGAACGTTTTTGACCACTGGGCCAAAGGAAACTCGAGCTTGGACGATTAAGGCGGGAATGAAAGCACCGCAAGCTGCCGGGACTATTCACACCGATTTTGAGCGCGGTTTTATTCGTGCTGAAACCGTTGCCTATAAAGACCTAGTAACAATGGGTTCCATGAATGCGGCTAAGGAAAAAGGCTTAGTGCGGAGTGAAGGTAAAGAATATGTTGTACAGGAAGGAGATGTGATGCTATTCCGGTTTAATGTGTAGAGTACTGGCGCTTAGGAGTACGTACATGGATCTTATCAGTCTTCTTGTTGCATGGGTCGTTACTTCCATTAGCTTATTTATCATTTCCAAACTCCCAACGGGTGTGGAAATTGACACCTTCGGGAAAGCGTTGTGGTCAGCCGCCGTATTCGGGATTTTAAATGCCTTATTGCGCCCAATTCTGGTTATCTTAGCTTTTCCGATTACCCTCTTGACTTTTGGCTTATTTGCCATTGTTCTCAACGCGATTATTTTTGGTTTAGCCGCTTGGTTAGTGACTGGATTTCGCTTACGTTGGGGATTTTGGAGTGCGTTGATTGGAGCCATTGCTCTGGGGATTATCAACTCGCTAATCTATCGAGTACTAGGGGCGATCGCGTAAAGTCAATTTGAGATAAATGTTAATTCTAGGGGGCTGGGTATTGTTATAGTAACCAGCCCCCTAAAGCTCAAGGCGCTACAAAGATTGTTTCATTGAGCCTTTAGCTTACTTGTCATCCCTTCAGCCCAGAAACCTTGCCCGCTAATTCAACTTCGTTTGTAATGACGAATCTCAAAGGCAACATTAAAGAAACTTTAGGGAACCTTACATCAACAATGGAATCAGAGAGTTGGATGGAAAAATATTTTGAATAATCTGCGTTTAATAATCCAGCCGACTATTTTATGGTGGCTAATTTCTCTTTAACTAGACATTAGTCCTGATCGGGTTGAGTGCAACGCTGTTGATAAATTTGAGCCGCTTTATCTGTAGGATTGCGGCGCAGGCACTCAGCAAATAATCGTTCCGCATCTCTAAGCTTTTGCCAATGGTAGAGTAACAAAGCTTCTTCAAACATTGTTCTTGTGGCTACCTTGCCCTCATAAGTCTCAGGGGGATCGGCATCAAACACTTCAAAAATTGATACCGTTTCTGATTTGCCCTTAACTTGTACGCGATCGATCAGGCGGATAGCATACTGGTTAGAATCTGGCAAAAACTGGAAAGTGTGGTGACTAATTAACATCGAAACTCCATATTGTTTAGTCAAGCTTTCTATCCGCGAGGCTAAATTCACCGCATCGCTAATCACCGTGCTATCCATCCGGTTCTTTGCCCCAACCGTACCCAGCATTAAAGAACCTGTATTGATGCCAATGCCAATCTTAATCGGCACGTATCCAGAATTGCTACGATGTTGATTATATTCGGTAAGACGGTGCAGCATATCAATTCCTGCTTTGACTGGATTATCTGCCTCGCCGCTAAATAGTGCCATAATTGCATCGCCAATATATTTATCAATAAACCCTTGGTTTGCAGTAATGGTTGGTTCCATGCGAGACAAATAGGAATTAATAAAGTTGAAGTTGTCCTGCGAGGTCATACTTTCCGATAACGTTGTGAAGTCGCGAATATCGGAAAAGAGTACCGACATTTCCTGTTGAACTTGGTCGCCTAATTTAACATCAATAATGCTTTTTTTATCCAAAATTTGGAGGAATTGGCGGGGGACGAAGCGCTCAAAAGCTTGGTTAAGTTCGGTGAGATTATTGTAGAGACGGGCATTTTCAATGGAAATTGCTGCCTGAGAGGAAAGCAGATTTAAGAGTTCTATGCGATCAGAAGTAAAAGCCTCTGTGGTTAGATTATTTTCTAAATAGATAATTCCTACCAGTTTACCTTGATATTGGAGAGGAAAGCACAAAATTGATTTAGGCTGATGCGCTTTGATGTAGGAGGCATTAGCAAATTTAGGGTCATTTGCAGCATCGCTCAATACTATACTTTCCCGCGTGCGAGCCACATAGTTAACAATTATGTGAGAAATTAAAAGTTTATCCCTAGGTTCCCACGCCGACTTGACGGGGAATGACTGCAACACAGTCACGCCATCTTTATCCACAGAGCCTTCAGCTTCAATCAGCAATTTTCCCTTAATTTCTAGAATCAAAAAGCCCTTTTGCGCTCCGGCATTTTCAATGATAATTCTCATCAAGGAGGTGAGTAATTTATCCAGTACAATTTCGCTGGAAATTGCTTGGGAGGCTTTCATGAATGTAGCTAAATCTAAGGCTTCACCTGACTGGCTACCACTTGTGGAATTGGTAGTTGTTGTGTGCGTAGAAGTAATGCTTTTGGTGGCAGATGATTTAACAAGTAACTGCGGGTACTTGGCTTCTAAATCCTCCACTTTGCGTTGAGCACCCCAGTGTTGGTAGCCATAGTGGGCTTCACTCATATAGACTTTAGCAATCTTCTCTTTACCTTTCCCTAACCAAAACTTAGCGGCTAGTTCCGACGCTAGCGCTTCATTCTGCAAAAATTTATTTTCTCGGGCTGAGGAGATCGCTTGGTCATACAAATCCTGCGCTTCCAAAACATTACCTGTAATTCGCGCCAACTCAGCTTCGATTAGCAGACGTTGATGAAGGTAGGTACTCGGACAATGTTTACTCCAGAGTTTGAATTTCTCAAGATTCGATTTAATCTTCTCCACATACTGTGCCTGTTTTTCACCAACAGCATAGTCATACCCAACTGATAAGGCTAGACATTGATGAAAATGGAAAGCCGAATTAATAAAAACCCCCGTCGTGCCTATCAAATATTTTTCGACAGAGTTAGCATAGTCTATCGCTTTCTCATAATCTGAATACCAGTTGGCTAAAGACAATTTACAGGCTATTTCTATAAATACCGTGAATAAATCATTTTTTTCCAGGCAAGACTTAAGGACTTCGTTGGCATTCGGCCATAAAGATTCATCAAGAACATTCCAATCCTCAACAGGTTCAATCAAATTGTAAATGGTCGCTTTAATCGCATAATAATATTGCACCATGTTGGGATCGATTTTTTTCAATCCGGGTGTAATCTTATCAATTTTCTCTGATAATTTTTTTAACGAGTCAGTCCCCCAAAAACACATAAACAAATAGTTGCATGCACAATATCCTGCCCATTGATAGGCACCGTTTTCTACACCGCTATAATAACCTCTCATTAAATGCTCTCTAGAGCGATCGAGATGTTCAGTGTAATGGGAAACAAATCCTCCCCACATATTCAAAATTAATGCTTCATAACGCTTCATTTGATACTTTTCATCGTTCAATCTCAAGGCTAAATTTCCAAATTTATAGGCGGTTTCAAAATCTTGCGCTACAAAGGCAAGTGTTAACGAATAATAGATATACCCAACTGAAGAGTGAGGACTGTTCCCATAGGTGAGCGATAGCTCAATCATTTTTATACCTAGTATGAACAGCAATCTAGACCCTAAAAAGTAAGATGGAGGTACACATTCTCTGAGGAGTACCATAGCAGCAAGTTTTTCAGAGTCTTGCATTTCAGGAAGGTCTATAAAATTTTCAATTTTCCTGGCAGCAATTGTCTCATTAGCCTGATTCACTTCTGCTATAAGTTCATCTTCTTCAGGAAAAGCTTTCAACTTGATTCCCAATAGATCGAGCGTCTGTACTCCCAGATATAAGGAGGATTCCAAATCATTTTTCATTCGATATAACGTCACTTTATATTCATTGACTTTACACCGATCTAACAAATTCTCGATATGCTCGAGGGCTTCATCAAAAGTTGATAAAGCTTCGTCCCAGCTAGCAGTTAAATATTCTAGTTCACCTTTTTCAAGGTGATATGAAAATGTCAGGTTATAGTCTTCTTCCCAGCTATTATGGGGTAAAATTTTTATCCCGTTCGTTATATATATTAATGCGGGTTGATAAGCTGAAGAGAATTTAGCTTTTCTTCCAGCGATTAAATTTAATCTAGCTAATTGTTCTTTTTTCCATTTATCACTGAGCAATGATTGTCCTTTGTTCAGGTGATTGACTATATCAAAAATTCGTTCTTCTAACTCATCTTTTTCAAATTTCTTCAGCAAAATGCGACCAATTTTTAAGTGGATTTCTTGTTTATATTTTTCGTCAATTAGCGAGTAAGCTGCTTGCTGCACGCGGTCATGCAGGAATTTATAATCTTGAATTAACAGTTCTTCATCTAACTCTGATGTGGTCAAGATTAACCCGGACTGAACTGCTGCTGTTAGGTCTTTATAAACTTCGGATGTAGATTTTTCACTGATGAGAGAAAGGGTGTTTAAGTCGAAATCAGCACCGACACAAGCTGCTAAACGTAAAACTTGCTGTGTAACTGGAGGCAGTTTCTTCAACTTGCCAATCATCAACTCCACCACATTGTCAGTAATTCCCTTAGCTTCAATGTTTGAAATATCCCACTGCCAGCCGTGACGCTCAAAATCAAAAGTTATCAAGTTTTCGGCATGTAGGGTTTTGAGAAACTCATAGACAAAGAAAGGATTGCCTCCAGTTTTATGCACTACCAACTCGGCTAAGAGTTTTACTGAAGAGGCGTCACTGTGCAAAGTATCGGCAATTAACTGGCTAATATGCTTGCTATCTAAGGGAGCTAAGGTAATAAAGTTGATAGTTGCCCCAACATTCCGTAGTCCATCAAGAGTCATCATCAACGGATGAGCGGGGTTGACTTCGTTATCTCGATAGGCTCCAATGAGAAACAGATATTGCGTATCCGTATCCGTCATCATCAGTTCGATTAACTTGAGGGTAGCCGAGTCTGCCCACTGCAAATCGTCTAGAAAGATAACTAAGGGATGATCTTTTGCACAAAATGCCCGAATGAAGTTTTGGACAACCAGATTAAAGCGATTCTGGGACTCAGAGGGGCTTAATTCTGGCACGGGTGGTTGCTTGCCTATAATCAATTCCACTTCCGGAATCACTTCAATAATCACTTGTCCATTGGAACCAAAAGCAGCAAGGAGTTTTTCTCGCCAAAGGTTTAGTTGTGAAGAGCTTTCCGTTAACAGTTGGCGCATCAATCCGGCGAAAGCACTGACAACAGCTGAGTAGGGAATATTGCGCTGAAACTGGTCAAATTTCCCCCAGATGAAATACCCGCGCTTTTGAGTGATGGGTTTATGAACTTCTGCCACCAACACTGATTTACCGATGCCGGAATAACCTGCCACTAGCATCATTTCAGTTGAGCCTTGACTCACTCTATCAAACGCTGTTAGTAAGGTTTTAATTTCTGACTCTCGTCCGTAAAGCTTTTGGGGAATTTGAAACTTGTTGGAAATATCCTTAGAACTGAGAGGGAAATCTGCTATAGTCCCATTAGCTTGTAACTGAAAGAGACATTCTTCTAAATCAGCTTTGAGACCCCAGGCACTTTGATATCGTTCCTCTGCCATTTTCGCCATCAGCTTCATGACAATATCCGAAACGGCTTTAGGGCAAGGTTCTCCCCCTCTGACTTTCGCCCCCTCTCGTTCTCCTAAAAGATGAGGGGGTATTGGCTGTTTGGCGATATGATAATGCACCAGTTCCAACGCATCGTTACTTTCAAAAGGTAACTGTCCCGTAAGTATTTCGTAGAAGGTAACGCCGAGAGAGTAAAAGTCAGTGCGGTAATCTAAAGAACGATTCATTCGTCCCGTTTGCTCCGGTGACATGTAGGCTAATGTGCCTTCTAAAACATTGGGATTTTTCAGCGTAGGATTTTCGCGGGTTAATTGAGTGGAAATACCAAAGTCAATGATTTTGATAACTTCTGTTTCTGGGTTAAAGACGATGTTGGCAGGATTAATATCTTTGTGGATAATATTGGCAGCGTGAATCACGCCCAATATCTCTGCTATTTGGATGGCTAACTTGAGGAATTTTGCTAGAGATAAGATATGCCCTGAATCTACAGAGCCATTGAATAATTGCTTTAAGGATGATGCACCAAAATCTTCTAAGATAATGACCAGAGTTCTTTGATAAGGTTCTAAGGCATAAGCTTTAACCACACCATCTATGTTCAGATTGCGAGTGATTTCATATTCCTGCTTATATCGGGTTAGTTCAGAGGGTGTGGGATAGTCTTGTTTCAGAATTTTGAGGATTACTGCTTTGTGGTCTTGTTCTCGAATCCCTCGATAGACCAGAGAATTGGCACTTTCGTAAATTTGGGCTAAAACTTTAATTCCAGGAAGTCTAATCATGTTGGGCTCTCCATCTTTGGCACTCATGAATCTTACTGGCGATGGTTAGCGACTGCTGATGGTACTCAATCGCCTTGGCATAGTTGCCCAGGGAAGCGTCAATATTTCCCAGATTACCCAATGCTGCCCCCTCACCTTAACAGTCTTTAATCTCTCGGTAGATAGTCAATGTTTGTTGACTAAAGTGTAATCAACTCTGGAGCAAGGGTTCCAGAGTTTAGATCATGCGTTGGCTGACCGTTGTTAAATTCCAGTCGCCTGGATTTTAACAACAGAAACTTTTACCTTCTTCGCTTGTGACAGCATTAAAGATTTGTATGATCCATTCTCCCCCGCACCCTGGCACCCCTGCACCCTCGCAAACCTCATCATACGAATTAAGTACACAACAACTTACCACCATTTGCCCCAATTAAATGTCCATCGAGTTTGTTTTGGAGGAGTCGGAAGTGGAGGATTACCTTGTAATACTGTCCAAGTTGTGAAACTTACTAAACCATCCGGTTTTAACTTATGTTTTTGTTGAAAGGCAATCACAGCTTGCTGGGTAGAAGCTCCAAATTTGCCATCATGAGGCACATTATATCCTAGGATTTGTAATAACCCTTGCAGATAACGAACATCGGCTCCTGTGTATCCTTGTTTGAGGATGCGAGTACCAGGTTGAACGGTTGTTTTTAAGGCCGTCCAAGTTTTTTGACCGACAATACCATCCACTCTTAATCCTTGTTGTCGTTGATAGGCGGCTACAGCCTCCTCTGTGATACTGCCAAAATCACCATCCACTCTCAGGTTAAAACCATGAGCGCATAGTAACTCTTGTAATTCGATAACAGCCTGACCTGAATCCCAAGCCTGTAATGTGGGTTCGGCTAGGACAGCATCGGTAGGAATATTAGCCGATTCTGAATGAGTATCCATAGCATAGGCTCTCCTCAAACTAACAATTCGTAAGTACGAATGATGGGAATAAATTTAGGCAAATACAACCGTCCGATTACCATAAACGAGTACTTGATGGCGCAGATGTAAGCGAACTGCTCTAGCCAAAACGACTCGTTCTAAATCCTTACCTTTACGAATTAAATCAGCCACACTATCTCGATGGCTCACTCGCACAACATCTTGTTCAATAATTGGGCCAGCATCCAGTTCAGGAGTAATGTAATGAGCGGTAGCGCCAATAATTTTCACACCTCTCTCATAGGCTTTGTGATAAGGTTTAGCCCCAACAAAAGCTGGGAGAAATGAGTGATGAATATTAATAATTTTGGGAAACTGAGCAATAAATTCATCACTCAAAACCTGCATATATTTAGCAAGAATGACTAAATCAATATTATACTGACGCAAAATTTCTAACTGTTTAGTTTCTTGTTCGGCTTTATTTTCTTTATTAATAGGAATATGCATAAATTCTGCACCAAATTGCTCGCTTACAGCTTGAAGTGCGGTATGATTACTAATAATTAAAGGAATCTCGGCTGAAAATTCGTTAGCCCGTTTTCGCCACAGTAGGTCTAATAAGCAATGGTCTTGCAAACTGACCCAGATGGCAATGCGAGGGAGAGTATCTGAAAAGTGAAGTTGCCAATCGGCTTGTAAGGGTTGGGCGATGGCATTAAAGGCTGGCCCAATCAAATCTCGTGGCAAATTGAACCCTTCTAGTTGCCATTCAATGCGGGTGAGAAATAATCCAGCCGCAAAGTCTGTATGTTGGTCAGCATGAATAATATTACCCCCATTAGAGTAAATAAAATTAGCAATTTTAGCGACGAGTCCCCGTTGGTCGGGGCAGGAAATGAGTAGTGTTGCGGTAGGAGAAGACATCATTAAGTCAAATGTATAGGAGTGTTTCTTACGGTTTAGGATTATGGGTGAGGGCTTCCAGGTTCTAGGAAATCATAGAGAATTTCGTCGGGTTCATCCTCTTCTTCCTCAAAGCTATCCTCTGCAAGAGCGTAGTCATTACTCTCACTCGATATTATTTTAGCCGCTTCATGGGGAGCAGAATTGGCAAGAATTTGGTATAACTGAGTCACTTGTTGGTTGAGGTGAGTCACTTTCTTCTCTAATACTTTTAGCTGCTCCTCAGTAGCATAGTTTTTAACTGGATTGTTTTCCTTAAAAAACTGAGACAAAATTTCAACAACAGCATCTGAAGCTGACTCCAACTTTTGTTGTTCTTGATGAGTGACTAGAGTTTGGTAGAGTTCCTCTGGCAGATAGAGATTCACCCGATGATAGTGATTTGTCATACGTCTATGAACCATTGATGGGTTAAATAATTTTGGGTTTGAGATTGGTGATTTTTGGGATTGACTAACGCTAGATTCTAGAGAAAATATCACAAGAATTATAACCGTTAGTGAAACCGCATCACTTGCAGATGTTGGAGTTGAGATGATTGTGCCCTATCCTCATAGTCACAGCAAGATGTGCCATGATTAAGTGTACTCTTGAGACTCTATCTTGGATTAGTATGAGCCCTTTATCTCTCAGTCGTCGTTTTAAGTTGCAGTGGATATTGAAGTTAGTGTCCTTGGTTTTGTGCATTGCCATGGTTAGCTGTTCAACCCAGCCTACTCAAGCTGGTGGTAATAATCAGAAAGTTGATTCCGATTTTGAAGCTAAAGTTTTACAGGTTGTTCGCAACAATCCCCAGGTTCTTATAGAGTCGGTGCAAGCGTATCAACAGAAACAAGCACAGGAACAACAGCAGCAACAGCAAGCCTTTGTGCAACAAATGAAAACCAATCCTAAATCCGTGATTGGTGACTCTCCAAGCACTGGTGCAAAAGAGGCAAAAATCGTGCTTTTGGAATTCTCAGATTTTCAATGCCCTTATTGTGCTAGTGCACATGAAACGCTGGAGAAGTTCATGGCGGCTCATCAAAATCAAGTCACCTTAGTCTACAAACATTTACCCCTTACCCAAATTCATCCTGAAGCTATGCCTGCCGCAAAAGCGTCGTGGGCAGCACAACAACAAGGGAAATTCTGGGAGTTTCAAGATGCACTGTTTGAAAATCAACAAAAATTAAGTGAAGCTTTATATGTTGAAACCGCTAAAAAATTAAATCTCGACCTCAAAAAGTTTAATCAAGACCGAAATAGCGAAGCGGCAACTCAAGCCATTCAAAAAGATGTAGAAATGGCAAAAAAAATTGGAGTTACAGGGACTCCTTTTTTAATTATGAATGGAGAAGTAGTTACAGATGGTGCTCAACTTGAGAGTTTGGAAGCGACTTTGAAAAAAGTTAGTCAGTCGTAATATAAAAATTCTATTTAGCGATTGATATCCCCAACTTCTTGCAGCACAGGATTAGGGGATATCGCTTAGCCTTTAATGGCTATTTAACTAACTGAAATTCCTTCAACGCCGGTAAAAAGTTCTTGTTTTCATGACTAGGGCGACTCAATTTAATCAGGGCAAAACGTTGGGCGGGAGTTAATGCTTGCCATTGCTCCATAGTCAGAGATACTTCAATTTCGTGCGCTTTTTCTTGAACACTCTCAGGGATAGTTTTGGCATCTAACCAAGCGGGATGAGACTCAATTGGAAGATTAGATGCAGGTACACCGGTATGTTCTATAACCAGGTTTTGCAAATATTGCCGATAGGTTTCGCTTTCCTCTGCTGTTGTACAAGGCATTTCTACCAGTGTTTGACGTTCTTCCTGGCTAAATTGATGCCAATGCGCCAATTTTAGCTTAACTCCACAAGTGTCTAGTTTCATCCGTACTTGCATAGGAATACAGCGTAAAGATTCGACAAAATCAGCTTCAAAGTTGAAGAATTGAGTCATTGGATTTTAGATTTAATTGAAAAAATAAATTCACACGTTTAAACCAAATTTATATCAAATTTGTTTGAATCACCAGGTTATCGTAGGGGCGGGTTTTGATGTTGAGTTTTCGGTACTGTTCAAAGCTGATTCTCGCATTGAGCCCTTACAGATTGTATAGCCCTTTAACCGGATTTGATATTATTGATTCCTCTCTCCAGGCTTGTTACTTCTATACAGGCGCACGTCGGTACATCCCTACAACTCCTGACTCCCGATTTACAGAATTCTATGGTTTATCCTTCTCGTTTCGAGGATGAGTGCGACGAACTATCCAGTAGCTAATTGATAAAGCCAGAATAGCGATCGCTAAACCAATAATTTCAAATCCTGTATACTTGGTGAGGTCAAGAATAATAATTTTCCGAGCCACTGCCACTAAGGAAGTAACAATGACTAATTCGACTAAAACAACACTTTTTCGCAGATAGACGGTAATATTTTCCAGAATTTCTAGAGCAATCAAGACATTCAAAAATATCCCAAAAATCTCAAACAGAGTCTTGTCCAGAAATTCTAAAGGAGGAGAAAACAGTTCTTGAAAGAGGACGATAATTAAGTCCCCCACTGCCACTAGAATAACTCCCGCCATCACGATAGATAGAATCTTGGCGACGAAACCCTCTAGCCAGTCTATACCATGCAGAAAACTCTGATTACTACACGAATGCCGAAATAGATGGAAAAATCTTTTTAACAGCCGCATATATTTTTAAGAGACAGCCGCCCAAACGATATTACCATCTAAACGGTTACATTTTGTTGCAATAAATCAGAATTAATCTGGCTCATTGTGCTGGGGGTGGGTGAGCTCGCATTTTATAACCCTCAAACAGAAAGTGGCGATGAACGGAATTCAGTAGTCTTAGACTCAATGGATTGCCTATCTGCAATCACTTCAGCCGTTACAGGCAACAATTGCACCGCACAAGCTTTCAATTCGGGTTGCAAGGAATCGGGACAAGATTCGGGGTGAGTTAGGGCGTTCGCTTCTGCATTATCCGCCCAAAGTGCGCCCCAGTGCATGGGAACAAACACTGTACCCGGAGCAATGGCTTTTGTGATTTTAGCCGGAAAGCGACTGCTTCCGCGACGCGATCGCACTTCTACCCAGTTTTCATCCTCAATTCCCAAGTGTTTAGCATCGCGAGGATGGATTTCGATAAACGGTTGGGCGTGCATCTTCTGAATTTTCTCAATCCGTCCGGTGCGGGTTTGGGTATGCCAGTGACCATAAAGCCGCCCCGTTGTCAAGACAAAAGGATAGTCTGAATTGGGGGGTTCTGCTAATCCCCGTGAGTGATACGCCCCAAATTGTGCCCGTCCGTCAGGGGTAGGGAAACGTAAATCGGTATAAAGCCTTTTTGGAGTCTGGACTCCTGACTCCTGACTTCCATCCGGATAAGGCCACTGCATAGGACTTTCTTGCAAACGTTGGTGACTAATACCCGTCATATCGCAGACACGCCCGCGAGTCAGTTGCACGAATTCTGCATAAACTTGGGCTGAGGTTTGGAAGGCAAACTGGTCAGCAAAACCCAATCTTCGCCCGACTTCTGCAAAGATTTCCCAATCCGCTTTCGCTTCTCCAGGTGAGGGACGAAACTCGGGACATAACGTGACTACCCGTTCAGAATTGGTCATCGTACCCGTTTTCTCACTCCACTGATTCGCAGGAAGTAGGATGTGGGCGTAGGCTGCGGTTTCTGTGGGGTAATAGGCATCCTGGTAGACTGTAAAAGGCGATCGCATCAACGCCGCTTTGGTTCGCTCCAAATCCGGCATACTTACAGCAGGATTCGTGGCCGCAATCCAAACAAATCCCACGTCACCCGTTTCTAATCCTGTTATCATCTCCCAGGCGGTACGACCGGGATAGGGTGCAATCTGTCCGGGTTTGAGTCCCCAAAACTGCTCGATTTCTGCGCGATGTTGGGGATTTTTTACTAAGCGATAGCCGGGTAATGTATGACAAGTTCCTCCGGTTTCCCGTCCTCCCATGGCGTTGGGCTGACCGGTGAGGGAAAATGGCCCCGCGCCTGGTTTGCCAATTTGACCCGTCATGAGATGTAAATTAATCAGTGTTCGGGCTTTTGCCGTACCTTCACTCGATTGATTGACGCCCATTGCCCACAGCGATAGCACTGTGTCTGACTCACTCCACCATTGAGCTGCCGTTTCCACCTCCTTGGCTGTAATGCCGCAGCGATCGGCTACAATCTGGGGTGGGTAGCGCTGAATGATTCTCGCAAACTCAGAAAAGCCCGTTGTACATTCATCAATAAACAGATGATCGATTTTGCCCCATCGTAGTAGCAAGTGGGCAATACCATTGAGTAAATCGATATCCGTTCCCGGTCGAATCGCTAAGTGCAAATCAGCATCTTCTGCGGTGGAAGTCCGACGGGGGTCAACCACAATCATTTTGACTTTACGGTTCTTTTTGTGGTGTTTCCGCAGACGGTTGTAAATAATTGGGTGACATTCGGCTGTGTTAGTCCCAATTAAAAAAGCACAGTCTGTAAGTTCCAAGTCATCATAGCAGCAAGGGGGACCATCAGAACCAAAGCTGTGAAGATAGGCAATAATGGCGGAGGCCATACACAGGCGGGAGTTGGTATCAAAGTTATTTGTCCCCAAACAACCTTTGATCAGTTTTTGGGCAATATAGTAATCTTCGGTTTGAAACTGACCCGAACCATACATACATAGTGCATCTGGCCCTTGAGTGGCACGAACAGTTTGAATTTGCTGGACAATACGATTGAGGGCTTCATCCCAACTCACCCGACGGAATTCTGCATCCAGGGAATCCCGCATCATGGGATACAACAATCGGTTTTTGTGCAGGGATTCGGAAATGGTAGCCCCTTTGACACAAACTTTGCCTTGACTAGAGGGATGATTGCGATCGCCCAGTACTTTCCAAATAGGCGTACCTTCATTGTCGCGGTACGTTGGCTTACCGACTTGGGCAGGTGGAGACACTTCTAAACCACAGCCCACACCACAGTAGGGACAGAGTGTTTTAGTCATGATGAATCAAAATATTGTTGTTAACGTAGTGCTCTATCGCATTAGTTGTAATCGGTTCGTAGTTGCGCTTTAGCGCTCACTACAAACTAAAATTCAACTCAGAATCAATGCGATGAACTAGTACATTACGGCGGAAATAAGACTACCATTCAAAATCGCTGTAACGCTTTCCATATAAGCATTTTGAATTTTGAATTTTGAATTTTGAATTCCGCCTAGCGGTACTAGTAGAGTTTTTGGCTGAAAATGTTGGTTGGTAGAGGCAGGTAGGATACCTACCCCACGCACTTGTTATTTGTTATCTATGTATTTTCTTGTAAGGTTGCAATCAGTAACAAACAACAAACGACAAACAACTAAGAACTATTCTTGTCTATCTGCTAAAGTCAACGATTGAGCTGCCATTTCCGGTTGTTCGGCCTCATCATGGGAATGAGCAGGTTCTCTGAGAATAAATCCACACAAGAAAGCAATGATGAGGGCAACCATGCCGACTGCACCAAAAAAAATCCGGTTTCCTGTATCACCTTGAGGTAACAAACTGAACAATGTCAGGAATGTTACCCCGCCCACATTGCCATAAGCGCCGACATTTCCAGCAATTTGACCGGTTACTCGCGGCTTCACTAACGGTACGATCGCATAAGTTGCTCCTTCTGCGGCCATGACAAAGAAACCGGTGGCCATGGCCATGAGGACAGCAATACCCAATAACCAATTCCCGTCAATCAAACTCATAGTCAGATAGCCCATTCCCATCAGTGCTAACACTGCCGTTAGCGTCCATTTGCGGCTACCAATTTTGTCAGAAATTAAGCCACCACCCGGACGGGCAACTAAATTCATGAAGGCATAACTTGACGCGATCGCACCGGCAAACGCTATGCTTAAACCAAAGGTTCGCTCAAAAAAAGCTGGCAGCATAGAAACGACGGCGAGTTCTGACCCAAAACAGGCAAGATAAGCGAGTTCTAAAATGGCCACTTGGTTAAACTTGTATCGGTCGTCAGGGGTATAGCGCTTGTGTCCAGTCATCAAGTTTTCGTTGGCCTTCCAGGCACCGTAAGCTTGGAATAGATACAAACCAATCAACAGCAACCAAGTAATATACAATGCCGTTGGACTGAGGAATTGGACTTTACTCAAGCGCCAAGCGAGTACACCCAAAATTCCCACTAAGGGAATGTTCATCAGCAGCAATAACCAGAAGTCTTTTTTCGTCGTGACTTCCAACCCACTCGCACGTTCAGGTCGCTGGTACACTTTACCGGGTGGCGTATCTTGGACGTTATTGTAGTAAATGACGCCATAGATAGCAGAAATAATACCAGTCAGTGCGATCGCCAATCGCCAGTTTACTTGACCCGCCGTGAAAACTGCAACGAGAGTGCCAATTGTAGGCAGTGTAAACGCTGCGGCTGCCGATCCAAAGTTTCCCCAACCCCCATAAATTCCTTCTGCCAAACCAATTTCTTTGGGGGGAAACCATTCCGCCACCATGCGAATACCCACAACAAACCCACACCCCACAATACTTAAAGCCAAACGACTCCAAACTAATTGGCTAAAATTCTGCGATAACGCAAAGGTAATGCAGGGAATAGCCGCATAAATTAAGATAGCCGAGAACGTTTTACGCGGCCCCAAACGGTCTAACACCATTCCCACAATAATCCGGGCGGGAACTGTCAGGGCTAAATTGCAAATAGCAATGGTTCTTAGTTGCGGTTCAGTAAGGTTTAAATCCGCCTTCACCGTGTCAGCAAAAGGGGCAAAATTAAACCAAACGAGAAATGTGAGAAAGAACGCAAACCAAGTTAAATGTAAGATTCGGTAACGGCCGCGAAATGACCATACTTCTCCTAACATATAAGTCTTCCTTTAGCTAAACGGCATGAGCTAGACCTGCTACCAAAGGCAACGCTAATTGATTCAAAATTAAAAAACTGGAATTTTCTATTCTTCCCAAACTCCAATTCAAAACTATTCATTTTGAATTTTGAATTTTGAATTCACTAACCAACCATGACTTCTTCTCGTTGTTGCACTGGTTCTGCTTTGGGTTGTGCTTCAAAATGCTCCATGAGTAATCCACGTAGCACGTCTTTAAGTTCATCACAAGGAACTCTTTTCATAATTTCTTCACCCAAATGGGCATCTTTTCCAACCTTGCCGCCCATCCAGATATCGGCAGCTTCTACAGTTTCACCATCCTTGCGCGTTTTCGTGCCAATTAAACCAATATCTGCCACTTGAGGTTGGCCGCAGGAATTGGGGCAACCCGTCCAGTGAATTCGCACAGGTTTGGGCATATTTAGTTCAGTTTCTAGTTCTTTAATCATCGCCAAAGCGCGATTTTTAGTTTCGATGAGAGCATAACCACAGAATTCATTCCCGGTGCAAGATACTAATGCTCGATTTAATTTTTCGGGATTAATGGTGAAACGTTCTTGAACCAGAGGTTCGTTTAAGAAATGCTCCAATCGCGAATCAGGGATGTTAGGAATAATCAGGTTTTGCTCCACAGTCAGGCGGATTTCGCCACTGCCATAAACTTCTGCCATCCGAGCCAATTCAAACATTTCTGAAGGATAAATGCGACCGATGGGAACGTGCAAACCCACGTAATTTAATCCGGGTTGCTTTTGTTGATAAGCGCCGATGTGGTCGCGTTTTTCCCAATCGATTTCATCTTTTTCGGCAGCCGATTCTAAGGGATGTCCGAGTTGTTTTTCAATTTCTGCTCGAAACTTTTCAAGTCCCCATTCTTCAATTAAATGCATCATCCGGCACTTTTGCCGACTGGCGCGACGGCCGTTGTCCCGATAGACAATTAACATGGCTTCAGCAAGGGAAACCACATCTTCTGGGGGAATCCAAGCATTGAGAGGAATGGCTGCTACATACTGTTTAGGCGCAAAGTAGCCGCCAACGATGATGTTAAACCCTAATTTTCCGTTTTTATAAGCGGGTAAATAACCCAAATCATTGATTTCAGCATGGACGGAATTATCGCGTCCTCCAGCAACAGCAATGTTGAATTTTCGGGGTAGGTTACTGAGTGCGGGATTCCCTTCACCCTGACTGGTAATCATATCTTGAAGATTGCGAACTAATCCCCGTGTATCAATCAATTCATCCGCATCAATGCCAGCAACAGGTGAACCGGTAATATTGCGAACATTGTCCATTCCTGACTGTACGCTAGTTAAACCGGCTTTCAGTAATCGGTCAAAAATATCCGGTATATCTTCAATTCGGATACCCCGTAGTTGGAAGTTTTGCCGAGTGGTGATGTCAGCATTGCCTTGGTTTTGAAAACCTGAACCTTTACAGTAGCGCTGCACAATATCTGCCAATACTCGCATCTGGCCACTCGTCAAAATGCCATTGGGTATCCGCATCCGCAACATGAATAAGCCAGGAGTGACTGGGCGATGGAAAAAACCGAGCCACTTTAAACCAATGTCGCGATCAAATTCATCCATTGCCTCCCAGCCAATCTTGGCAAAGTCTTCCAACTCTTGCCTGAGAAATATCGGGTGTTTTTTCGCTTTTGCTTTTTCAATTTTGTTCAATTTTTGTTTTTTATCGTCTGTTGTAGTCACAACTTACCTCCTGGCATACGGGTCTGGAGTGTTTGAATAAACACCCAATTGACAAGTTACTTTGATCTACTAAAACTTTTCGTTTAAGTTAAGGGAATCAGGAGGGCGAAACAGTAGATTTTGTTACCAATAAACCCTTGGCTTGTACAAACTATACTTTAGATATATATTTATCGTTATTTATAACTTTAGATGGGTGCTTAAATTATGATTTTATTATCTAAGAATATAGTAGGGATACGATAAGAGTGTATCCCTACTGTCGTGGTTTCTTTAACCTACTATTTAATTAGCTAACCATTTAGTTATAAACTTAAATTACAGTACAGTTCAGGAGTCAAGTTGCTTCACTCCAATTCACAATTCACACTGAAACAGGTGGGACGAAAATATTAGATTGATTCGTTTGAAGCGAAAAGTCTTCAACTACCTGTTCAGTTTCAGCAGTTACAGGCAATAATTGCACCGCACAAGCTTTTAATTCCGGTTGCAGAGAATCCGGACAAGATTCAGGATGAGTTAGGGCGTTAGCTTCTGCCTTATCCGCCCAAAGTGCGCCCCAGTGCAGGGGAACAAACACCGTACCGGGAGCAATAGCTTTTGTAATTTTAGCCGGAAAGCGACTCATTCCACGGCGCGATCGCACTTCCACCATACTCCCCTCCTCAATCCCCAATTGCTTCGCATCACGGGGATGAATTTCCATAAAAGGATGGGGGTACATTTGCACAATCTTAGGAATGCGCCCCGTGCGAGTTTGGGTATGCCAGTGGCCATAAAGCCGCCCCGTTGTCAAGACAAAAGGATAGTTTGAATCGGGTGGTTCTGCTAATCCCCGTGAGTGATACGCCCCAAACCGAGCCCGTCCATCAGGGGTAGGAAAGCGTAAATCTATATAAAGCCGTTTGGTTGCAGTTTGCCCTTCTTCCCCCCGACTCCCGACTCCCAACTCCCGACTCCCATCCGGACAAGGCCACTGTATAGGACTTGCTTGCAAACGTTCGTGACTAATACCCGACATATCGCAGACACGTCCGCGAGTCAGTTGCACGAATTCCGCATAAACTTGGGCTGAGGTTTGGAAGGCAAACTGGTCAGCAAAACCCAACCGACGCCCGACTTCAGCAAAGATTTCCCAATCCGCTTTTGCCTCTCCCGGAGGGTTAGTAAATGCCTGACATAAAGTCACCATGCGTTCAGAATTCGTCATGGTTCCCGTCTTTTCGCCCCATTGAGAGGAAGGGAGTAGAACATGAGCGTAGGCCGCCGTTTCTGTGGGGTAATAGGCGTCTTGGCAAATCGTAAAGGGCGATCGCATCAAAGCCGCCTTAGTTCGCTCCAAATCCGGCATACTCACAGCAGGATTTGTCGCTGCAATCCAGAGACACTCGACTTCTCCGGTTTCCAAACCTGTGATGATATCCCAGGCGTTGCGACCGGGATGAGGTGAAATTTGTCCCGGCTTAAGTCCCCAAAATTGCTCGAGTTCGGCTCGATCTTCAGGGTTTTTCACTGAGCGATATCCCGGTAAGATATGGGACAATCCCCCAGTTTCCCGTCCTCCCATGGCGTTAGGTTGACCGGTGAGAGAAAAAGGGCCTGCACCCGGTTTACCAATTTGACCCGTCATCAGGTGCAAATTAATCAAGGTACGCACCTTGGCGGTTCCTTCTGTGGATTGGTTTACACCCATCGACCACATGGAGAGTAGGCGTTCAGACTCACTCCAATATCGGGCGGCTGTTTCTAATTCTTTCTCTGTAATTCCACATCGTTCAGTAACGATTTCAGGTCGATAGTATTTAATAACTTCTGTATAGGCCGGAAAGTTCGTTGTACATTCATCAATAAACAGATGATCGATTTTGCCCCAACGCAATAGTAAGTGAGCAATACCATTAAGTAAATCTATATCTGTACCCGGACGAATCGCTAAATGTAAATCAGCCACTTCTGCGGTTGGTGTACGTCGCGGGTCTACCACAATCATCTTGACATGGCGATTTTTCTTATGATGTTTAGCTAGACGATTAAAAATAATTGGGTGACACTCAGCCGCATTCGTACCGATTAAAAAAGCACAATCGGTTAGTTCCAAATCTTCATAGCAGCAGGGAGGCCCATCCGAACCCAAGCTTTGGGTATAACCGGCAACCGCAGAAGACATACATAACCGGGAATTGGAATCAAAGTTATTCGTTCCCAAACACCCTTTAAGTAGTTTTTGGACAACATAATAATCTTCAGTTTGCAACTGGCCGGAACCATACATACAAATAGCATCGGGGCCAGTTGTTGCCAGAACTTTTTGTAAATGGCTAACGATGCGATTGAGCGCTTCCTCCCAACTTACTTGTTGGAATGGTTCATTCAATGAATCGCGCATCATCGGATAGCGCAAACGATTTTTATGAGTGGCTTCAGTGACAGTAGCCCCTTTAACACAAACCATCCCTTGACTGGAAGGATGGGCGCGATCGCCCCGTACTTTCCAAATCGGTGTCCCCTCACTATCTCGATTGACTGCTTTACCCCGTTGTGCCGGGGGACTCACCTCTAACCCGCAGCCAACACCACAGTATGGACACAGGGTTTTTACACTATCTGTCACTGACACACCTCCAATTTGTTATTAGTTGTTGGTTATTAGTTGTTGGTTATTGGGTGATTAGTAAGTAAAACTCTTAATACCAATTCACTAAATACTTGTTACAGATAATTCCTTGTTCCCCTCTTTTTCTACTTTCCCCCCTTAATAAGGGGGGTTAGGGGGGTCGAATGTAACACCTTTAATGGGAGATGGTATAAGTTAATACAAAATCGACTAACAACAAACAACAAACAACAAACAACTAAGCCGCATCATCATGGGCGAAACGTCGGAATAAGAAATCAAGAGCATAGTTTCGCAGTTCGTAGTAGCGGGGATCTTCGATGAGACGAGCACGTTTTCTGGGACGGCTAAAAGGAACGTCCATGACTTCACCAATATGAGCCGCAGGGCCATTGGTCATCATTACGACACGATCAGCTAAAAATAGGGCTTCATCAATGTCATGAGTAATCATCAACACGGTGACTCGATGTTCAGTCCAAATTTTCAGCAATTCTTCTTGCAATTCTTCTTTAGTAATTGCATCTAATGCCCCAAACGGCTCATCCAAAATCAATATTTCAGGACGAATGGATAACGCTCGCGCGATCGCCACTCGTTGCTTCATTCCTCCGGATATTTGCGAGGGCTTTTTATCCACCGCTTCAGTCAATCCCACCATCTCTAAATGTTCCCGCACGATCGCTCGTTTTTCGGCGTGGGTTTTGTTGGGATAAACCGAATCTACACCCAGATAAACATTTTCAAACACGCTCAACCAAGGGAGTAGGGCGTAGTTTTGAAACACCATCATCCGGTCTGGGCCGGGTTCAGTAATGCGCTGGCCATGCAGTCTAACTTCACCATAAGTAGGGCGTGAAAACCCTGCCACCATGTTTAAAAGGGTAGATTTACCACAACCGGAGTGACCAATTAAGCAAACAAATTCTCCTTCTTGAATGGTCAAGTTAACACCACTGAGAACGGTATAAGGGCCACTTGGCGTAGGATAAACTTTGGCAACATCTTCAATGGCGAGAAAGGGTTCACCGGTTTTCAGCGTTGCGGTTTCAGGTTTAGGCTTGGAATTAAATGTAGCGTTACTGTCCAGTGCTGTCATGGTGGTATGTAGGGGAGAGTTTGTAGGGTATAAGGTTTATTGATCAGCAGCAATTAGAACCAAGTTAGGACGGTGGCATTGCAGCGTCTTCGGTCACTGCTTTAAACGACCGAGGTTTTAACAGCATCAATATCAAATTCTTCGATACGAATTTGGCGTTTGATGTCTAAACTGTTGAGGTATCCAATCGGGTCATCAGGGTCAAAAATGGTGCCGTCGAACAGTTGAATCGGTGTGCGATCGCGTTCGATATCCAACAGTTCTAACTGCCTGGCCGCTTCACCGAAGATATCGGTGCGCCATACCCGCTCAATGATACTGAGCCAGTTTTTCGGGAAGGGAGCAATTCCCCACCGAGCTAGCTCCGTCATAATCCATAACCCTTCTACCCGATCGGGACAATTGGTTTTGTTCACGTAGAACTGATTGAAGCGTTGCATTATTTGGGGTTCAGCATCTATTCCCTTGTCGTAAGGGTCGATAAAGCCTGGACTAAGGTCTTCAGCCACTGCACCCACGTATTGCTCTTGGGTTAGTAATCCTAAAATTTCTTCCCGGTTACGCATATCATCGCAGTACGCGCAAGCTTCCAACAGGGCTTTAACTAGTGCTAGATGAGTTTGAGGATATTGATTTGCCCAATCTTCGCGAACACCTAGAACCTTTTCAATATGTTCCGGGAAAATGTCTAAATCCGTAGCCATGACAAAGCCATGCCCTTCATTGACTGCACGGGAGTTCCAAGGTTCACCCACACAGTAACCATCGATGTTTCCTGCTTTGAGATTGGAAATCATCTGTGCAGGAGGAATCACGGTTAAGGCCACATCCCGATCAGGGTCAATGCCTCCCGATGCCAACCAGTAACGTAGCAACAGGTTATGCATGGAAGAAGGGTACACCATGCCCAAGGTATGGACTTTATCCGGTGTCTGTTGAATGGCAGTTTGGAAATCGGCTAGGGTACGAACCCCTTGGTCGTATAAACGCTTACTGAAAGTAATCGCATTGCCATTACGGGACAAAGTTAAGGCACTCACGACAGGGATTGGGGATTTATTTCCCGCCCCCATTGTCAGAGACAGGGGCATTCCTGCCACCATGGTGGCCGCATCTAAGCGTCCTGTAGCAATGCCTTTGGCGATCGCTTGCCAGCTAGGTTCCCGGTTTAAGGTCACTTCTTCTAAGCCATATTTCTCAAAGAAGCCCTTCTCTTTGGCCACCACCATCGGCGCACAATCGGTCAAGGGAATAAAGCCAATATCCAAATTAACTTTTTCCAAGCCATTGCGAGCAATTACCTTCAACTTACCCGCCTTACGTAGCTTCTCTTTCTTCTGCTGATTGAGGAAGTAAATCATCTCATTGCGTAAGCTGTAGTAGCTGGGATGATTCACAACTTCCATGCGTTGACGAGGGCGAGGAATGTCCACATCAATGATTTGTCCGATGTGGGATTCTGGCCCATTGGTGAGCATTACGATGCGGTCAGATAACAATAGTGCTTCATCCACATCGTGCGTGACCATGATACAGGTTACATGGCTTTCTTCGCAGATTTTCATTAACTGCTCTTGCAAACCCCCGCGTGTTAGGGCGTCCAAGGCACCAAAGGGTTCGTCCAACAGCAGCAATTTAGGACGCAACGCTAGAGCTCGCGCGATCGCAACTCGCTGTTTCATCCCACCCGACAGTTCACTGGGGCGCTTATTGGCCGCGTGTCGTAGCCCGACGAGTTCAATATGATGTTCGACAATGGCTTTACGTTCACCTTTCGGTCGTTTTGCCATGACTTCATCCACACCCAAGGCGATATTTTCTCGCACGGTGAGCCAAGGAAGTAGAGAATAATTTTGGAATACAACCATGCGATCAGGCCCTGGTTGGGTCACTTGTCGCCCTTCGAGAATAACGCCGCCATGAGTCGGTTTATCCAGCCCGGCAATGATATTCAAAAGTGTTGATTTCCCACAACCGGAATGTCCAATTAAGGAAACAAATTCACCTTGTTTAATCTTCAGCTCAATATTTTTCAGCGCTACATAGCTGCCCCCATTAGGCAGGGGAAATACTCTATCAATGTGGTCAACTTCGACAAATACTGACATTGGCTTGCTCCTGAGTCCTTAGTTGTTTGTTACTTGTTCTTTGTTATTTGCCAAATCAATCACTAACGACTGCAGAGTTATGACTGTTTCTGTTCTTCAGGGACAACTTTAGACGCAACAAATGCCACCATTCGATCTAAGAAAAGACCCACAACCCCCACATAAACCAAGGCTAAGATAATTTCAGTGAGTCGAGAACTGTTCCAAGCATCCCAAATAAAGAAGCCAATTCCTACACCACCTACTAGCATTTCTGCTGCCACAATTGCCAACCACGATAAACCGATTCCGATTCGTAGCCCCGTGAAGATATAGGGAACTGAGGCAGGAAATAAAACCTTTAAGAAGTACTTAGTACGGGATAATCGCAACACACGAGCAACATTTCGGTAATCTTGAGGAATTTGTTGAACCCCTACGGTTGTATTAATAATAATTGGCCAAATTGCTGTAATGAAAATTACAAAAATAGCTGAAGGTTGGCTATCGCGAAAGGCCGCTAAAGAAATCGGTAGCCAAGCTAGAGGGGGGACAGTCCGTAGAACTTGAAAAATGGGGTCTAAAGCATCATAAACCAATGGATTACTACCAATTAAAATCCCTAGTGCAATTCCTACAATTGCTGAAAGAGAAAAGCCAATGGCAACCCGTCCCAAGCTAGCGGCAATTTGTAAACCTAACCCTTTATCTGTACCCCCGTTATCAAAGAAAGGGTTGATAATCAGAGGGTCCCAAGTTTCCTGAAAAGTAGTGAGGGGACTGGGTAAATTGGAGTTGGGATCGGAGCAGAGAAGTTGCCAGATAACGAGGAAAATTGTGAGCGCAATTAGTGGACGGATAATTTTTTGCAGGTGTTTATTGACTATGGAAATAAGATTTTTTTGTTTAGCTTTACGTGGAGAGCGGCTTTCGATATTGGCTGTCATGGGTGGTAATGGAGGAGGGGAATAGGGTTAGATGAGAGGCAAAATTTTAGATTTTGGATTAATATCAAATCCGTTTGAATCACCAGATTATCCTAGGGGCGGGTTTAGAAATCAGCTTTGGATACTCTCGAAAACTTGGCATCAAAACCCGCCCTTACAGGTTTTATGGCCTTTTAACCAGATTTGATATAACCTCCTAAGTGAGAAGTTGTAGAACTTAGATGGCTGTTATTAATTCCAAAATCCAAAATTCAGTTAGACTTTCTTGATTTTGAGGCTTTTTAAGTATTCCTCTGGTTTTTCGGGATCGAATTTCACCCCATCAAAGAATGTCTCAACGCCACGAGAAGTACTGGTAGGAATTTCAGCAGCCGGAACTCCAATTGCCTTAGCGGCTTCTTTCCACAAATCTTCTCGATTGACTTTATCAATGATGGCCTTGGTATCGGTGTCGGTGGGTAAATAACCCCAGCGAATATTTTCCGTCAAAAACCACAAATCATGACTCTTGTAGGGATAGGAAGCATTATCTCGCCAATGCTTCATCATGAGGGAGTTACTGTAGTCTTCTACCTTACCTGTGCCGTAGTCAAATTTGCCCACTGAGCGATCGATAATGTCTTTTTCAGGCACCTTGAACCATTCCCGTTTTGAGAGGATTTTACACATTTCCTCTTTGTTTTCCATTTTGTCGCACCACTGTTGCGCTTCCATAACTGCCATCAGAAGTGCTTTAGCGGCTTTAGGATTTTTATCGACCCAATCAGCACGCATAGAAAAGGCTTTTTCCGGGTGGTCTTTCCAAAGTTCACCAGTTGTTGCCGCCATGTAACCTATGTTTTGGTTCACAGTTTGCAACGGCCAAGGTTCTCCCACACAAAATGCTTCCATTGCACCCACTTTCAGGTTGGCAACCATCTGCGGAGGTGGAACAACAATCGTTGAGATATCTTTATCCGGGTTAATGCCACCTGCTGACATCCAATACCGAATCCAGAGGTCATGAGTTCCGCCTGGGAACGTCATTGCCGCTTTGAGTTCGTCTTTGCCTGTAGACTTGGCTTTGCTAAAGGCTTCTTTCAGGGACTTGGTATCAACACCTACCTTCAAATCTTTATAGGTATTCGCCAACAAAATCCCCTGACCGTTGAGATTTAACCGCGCTAGGATGTACATCGGCACGGGTTGCTTGGTAACTTTGCCTAGAGACATCAGGTAAGGCATCGGGGTTAAAATATGCGCCCCATCAATTCCCCCACCTTGTGAACCTAGTTCCAAATTGTCGCGAGTCGTTCCCCAAGACGCTTGCTTTTCCACCTTGACATCTTTCATGCCGTACTTCTCAAAGAAGCCCTTTTCTTTGGCAATAATCAAGGGTGCAGAATCAGTTAGGGCAATGAAACCTAACTTAGCGGTTGTTACTTCGGGTGCATCTGCCGGATTGATGTTTGCTGCCGGCGTACCTTTAGCGTCAACTTGTGAAGTAGTACTACCAGAAGAACAGCCGTGAGCTAATAAAGAGGCGGCTGTAGCTGCGCCTGCAGTGATGATAAATTTCCGTCTGGAAAATTGAGTCATTGCTGATTTTGAGGGGTTTGGTAATAAGATTGAAAGTTTGCCAACACACTGCTCTCAGGAAGTTAGAATGCACCGAAGCCTGCATCAATTAGGAAGAAATCACAGCTTCCTGCTTCGGTTTAGCGCCAAACTGTTCGATGAGTAAATTTTGCAAGAGAGGTTTCAAGTCCTCACAAGCAATACCTTTTTGGACACAAGTACCCAGTTGGGCGTCTTTCCCAACTTTGCCGCCCATAAATAAATCGACACCTTCCACCGCTTTGCCATCTTTGCGTACTTTAGTCCCCATCAAACCAATATCTGCCACTTGGGGTTGTCCACAGGAGTTGGGGCAACCTGTCCAGTGAATGCGGACTGGATGTGGGAAATTGAACTCGGCTTCAATTTCCTTAATCATTGCCAAGGCTCGATTTTTAGTTTCAATCAAGGCAAAGTTGCAAAACTGAGCGCCGGTGCAAGACACCAGTGCTCGTGTCAAGGGTTCGGGGTTGATGGAAAACCGTTCTAATAAGGGTTCAGCCAGGAATGCATCTAAGCGAGAGTCAGGAACGTGGGGGATAATGACATTTTGCTCAACGGTGAGGCGAATTTCGCCACTGCCGTAAACTTCTGCAATGCGTGCTAAATCGAACAAATCCGGAGCGTAGAGCCGTCCGATGGGGATATGTAAGCCTATATAATTCAGTCCCGGCTGTTTTTGCCCAAAAACACCGATATGGTCCCGTTTTTCCCAATCAATTTCGTCTTTTTCTGCCTCCGATTGCAAGTTGCGTCCGAGGTAATTTTCAACCTCAGTCCGAAACTTTTCGATGCCCCATTCATCAATTAACCACATCAGCCGGGATTTTTGCCGATTTGCTCGTAATCCATAATCGCGATAGACTTCGAGAACCGCACGGCTAACATCAACCACATCATCAGGTGTTACCCAAGCATTCAGGGGAACGGCTGCTTCACTGCGCTTGGCAGAGAAAAAGCCGCCGACGATGACATTAAATCCTAAGATACTGTCTTTATAGGCAGGTACAAAGGCTAGGTCGTTGATTTCGGCATGAACTGAGTTATCGCGACCTCCGGCGATCGCAATATTAAATTTCCGAGGTAAGTTGGTAAACTCCAGGTTGCCATGCCCCTTGTCGGTAATCATGTCTTGAACCTGTTGCACCAACTCCCGTGTATCAATCAACTCGGCAGCATCAATCCCGGCAACGGGAGAACCTGTAATGTTACGTACATTGTCCATCCCCGATTGCACAGAGGTTAACCCCACTTGCTCGAACCGCTTGAAAATATCGGGTATATCTTCAATACGAATGCCTCGTAGCTGGAGGTTTTGCCGGGTTGTAATATCTGCATTGCCGTCTTCACCGTAGCGTTGTACCACTTCGGCTAACACCCGCATTTGAGTGCTGGTGAGAATGCCATTCGGCATCCGCATCCGCACCATAAACTTACCGGGAGTTACAGGACGAAAGAAGACGCCTACCCACTTGAGGCGATGAATGCGGTCAGTTTCATCCATCGCTTCCCAGCCAATTTGGGCAAAATTCTCTAATTCTGCCTGGACTGCAAGGCCGTCTTTCTCAGCTTTGAATTTTTCAAATTTGTTTAGGCTTGCTGCTGGTTTGACTGCGCTTGTCATAGGTTGTTCCTCAATGGGTAGTGCTCAAATGCGTACAAGGTTTCCAACGCGCTGATTGGATTTCTTGTTGATGATTAGGTTATGGGCGTTGAATCGAAGAATTTGTATCTTTCATTACAGAGTGTTTCATTTTATGAATAAAGTGCATTGTTTTTATGCATTTCATACATAAACCAGTGATTAAGGAAAAATTGTTCATAATTTAGGGCTGCCTCAACTACCAATGGCTGACAGGCTATGGAACTGAGCCGATTATGCCCTTACGCCAATGAGCAAACCTCAAAAGCAGCAACTAAAAAAATCTGACGGATGGTGCAGTTAGGCACGATAGCGGATGGACTGCAATGGCATCACTCGCGTTGTGCAAGGTGAACCAATCCGCCTAACGTATACATCAACTCAAACACTCCGCAAACGTACTGATAAACATTGGGCTTCGATACTGAAAACATCAGCCCAGAACATCTTTAGTAACCATGTTTCAAACGAACTGCTTAACAGAAAATTCCCAAAAACGCTATTCGTCTATCTTGCCGGAGAAGTTGGCCATCATCGTGTGTAGCGCTGTGATTGCGACCTTAACCTTCCCAATCCTGATCGCACTGCATACTCTCTCTGCTGTATTCTGGGGGACGAGCGCAGTGTGGCAACTCCTCAATGGCAAGCTGCTATTGCATGAAGATGATGAACTTTAAAACGTTAGCTTGGCGGTTGAAACCGCAGCTATATAAACAAAACCCGCCTGTGCGGGTTATAAAAATCTTCTAAAATCTCAACTCCTACCCAAGCGTTTAATCGATTATCTGCTCGAATAGCTGAGCGAGTATAGGTTCTGGTACTCTGCCAACAAGAGTCTTGGCGACTGTGCGATCAGATGTGATAAAGAAAAATTGGGGTACACCTCTAACCTGATATTGGTCGATTTCTTGACGCCATTGCGGATTGTCTACATCCAGCATGACAAAGTTTACTTCAGAGCCATACTGGTGGTGAAAATGACTGATGGTGGGAGCTAAGGTTTGACAGGTCGTACACCAGTCTGCATAAAATTCCAAAAAGGTTGGCTTCCCATTATTCAAGGCACGTTCATAAGGAACCGACTGCTGTGCCATTTCTTGGAGGGCAGGGAGGCCAGGTAAAGACGAAGGTGTTGCAGCCGCGCGATCGAGGCTAATCGCGAAAAAAGAAATAATGCCAAATAGCAGAATACCCAAACCTGCCAAGATATAAAACCGTTGTTTTGGCTGAGTGTTGTCCATGAAGTCAGTCATCGAGTCCTCATTCATCATAGAATCATCGGTTGGGGAGCTAAACAGACTCGACGATAATCCTTGGCGAATATGAATGAGCAAAAATAAGGCTACATAATAATTGACACAGAAACATTCACTCGCTTCTAACGTGTCACGAATGAAGGCCAGCTATTTGAATATCTATTTCTGACAATCGTCTCATGCTGGATAAATTTTGTCCAACTCCAACAGCGTGTGGAGCAACACATTGGCTCCTTGAGTGCATTGTTTGGGAGAGGTGTACTCGGCTTCGGAGTGACTCACTCCGGCCTGACTGGGAACAAAAATCATCCCCATATCGGTAATTCGCCCAATTTCCAACGAATCGTGTCCAGCACGACTCGGAAGATGGCAGTAGCTCAGTTCTAACTGTTCACAGACCAATTCGATGGTCGTTTGCACATGCATGGCTGCTAGGGTTGGCTCCACACAAAGCAAGGGAGCGATCGCAATTTCAGTGTCATTATCGGCAGCAATCCTCTCCACCTCCTGCTTCAGTTGCTTCAGCATGGCATCCAGGCACTCTTGGGACAAGTCGCGCATATCGATTGATAGTTCAACCTTGCCAGGAACGATATTAACGGCATTAGGTGAGACGTTCAGATAGCCTACGGTTGCTACAGGCTGACTCGTCATCCTGCCAGCAATCTCTCGTACCGCTAGTACCACTTGAGCGGCTGCAACAAGCGCATCTTGGCGCATCTCCATTGGAGTTGTGCCGGCATGATTAGCAACTCCTGTAATAGTTATTGCCTTGCGTTGCATCCCGACAACTCCCTGGACAACCCCTATCTCCTTTCCACTCCTCTCCAGCACGGCTCCCTGTTCGACGTGGAGTTCAACAAAAGCAGCGATGTCCGAGCGAGAACGCTTGGCTGTTGCGAGTTCATCCCAGTTACCACCAACCCTCTCCAGACAGGTTTGAATCGATTCACCCACTTTTGATTGATAACGCTCAGGAGATTGCAGCAGCACCGTTCCTGCGATCGCCTGAGAGCCAATCATCGTGCTTTCCTCATCGGTGAAGACAATCACCTCAATGGGGTGGTTGAGTCTCAAATTGTTTTCGCGCAACGTTCGCACTACTTCAATCCCTGCTAACACTCCCAATACTCCGTCAAAGCGTCCACCAGAGGGAACGGTATCAATGTGCGATCCCGTTGCTAGTGCAGGTGCGCCCTCAACTTTGCCCGTATAGGTGCCAATTAAGTTGCCTGCGGCATCAGTTTGTACCGTCATGCCTGCCTCAATCATCCACTGCTGTATGAGGTATCGGGCTTGCAAATCTTCTGGAGTGAACGCAAGGCGGCAGATGCTACCAGAGGGTTGTTTACCAATTTTTGCTAGACGGTTGATGCTGTTATTGAGGCGATCGCTATTAACCGCGAGCATAGAAAGAACAGTCATGTAGATACCCTGTGTTTATAGAGATACATTATTTGCGATATTTGCCAGCGAAAAGGTGTACTAAGCGACTTGCTTATGTATGCTAAATACTGTATACAGAATACAGTATGCAAATTAAGTCCAACTTTAGTAGCGAGTTAACTGTATACGAAAGCACAATTTTGCAATCGAGTATTTATCCGCACGACAAAGGAGTTAGAAACAAGATGAGTCAAACAGCGATAGCGAAGGACGGCGGCTTAGAGCCGATCTCCACCAAACGAGTATTCATCTGTGGTTCTGCCCTTCGGGGGCAGCCCGATCACGGCAACCTTGGGGAAGCTAAGTTCATCAGAGAAACCAAAACGCGCCCACTCTATCGCTTGCATGCAGCAGGAAATGGTTGGCACCCTGCAATTTACCAAGTCGCAGAGGGCGGTATTTCTATTCCAGGGGAAGTTTATGAGCTGACTTTAGAACAGTTTGCAAACCTTGCAGCAACAGAACCCCCCAATATGTATCCGAGTGATGTGGTTCTAGAGGATGGAGAAGTATTGACAGCTTTCCTGTATCCCCATGAGTTAGTCGAGAAGTACCACTGGATTGACATTTCTGACTATGGTGGATGGGCAGCCTACAAAGCAAATGCAGACCATGCACAACAGAATTAGTCTGAAAATGAAATGCCCCAAGTGTGGATCAGAGCAAATCCGAAAAAATGGTCATCGTTCTGGTAAACAAAATTATCTGTGTAAAAACTGCGGTCGTCAATTTGTAGAGTCCTATTCTCAAAGAGGTTACTCTGATGATGCTAAGCAAATTTGTTTGAAAATGCATCACAATGGTCTAGGATATCGCGAGATTGAACGACTCACTGGCATTAGCCATAATACAATCATCAATTGGGCTAGACAGGCAGGTTTATCATCGGATGATTCTGAAATCAATGAAATAAAAGAAGATACAAAATTTCATGAGATCAGAGAATCTTTTAAAATCCTACCTTGCTACCAAAATGCTGTTTTGTATGAATACTAGATTGATGCTTTAGTTACCCTCTTTAGAAGTATACAGAACCCAAAATAGCTATTTACATAAATTAAGATATTTGAAGAACTAGAAATTGCTGACAAGTTTTTTGACGAGTTATCAGAATGTAAATCGCACAATTCACAGATGCATCAACACACTAATGATCGTCAATATAGTGGAATTCCCTAATACAGCAATGTTCTAAATAAATGTATTTACAGTTAACCGCAGAATGGATGCCACCAAAATCATCCTTTAATTGTGCGATCGCAAATTTCGGTGTGTAGTTTATTAATCTGTTTCTCATAAAAATGTAAACATTAATACAAAAGCCCCCTCTTTCCCAAGGTATACAGGGTACATTCATTGAATTTCAGTTGGGCAGAACTGAACGTTCTTCACTTCTGCTGAGAGCGGTCAGTGATCAAGCAGAGCTGAAGCCATACCTTCCTAATAGCGAAGATAATTGTTGCGTATGTGAGTACAGCTTAATTCGCGGATGGATTGGGCTGATGGGTAACAACTGATGCAGCAGTTTTTAGCGTCTATATCGATTTCTTTCTAAAGATAGGAGAACCCATGATAATTGGAGCTGTGTATCAGTCTTTGAATAGCGAGCGCCAAGTTATAAGAGCAAACCGAAGCGATCGCCCAAAGACTGCAAGATACCCGCGCGACGAAGAGTTATCTCGCCAGGAGATTAGCTCATTAACATCCAGAAGCGCTGCAACGACTGGAAACTAGCGTTGTCATCAGACTCAAAATCATTCAATGCCCAGCAGCGCTCTAGATAGTCTACTTGCAGCTCGTCCACCAACTCATCCATGAGTGCTGTAAGCAGTAATCGCCAAGCCTGATTTAAACCAAACGTAAAACTGAGTGTGTTGGCTTGAGGATTGGCAACAGAATCAGGAATTAATTCCAGTTTCTTGTAAGCTTCCCATTGAGATTCATTGGTTATGTTGCGACCTAAAAATTTATTCATAGAACTCACCTGATTAACCCATGCTTGTGGCGAACTAAAAATGTTCCGATTCCATCCCCTGGTTTCAACAGCGCGGCATTACCAACGAAGGGAACGATACGGAAGTAAACAAGATTTAAAATCTCCTCTCTACTGTTTCAAAAACGGGTTCGTATTGAGAAGAACGATTTTATTTCTATCTGTATTCTAAAGCACATTTTTCATTGTTTTTTGCCAATGTCATGAAATTTTGAACAAAATCCATTGAGAGACACAGAGCATGGACAAGCTAAAAGTTGTGGTGATTGGTGCCGGAATTGGCGGCTTGACCGCAGGCATTGCGCTGAGTCAGGCAGGTTACGAAGTCGAGGTTTATGACCGGGTTAAGGAAATGCGTCCGGTTGGAGCCGGAATCTCACTATGGTCAAACGGTGTGAAAGTTCTCAACCGTCTTGGTATGGGCAAACAGATGGCGAAGATCGGCGGACTCATGGATCGCATGGAGTACCGCACGATGACCGGGGAACTGCTCAACAACATCGATCTCATACCCCTGATTCATGAGGTGGGTCAGCGTCCCTATCCAGTTGCCCGTCGAGATTTACAAAAGATGCTGCTGGAGGCATTTCCGGGCGAAGTCAAGCTCGACCATAAGTGCATTGGTGTTGAAGAGGACGAAACTGGCGTCACCGCTTTCTTTGAAAACGGCAACCAAGCCAGAGGCGATTTGCTAGTCGCGGCTGATGGCGTGCGCTCCATTTTGCGGACTTATGTGTTGGGGGAAGAAATCCAGCCCAAGTACGGGGGCTATGTCAACTGGAACGGGTTGGTGCCTGCGGAGGAAGACCTTGCGCCCAAAAATACTTGGGTGATTTACGTGGGCGATTGTAAGCGAGCGTCGATGATGCCAGTAGCGGGCGATCGCTTTTACTTCTTCTTCGATGTGCCGCTACCCAAAGGCACTCCCGCTAATCCCGACAATTACAAAGCCGAACTCAAGGAACACTTCCAAGGCTGGGCAAAGCCAGTGCAAACGCTGATCGATCACCTCGATCCCTATGCGGTGGCTCGCCCAGAAATACATGATGTCGGACCGCTTGATTGCTTTGTCAAGGGGCGCGTAGCTCTACTGGGTGATTCAGCTCATGCCACTTGCCCAGACATGGGACAGGGTGGTTGTCAGGCGATGGAAGATGCGCTGGTACTAACCAACTATCTAATGAGTACCAATTTAGGGGTGGAGTATGCCCTCAAGCGTTACGAAATAGAACGCACAGAGCGTGCTAATGCCGTGGTGCAAAAAGCCCGGAAGCGGGCAGAGCAAATTCACGGCAAAGAGCCGGACATAACCCAAAAATGGTACGCCCAACTGGCACAAGAAGACCCAAGTGATGTAACCAATGCCATTACGAAAGTCATCATGGCAGGGCCTTTGCGCTAGGTGGATAGCGCTGATTAGCAAACTATAAGGAGAAACCTATATGGCACAAACCAACCAGGAGTTGGTACTGGAAGACACCCAAGATACCGACACATCAAACGCATTTTCAGATCTGATTTATGGTTTGGATGATAAACCTCCCGTTGCTGAAGCCTTTTTTGTTGCCATCCAGCACGTATTGGCTTCATTTGTCGGTATCATTACACCACCACTGATTATTTGCACAGCATTGAAGGCAGACCCAGCGACAACGAGTTACATTGTCAGCATGTCACTGTTTGTTTCAGGCGTTGCAACCTTCATTCAGTGCAAGCGAATAGGCCCTATCGGGTCAGGATTGCTGAGTCTGCAAGGAACGAGCTTTGCTTTCTTAGGTCCGATCATTGGTGTGGGGACAGCCGCAGTTCAAGGCGGAAGCTCCCCTCAGGATGCCCTGGCTCTGATTTTTGGCGTGTGCTTTTTTGGTGCATTTGTTGAAATTATCTTGAGTCGCTTCCTGCATCTGGCTCAGAAAATCATCACCCCAGTGGTAGCCGGGACAGTGGTGATGATCATTGGTTTGAGCTTAATTAAAACCGGAATTATCAGCATGGCAGGCGGTGTTGTTGCTCAACAAAATGGCACCTTTGGCAGCTATCAGAATCTGGGGTTAGGAGGACTAGTTCTCGCTATTATCATCCTACTCAACATTACAGGCAATCGATATCTGCGGATGGGAGCGATCGCGATTGGGTTGTTCGTCGGCTACATCATCTCCATGTTTTTGGGTATTGTGAACTTCAGCGCCTTGAGCAAACTATCGCTGATTAGCATTCCCATTCCTTTTCGTTTCGGGATGAGTTTCGACTTTGCTGCCTTTATTCCGTTTATTCTGCTCTATCTGATCACAGCGATTGAAACCATTGGCGACTTGACGGCAACATCTGCTGTCTCGAAACAACCGATTAAAGGTGGTGTCTACTTCCGTCGTATCAAAGGAGGAGTGCTCGGCGATGGGGTGAACTCTCTACTGGCTGCCGTATTCAACACCTTTCCTAATACAACCTTCAGCCAGAATAACGGCGTGATTCAAATGACTGGGGTTGGCAGCCGTTATGTTGGCTTTTACGTAGCAGGTATCTTTACAGTTCTGGGCTTGCTACCCATGGTGGGTGGAATTTTTCAGGCAATTCCTCAGCCTGTTTTAGGGGGTGCCACCATTGTCATGTTTGGCTCTATTGCTGTCGCCGGCATCAACATTATTGCATCAGCCGAGATCGATCGCCGCGCCCTACTGATTGTGGCAGTTTCCCTGGCATTGGGCTTGGGCGTTGTCTATGTCCCCGAAATTCTGGCTGATAAACCCGTACTCATCAAGAACATTTTCTCCTCTGGTATTTCTACAGGAGGTTTGGCGGCGATTGTCTTGAACTGGCTGCTGCCTGAAACCCCAGTTACTAAGACAGAGCAAGCCGTTGAACCAGAATCGACGTAAGTGGTTGGCATTAATATTTATCGTTGAGGCAAGGCTCCAGGACTCCAAGGCAGAAGGGAAGAGAAGAACGCAAGGATAACAGTTATGGCAGGTAAACTTACTACGCACGTCCTGGATACTGCTCAAGGTTGCCCAGCATCGGGAATAGGAATTGAATTGTGGTTAGTTAAGGGTCAATCGGGTGAAAAAACTTTGTTGAAAACTGCGATCGCTAACTCGGATGGGCGTACCGATTCCCCATTGCTGGCAGATGAGGAATTTCAACCGGGTATCTACGAACTCGTTTTTGTGGTTGGAAGCTACTTCGCCCAACACTTTAGCAATCTCCCTAACCCTGCTTTTTTGGAGCGCATTCCTATCCAATTCGGCATCGCCGATCCCCATACCCACTATCACGTTCCGCTTCTTGTTTCGCCTTGGTCGTACAGCACCTATCGAGGTAGTTAATTGGTTCTCCTCTTGCACGTATTTGGAGAAAGGGTCATTAGCGATTAAGAGGTAAGCAGTTACCCCTTATTCACCTTTAAGCAGCGCTAAGTTGTTCCACATTTATTACTTACAGGCGACAGCTAAGAGGGTAGCTAACGCCAGATTTTTAACGTTTGACTTGTTTATGATGTTGGTCACAAAACAGCGTGGATTCCGGGATTTTTGGTATCCCCTTATTCCCCTTATAGATACCTAGTGGTTTTTAAAATTAAGTGTGAGGAGTCAAGGCATGAAATTTGCTGGCTATAAAATTCTGCTATTAGCATTAACAATTGAGAGTGTTTTTTTTATTGCCGATCGCTCAATAGCTGAACCCGTCATAACGACAGAGCCATCAACAACTGCAAGTGAAATTACTCTGGAACCACCCACTACATTACTTGTTCAGGAGCCAGATACTACATCCGAAATGGAGCCAATCACTCCAGTATTTGAACTAGAGTCTCCATCAACCGATATTGATGTAAATCCTGAAATGGAGCAGGTAAACTCTGTTTCTCAGCTATCAGATGTGCAACCGACGGATTGGGCTTTCGAGGCGTTGCGATCGCTAGTTGAACGCTATGGTTGCATTGCCGGTTATCCTGATGGAACCTATCGGGGAAATCGCGCTCTTACCCGCTATGAATTCGCGGCAGGTATCAATGCTTGTTTGGATAAAATTCAAGAACTTTTGGCGGGTAGTACTGATACTTTCGTAACGAAAAAGGACTTAGAAATTATCGAAAAGCTGCAAGCTGATTTTGCTACCGAATTATCAACCTTACAAAATCGCTTAGATCTGTTAGAAACTCGCACCGCTACACTAGAGAGGCAGCAATTTTCAACCACCACAAAACTGAGTGGCAACGTCTGGTTTAACTTCACAGGCGCATTTCCCACAGGTGATATTCTGGCAGAACGCAGCCTGAGTGTACCCAATAGCGCCTTCGCTCCACCCACACGCGATATCAACAATCGCCCTACACAAGTTCGGCGGGAACAGCCCCAAGAAACCTTCAGTTACTACACCTTTTTAACCCTAACTACCTCATTTACTGGTAAGGATACACTAATCACTCAGTTAGTTTCAGGCAATGGGAATTCACCGGCTAACCAACTAGTATCTGCTGGTTTTTTTAATTCTTGGGGAACTCCGTTTCTAGACCAAACGGGTGTGCCGACCACAGGAAATGTAGTGATTCGCGAACTATCTTACTCATTTCCTATTGGGAATAGTGTTCGAGTTGCTGTTGGCCCTCGGCTGAACTACTACCGCTATTTTGATGGGAACCGCTTCACGTTTTTCCTGAATGGGGCAACGAGTTACAACTCAAATGGCAGTACGCTATTAAATGCAATCGACCGGGGTTCTGGTGCGGTTGTGACCTGGAATATTGCTAAACCGTTAAAGTTTACTGTTGGCTATCTGGCTGAGAATACAGAGTTTTTGAATTCCGCTGTATTCAACACATCTAGCAATCCAAGAGATGGTCTATTCAACAGCTCAAATACCATCTCTGCTCAACTAGAATACTCTCCCATCAACAACTTGAACCTGCGGTTGATTTACGCCCGTTCTAACCTCAAAGCCTACAATGGATTTATCGGTGGAGCTGTTGGCGAACCGCTTCCTTATGGCTATGCAGATGATGGTTTTGGAGGTAGTGTTAGGGATTCTAGTGCAGATACATTTGTGGTTAATTTTGACTGGTTAATTACCAAGGGTATTGGGCTTTTTGGACGCTACTCCTACGGAACGCTAGATATTAATCCAGTTAATCCAGCGCGAGCGGGTGGAGATATTCGGGTTCAATCATTTCAAGTTGGCTTAGGATTTCCCGATTTGGGCAAGACGGGGGCGTTGGGTGTCGTTTCCTTCCTAGTTCCTCATGATTATTTAGAAGGCCGTCGTTTCTTATTATCTGGGGGTGGGGATGGGGGTACACAGTATGAACTAGAGGCATCTTACCATTACCCGCTCTCTAGAAATATTGCGATTGTTCCAGCCTTTTATACAATTTGGAATGCCAATAATTTTGATAGCAATCCCACCGTTTTTGTGGGGAATCTCCGCACTCAATTCAGCTTTTAAATGATGTCCACTTTACTGGTTAAAAACATCCACACACTTGTAACAATGGATGTGTCCCGGCAGGAAATCTGCAACGGTGCTTTGTTGGTACGAAACAATATCATTGAGCAAGTGGGAACGACTGACGAACTGCCGCAAACGGCTGATGAAGTTTTGGATTTACGCGATCGCTACATCGTACTTCCCGGTTTAGTCAACACCCACCATCACTTCTTCCAAACCCTCACTCGCGTCATTCCGGCAGCTCAAGATTGCAGTTTGTTCTACTGGCTGAAAACCCTCTATCCCATCTGGGCAAATCTGACAGCAGAAGCAATTTACATCAGCACCCAGATGGCAGCCGCAGAATTAATTTTATCCGGCTGCACGACTGCCAGCGACCATTTATATCTCTTTCCCAACAATTGCACACTTGATGATCAAATTCGCGCTATCCAGGAAATTGGAATGCGGTTTCATGCCAGTCGCGGCAGCATGAGTGTGGGAGAAACTCAAGGCGGATTGCCTCCTGATTCACTGGTAGAAAAGGAAGCCGATATTCTTAAAGATTCGCAGCGATTAATTGAACAGTATCATGACAATTCGCGCCATTCGATGTTGCGGATAACTCTGGCACCTTGTTCGCCATTTTCCGTATCACCAGATTTGATGCGAGAATCGGCGGCAATGGCACGCGCCTATCCCGGTGTGCGCCTGCATACCCATTTAGCGGAGAACAAATCCGACGTGGACTATAGTCTGGAAACCTTCGGAATGCTGCCAGGAGACTACGCCGAGTCAGTGGGTTGGTTGGGTGAGGATGTGTGGCACGCTCACTGCGTTCAGTTAGATGATGAGGCGATCGCTAAATTTGGTAAAACTGGAACAGGTGTTGCTCACTGCCCTTGCAGTAATATGCGTCTTGCTAGTGGCATTGCTCCCATTCGCCAAATGCTCAATCATAGAGTTCCTGTCGGTTTAGGTGTAGACGGTTCTGCCTCTAACGATGCCGCCAACTTACTCCAAGAAGCTCGAACCGCATTTCTGTTGGCGCGGGTGCGAGAGTGTGAAGCGTCGGCGATGACGGCGCGGCAGATCTTGGAAGTTGCCACCCTTGGTGGTGCCAGAGTTTTGGGGCGAGATGATATGGGTGCTTTGGTTCCAGGGATGTCAGCCGATTTTATCGCGATTAACCTCGATCGCCCCCAATTGGCCGGAGCCCTGCACGATCCGGTTGCAGCCTTGATTTTCTGTAACATCGATCGCGTTGATTACAGCTTCATCAACGGTAAAAAAGTGGTGGATCGAGGTTGTTTAACAACCGTTGAACTACCACAATTAATTGAATCAACCAATCACATTGCCGAGCAACTCTTCGCTGAATCACTGTAGTAATGGCTTATACTATTTCCGAGCTGAATCAAATGAGTCAAGCGGCGTTTGTTGAAGTGTTAGGGGCAGTGTTCGAGCATACTCGGGCGATCGCAACTAAAGCTTGGATAAAGCGCCCCTTTACTGATGTGAACGACTTGCATAAAAATATGGTCGATGTTGTCAACAAAATGAGTCCAGACGAACAACTCGCCCTAATTTGTGCTCATCCCGATTTGGGCAGTAAGATGAAAATGGCAGAAGCATCGGTCAAAGAACAGGCAGGTGTTGGACTAGCTCAATTGACACCTGAAGAATACAAACGCTTTGAATTCCTCAATCACTCCTATAAAGACAAATTTGGTTTTCCGTTCATCGTTGCGGTAAAGAACCACACAAAAGCTACTATTTTAGAAGCATTTGAGTGTCGTCTGCAAAATACCCTGGATGCTGAAAAACAACAAGCGCTAGATGAAATTGCTGAGATTGCCAGATTTCGGCTACTGGATTTGGTGACAAGCTAACAGATTTGGCAACGTTTTATAATGTTCTCCATGTCTGTAGGTGTTGCCGGAAGTGACGGATACAGATATAAAAGCCCAAACAACCACTTATCACTAATAAAAATAAAAGCCCTGGAGCCTCCTGCCTTGGAGCCTTGTTGCACTAGCAACTCATTAAGTATTTATCTTTGGTTTATGATATTCGTGCCAATGTTGGGCAATATCAATTCGGCGGCATAGCCAAACTCGATCGCGCTGCTGTACGTAATCGAGAAAACGTGCCAGAGAAGCTGCACGTCCCGGCCTACCAACTAAGCGGCAGTGCAGTCCAATATTCATCATTTTCGGGGCAGTTTCTCCTTCTGCATAAAGGATATCGAATGCATCTTTCAGGTACGAAAAAAACTGCTCACCTGAATTAAACCCTTGGACTGTGGCAAACCGCATATCGTTGTTATCGAGCGTATAAGGAATTACTAGATGCGGCTTATCGTAGTCATGAACCCAGTAGGGTAGGTCATCAGCATAGCTGTCCGAGTCGTAGAGAAATCCGCCTTCTTCGACAACTAGCTTACGCGTGTACTGACTATTGCGCCCAGTGTACCAACCGAGAGGATGAGTGCCTGTGACTTGCGTGTGAATAGCGATCGCTTTGTGTAAATGCTCTCGCTCTGCCTCCTCACAAAAGTACTTGTAATCAATCCAGCGATAGCCATGACTGGCAATTTCCCAATCGGCCTCTAGCATGGCAGCAACAGCCTCCGGATTTCGTTCCAGTGCCATTGCAACACCATAGACGGTTACTGGGATATTGCGTTGGGTAAACATCCGGTGCAATCGCCAAAAGCCTGCCCGACTGCCGTACTCATAGCAGGACTCCATATTCAAGTGGCGCAGTCCATTCAGTGGTACAGCGCCTACAATTTCGGACAAGAACGTTTCTGAGCTTTGGTCTCCATGTAGAATGCAAGTTTCACCCCCTTCTTCGTAGTTGATGACAAACTGCACGGCAATTCGAGCTTGCATCGGCCATTTGGGGTCAGGGGGAGTGCTTCCATACCCGATCATGTCTCGTGGATAGGGTGTCACCATGAAATTTTCTCCAAATAAAGATTCAGTAGTAGTTAGGCCACTAAAGAGCGGTTTAGTATCCTTGATAGGTTATGTTAGATCGCTATGTGCCCTTAATAGATAGTTAGCGAGCTAATTTGGATGCACTAGGAGAGTTGGTGTGGATTTACAGCGTCTGAAGTGGACAAAAAATATAAAAGCTCAGGGCGATGAGTTCTGGGCTTACGCCCAATTTAAGGTTAATCATCTCTTCAAACTGAATTGGAAAGAGAATGAAGCCAATGCTAGCAGACCTCAGAAGGAGGATATAATCCTGCTAAGACAAAAAGGTTATGTAACTCATTTGGTTAAAGTTCTAGACTACAAGCCAGAACGTGAAACTTGGCAAGGAGACTTTAACATTTACCGAATTGTTGAAGTGTTTTGGGTTATCGATTGGGATAATCCATCCGCTTCAGCTAAGGCGGATAAGCTATTCGGTTACTCCGGGGTTCTTCGCTATGAGGGCGGCGATGTAATGGAATTGGAAGTTTTGCCTACCTTTAAGAAGCAATGGGACAGCAATGGTGGTCTCAGGGCGTTTCAGGAACACGTTCAAACTACACTCAACCTAGTTTGAAAATAGCCAAGACAAACAAGGACTTCTTCTTTCGTGTTTAGGGAGTGGTGAGCTTTGCAGCCAAACTTGTTAGGGCTGTTGTGATAGCGTTGGAAATAGCCTCATATCGAGACAGACAGAATGACTCAGACGGTCAATCAATCTTATGAGTTATACGAGCGTGACTTCGTGGCGTGGTGTGAGGATACTATCACCAAGCTGAAGGCACGCAAGTTTGATACGCTAGACCTTGATAACTTAATTGAGGAAATTGAAGGCTTGGCAAAACGGGACAGGCGAGAATTGGAAAGCCGTCTGGATGTACTCCTGAACCATTTGCTCAAGCGCTGCTACATTCCCATGCCGGAAAATTATCGGGGTTGGGAGTTGACTATCAGGGAACAGCGCAAAGAACTACAACGATTGCTCAAGCAGTCTCCCAGTCTGCAAAGCTACCTATCTGAAATCTTTGATGAGGTTTGGAAAGTTGCCTTGGCTGAAGTACAGGAAGATTACCCAGAAATAAACTTTCCTGACCATTGGGAATTTACCAGTGATAGTGAGGCAATTTTGACTGAGGAATTTTGGTCGTCTTCTAACGGAGAATAGGCGATCGCTCCCGGTAGGATGTGAGTAGCAGCGCTGCGAGCTTGGCTGGAGGAACGGCATTATCAATTTCATTTGTTTGCCAAATAAGCCCTGCAACATTTAAGGGTTAAGTTGCCTTACCATCTATGCTGGATTAATAGCCAAAGCACTTGAAAGACTCTCTAGTTAATTTGTATACTGTATGCAAAATGGTACTGTATTAGGGTCACAAGCAGTACTGAGCATACCAAAGAAGCGATCAAATTTAAGGAGCTTGAGCTTTGGTTCTATCGACAAAAAATTTACAGCGGAGCAAATCGCTACACGAACAAACTTATCAAGCACTCCGGGACAGTATTCTCTCCGGAGAACTAGCTCCAGGCGATCGCTTAATCGAAACCCAGATTGCTGAACAGTTACAGGTCAGTCGAACCCCTATTCGTGAGGCAATCCGTCAACTTCAACGAGAAGAGTTAGTGACGGCCGATGACATGGGTTGGTTGCGAGTAGCAACGGTTTCCCCAAAAGAGGCAATGCATCTTTACGATTGTCGCATTGCATTGGAAACATTGGCCGTAACAGGTGCTTGTGAAAATGCTAATGACTCTCAGCTCAAGACACTAAAGGAACTTGTGACGCAGGCAGAGAAGCTACTCAAGCGGCAAGCGTCTAATCCCAATAGCATTCAGCTTTTAGAATTAGATTATCAATTTCATCGCACCATCGCCCAAAGTTCTGGCAACACCTGTCTGATGTCTCTGTTAGACCAAGTGTTTGGCAAAATGGCGCTGCTACGAGTACAAACCACTCGTTATAACCCAAGAGTATTGGAGATTCGGACAGAACACCAGCTTCTTTATGAAGCACTCGTCCAACGCGATATCGAAGCTGCAACAGAAGCAATCCGAAGCCACTTGACGGCTAGCAAAGCAAGGGTTGTTCAGGAGTTAGAGAATCTTCAGCAACAAAGAAAAAGTGAGACGATTCATCGGGTCAGGTGACTGACTTGCTGACTTTAACAAAATCGGCGGAATTCCCCATCCTCTAAAAAGGTTGGGGATGGATAGC
>CAZPRJ010000036.1:0-72389 GCA_964588805.1 uncultured Microcoleus sp. | reverse complement strand
ATTCGCTTATATCCCCCTGTTGAAACAAGGGGGCTTTACGCATCACGACCGTAAGAGCAAGCGCTTGTGCATTGAAAAGAAACATTTAAGCTGTTGCTGTGATCGCTAAAGCCGTGTTTTCAGTTCGCGCAGCATCTGACTGGTTCCCTCATCAATCGCTTTTTGCACCAGTTGGGGAATCATTTCAGCGATCGGCAGGTTAGGAAAGATGAGGCTGACGGATGATTCAATATAGTCACCATTTTGGAGAAGGTAAATCTTAAGCGTGCGATTCCGATAAATCCACACTTCCGGAACACGCAGTGCTTCATAGGCATCCAGAGCAGTCCTTGACGTGACATCAGACTCAATAGCCAGATCGGGAGGTGGATAAACTGCTAAATCCATATCCCTACACCCTCGAACGCGACTGGCATTCTGAATGTAGAAGCAGGTATCGGGCTCAACTCCCGCAATTTCTGGTTGCTTCAAAGTCGTTGAACCAAAATCTTCCCAATCCCGCTCTTGGACATTTAAGATCGCTTTGACAATATCGGCAATGATGCGATGCGGTCGTTCGTGTAGAGCCAGAGGAGACATAATTTCGAGCGTTCCTCGGTAGTAAGCGATGCGGGTGTTGCGCTGTTCTCCCAGTTCAGCGAGAACTTGTTCAAACTCCTGCCAGGACAAGTTATGAATGCTAATCGTGCTACCAGGAGTCAGTTCAATGGCACGAATGGGAATGGTAACGCTCATCGGTAGTTCCTCCGTCGATGCTCGGGTAGCTTCTTCAACCGTAACTCGCCATTCACCCACAAGCATTAATACCAATTGGGCATTAAGAATGACACAATTGGCTTAGGCTAATCCCAGTAGAAATTCGTTTCATTTGTGCCAAAGTCAAACCCAATTGGTATAACTTATGGCTAATAGCGAACTGCTGCAAGCTCTACTCGTTTCGCGATCGCCAATCCGTATTTCGTCCCACAGCACCTGCTAACCCTTGGTAGGATAACTTCACCCATCTGGATCGAGACCCGCAGCTCTTAAGCGTTCTGCCAGTTTATTGGCTCTGTTGCGTTCAGCTTCTGCCTCAGTTAATACACAATTGCCTTGTGCATCATACCAGCGCAACCATAACCGAGTAACCCCTTGATATTCCCCTGACCATAACCCTAACCCTAGCTCTAATTCAGGTATCCACAATCTCGGTTCAGTCTCACTTAAGGCTAATTGTTTGTAACGGCTTCCTTGTAACTGAAATACCTGTAGCTGGTCAGTGTAGCGATCAAAAACAACATAGTAAGGAACACCCAAAATCCGCTCGTACACGTCCCACTTGGTTGGGGGTTTGCCGACTTGCGTGATTGTGTTGCCTAAATCTTCATTGCGAGTACCAGGAGAGAGGAGTTCTACCATCAGCAACGGTCGAATACCTTCCTGCCAAATAACGTAGGAAAGACGCATTTCCCGTTGGTCGTATAGCCGAGGCACACCGACTACAACAAACCAATCGGGGCGCTTGTACCAAAGCGGATGGTTGACATCGTAATACAGGTTGAGGTCACTAGCCACGAAAACTTGGTCAAGGGGATAGGTGGAAGGTTGACAACCAAAACTCAAGAGCTGAGATTGCCAAATGTGGTACTCGTCAGGCAAACCAGGTTCCTCCGGATCTTCACTCGGAAGATCGTACATCGTTGGTAGCGTTTCTCGCGGTGACAAGGGCGGGTCAGTTTGTTCAATGTGTGGACGAGCAAACATGGGGGTTAAGGATTGGTTGCTGATTTTATGGCCATTTTAATGGAATTGAGGTTGCCATGAATCGGTAACGCAATTGTGTTTTAAAGGAACGTCAACTGGATAAACACGAAAGGGTACGCATTCGTTAAATTGGGGTTCCTATTTATAGGAAACGTTTTGTTGTTTCCAAGAAAGATGAAGGCATTTCTTTAGAAGGAGTACCCATTTATTGATTTTGAAGTTGCCTGATTGCGGCTATCCATAAGACACAAAACAACCCAACTGAAAAACAGCGATCGCACAACGGTTTCTCCTACCATGAAGTAAAACTAAGGATAAGACAAGCTTTGAGGTTGGCTATGGTTCCCTTCACTCGCAAACCAGTACTCGAACAAATCGATCCGCCCTTGTCGCCACGAGAAACTTTGCCCACGATGTATGATTTACCGAGTGAGAATCCAGAGGAGCCTGGTTTGCCTGACGAGTTTCACGATCTCCAGCCTCAATTACTCAGTCGTACTCTGCGGTTGAGTGGTTACACTCGCGAGAATTGTTTTACTGCTTCTGACCTCAACCTCTACTATGATGTCAACCATCCGCTTTGGTATAAGCGTCCCGATTGGTTTTTAGCGGTTGATGTGCCTCGGTTGTATGATGGCAAAGACCTACGACGGAGTTATGTCATCTGGCAAGAAGGCAAAAGTCCGTATGTGGCGATCGAGTTTTTGTCTCCTGGCACTGAGGTTGAAGATTTGGGGCGCTTTTATAATGAAACTTCTAGAGTGGCGAATGCAGAATCAGCGACTCGAGCAGGTAATCCAAGGAAAAATACTCTAGAACCGACTGCAACTAAACCACCTACCAAGCTAGAGGTATATGAGCGATATTTGCGGATTCCTCACTACCTCGTTTATAGCCGCTATACTCAATGCTTGCGCTATTTCAAACTAAATGGGGGACACTATCAGGAGCAGTCGCTTAGTCCAGAGAATGCGATCGCATGGTTGGCTGATTTAGAAGTTGGTTTAGGAGTTTGGGAAGGTGTGTTTGAAGATGTCCCTGGTTATTGGTTGCGGTGGTGCGATCATTCTGGCAATTGGTTTTTAACCGATACGGAGCAGGCGCGAATGGCAAGGGAACAAGCCGAGGCGCAGGTGCTACAAGCTGCCCAAAATTTATTAGCAACGGGTATGGAAATGGCACAAGTCGCTCAAATCCTAGGGCTATCAGAAGCGCAAGTACAGGCTCTTGAGTCGTCAGATTGAGCATGAAACGCCCCCTAAATCCTCCAACCCTGGGGACTTTGAATCCGGTTCCCCCCAAAATTGGGGGGCTAGGGGGGCGGTAATTCTATTTGTGCAGGAAGTCTAGTAAGTTTTTTAGCAATTGAGCATGGAGCGATATGCCCAGTGCACGCTACGCGATCGCTAATTCATTACGCTACGATGGTCGCTAGGCGAACCGCCAAAGCATCACACCAGTAAGCTTTCATTGAACTATGGCAAAGCAGGAAAAGCCTCTCACCAGACAGCTATTGATCAGCTCTCCGAATTTAGAAAAGATGGATATCATGCTTTCCTCTACGTCAGCGTTTAATCTTCATGTTTTGTTAGAGCAAACTGAGACAGGGCGAACGATTGCGTCGATCGCTGAACTAGCGAACTGCCAGGTGGAGGCAGACACTCGGAAGGAAGCACTACAAGCAATTCAAGAACTGGTGAGCGATCGCCTCAGTCGGGTTGAAGTTTTGCCACTAGAAGTCTCTCTCAAACAGCCTGTTCGAGAAAATCCGTGGACAGAGTTTATTGGAATGTTTGAGGGAGATGCTGAGTTTGCCCAAATGGCAGCACAATGGCAGGCGGAACGCGATGAGGATGCAGATGATGCGATATGAGTCTTTGGATTTTGGATACTGACCATATTTCGCTACTGTTGGGGCGGCATCCACAAGTCAGTCGTCGAGTAGCCGAAGTGGGAGCAGATGTCGCGATTACAATTGTGACTGTTCAAGAACTTTTTAATGGTTGGGTAGTGCGAATCAATGATGCGAAAGATACGCAAGATCTAGTACGGCTATATAGAAAGCTGAACCGCACGATCGCACTGTGTAAACGAGTACCCGTGGTAGGTTTTGATCAAGCTGCTGGCGATCGCTATCAACAATTGCTGATTGAAATCCCTTCGTTGTCCAAAAAGCGCTTGCAAAAGGATATGCGAATTGCTGCAATTGCATTATCAATTGAGGCAATTGTTGTTACACGCAACTATCGGGATTTTTCTCAGGTTCCAGGCTTACTTTTGGAGGATTGGACTCAGGAAAGGTGAGCGATCGCCAATTCATTACGCTACGATCGCATCAGTAAGCTTTGATTGAAGTATGGCAAAGCAGGAAAAGCCCCTTACGGGAGAAGCACTCATTAAGGAAGTCTGTCGGCGGATTCGGGTTGCTCGTAGCTACTGGGATGCTCATAATAATGCTGCCTGTCGGGGAGAACGAGAGCGTGCTTTAGCACTTTACAACACGCTGACTAAAGAACAGAAAGACCAGATTTCGCAGCAGTTGCGGGTGTGGCTTCGCTACCGCAGTGAAAAATATTTTGGGGCACACCGAACGCCGCCCAAGTCGAAACGAAAGTCGAAATAGTACTTTGCTTGTATTGTAGGGAGGGGGCGATCGCCTACTAATGAAAGTCGTAGCGAAAAATCTTGTCAGTGATAGAATTACTGGATTTTAGAGCCAATGTACCCAATAATTATGGCTCTTCATTACTTGGTATGCCAAACTATCAGTTGAAACGGATGAGAAGCGTGATATCCCGCAATTTCCCGCAATTTAGTGCCTCCGCCGCCCCAGGTAATTCTAATAATGCCCAAAATTCTTGCCCTGCAAGAATTTTGAGCATCGCATGAGGCGGATTAGCATACTAGGTACGGAAGAGCCTAAATGTTTAACTTGACTAGCATGAAAAACTGTTATTATTTCTGAGTTTAAGTTATCCTCATCGTCGAGCCAAGTAGCTTCTAAAACTAAACGACTAGACTCCCATCGAGGTTCTGATTGGATACTTAATGCTAAGGATTCCAGAAGGTAAGCAATTTTAAGACCTTGACTTGATTCTCCATCATGGTAAAAATCAGACAATAGGTTTCTAGTCTCAATCTCAGAATTTTGAATATCTGCCAAAAAGGGAGTTTTCGTGGACAACAGAATAAATCGTGACTCTTCTCGATCCACATTTCTATCTACCAGCCAATCAGATAGAGAATAGTGAGGTGCAAGTACAGTGGCATAAAACTCGCTATGGGTGCGAAGGGTTGGATTGACACCTAGTTCCGCTGCTGTTCGTGCCGTGGTAATAAGGTTTGACATCAATTGCCGTGCTGTTTGAACATTCTCAGCAGGAGTTCGCAGGGATAACTCATTCAGTACTATCTCCAAGTCCATGCGCTACACATCCCTCGGTTTTAGTAATGTCATTAAACTTTTATCCCATTCATCAAAGAACCCTTCTGGCCATTGATCAATTCGTCCGTTGCGGTCAATGTGGGGTGATACTACTTCTGTATAAGCTTGTCCATCTTTTTCTTTACGCTCAAAGTAGTGCAATTGAACATCTTTGGGGTCAAGTTTTCCACCATGAACAGCAAGACGAATTCCATTTAAAACATGGTCGCTATGAGTTTCTATTACAACTTGAACGCCACAACTAGCAGCAAGTGCTAATAACTCACCCATTTTGGCTTGTCCTTTGGGGTGGAGATGGGCTTCTGGGTTTTCCAGCAGAATCAATGTGCCTGGTGGGGATGCAAGCACCGCAACAATAATGGGTAGAGTGTAGGTAATTCCAAACCCAACGTTGGTTGAACGGTAGGGGTTGCTTAGTCCGTAGGAGTATTGAAAACTTACCAAATCCATATCTGGGTTTGACTTAATTTCGATACGTGTACCTGGGCTGACTTCTCCCATCCATGCCTCGACCTGATCTCTCAGATTAAGTGACTTTGCCTCTGGATGGCTGAGATTACTGTTAGGAATATCTTTATCTCTATAAGTCGAGAGGAAGTGTGCTGTGTATTCGCCCCTGGTGCCGAGTTGCCCATGCTGTCGCACTTGAAAATCCGATATCTCGAAGTATGTGCGCGGACCAATACGTTCTGCTTGAATATAGTGGAAGTTATCGCTGAAAAGACTTAATTTATAGACATCAGGAGTAGTTTGTGGTGCGGAAAGAGCTATCACATCTGCCTCTCGGTTGTAGTCGAAACGCCATATCCCCTTGATGCCATCTTCCCAAATAAGCTCAAAACCAATTGAATCATCTTTTGCACCCTCAAAAAGCGCATCTTGAGCCGTACCAATACAAACCAAGTCACCATTGAGCGCCAAGCCTGTTTTTGGCAATAAGCCTTGTTGGTAAGATTGACGTAGCAGCAGGAGGGATTGAAGTACTGAGGATTTGCCTGTGCTGTTGAGACCAGAAAGCAGGGTGAGCGATCTGAACTCAAGAAGCTTGGCTTCAAAAGGTTTGAAGTTTTTCAAGCACAGAGAACGAATCCGAATCATGCCAGCACTTCCTTGTATGGGGTAAGCGTAAAAGCTAAAAAACGAAGGACAAAATCACGATCCTCCATGCGAAGCTGTTTACGAGTATTTGTAATACCTGTTGCCTGCTTGAACTCTTGCGAATCAGCAAGCTGAGCCAAAAATTTTGTTGCCTTCCCCTGGTTTAAAGCGTGGCGAAGTTCTTGAGGTGAGAGAGGTAAGCCCCCTGTGTTAATGCGTCTGAAGATATTAAATTTAACTTCAGGTGGGGTGCCTTTTTCAATCAGATAAACGGTGATCTGAGTCTCCTGGATTCGACGCTGGTACTTACGAGGCAGTTCATCATAGGTTTTGCCCTCAACGTCGGTGAGGTACTCTAGTCTACGTAGCTTAAGTTGCTTATCAATGACAAACTGCTTAAGGGCAGTTAGCCGTTGTAGTCCATCTATGACCAACCATTTATCCTCATCAGTTGCGTCCATGTAGAAGGCTGGCAGTGGGATACGGATGAGGATAGACTCAATCAGTCGGCTTTTAGCCGCCTCTTTCCAGATTCCCGCTTGACGCTGAAAATCAGGGGCTAAGTCAATTTCTTTAAGCTTGATTCTGCCAAGCACCAAGTCGATCGTCATTTGTCTGGTGTCAACCCTAATCTTAGTAGGATCGAATGGTTCTGTGATTTCCTCTTCATCTGGCTCTATATACTCTTCATCTTGCTCAATCAATGTATCGTCTTCAATATCAGTCTCTTCGTCGGGGAATTCTGCATTTAGGTTCTTCAGCTCTGTCATGACGGGTACTCCTTAGCATTAATACTTGTTTACTTATCTGCTACCATAATTGAGTCTTTTTATAAAAATCCTTTAGTTGCGTATTGAATAGGAACCGCCTCAAGCCTCTGTTTTAAGTTAAAATTTATGCCTTTCAGATATATAATAATGCAGACATTTGTATCAAGAAGATATCTCATTCCAATCTTTCACGTTCAGGTTGTTCGTTTTGAGGATGTCTAATAAATGAGTCATCCTGAATGCATCCGTAAAACTGTGAAAGAGATGCAGCTTCAACACCTTTAGGCAATGTCCTTTGATAGACGATGACAACCTCGACATCTGTATCTCTTATGTCAGGTAAATGAACCTTTAAAAGACCATCGCTACCGATATGAGATTTTAATGTGATGCTCTGCATAGTTCTCACTCCGTACCTACAAACTGATTTCCTCATAGAATAGCGAATACTGTAGTTATTGCGTGGCTCTCGCTGTGGCAACTATCACAATTGAAATTCCAGACGACCTCTCAGAACAACTCACTCAATTAGGCGATCGCTTACCAGAATTATTACGGCAGTGCGTTCAGCAAGCTGTCCTTCCGGCTATCGAAGTAAAAGTGAATTAATCTATGGCTATGATTTATCACGCTGACCTCTGGGGTTCACGAGAGGATTAAATATAAGGAGAAAGTAGCATGACAGAAATTATTTTTTTGGTTGAAGACGATCTTGAAGGCGGCTATGTAGCAAGAGCGCTGGGCGAATCGATTTTTACGCAAGCTGACAGCATTCCAGAACTCCGAGAACAGGTTAAAGATGCTGTTCATTGTCATTATCCTGATGAAGCGAACCGTCCGAAACTGATTCGTTTACATATCGTACATGATGAGGTCATTGCTTCATGAAACTGCCCAGAGATTTGTCTGGTGAAGCGTTGGCAAAAGCTCTGGAAAAGTTGGGCTATACGTGGAACGCCAAACCGGAAGTCATATTCGATTAACCACTCAGGAGAATGGAGAACACCATATCACCATTCCCAACCATAGCCCAATTAAAATAGGCACTCTTAGCGCAATTTTGCGGGACATTGAAAATCACTTTGATATCACTCGTGAAGAACTACTGACTCAACTCTTCTCTTAGCATTTATTCAAGGACACAAACCTACCACGGCAACACCTCACCATTAGCGTGCCAAAACGTGCCCGTATTCTCCAGCGCCAACTCATCAATCCGCTTCAACAACCCCTTCACTGACTCTTCCGGCGTAATGCCACTCGATGTAAAATCGGTCATGCGGGTTTGAACTAATCCTGGATGCAGAATTGCCACCGCAATCCCACGCGGTTTGAGGTCAACAGACAACGATTTGCCAGCCATCGATAACGCTACTTTAGACATTCGATAGCCATAGGAACTGCCCGAAGTATTATCTCCAATTGAACCCATGCGACTCGTCATGAATACAATCTTTGACCCTTCTTTCAAATTAGGAAGAAGTGCATGAGTTACCCGTAAAGAACCAAGAGCATTCACCTCAAACTGCTTACGAATACTGTCAAAATTCAAGTCTTCTAAGGTTACACGCTTCACGATTCCAGCATTATTAATCAGGACATCTATTGAAGTATCACCCAAGCGATCGCGTAAATCTGCAACCGAAGCATCAGAGGCAATATCAATCCCCTCCTCAACCTGTACCCCCAACTCCTTCAATTCCTCAGACGCACTCCGACAGACTGCAATCACCCTATCTCCTCGCGCTTGCAGTTGACGGCAATATTCGTAACCAATTCCGCGATTTGTCCCTGTAATCAGATAAATTGCCATAGAGAGAACCTTTGATCTAGACAGCTACCTACGCGAGTAGAGTGTACAACAAAGTCTGAAAATTCTCCCTCCTAACTCCTATTTTCATTAAAAAATCGAACCGGCAATCATTCCCGCCAGCAAAATAAAACCAATCCAAACATTTTGGCCAAAGATTTGACCATACCCAAGTCTAGGTAAATCAGCCTGACGCAATTGAGTGTAATGCCAAATCCAAGCGACGGTAGCAACGCCTAGCGCCAACCAAAAACCTAAGTGTAGGTGTATGACAGAACCGAGAGTGGCTAATAACACAACCGTACCCACAAAGAAAACACCCACAGCCTCAGCCGCATAGTCACCAAAAAATATCGCACTAGAATTGACACCCAAACGCTGATCATCTTCTCGGTCAGACATAGCATAGACGGTATCAAATCCCAGAGTCCATAAGACCGTTGCCCCCCACAATAACCAAGTTGCAGGTTCTAAATTTGCCGTCACTGCACTCCAACTAATGAGAACAGCAAAACCCCAAGCAATCGAGAGTACCAACTGCGGAACCGGAAACACACGCTTGGCGGATGGGTACAACACAATGACTGGCACCGCCGCTACACAAAGCCAGAACGTAAAGGAATTAAGATATAGAGAAAGTATAAAAGCGCAGCCCATCGCGACTAGGGCAACAATGATGCCCACTTGAATAGAAAGGGTGCGAGCCGCAAGGGGGCGATCGCGTGTGCGTTCAACTTGAGGGTCAATATCTCGATCCCAGAGATCGTTAATCACACAACCCATTGCACTAGTGGCTAATGTACCTAAAACCATAACACCCACTAAGGGGATGGGAGGTGTTCCATTGGCAGCCAGAAACACCGCCCATAACGCTGGAACCATTAAAATTAGGCGTCCGGCTGGCTTATCCCAGCGCAGGAGTTTGACAATGGCTAACCAGGTGGGTAAAGGGTTTTGTTCGGGTTGGGTCAACATAGATTCAACTTAAGGGGTTAATACTTTGTGATTAGGGATTTTTTTATAGGATATAGTGCCTATTTACTAAATGCCCCTTACAGATGATCGTTATTCCTAGAGTTTGGGCTGGTGTTGTTACCTTCAGTACACGGTTATGGTTAATTCTTTAACGCAAGCAAGTTCTATTTCTTTGTCTACCTCCACGTCGGAGCAAAATCGAATTTTGGCTGCCATTGATATGGGAACCAATTCCATTCACATGGTAATCGTGGAAATTGATCCAACGCTACCGACATTTACGATTATCGCTCGAGAAAAAGCGACTGTACGCTTGGGCGAACGCGATCCACAAACGGGTGATTTAACCCCAGAAGCGAAAGAAAGAGCGATCGCAGCATTACAACGCTGTCAAGACTTGGCAAAAAGCTATAATGCCGAACAATTGGTCGCTGTGGCCACTAGTGCGGTGCGAGAAGCCCCCAACGGACGAGCTTTCTTGAAACAAATTGAAGCGGAATTGGGGTTAGTCGTCGATTTGATTTCCGGCCAAGAAGAAGCGCGACGGATTTACCTCGGCGTTTTATCAGGCATGGAATTCAACAATCACCCCCACATCATTATCGATATTGGCGGTGGTTCTACAGAATTAATTTTAGGAGATAGTCACGAACCCCGATATCTCAGCAGTACCAAAATCGGAGCCGTTCGTCTCACCCGTGAGTTTGTCACCACTGACCCGGTGAGTGAGCCTGAGTTTAACATCTTACAAGCCTATATCCGAGGGATGTTAGAGCGACCTGTTGAGGAGTTGATGGCTCGCTTGCAACCAGGGGAGCAGCTTCGTTTAGTCGGCACTTCTGGAACCATTGAGACACTGGCCACCATACACGCCCGAGAAAAACTGGGCATGGAACCCAATACCCTACAGGGCTATTCCTTGAGCCGCAAAGACATTAGAGAGATGGTGAAGCGCTTTGCAGCCATAACTTGTGAGGAACGAGCCGCTATTTCGGGGATGTCGGATCGGCGATCGGAAATTATCCTCGCTGGGGCAATAATTTTATTAGAGGCGATGACTCAGTTAGGGGTTGATTCCTTGACGATTGGAGAACGTGCCTTGCGGGAAGGGGTCATTGTTGACTGGATGCTCACTCATGGTTTAATTGAAGACCGACTGCGCTATCAAGGTTCAGTACGTGAACGGAGTATCTTAAAAATTGCTCAAAAATATCAGGTGAATCTGGAATATAGTGAGCGAGTCACCAACTTTGCCCTGAGTTTATTTGACCAAACTAAAGGCTATTTGCACTCGTGGGGTATGGAAGAACGAGAATTACTTTGGGCGGCTACTATTTTGCATAACTGCGGTATTTATGTGAATCATTCAGCTCACCATAAGCACTCGTATTACCTAATTCGTCATGGTGAACTTTTAGGGTTTTCGGAAGCTGAAATTGAAGTGATTGCTAATCTTGCTCGTTATCATCGCCGGAGTAAACCGAAGAAGAAACACGAGAATTTTAGTAATTTACCCAGCAAAAAACATCGACAGATTGTTTGCCAACTTAGTGCTTTATTACGCTTGGCTGTTGCTCTCGACCGTCGCCAAATTGGTGCAATTGAGCGAATTCAATGTGAATATCATGCACAAGAGAAGGAACTGCATTTACATGTGATACCCTCTCAACCCGATGATGAGTGTGTATTAGAGTTGTGGAGTTTGGAGTACAAGAGAGGAATTTTTGAAGAGGAATTTGGAGTGAAATTGGTGACTCAGTTAGAAACCGAAGTAGTTGCGTCTTGTTGATGCATCTTAATTAAGCTAAAGTGCATTTAACTTGCATATTCTAAACGCAGGATAAAAGTAGTCAAACCCGGTCCCTTGCTCCCCCGCAACCTCAACAAGAAAATTAGATGCGTAACAGCTTAGCCGAGGAGTGGGGGGCTAGGTTAATCGATTGTGCAAAGTACTCACAAACGTCTGCCCCCTTGACTATGATGAAAGTTTTGGTTTTCGCAGAGGGCGAGAGCGCAGGGGACTCAGAATGCGGTTGAGTTGACGCAGTTGTTCGGCTGTTCCCATACAAATTAAGGTATCTCCGGTTAGTAAGAGGGTATCGCCTGTGGGGCCGCCAATGAGATTGCCATCTGCTCGACGAATCGCCAGAACCAAAGCCCCAGATTGCGATCGCAATCGGGCATCCCTTAGGGTTTGCCCCACCATCGGACTCGCCTGGGGATCGAGTAAAAACTCTTCCAAATAAAACGAGCGATCGGTTCCCGTGAGAATGCCGTCCATAAAATCTAGCACTTCGGGTCTAAGGGCAGCGGCCGCCATGCGCCGCCCTCCGGTAATATAGGGCGAAACCACAGCATCAGCTCCCGCCCGTTGCATCTTTTGCACTGCTTCTTCGGAACTAGCACGGGCGATCGCTCGAATTTGAGGATTGAGGGTTTTTGCAGAGAGTATCGTGTAGAGATTTTCTGCATCCGAGGGCAGTGCTGCCACTAGACAAGTTGCCCGTTCAATTCCGACTTTAAATAGGGTTTCATCCAATGTGGCATTTCCTTGTAGGGCGATATAACCCAACCCTTGCGCGGCTTCTACCTGCTCGATCTGAGAATCTACTACCACAAACGAGATACCTTCAGCCGCAAAATCTAGGCCAATTTGATGCCCTGTGCGCCCAAATCCACAAAGAATGTAGTGATCGGTTAAAGAATCGATCAAATGCCGTCGTTGCCTCAGTAGAATTCCTTCTTGAAAGTAGCCTTGAATCAGAGCTTCTGTAAATCGATTGACAATATAGCCGATTGTAATGATACCCATCACAATCAAAGCGATGGTAAACAGTCGCCCGCGATCGCCAAGAGGATGGGTTTCGCTATAGCCGACGGTGGCCAGGGTGATCACAGTCATATACAGCGCATCAGACCAAGGCCAGCCTTCCACCAGCCTATACCATAAGGTGCCGATTGAAGCAACACCAAATAGGGACAGTATGCCAGTAATTAACTCCTTGCGGAGATGTTGATATTTCTGCTCAAATGTCGAATACACAACTGTTCCCTAATATGGAGATGGCACAGTAGACTTCTTGTATAAATCAAAGAAAAGGTCAGGGGAAAGAGCCAGAAAATCTTTTAACCTTTAGCGTTTTCCCTTGACTAGCAATTTTAGATTTTGGATGCGAGGATTTGGGATTAAAACAATTTTGGAGCTGACTCCCGACTCAGCCCAAACCACAGCTAGATTGATCAGGCGCTGGGGACATTTTCATTTGTCAAGATTTCCTGGGAAAAGTCACCGTAAAAAGTGCCATGAGACAGCCTTTTCCACCGATAAGATCGATAATGTTCAACTTATACCCTTCGCAATCGCTCTTAGGTTTGGACAGATACGAGGCAAATTAGATCCTCTCCCATGCCATTGAATTGAAGCCAGCCGCCCCCTGTCCAACCCGCCTCAAAAATTTTCGATGTTACTTAGATAAGGATTAAATTAGTGAGCTTAGAAACACTTGTTCAAAATCCCTCAATCCCAGCCGAGTCCGGGTCATCGTTGCCCTATGACTCCGCCGAGTTTGACGCCAGTGTGATGACCACCTACGGGCGCTTTCCCATTGCCTTAGAACGCGGGGAAGGTTGTTATGTTTGGGATACCCAAGGGCGCAAATATCTAGATTTTGTGGCCGGGATTGCCACTTGCACCCTTGGCCATGCCCACCCTGCCCTGATTCAAACGGTGACGCAGCAAATCCAAAAACTGCATCATGTTTCTAACCTGTACTATATTCCCGAGCAAGGGGCATTAGCGAAGTGGCTGATTGAGCATTCCTGTGCGGATCGAGCCTTTTTCTGCAACTCAGGGGCTGAGGCCAATGAAGGAGCAATCAAGCTAGCGCGGAAGTATGCTCATACCGTTTTAGAGATTGACAAGCCAGTTATTTTAACAGCCCGTGCCAGTTTCCACGGACGGACGCTAGCCACCATTACCGCCACCGGTCAACCCAAATACCAAAAGAACTTTGACCCCTTGATGCCTGGGTTTCATTACGTTCCCTATAACGATATTCAAGCCCTAGAGGATGCCATTACAGATTTAGATGAGGGCGACCAACGGGTAGCCGCTATTTTGATGGAACCCTTGCAGGGAGAAGGGGGTGTCCGTCCTGGAGAGCTCGATTACTTCCTACGATTACGGAAAATCTGCGACCAGACCGGCATTTTGCTGATTTTGGATGAAGTCCAGGTAGGTGTGGGGCGCACCGGTAAATACTGGGGTTATGAACATCTGGGGATCGAACCGGATATCTTTACCAGTGCCAAGGGATTAGCCGGAGGTATCCCGATTGGTGCGATGATGTGTAAGGAGTTTTGTGATGTGTTCCAACCAGGAGACCATGCCAGCACGTTTGGTGGCAATCCTTTGGCTTGTGCGGCTGCACTGACTGTTAATCAAACCTTAGAACAAGAGAATATTCTGCAAAACGTGCAGGAACGAGGTGAACAACTGCGGGCGAGATTGAGAGCTATTGTCCATCAGTATCCCCAACTATTTACTGAGGTACGGGGCTGGGGTCTAATCAATGGGATGGAACTTAAGGCTGATATTGAGCTAACCTCGATAGAAGTTGTGAAAGCCGCGATGGAAAGAGGTTTACTACTAGTTCCCGCAGGTCCCAAGGTGATTCGCTTTGTCCCGCCTTTAATTGTTTCTGCCGAAGAAATTGATCAGGCAGCACAAGTATTGGAAAGCGCAATTGCTTCATTGGTTTCCTAACACTGTTCATGGTTCATGGCTCATGGTTCTATGAACTATGAATAGGGCGTTATTGACTAAATCTTCTGTCTGAAAATAGGAGTCAAGGGTCAGGGGAGCAAGATTTTCATTCATACTCCTTCGGAGAACGCTTCGCGAACGTTGTGAGTGACAGCGCATGGTGTCTGTCTTGCCATCAAAGTTTGGGCAGGCTCCAACGCCTACTCTACCAGAGTCATTTTTTCTGGTGGGCTAGGCCGAAGAGCCTGTCCTCGCTATTTTTGCACGAGGTCTAATATGTTTGGGTTTGAAAGTTTATTAGTGCTGAGGATTCACATCCTGATAGGGTGATTAAGGATTAAAACTTCCCTCAGCAAGTGGGGCAAGAGGGAGTGGGAAGATAAAGGATATACTTTATAATCCTTAAATTCTATGAATAGCGAACTACTTCAACACGTTCGGGTTTTAGACCCAGTTTCTGGAACTGACCAACAGGCGGATGTTCTGATTACAGACGGTATCATCAAGACCGTTGCAACTAATATTTCTGAAAAACCTGCCGATACCGTTGTGCGGGATTGCCAAGGACTGATTTTAGCGCCAGGATTGGTAGACCTCTACAGCCATTCTGGAGAACCGGGTTTTGAGGAACGGGAAACTTGGTTCTCGCTTTTAGAAGCTGCAATAGCTGGGGGCTTTACACGCTTGGCAATTTTACCGGATACTGTCCCGGCACTAGATAATCCATCGGGTATCGCCCGAATGCATCAGCAACAGTCTAAAACTAGGGAATCTTTAGCCTCAAAACCTCAAATTTATTTCTGGGGTGCCCTGACTCAAGGGGTGGCAGGGCAAAACATGACGGAATTAGCGGAATTAGTCGAAGCGGGAGTTGTCGGATTTACAGATGGGCATCCGATATCCAATCTGGGGCTACTGCGGCGCATATTGGAATACCTGCAACCTTTGGATAAACCTGTTGCACTCGTCCCTTGTGACCCAAAACTAGCGAGTCATGGCGTACTCAGAGAAGGTATCCAGTCGATCCGCTTTGGTTTACCGGGAAATCCGGCGATCGCCGAATCGGCCGCCTTAGCTGCCATCTTAGAATTAGTGGATGCTTTCGGTACACCGATTCATCTGATGCGCGTTTCCACCCGTCGCAGTGTTGAACTGATTGCACAGGCCAAAGCACGGGGATTACCTGTAACCGCAAGTACCACTTGGATGCATTTACTTTTAAATACAGAAGATGCTAGCAGTTATGACCCGAATTTACGCTTAGAACCGCCCTTGGGCAATCCGAATGACCAAGCGGCACTTATTCAAGGGGTTCGGGAGGGAGTCATTGATGCGATCGCCATCGACCACACCCCCTATACTTATGAAGAAAAAACCGTTGCGTTTGCCGAAGCGCCACCGGGGGCAATTGGTTTAGAACTGGCCTTACCCTTACTTTGGCAATCTTTAGTGGAGAAGGGGGATTGGTCAGCCCTGGAACTGTGGCAACGCATCAGCACAAAATCAGCAATTTGTCTACAACAAACACCCAGTGAGATCGCGCCGGAACACCCTGCCGAACTGGTTCTGTTCAACCCTCAAGAAACCTGGAAGGTTGAGAACCACACCCTAAAGTCTAATTCTAGTAATACCCCCTGGTTAGGACAGCCGCTAATCGGTCGAGTCGTGCAAACCTGGTGTCCTGAAAGCCATATCAAATCCGTTTGAAGAACCAGATTATCGTAGGGGTGGGTTTAGGAATCAACTTTGGGTAGTACCGACAACTGACATCAAAACCCACCCTTACAGGTTATATGGCATGAATTAATCCCACGTCATGAGAGGCGTGGGATGTGAGGCTTATTGATGATTAATTATTTGCCTTCTTGAACAAACAACCCAATCTTATTTCTGCTCGAGAGCAGCCGGATAATGGGGTAAGGGGTCAATTTCGCCCACCCGATTCAGCGGCCAGAAGCGTACCACAGCCCGACCGATAATATTTTCACGAGGCACATAACCCCAATAGTGAGAGTCATAGCTATTGTTGCGGTTATCACCCAGTACGAGATAATTATTGGGCGGTACAGTTCCCCCCCTGATTCCGAGTTTGGCATTAAACTCCTCGGTACTAAAATCGTAGTTAGGTCTATCTTCTATATATTTTTCCTGGAGAGCTTGACCGTTGACATAAACGATCCCACCTTTGACCTCAACCTCATCCCCAGGAACACCAATCACGCGCTTGATAAAAGCGTCTTTAAAATTTTGCTGCTTGAGAGTGTCAGTAGGTGAAAATACCACAATGTCACCCCGCTTGGGATTGCGGAAGTCGTAACTGATTTTGTCAATTATCAGGCGGTCATTGATCTGTAGTGTTGGCAGCATCGATCCCGAAGGAATATAGCGGGCTTCCGCCACAAAGGTACGAATTCCAAACGCGAGAACACCACTTAAGACAACAGTCTTAAAGGCTTCGACCCAAGGATTTTCAACTTTTTGTAGGGGTTGCTTTTCAGGTTCTTGATCCTGCAAACGAGTCATAACCGTTCAATCACCGTAGAGTTAAGAGTGTGCCAAAAGGAAAAAGCGGATAGGTAGCTAATTCCAGATTAAATAAAATCAGAGGATTCTTACATTTAACTGTACAAATTTAAATGCGACCATAGAATCACCGTCGAATTTTAGCATTCTCCTATGTCTTCTGACTTCTGTTTACTCATCCGCCATGCTCGTATTCTCCTACCGACCGGAGAGTTCTTGCAGGGAGATGTCCGCACTCGAGGGCGAGAAATTGTTCAGGTTGCACCAGAAATTCTCCCCTCAGACCTCACCGAAGTGGATAAAGAGATAGACGCACAAGGGTTAACTTTGTTGCCAGGAGTCATCGATCCACAAGTTCATTTTCGGGAACCGGGGTTAGGAACATAAGGAAGACCTGTTTACTGCCAGTTGTGCTTGTGCCAAGGGTGGAGTCACGTCATTTTTAGAGATGCCGAATACTTGTCCCTTGACCATCACCCAAGAAGCGCTAGATGATAAGTTGCAGCGAGCAGCAAATAAGTCCTTAGTTAATTATGGCTTTTTTATCGGGGCAACACCCGAAAACTTGCCTGACTTGCGCGAAGCGAATCCTACCTATGGCATTAAAATTTTTATGGGTTCGTCGCATGGAGCATTATTAGTCCCTCTCGAAGTGCAACTTGACCCGATTTTTGCCGAAGGGCAGCGTTTGATTGCCGTCCACGCCGAAGACCAAGCCCGGATTGTGCAACGACGCAAAGACTTTGCAGATATTACAGACCCGGCGATTCACTCTCAAATTCAGGATAATCAAGCGGCGCTTAATGCGACTCTGTTAGCACTGAAGCTTTCTAAAAAATATCAAAGACGGCTGCATATTTTGCATCTGTCCACTGCCGAAGAATACGATTGTGGGGGGTCAGGTAGTTTATGAAAAGGGCAAATTAAATACAGAAGTACGAGGGGAAGCCTTAACGTTTAGTGATAGTAGAGTGTCAAATTCGATTTGAAGGGTATTGATTAGATTTGTGAGTGTTTTAGCACTAAAGTGCTTACTACGAACCTATAAATATTAAATTAAGTAGCTTTCAACGATATTGTTATGACTGTACGGTTGGTAGGGGTGCACCGACGTGGGACCTAGCCAAGGTGATTTATTCACCTTGTTTGCTTCGCCCTCCCCCAAATTTTGGAGCTAAATTAGAACAAATAAGGCTTCAACGAACCTAGAACCTAATGCTGCAAGCAGAACAAGTCTTACACAAACGCTATCAACTTAAACAAAAACTCGGAGAAAATGCAGGGCGTCAAACCTGGCTAGCCCAGGATTTGCAAACCAATCCGACAGAAACGGTTGTCGTCAAGTTGCTCGCATTTGGTGGCCAAGTGCAGTGGGATGACTTGAAATTGTTTGAGCGAGAAGCACAGGTACTCAAGCAGCTCAATCATTCCCGTATTCCCCGTTATCGCGATTACTTTTCTATCGACGACCGCACACTTTGGTTTGGTTTGGTGCATAATTATATCCCTGGCATCTCCCTCAAGGAATTGCTCCAGCAGGGGAAACGGTTTTCCGAAAAACACATTCGGAAAATCGCTACAGATATATTGCAAATTCTGATTTATTTGCACGAATTAAATCCATCAGTCCTGCATCGGGATATTAAGCCTAGTAATTTAATCTTAGGAAAGGATAAGCAGGTTTACTTAATTGATTTTGGTGCAGTACAAGACCGAGCAGCAAAAGAGGGAGCAACATTTACAGTAGTAGGAACTTATGGTTATGCACCGATGGAACAGTTTGGAGGAAGAGCCGTCCCTGCCTCTGACCTGTATGCCTTGGGAGCAACCTTAATTCATCTTCTCACGGGTACTGCACCTGCCGATCTACCGCAGCAGAATTTACGCATTGGTTTTAAAGACCTAGTAAATCTTCCTCCTAGCTTAACGAAATGGATTGAAAAGTTAACTGAACCCGCTTTAGAGCAACGATTTAAAATCGCTCGTGAGGCACTTTCCGCTTTGGAATTAGGTAGTGTTAGCCATGATGCTCCCAGTGTAAAAGTAGAAGTCGTCCAATCTGCCGCACCCACATTTGTCAATAATTCTGGATGTGGAGGTTTATTTGATTCCTTAATACCAGTTCCTGATGACATTAAAGGCTGGAATTGGGGAGCTTTTTTCATGCCTTACCTATGGCCATTCACTAATAAAGTTTGGATTGGGCTGCTTGCCTTTGTACCTTCTGTTGGATGGATAGTAGGCTTTATCTTGGGGGCGAAGGGAAATGAATGGGCTTGGAAAAGTAGACGGTGGCGAAGCATCCAACAATTCAAAGCCCATCAACGAGGCTGGACAATTGCTGGACTGTTTATTGGCATACCGATGGCTTGGGTGTACATCGCTATAATTGCTTCGGTGTTCTTCCTTTAACCTGGAGTGATGAATTGTTTAACCTCAAATTCTCCCACTCGAATCAATTCAGCCTGACGTCCTGATGGAGGAGAGTCAGTCAACAAAAGTCGTAGATAACTCGATGGCAAATAGGGCATCCGTTGAGCCCACTCAATTGCCACAATTCCTAAAGGAAACTCGAACCCCTCCCAATAACTTTCTAAATTTAACGCTTCGACTTCGGCAGGTTTTAGCCGATACAAATCTAAGTGATACAGAGGGATACGTCCTTCTGGGTACTCATTAATCAACGTAAACGTGGGGCTAACAATTGCATCGGTAATCCCCAAACCTTCCCCAATTCCTTGCACTAAAGTGGTTTTACCTGCCCCTAAATCTCCCTCCAACAAAAGCACACTCCCGGCTGGGAGAGATTTCCCTAACTTTATACCAAGCGATCGCGTCGCTTCAGCATCGGTGAGAAAAATTTTAGTCATGGGTCAGGGGTCAGGGGTCAGGGGTCATGGGTCAGGGGTCATGGGTCATGGGTTAGGGGTCATGGGTTAGGGGTCAGGGGTCAGGGGTTAGGGGTCAGGTTACCAGAAATCCAACTTAAAGTTATCTATTTTGAATGCGTGAATTTTGAATTGCTTAACTACGGGCTCGACTGTACCAACGTAATAATACTCGTGCTAACCGTTCTGGATTGTGCCGGACTAAATTGGTGTGTTCATCTTCATCTATTACATTAGCCAAAGCAACACGACGCCCTATTTTTGTAGTTGCTTCGCGGTCAAAAAACACTGGATGAGAACCTGTTTGGGCATACTTAATGAGAGCTTGTGCTGAAGGGACTTTCCGATGCACTAACACCGCATCAAACAAAGGTTGGCCACACGCTTCATCGATCGCCCGAATATGATCAGAAACCGTATATCCCTGGGTTTCACCCGGCTGAGTCATAACATTACATACATAAATCCGGGGAACTTTGGCATTGGCGATCGCTTGTGCAATTTCCGGCACCAATAAGTTAGGAATAATACTGGTATAAAGACTACCTGGGCCAATAATAATATAATCCGCCTCTTGAATCGCCTTAACGACAGCCGGTAAAGCTGGGGGATGAGAGGGAGTGCAACCAATCCGTTCAATCTTACCGTTGGCTGCGGTAATATTCGACTCCCCTTCAATCCGACGGCCATCGGCTAATTCTGCCCACAAACACACATCACTCAAAGTAGCAGGAAGAACTCGCCCGCGCACGGCCAGGACATGGGAACTCGCCGCAATCGCCCGTTCCAAATCCCCCGTAATCTCGCTCATGGCCGTTAAAAACAAATTCCCAAAACTGTGACCCACCAAACCACTACCGGCTTGAAAACGATATTGGAACAGTTCCGTTAACAGCTTTTCTTGGTCTGCTAAAGCGGCCAAACAATTACGAATATCTCCTGGTGGCAACACACCAAACTCTTGCCGCAATCGACCACTTGACCCCCCATCATCCGCAACGGTGACAATTGCCGTAATATTTGCACTATAAACCTTGAGTCCTCGGAGTAAGGTAGAAAGACCCGTACCACCGCCCACCGCTACAATTTTGGGACCACGATTGAGGCGGCGATGGTCAATGAGAACATCCACCAATTCCTTATCTCCGGCTGGCTTTAACACCTCTGTAATCGATCCCACCGTACGAGTTTGCCCCCAAAAAATCAAAGCCAGACCGCAGAGAATCGCCAAGGGGCCAGAGACATAACTGGGGATAATTGTGGCAATTTTTTCTAAAACGCTGGAAGTTAAGTCTAGTAAATAAAAAATTGGGGTCAGCTTTGCCCAAATCGCGACCCCCAGACTCGTTAACAACACACCACTTGCACTGATTAGTAACCAACGCTTGATCAATAATCCTGGGGCTAACCACTTAAACCATCGATTGACTCGTTGCGGCGTCCGACCTTTTGATTCTTGCTGGAGAGCGCGTAGAGTTCGTTTGAAAAGACTAATTGAGGACATCACTGATACAAGGGAAGGGGAACGCAAAAACTGGATAGACTTTAACGAAGGACGGTGGATTACTCAAGTTTGGGCTGAAATTGGGTAGGTTGCCTGGGGTTAAAGTTGCCATACTGATTATTAATCGCGAGTAAGGTCTCACCCGGATAGATTCGGGAAATTAGGCTAGGGTGTAATAAATACGACATACACAAGCTCATTGGTTATCATGAAAGGTTTGTGACCGACTTAAAAAAAGGCTCAAGGATGAACAATATCAGACCACCCACTTGTAGGGCCAGAGCGTGAACCTCCCAATCTAGGAAAATTTTGCTCAAACTGAGGAATGCCAGCATATACCAAAAATTGATGCTTCATTCTTGATAAGTTCATAGGTTTTGAGTCGGAAACTCTCTTCGTCTTTATGTAGAGACGGGGAACTAGGAAAGAAAAAGTAGGGAAGAAGTAGGAAAGTGGGAACAGCAAGTCCTTTGCTATCGACCTGCTGCGACTGTTCAACAAAGTTTAACTCCATCCCTCACTCTCCCTTTCTCCACACCTGTTCCCCCTCCCCAATCGTTAATCGAGGCAGATGGAAAAACGTATTTTGGGATTTGACCCAGGGCTAGCAATTTTAGGCTTTGGGACAATTTTCTGCCAGAGGGCAGAAAAAGTAGGAGTGCGGGACACAGAAACCTCCTTCGTTGGTCAAGCCAGTGATTGTGGCAACTCATCCGTAAAACCGATCTCTGACTCGGTACAGTTACTGGATTTTGGGGTCATCCAAACCCCTGCTCGCACTGAGATTGGCTCACGGCTTTGTACCATTTACGATGATTTGCACACCCTGATGAACCAGTGGCAACCTCACCTTGTCGCCATTGAAAAACTTTTTTTCTACCGCATGAGCAGTACCATCACTGTAGCTCAGGCGCGGGGCGTCTTGATGTTGGTCTTGGCACAGCATGATGTTCCCTTGGTAGAGTTTACACCTGCTCAAATTAAGCAGGCATTAACGGGTTATGGCAATGCCGACAAGTATGAAGTTCAGCAAGCTGTAGCACGGGAGTTAAATTTGGACTATATTCCTAAGCCAGATGATGCTGCAGATGCCTTAGCGGTTGCTTTAACGGCTTGGTTTCATCACGATTGAACGGCTAGAGGTGGACTGCCAGAGTAACACGATCACTAGCCCCTCACAACTGCTAAGTACAGTAGTCGCGGTATTTAAAGAAACACACTCTCCAAATTGGCGTCATAAACCTTATCAGATCTTCTGTCTTAAGTTGGAAATATCCCTATCCTCGTAAGTGTCATGAAACCTGAGCGCTTGTTACTGTGTGTTGCTTGTGTCTGTTTAGTCAGTACTCCAGCCTTGAGTAGCGTACCTGTTCCTACTAGGCTTGCACAAGTTCGCAATGAAGAACAAACGACGATCGATGTCTATCGCATTGCTAGTCCTGCAGTTGTCACCATCGATACTGGCAGGGGTTCAGGTTCCGGGAGTATTGTAAGCTCAGAAGGGTTGATCTTGACTAACGAGCATGTGGTTAGGGGTGCAAGAGGAGGTCGGGCAACTGTGATCACGTCTTCAGGCAAGCGTTACACCGGACAGGTGATTGCTACCGATCGCACCAATGACTTGGCGTTGGTACGGCTTAATACAACTGACCGCTTTCCTACAGTACGTCTTTCCAGACCTCAATCAATTCAAGTCGGTCAACGTGTCTTTGCTATTGGCAGTCCCTTTGGGTTGTCTGGAACCCTGACGACGGGCATTCTCAGTCGTATCAGCCCCGATGGTAATTTACAAACGGATGCAGCTTTAAATCCGGGTAATTCGGGGGGGCCATTGCTCAACTCGCAGGGTGAACTCATTGGTGTGAATCGGGCTATCCTCAGCCGAGGTGTAGGAGGAAATACGGGCATTGGATTTGCGACTAGTATTGCCATTGCTCAAGATTTTATCCAACAAAATCGCAATCGGAGTGGTTCTAGTACAACGGCGATCGCCCCTTCATCGGCAACACCACGCTTAGGTGTGACGTTGGATGCTAGGACATTGATCATTTTAGGGGTACAGTCCGGTTCGCTAGCGGCCAATATTGGACTGAGGCCAGGCGATCGTCTCATTGCCATTGATGGTCGTCGTCTGCGAGGAATTGACGATGTACAAGGCTTCTTAGAACGTCGTCCCTCTTCAGCCATTTTCACCATCGGGCGAAATCGCCGTTTGGCTAACGTGCGAGTGAATTTTTAATAGGGAGTCAGGAGTCAGGAGTCAGGAGTCAGGAGTCAGGAGTCATGGGTCAGGGGTCAGGGTTCTGACTCCAAATCATTTATCTAACTTACATTTTTAATTTTTTACTGCCACTCTACTTTATACGTTTTCCCTTCAATCGTGACGCGATCGCCTGCGACCAATTGGCGTCCACGCCGAGTTTCGATTGTGCCATTCACTTGAACGATCCCATCTTGAATTAAAAGCTTTGCTTCACCCCCTGTTTGCACGGCACCCACCCACTTCAGAAATTGGCTAAGCTTGATTGATTCAACTTCTGTTGTCATAAATTTAGTAAAATAAGTTAGCTTAAATTTAATATTTTATAACGAGTATAGATTTTTAAATGTACAGATTTGTATAGGTAATTCTCATTTTTTTGAGAGTACTGAGCTATATTTTTCTGTAATAGGGGTGATGCTTCCTCATCATGAATGAGCATTGAACATAAAATTGTATTTCTCTTTACTTTTGACTTGCATTGACCATTTTTCTATGGTATTCCACTAACAGACTTCCCAAACACCCCTGATTTGATTACTCATGAATAGTCCTCTAGCAAAACTCAGAATTCTCGCCTTACTCAGCAGGGGAACTCACTTCCTGACCTGACTCAAGGGAAGCTCTAGGAGAGATTGATCGTTTTTTTGCAAGTGGGCTAATGATGAGAAAGCGTTAACACGCAGTTTTCCATAAGGAAGATAATAATCCAAATAACTAACGTGATGATTGGGGAGTTTTGTAATTTCAAGACTTTAACATCCATATTTTGGAGAGAAGAGGAGTTAATACGATGAAAAATTTTTGGGGCTTTTATAAAGCTCTGAGTAGGACTATTTTGTTTTTGTGTATGGTCTTATTTGTGAGTACGGTCGGGACTTTTAACGCTGCTGCTATGACACCGGACTGGCCTACAAACACCATTAATCCAGAACCCGTGTTATTGAATAATCAGCTATTGGCACAGCAGGTAGAAGAACTGGCAACACCGGGAGAATGTCGCGCTGTTAATCGAACCGTTGATATTTTCTCCGAACCCTCCGTTGGCCCTTCCAGTATTGTCCGCAGAACCTTACTGGAAAACCAAACCGTTACGCTGGCAGGCGAAGGCAATAATGGTTGGATACAAGTCAGCGCACCTGATAATGGGTATGTGATCGCTAGGTATCTCAAGTATTGCGCTGGGAATCCTCCACCCCCCCGAGGTAACTGCCGGAGAGTGGTTGCTCCTGCTGGAGGTTTGATTGTTCGTTCCCAGCCGACGACAACGAGTAGTCAGGTGGGTTCTGTCTACGTCGGTAATGTCCTCAGAGTAACGGGACAAACCAGCACCGATAGTACTGGACGCCGATGGGTTGAGATCACATCACCTGTTCGCGGATGGGTTTCCAGTGGATTCCCCGAAGGCAATCTGAGCGACCCATTCAATTGCTCCTAATACCGTTCCCCTGGAATTGAGGGATGAATTGGAAAGACTCCTAGTGACACCGTGGCGCTAGGAGTTTTTGGTGCTTGAGCTAGTTGCTTCCTGATCAGAGCTTCTACGATAATTAACAGAAATTAGACCGTTGCTAGCAATTGCGATTTAGGCATTTTTGGCTCGAGTTGTCTTTTCGGCAACGATTTGATTGGGTGAAATGAGGAGTTGACAAAATGAAAAAAACGTGCATTAAAAACGGAGCTGTGGCTCTGTTTACTCTGCTTTTCAGTACCAGTGGGGCGTTAAGTGTTTCCGCTTTACAAAGCAACCCCACGACAAACAATAGCATTCAAGACTCTCAATCAAAACCTATTCTGGCTCAGAGTAACGTGGAATTGGCACAGGGTTTGATCGGACAGTGCCGTGCTGCCAAAAAGCGAATTTTTGTCTACACTGAGCGTTCAACCAGTAGCCAGACGATTACAACTCTAGCCCCCAATCAAGAGGTGACGCTAGCTGGGGATGGCAGTAGTGGCTGGATTGCCATCAGTGCACCGGAAACGGGGTATGTACAGGCAATGGATCTCAAACTTTGCAATAATGCCACTCAACCTGATTCCGACTCAACTGCTAATCTTTGCCGTCGAGTCACGGTGCCAGAAGGGCTGTCTATTCGTCAATCTCCCAGTCCTAATGCGGCGCGAGTGGGGGGAGTATTTGTGGGTAATACTGTCAAGCTCGCCACTCCTCGACAATCTCAAAAAGATAGTCAGGGACGCACTTGGATACAAATTACAGCACCTCGTTCGGGGTGGGTTTCCAGTGGTTTTCCAGAGGGAAATCTAAGTCCAGCGTTTACTTGTAGGTAACAGAAATTAGCTGATTGCTAGCAATCGTAATTTGGGCATTTTTGATGCTCAAAGTCTTTGAGATAACTATTCGGGTGACATGAGGAGTTGACAAAATGAAAAAATTATGCATTAAAGGCGGAACTGTAGCTCTGTTGGCTCTGGTTTTCAGTGGTGTGGGAGAGTTCAATGGCTCTGCCTCGACGGTTAAAACCCTGATGACTAATAATAACCATCAAAACATCGTTCAAAACCAGAGTAACGTGCAACTCGCGCAAGCTCTGGTAGGCCAATGCCGTGCTGCCAAGCAACGCATTTCTGTTTACCCTGAACGTTCAACGACAAGCAAAGTAATCACCACGATTGCTCCCAATGTAGAAGTGACTCTGGCTGACAACGGTGCTGCGGGTTGGGTTGCGATTAGTGCACCCGTCACTGGCTATGTCCAAGCGAATAACCTCAAACCTTGTGCTGGTGAAACAGTGTCACGTCCTCCAGCGCCATCGCCGAGTAAGCCTTCTCCTTCTATTCCAGAAGGGGCAAGGGTTTGCCGCAAAGTTGTCTATCCGCCTGAGGGGCTAGCAGTTCGTAAAGTGCCAGAACTTGACGCCCCCAGGATTGCTGGAGTGTATGTGGGGGATACGGTGACGTTGGCGAGTCCCCGACAAACTCAAAAAGATAGTGAAGGACGCACCTGGGTTTTGATTTCAGCCCCTACGCAGGGTTGGATTTCCAGTGGGTTTCCTAATGGCAATCTTGATCCAGAATTTGTTTGCCCTTAAAGGGGTTTGAGCGGTTTGCAATCAAGCTGAACGTTTGAAAACTGCTGAGGACAAGTTCGTTGGAATTGCGTTGCCACTCACTATATTCCCCGCTACAGTGAACCTTTGATTCCGTGTTTAGCGATCGCGTTTGTCTTCGTTGTAGTTAGGATTGAATACTGGGTTTGGCAGACTCTTAGCTTGGGGAAAATGCGATCGCGCCCCAGATAATGAGTGGTGATGGGTTTGTAGTGACGATGGGAGCTAGTGCCACATATAGCAAAGGTGCACGTAGCAAGGGCGCACGTCGGTGCGCCCCTACCAAAGGAAAATATTTTGGTCTTAATCGCTGATTCCAATATCAATATTGAGGGCATCTGCAATTAAGTCAGATTCGTAGACAAAAATGCCATCATCTGTGCCGATTCGATGCTGGCGAAAATTGCTCTTGAGTATACGAACTAGGTAAGACCATTCTGCTAGATGATAGCCGGATGCAGCGTATTGCATCCCGATAATCTCACCAATTTCAGATTGGGTATGACCTAAATCATCTTCCCACGATGAACGAACACGCTGAAGAAAGTGGAACTTTGGTTTGGGGAAGTGTTCTGTTGGTACTTGAATATACCAGTAACGGGGTGATTGATTGTCTAAATTTGGCATCATTGAATAAGCCTCTAATTTATTTAGGTTTGGGGCTAGAGCCAGTGCAAGGATTTCTCAGGTCGGCGCACTGGCTCTTTGCTTAGGTTTAATTTAACATTTTTTACCTTAAAATACAACTATTTACAATAAATTAATATATAAATTGTCATAAAAACTCTAAAGAGTCTAGAGCGATTTTCTCTAGACTGATGAGCTAAGTTTTGTAGTGTTAGGTATTGATTAAAAATGCGATCGGGCAGTATCTCAGTAATCTCTCTCAAGCTCTCAAGTAGGGATTTGAGATAACAGCAGCTAGGATGGGAGCGACAAATTATGAATTGAACTCTAGAAATGTCGAACAAGCTGACAGAGATACTTGGCCCTGATGGCGAAACAATCTACATCCAATACGACGACGAAGAGAGTGACGAGCTTCGAGACGTTGGATATATTGATGATATTAAGGAAAGAACGGAACGATTTAAAACAACCATGGTTAGTACAGTACGAGGCTATTCAAAGATAGTCCTCGATACTGTGCAGAAAAGTATGTCTGACCTGCGTACCCCTAGTAAAGTCACAATGGAATTTGGTTTACAAGCTGGAGGAGAAAGTGGTGTTCCTTTTGTTACGAAAGGAAGCGCTCAAGCTAATGTTAAGGTTACGATTGAGTGGGATTTAAGCCAGGATAAACAACAAAAACAGCCCGGAAATTAATTTCCGGGCTAATAGCTCAAGTCCATTAAAATGGACTGATAACTATATTCAGTATTTAGTCCTCTTCAGAGGACTTTTGCTATAAGCCAGGGAATTAATTCCCTGGCGGATGACAAAGAAAAATCCATATCTTAGTTGAGCCTGAGATGGTTTCATGTCAATGAGTTATTACAATATCGATAACCTCAGAGAATCGATGGTAAAAATCCTCGGTTCAGATGAGCAAGCTGTTTCAGGTTCCGGCTTTATTATCCGTCCCGATGGTTATCTCATTACCTGTCATCATGTTATCTATCTTTTGGATACGCTGAAAGTGAAGTATCAGGGGCAGATTTACGAGTGTGAGTGGTGTGAAGAACTCTCTAACCCAGAGGTTGATATTGCGATTCTCAAGATAGATGTTGAGGATGCAAAGGCTGTTCCGATTATCAATCCTCAATATCTCTCAATATCGGTAACAGTCTATGGATTTCCGCCTTCACAAAAGAAATACTTTCCAGAAGGATTCGATGTCTCTGCTCAAAAGATTCGTCCAAGCGCACCTATCAAAGCTCTCTTAGCTTCTTCCCAGCGCCAAATAAATTTCAACAATCCTTGGAACAAACTGCCTAATGATGAATCCGTTTTGCTCTCCCATCGAATTGATGCAAAAGTAGACTCCGGCACCAGTGGAGGAGCAGTTTTTGCTGAGGATTTGGGTGGCGTAGTAGGAATTATTAAATGCAGCGATAAGAATGAGAGTTATGTGATTCGCTGGGACAATATTACAGAGTCCTTGGACAAACTAGGATTAGAGCCTCATAAGAATGCCGTCTGTCGCTTTCTCAAAGAAATTGAAAACAACTTTAAGTACGACAAATTACTTCACATCCCAGAGCAACCCATTATCCTGAAAGACCAATACATTCCCATCCAGGTGACGCTGGAGAGGAAATACACTCATGCAGTTGAAACCACTTGGGGCTACGCCGAGTCAGAAGCGGAACTCAAGCAAGCTTACGCCCTCAAGCGATTGGAGGAATCCCAGCCAAGTCAGGTGGATTGGAAAGAGGCAAAGAAACAGCATCAACGAATCATGGTGCTTGCCGATCCAGGGATGGGAAAATCTACGCTGTTGAGGCGGGAAGCTTGCTTAACAGCCCAAGAAGAACGGCAGAGTTTGAAAAATAACACTAAAAAACTCGAAGAGGTAGTTTTTCCGCTGTTTCTGCGGCTATCTGATTTAGCGGAAACACCCGAAGAAATCATTGATGCTATTCCGGTGCTGCTTCAACGGGACTATTCAGAAACGGCAACCCAAGTGATGGAACTGTTGCGGGAGAAGTTAAAAGTTGGGAAGTGTCTCCTGCTGTTGGATGCGCTTGATGAAGTACCTACAGAACATCGGAAGCGTTTGATTGAGAAGCTGAACCGATTTGCCCAACGAAAGCCTCCCTGTCCCCTTATCTGCACCTCGCGCATTGTTGGCTATAGTGGGGCATCTGTGCAGGGGGCGAAAGAAGTGGAAATTGTCCCCTTTAGTCAGAAGCAGATAGAGCAGTATATTGAAACTTGGTTTAGAAATGCGGCAGGATATCTGAATGATGATACCGTTTCCGCTTCATCCTTGATTCGAGAATTACGGAATAAACCCCAGATTCGCGGATTAGCCCAGAATCCTTTGCTGTTGTCGTTGATTTGCAGCTTGTATCAAGAAAAGGGATTAACGCTACCAGCCCGACGCTGTCAGGTATATGAGCCAGCAGTAAGTCATATGCTGGGCAAGTGGAGCAAGAATCGTAATCCAGAATTAAATGATGCGTGGATAGATGCTAAAACTGAGTTACTTGAGGAACTTGCCTATCAATTTAGTTGTGATGGCAAAGAGATTTTCACCCTGCGCGAACTCCGCAAAACGATTGATGAATACTTACGAAGTGGAAACGCTTCAAGCGATTTTGACAATCTGAGTGCTTCTCAGCTAATTTCCGAACTATCTGAACAGGATGGAATTTTACAAAAGTTACATAAGGATGGTGACCAATACCTGTTTCTGCACCGGACATTTCAGGAATATTTGACGGCTTGTTACTTGAAGCACGCCAGCAATGGTATTGCTTTAGCCAAAGAACATTTTTGGGAATATGACTGGCATGAAACCTTGAGTTTACTGGCGGGATTGATGGGAAATCCAGTCCCCTTGCTCCAAGCCATCACTGCCCAAAAGGATGATATCTTCTCGACGCTATTGTTATTAGCAGGTCGATGCATCGCTGAATGTCAAGAGAATTCTCACCCCTTGATTGCAGAAATAATCGACAGAATCTACAAGTTTTGGCAGTCTTATCCAAGTGCTGGTTTTATCGAATCAATTGTTGTGGCGATCGGTCAAGTAAATTCGTACATATTCCAGTATTTGCAAAAAGCTCTGAACCAGGAGGACAGTTTCGTTAGAAAGCAGGCGATAGAGATATTGGGCAAGATAGGTACTTATCAAGTGGAAGATAACTTAATTGCTGCCTTAAACCATAAAGATAGATTCTGGCCGGCAGCAGAAGCTTTGGGTCAGATGGGCAATCCTGAAATATTTGATGTCTTAAAGTCTGCCCTCAACCATGAGGATAGAAACGTCAAAAATCAAGCAGCAGCGGTTCTGGGTCAGATTGGCACTCACCAAGCAGTTGCAGCTTTAATCTCTGTCCTTAAACATGAGGATGCTTCCGTCAGAACTCTGGCAGCAATGACTTTAAAGCAAATTAGTGATTCGGATGCAGTTCCAGCCTTAATCTCAACTCTCAATGACGATAACAAGGAAGTTAAATTTCAAGCAGGAGTGGCGTTGGCTTGGATGGGCAATTCCCAAGCAATTCCAGTCTTAATCTCAGTGCTCAAAGATCAAGATGAGGATAGTGGTGTTAGAGGATGGGCAGCAATAGCTTTAGGTAAGATTGATAATCGCAAGGCAATTGCAGCTCTCATCTCAATTCTCAGGGATCAGGATGAGGATAGTAATGTTAGAGGATGGGCAGCAAGGACTTTAAGACAGGTTGACACTCCCACAGCAGTTGCAGCCCTAATCTCAGCTCTCAAGGATCAGGATGAAGATAGTGATGTTAGAGAAGGTGCAGCAGTAGCTTTAGGTGAGATTGGTAATCCCCAGGCTGTTGCAGCTTTGAGGTCAGTTCTCAACGACAACAATAATGATCTTAAATGGACGGCAGCGATAGCTTTGAGTCGGATAAGTAAACTTCAAGTAGTTGAAATTTTAATTCCTGCCCTCAATCATTGGAATCCCTTCTTTTCATGGGGGGTGATAGAGGGGTTGAGTAAGATAGGTAATCATCAAGCAGTTGCCGCCTTAATTTCTATTCTGAGCCAAGACAAAAGAACCAATAAATGGAAAGCAGCAAAGGCTTTAAGTCAAATTGGCACTCCAGCAATTTTGGAAAAGCTGATTCAACTTCCCGAAATAGATATTCGTGACCCTGATATCTTTTCCTTAGCAAGAACACTGGCGGTTCGATTCAGCAAGGAAAAACTGCCTTTCATTCCTGTCTATCCTGAGTTAGTTGCTCATAAGCAATAAGGGCAACTGCAAGCGTCTCAAAAGGGGAAGCGATCGCCTTGATTGGTTCAGGGTGCGATCGCGATCCAAAGAAAAATTTTAGCGGCAATTGATGTGTAGGGGCGGGTTTAGCGAGGGATTTTAGCAACCAACAGATAACCTAGACAATCAAAACCCGCCCTCTCCTAACTCAAACAATAAAATTCAATTTCGCCATTCTCCCCTAATATGCGATCGAGTTTGAAATAAGATTGCTTGACTTGTTCTGAAAGCTTATTAACTCCACCCGGTCATTTTCCGTGAGAAATCCCAATTCAATTAGGTGGTGATAGTCCTCTATAGTAAAACGTTTCGGAGTAACAGCACTGAAAGTAGCCATAGATAGGCAACCAGTTATAGATAGGCGTTCGGGCTTAACGATCAGTTTAGCTAGCGTTACTGTTTCTTGAGCAGACACGCATTTCATCAGCACAATCAATATTAAAATGTGCCAAGGTACTCAACTCAGGAGATATGTGAAGCATTAGCCAATCGCCCTCCTTCCAGGTTTACATGCACCTTCACTCAACTGTTGCTAACCCACACTCCACAACCCTCCGGAGTCCCCTCGCTACAGGAGGATAGTATCACTAACAGCATTTGCAGGATAAGAGATCTTGTTACAAGAGGTCTAAAGAATTGTATGGTAGGTATTAGTGCGATGGAAATCCGACCCCTACTTCCCCGTTTTGTGGATTTCTGTGCCTTTTTATTTTTTTTTACTTAAACCTGTGCAATCCACACAAAAACAATTAAAATAAAAGTATGGCGAAAATAACAGTCACTCTGTACATGGAAGAAGAGGACAAAGAAGCACTGCAAAAGTTGGCCGACGCCCAAGAACGCTCGTTATCACAGATGGCAGTGCTCCTCCTCAAAAAAGCTATTAAAGAGGCTGAAGAGAAACAAGCTGAAGAAAACGGCGAGTCTGAGGATCTTCCCAACGCTAAATAAGCTTTCTTGTTCGGTGTGGCTGCAAGTTTAACATCTTAGCTTAGGCAATAAGCTAAGCCAGTTAATGCTGGAGTTTTTACAACTTAAATACAACTGAATACCTATTTTTGTCGAACTATCCCTGCCACCCTAGTCCGAACAACTCACCATGACTTTCCTGCACTTCCTTTTGCCGGATGGGCTTATCCCTTCCGTGATGTTTTGTCGCTTGCTCACAGTCTACCAGGTCTCTACCGGACGCTTGCCTGATTTTTGTTGGGTCATCATTATTTTAGGTTGCCTTAAAGAACTGGTGCAATCAAAAATTGTTCAGAGTTTGTTATGGCTGATTCAAACGCTCAATGACAACCGCATAGGCTTACAAACGAAAGTCGGCTATACCCTCATCGGTTATGAACAATAAAACCTCAACCAACATACCCTTCTTGATAGGCAAATTAAAAATTTAAAATTGGGGGAAATTCAGGATGAAAGTTTCCCCCAATCAGGTAACTAAACTTCATCTCAATAGAATGAAGTTGTACCCAAGTGAGAATCCCTATAAAACCTGAAAATCTTTCGCGCTAAAGCTTTCTAGCCCCGGCATCAGAAGCCTTTAGAAAACTTTTATGATGCCGTATAACTTCGCCCTTGTAACAATTAGGAATTCTCACTAAAAACTTGATTAACTTCAAGCAAGAACAAAGTCTACTTCATTCGTTCCTTCAGCGTCTTTGGTTTGCCCCGATTCAACCTGCTTGCCATTAAATTCAATAGCAAAAGGTGTGCCGTCTAATTTGAGATTGTAGTCGGTTTTTTCAGCAGTGTACCCTACACTCGCAATCATTTGACGACCTGCATCTGTGTAGACAAACGCCAACATTTGATTTTTCTGCTGCTTATTGTCATAAGCCCAAATCACCATGTATTGTTTCCCCTGATAATCAAAAACTTTAGGGGGACGATTAGGAACATAACGACCCGGTTCTCCAAAACTAGAATCTAAAAAGCTTTGAACTGAATTTGGTTCTACAGAAGCATAAGCCACTTCCGCTTCCGAGGTTGGGACGGCATCTTCTTGAGCTGCAGGCAGCGCTTCCTCTTTATCTCGATTACGAAAATAATCAACCGCCATTTTGGTGCCAATTGCACCGGCTGTTGCCACACCTGCACCGATGAGAACGTTGCGAAGTTTGGTGTTTTTCATGGCATCGCCAAAGCGATCTTTCATGCCTTCAAATGCGTTGGTCATTCTCCCTCCTATGGAGTGCTAAAGGTTAGGTCAATGGTAGCATTACCTGTAGCTTTGAATTCAAAATCATTCATTCAAAATTCAAACCCCTATCTACAAAGTTAGAGGAGCCTGAATCAAAACTTGAAATTGCTTGGCTCCTATTCAAACTGACCCATCCACAAAAGTCAAATACATTTTAATTATTATTAACTTCTTGAGGGCAGATTCTTGAGGAAAAGCATTCAATAAACTTAAAAAAATAAATGCATTAACCCGCCCTCAAATCAGTCTTTACCTCTTCTATAATGCCCCAGCCGCCGTCTTATCCAATATACCTCCAGACAGATGGGTTGTAATGTTCATGGCTTGAATAATGGGTGCTTTCTCTAAACCGTGCGGGTAGTCAATCACCGTTACTGCACCATTCCCTTGTTTAATCGACCAAATTGATTGGGGTTTTAAGCCAAGAACATGGCAAAGAATCACTTTATTAATCGCATCATGAGCGACAACTAAGCCCGTTTTCAATTCAGTAGAAGACACCTCAGAGGATTGAACGATTCCATCCCAGCAAGCAATTGCTCTGTCCCATACTTGCTGTAAATTTTCCCCCTCTGGCATCTGAACCGTTTCGGGGGCAATTTGCCACTGATGGAGTAAATCGGGAAATTCTTGCTTGATTTCGGATTCTAACTTGCCTTCCCAAAGCCCATGATCAATTTCCCGCAAAGATTCTTTTAACTCCAGGTCTACATTAGAGTGATGCTCAAGAATAATTTCCGCCGTTTCTTTCGGGCGCAGCATCGGGCTGCTAATGGCAAAATCAATGGGTACATCTTTGAGAAACTCAGCCGCTAATTGGGCTTGTTGGCGTCCATTCTCATTGAGGGGAACATCAATCCCCCCTTGAAAACGAGCCACACGATTCCACTCTGTTTCGCCGTGACGCACCAATAAAAGACGCAATCCCCGATTCCCTTCTCGCGGTGTTGGTAAAGGGTCGCCGACATGGGAGGTCTGATTTAATGACTCTAATTGTACGAGGTCGCCCCAGGCTCCGGCAAAATTGAGGACGTTAATACAACAATTGGATTGTTGGATAGAGTGATAAAGCTCAGGCGGAATTCCCAGCGCACTGGTGATTAAGCAGCGATTAATCCCATTATGGGCAACAATTAAAATCGTGCCACCAGGGTGACGGGGAAGAATCTCTTGCCAAAACTGTTGAGCTTGTTCATAAAGCGCTAGTACCGGAAAATGTTTCCTCGTTCCCTCGGTTGAGGAAAGATTCATGCAGAATTCATGAGGGCGTTCTTTCCAGCAACGATAATCCTGTGCAAATTTTTCTTGCACTTCTTGCCGACGTAGCTTTTCCCACAGGGGTAAATCGACTTCCATTAAGGATGCCGGAGTGAGTAATTCGGGAGAGCCTGGTAAATAAGGTAGGATAACTTCGGCAGTCTTCCTTGCCCGTTGTAGGGGAGAACTGTAAACGGCATCAAAGCTGAGGTTACTGAGGGCTTTGCCTACTGTTTGGGCATCAGCAGCCCCTTTTTCGGTCAAGACTGACTCATCACAGCGTCCTTGAATAATTTTGAGGGCGTTGTAGCTGCTTTGACCGTGACGCACGATAATGACGCGAGTAGCCAATCTCGAACTCCTCCGTAAGTGGGTGGACAGTTCCCAGTTTCACACAAAAGCTGGTTACGTCTTTTGAGCTTTTGCCAATTTCTCACTAATTAGGGGTGACTAGCAACGGGTTACTATCCATTCGTCCAATCTATGGGGTTGAGGAAGCAATAAGATAATTTCAGTTAGCCTGAAAAAGCTAGCGATAGGGGAAAGCCTGTTTAGTTTTTGATATTTTACTCGCGTTGGGGGAGGGTTATGACCACTGAGGAATTAATTTTGGTGATTAAACGGATTATTTTGGGAGTGCTGACGATTTTTGCGATCGCCACTGTTAGCCTTTCCTTAGTGCAGAGCTTAGGCCAGCCTCAGATTCAAAGTCGCTTAGAACTTTACCAAACTAATCTGCTACTGCATGCTGCCGAATGGCAAGGGCAAACCACTCAACCCGCCACCCCTCCAAAGTCAAACACAAATTTAAAAGCCGCTCGTAATGCTGTGATTGGTGACAAGCCGTTCCAAACAGCCCAAGAGCAATATCAACAAGCCCGTGAATTAGCTCAAACTACTCAATCAAAACTAGTCGCCCAGCTTCAAGAACTCTCAACTCAGGAGTTGGCCAAGCCTGCACAGCCAACACAACCGAGTGTCCAATTTCCTCCGCTTGAAGATGCTCCTGTTTCACCCGAGTCACCCCCACCACCGAAAGTACAGCAATGGCAAAAGTCATTGACTCAAGTAACTCATTTAATTCATGAGTTAGATTTACGGATTGGACTCATTCAATCTCAACAAAGTGAAACTAAAGCGGCGATTCAAACCTGGAGTCAGATTACCCAACCCTCTTCCCCAAGCATTGAAATTACCTCTATCCCTGACATCTCATCAGCACAAACGGCAGAGGTATTAGTGGGATTGTGGAACCAACCCCCTCGTATCCTTCCCGATGCCGAATCCCAAATTCAAAAAGATTTAGAGGGTTGGTTTCGCTATCAGGCTTTGAGTCAATTGTACCAATTGCAACAGCGCCAAGATGCCTTGTTATCTCTGCAAGCCCAAGAACAGGATGTGGCGGAACAAGCGATTGTTAAGTTAGCGATTGTTAGCGGAATACCCGCATTTTGCGGACTCTTGGGAGTGGGGCTTTTGCTGTTTCTCGTGGGTCAGCTTATCATGCAAGGCAAGCGATCACTGCTGGCCACCAACAGCAATGTTCCGTGGGAAACGCCTTGGAATTGGGAAATCATTTGGCAGGTATTCATCTTAGGCTTTTTCTTTATTGGTCAACTGTTGCTACCAATGTTGTTTCAATTGTTGGGCGTGAACCCAATCTCGTACACCATCCGAGAAAAGGCGTTTTATGTCCTCGTGAGTTACTTGCTCATGGCATCCGGAGGATTTTTGGTGCTGTTCTTTTCCCTACGGGCTTTTTTCCCCTTACCGGAGGGATGGTTTAACTTTAAGTGGCGCGGTAACTGGATTCTCTGGGGAATGGGAGGCTATTTTGTCTCACTGCCTTTGGTGATTGTGGTTTCTTTGGTGAACCAAAAGCTGTGGCAAGGCCAAGGAGGCAGTAATCCAATTTTACCTTTAGCCTTGGAGGGACAAGATACCATAGCCCTGATCGTCTTTTTTACTACGGCTTGTATTGCTGCCCCGATGTTTGAGGAAGTGTTCTTTCGAGGATTTTTACTGCCGTCTTTAACCCGTTATCTACCCGTTTGGGGCGCAGTGGTGGTGAGTGCATTCCTATTTGCGATCGCTCATTTGAGTATCTCCGAAGTTCTGCCCTTAGCCACATTAGGGATAGTCTTGGGGGTTGTGTACACGCGATCGCGCAATCTATTATCCTCTATGCTCTTGCATGGACTCTGGAACGCCGGGACACTCCTGAGTTTATTCGTCTTAGGGAGTGGAGCCCGTTGAATCTTACCCATCGATGCCGTTGATTACGGTTACTATTAAAAACCGTCTGCCCGGTGTCTTTTACCTTCTGCCTTTTGCTATACCATTGACCCTCGTATTTGACTTTGATCTGAATCTCTAATTGCAAAGCCAAAGATCACAAATATCTGTGATCTATACGATAGAGGGAATGGTAGCAACGACGGTAAGTTTACAGTTACGTCCTTTTGGAGGACGAGCGAGTTTTGACCCGCAGGCTACCACGTCTGTGGGTTTTCTTTTTCGTGATAGTAACATCGGATACACAAGCCCAGCAATACAATCGTTAGTAGTTCACCACCAATCAACTTATCCGAGCAATCCTTAAGAGTTAGGACTTACGCAATTGTCACAACAAATCGGTTTTTTTGTTTGTAGTAAGGGCTTTAGCCCTTTAAATGAGAACTAAAGTTCTCACTACGAACTTAATATAATATGCCAGTTGCGTAAGTCCTGAGAGTGTATTTCCTCTTCTCGAAGAGAACTTCAGCACCCAATCCGTTCAATCCGGAAACAATCTACGGCTCAATCAGGCTGTGGGCGACTGTCCCCCGATCGCTTGTAGATACGACCGCGTAGCAAAATACGCTCTAACAAGCTAAAAAACTCAATAGGATTTCAGTTGACACAGGAGAGTTTCGCATAAGCTCAAAGATAGAGGTATCCCTTGTCGTCGCCCCACAAGGCAGCCTTAAGAATTATCTCAAATCATTGACTTTATTTATGCAAGTTTCCCCAGACATTGCTGCAGCAGCACCCACCTCGTCCGTCGAAACCATCGCGCTAGACGTGACAGGGATGAAATGTGCTGGCTGCGTCAGTATCGTTGAACGACAGCTCAATCAACAGCCCGGAGTCGTTTCTGCCCGTGTCAATTTGGTCACGGAAGTAGCAGTAGTCGAGTGCGAAGCAGGTCAGGTAAACCCCAGCACCCTAGCTCTTGCCTTAACCACCAAAGGATTTCCCTCTCAACCCCGTTCGTCACAAGCGGGGAAAGCATCTGAGTCTCAAGACCGGTTAACGCCTGCCCAACGGCATGAACGAGAAGCCCAAGAACAAATCCGTCGATTGACTATTGCCGGTGTCCTAATTATGCTTTCGCTCATGGGGCATATCGGTCACTGGCTAGGTGGGCCGATGCTGCCCGTGTTAAGTAATATTTGGTTTCACTGGGGACTGGCAACCGTTGCCCTACTTGGCCCTGGACGGACGATTGTAGTGGATGGTTGGAAGGGTTTATTGCATCAAGCCCCTAATATGAATACCCTAGTGGGACTAGGCGCATTAACCGCTTACACGGCTAGTTGTGTTGCCCTATTGTTTCCCCAACTGGGATGGGAGTGCTTCTTTGACGAACCCGTGATGATGTTGGGCTTTATCCTTTTAGGTCGGACTTTAGAGCAACGGGCTAGACGACGTGCCTCTGCCGCTTTTGAATCTTTGCTGGCACTCCAACCCAAAGTCGCTCGTTTAATCGGAAAATCTAATCCCATCGCAGCCGAACAATTAGGGATTGAAATACCTGTCGAACAAGTTCGGGTGGGGGAATGGTTGCGGGTGTTGCCTGGAGAGAAAATACCTGTTGATGGCGAAGTAGTTGCCGGTCAGTCGTTGGTGGATGAATCGATGCTGACGGGGGAACCGATGCCGGTGATGAAGCAACCGGGTGACTTGATTGCAGCCGGAACGTTGAATCAGTCAGGAGTCATTGCTCTAGAAGCAACGCGCACGGGGGAGGAAACCACACTAGCGCAGATTGTCGCCTTAGTTGAGGAAGCCCAAACCCGGAAAGCCCCAGTACAAAAATTAGCGGATATTGTCGCTGGTTATTTTACTTATGGGGTTTTGGCGATCGCCTCCCTAACCTTCCTATTTTGGTACTTAGCGGGGACGAAAATCTGGCCGCACGTCCTGTCCCCCATGGTGGATATGGCTGGCCATGGTATGGTTGAGCCGACCTCTCCCTTACTATTGAGCTTAAGATTGGCGATCGCTGTTTTAGTGATTGCTTGTCCTTGCGCCCTAGGCTTGGCCACACCCACCGCCATTTTAGTTGGCACCAGTCTAGGAGCAGAACGGGGCATTTTAATCAAAGGAGGCGATGTCTTAGAACGGGTGCATCAGTTAGACACGATTGTGTTTGACAAAACAGGAACTCTCACCAGTGGCCAACCTACGGTCACAGACTGCTTGGTGTTCGAGTCATATCAGGATAACAATGGCCACAAAACCATCAGCTCTACCCAACTCCTCCAATTCGCTGCAACGGCAGAAAGCGGCACTTCTCATCCCTTAGCCTTAGCCATTCGTCAGGCGGCTTACCAGCAGGAGTTACCCCTTTTGGATGCCGAGAATTGTTATACAGAAGCGGGGTTGGGGATAGCCGCACAGGTAGATCAGCGGCGAGTGTTGCTAGGGAATGCAGACTGGCTAGAACAACAAGGTGTTGTGATACGTGAGGTGGCTCCGGACTCGGTTCGGGCTTTGGCAGAGGAGGGGAAAACGCTCGTTTATGTGGCTATCGATGGCATTCTCGTGGGTGTCATTGCTGCTAGTGATGTTCCTCGTCCGGATGCCAAGGAAACGGTAGAACGTCTCCAAGCGTTGGGATTCCGGGTAATGTTAATCACGGGGGATCAATCGGATGCAGCCATCACGATGGCTCAACAACTCTCGATTGCAGCCGAGCATGTCCTCGCTGGAGTCCGCCCGGATGGCAAAGCCAGCGCCATCGCTAAGCTACAAGCCCAAGGACATCGGGTGGCAATGGTGGGAGATGGTATCAATGATGGCCCTGCCCTGGCGCAAGCCGATGTGGGGATTTCTCTCCATGTCGGCACTGATGTAGCTAGAGAAACGGCCGGAATTATTTTAATGCGTGTGAGTGCCGCACGTCCTCAAGATGTTCCCTTGTTAGATGTTGTCGAGTCTATTGGGTTGGCGCGTGCCACCTTCAATAAAATTCGGCAAAATCTGTTCTGGGCATTTGGGTACAATACTTTGGCTATCCCTGCCGCTTGTGGCGTACTGCTTCCTAGCTTCGGTATGGCCTTAAGTCCTGCTGCGGCGGGTGCCTTAATGGCGTTCAGTTCTGTTAGTGTTGTTAGCAACTCGCTATTATTGCGTCGTGCTTTCAATACCAATGTTGCTTAATCTGGGATGACATCATTTTTTCAGCACTATTGAGCAACCACATTGCTAATTGTCTCAAAACCTACCTTGACTGCACTGACCCTAAACCAATGTGCCAAAATAGAAGATGGGAAATTCTTGAAACTGAAATCAGTTAAGACCACCCACAACCCTATCCGTTTGACTCTCTTCAATTACAGGGAGATGAACCATAAAGTTTCTGCCTTCGGCTGCACCAGGGTTTATGATTGATTATTTAGTGAGGGAATGCCTACTTGATATTTGGCTATCCAATCCGGATTCCCAAGAGTCAAAGCAAGCTAGTTGAGTGATGTGTCTAATGTGAGGAAGCAAAGCGCAAAATTTTTTGATGAATTGTTGAACGAACTGCACTCTCTATCGCTATTTTTCGATGGCTGGACAACAAAAACACCACCATTTATTGATTATTGAAGACGACAAGGGGCGAAAAGAATTTCCCTTGGAAGAGGCAGTATATTCCATTGGAAGAGACCCCAAGTCGGATATCCGCCTGCACTCGCAATTTGTCTCTCGTCGGCACGCAACCTTGGTGCGGCGACATCGAGAGGACGGTAGCCCTTATTACCGGATTGTTGATGGAAATCTCAAAGGCAAACCCAGCGCCAACGGTCTATTAATCAATGGTCGCAAACTTTCGGCTCATGATCTTCAAGATGAGGATGAAGTCGTCTTCGGCCCACAAGTGACGGCTAAATATTACCTACTCAAAAGTGATCCAAACCCCACTGGGCCACCCGATGAATTTGACATCACCCTGATTAGTCCGGGCATGATGGTTGGGGACCCAGAAGAGATGAATTCTTGGGAGTAAGCTCAAGCGTCAATCTCGACCGAGAAATCGCCGGAAACAACTGTTTATCCGGCAACACTTTCTACGAGTTGCCAATGGCGATTTTCGGCCACAGCCTCATGCACCAGATAGAACATTTGGTGGCAGTGGTTGTCAACCTGGAGTGGCAACTCTTCATTTTTGATGACAAAGTTCATTCTGACTTCTTGAGAGGTGGCTGTCGATTTGTCAATCAAAACTTCCACGGTCACTAACTTAGCAAAAGCGACACGACCCGGAATTTCGCGTGCCATGATGTAATCCCCAGTGTCGTAAATGATATCGAAATTGCACGATTGGAGAAGCTCCATCAGTGTTGGCTGAAGAAGCTCAAGAGAAACTGCAATAGTAAAAGAACAAGTGTAGCGAGCCATATATAACCCTGGGTGACAGATAGCTAGACCCTCCTATGATATCGAACCTCTGTCAAAGGACATGAGAAAAATGTCACAGGAAAAGCCGATGCTCAACTATTATCAGCTACCAGCCTCATAACCATTCATCCGGAGAAGAACAATAAAAAATAGGAACTGACAAACCCCCGGCACTGAGCAAGAATCTAAATAAAAGCTAAAGATAACGAGAGTTTTAGCGAGTGGAATGACACTCAAAAGACATAACATCATCCATTGATAAGGGATCATAGGGATTGAGCAATGCGGGGAAAGTTGATTGTTTTTGAAGGGGTTGAAGGCTGTGGTAAAACGACTCAACTCCAACGCTGCTCGAGGTGGTTAGAAACCATCGATTTACAGGACGCAAACTTGGGTAAAAAGCCTTTGCTGAGTGTGACGCGAGAACCCGGTGGAACGTCGTTAGGGTTGGGATTACGCAAACTCTTGCTAGAGGGAGGGGAGGGGCGAAAAGAAGCAGATGGAACACCCCAACCGATTGAAGACCGAGCAGAACTATTAATGTACGCGGCTGACCGAGCTCAACACGTTGAAGAAGTCCTCAAGCCTCAGTTGGAATTAGGGGCAGTTATTTTATGCGATCGCTACACAGACTCTACCGTAGCTTACCAAGGTTACGGACGTGGGCTGGAGTTAGATTTAATTCATCAGCTTAATCAAATTGCCACCGGTGGCTTAGAAAGTGACTTAACGATTTGGCTTGATGTTGATGCTGAAATCGGGTTACAACGAGCAAGACAGCGAGGAAGCGCCGACCGTATTGAGCAAGCCAACCTCGCCTTTCATCAACGAGTACAACAGGGATTTGCTCAACTTGCAACCTCCTATCCCCAACGAATTGTCAGGATTGATGCTAGCCCCAGCCCGGATGAGGTACAGTTAGCGATTCAGGAGGTTTTGCAGCAACGGTTGTGGGAATGGGGAATGAAATAGATCAGCCTTTTAGAATGCTCTGGACTTATGACCTCGATTGTTTCGGATGCTTTCTCCACTCTGGTCGGACAAAACCAAGCGATCGCATTATTGCGAGGAGCGATTGCCACCTATCGTATTGCTCCCGCTTATTTGTTTGCAGGGCCTCATGGCGTGGGCAGAAGCCTGGCCGCCAAGGCATTTATCGAACTATTGTTGAGTCAGGAACTCCCGCCTCAACAGCTACCCTTACTCCAAAGACGCCTAAAACAAGGCAATCACCCTGATGTGCTGTGGGTAGAACCCACTTATCTGCACAACGGAGTCCGGTTGACAGCCAAAGAAGCTGCCGAAAAAGGGCTACAGCGTAAAGCTCCTCCTCAAATTCGCCTGGAACAAATTCGGGAAATTGCTCAGTTTCTCAGCCGTTCGGCCTTGGAAGCATCCCGGAAAGTTGTGGTACTGGATCGGGCAGAAACAATGGCAGAAGCAGCGGCCAATGGATTACTCAAAACACTAGAAGAACCGGGACAGGCCACGTTAATTTTAATTGCTCCTAGCCTGGAATCACTGCTGCCCACACTTGTTTCTCGCTGTCAGCGAATTCCCTTTTACCGATTGGCGCAGTCGGATATGGAAGATGTATTAGGGCGAACCGGTCATGGGGCAATTATTGAGGAAGCATCGATTTTAGCGATTGCTCAAGGGAGTCCAGGAGAAGCGATCGCATCTTACACTCAACTCCAATCCATCCCCCAAGAATTACTAGAGCAAGTTAAAACACAGCCCAAATCTACCCGTCAAGCCCTCACACTGGCCAAAACGATTGACAAAACCTTAGATACAGAAACTCAACTTTGGTTAGTAGACTATCTCCAGCATTGTTATTGGCAGCATCAGCCCCAACCTCAGATTATTCAGGTGCTAGAACAAGCTCGAAAATACCTGCGAGCTTATGTTCAGCCGCGATTAGTCTGGGAAGTCACACTGTTAGCCTTGGCTCAAAATTGTTGAATCTATAGCAGAAGGCAGAAGGCAGAAGTCAGAAGGCAGAAGTCAGAGGTCAGAAGGCAGAAGGCAGAAGGCACAAGCACAAAGCACAAGGGTTATTAACTGATATGTCCTAACCTTTACGGCCAAAGCTATAAATGCCGAATAATCCGACAGGGATTCCCCCCGGCTACCACTCGTGAGGGAATATCTTTGACTACCACACTCCCTGCTGCGATGGTGGTGTGATCGCCAATGGTAACCCCAGGACAAATAATTACCCCACCCCCAATCCAAACATTATTGCCAATGCGAACTGGAATCGCAAATTCTACACCCGACAAACGTACTTCAGGATCGGTGGGGTGAGTTGCCGTGTAAATCTGTACCGCAGGGCCACACAAAACATTTGCACCGATGTGAACTGGGCAACAATCCAAAATCACACCGCCAAAGTTCATGAAAAATCCATCACCCACCTCAATATTGCTACCGTAATCGCAGTAAAACGGGGGTTCAATTTCGAGGATTGGCCCGGCTGCACCCAATAATTCTCGCAAAATCTGAGAGCGCCTTTCAAGTTCTTGCTCGGTTGTTGCATTGTAGAGACGAGTGAGGCGGCGAGCATTCTGACGTTCTGCCACTAACTCGGCATCTGCAGCCCAATAAAGCTCACCCGCCAGCATTTTTTGTTTTTCTGTTTTACTCATAATTATGATCTAGCGGCAGTTTCCCGGAGAGGGGACATTTCCTTGATCTGGGATAAGCTTGCAGTGATGGCTTCCAAAATCTCAGGACTTACGCAGCAACTCGAGTTGTAGGGGGTGTTGCAATGCACCTGACTCTAGGGCTGATGACCTTAATTCTTCAGTGTTCTTGCTTGCTTAACCATTGCGATTAAGGTTTGATGAGCGTCTTCAGAATCGGTGAGTACATGGTCAAACTCAATCCGTAGGGGTACGGACTCACCGTTGACTTGCGTAATCAGATTCATTCCGACTGCATCAATAGAAACCATTTGAGCGCTTTGTGTATCGGGAGAATTACCCCAAGTTCGAGCGTAGAGAGCAACGGCATCTGCATGATCTTCATTCATGTGTTTGCAGATGCGATCGCTGACTTCTGGTGAGAAGGGTTCCGACATGATTATCTCCTTGTTGTGAGTACTCTTTCTTATTTTCAATTAAGGCTGTACCTTTGGTTTAAATTCTACGAAAAAATAAAAATAAATCAGTGAGAGACTGAGCGATGAATAGCTAAGCCAGGAACTCTTAAAATCTCTACTCAGAGTTTTTTAAAACTTCATAAAGTTCTCTGATGTGTATTGCTAATGTCATCGAAATTGCAATACAATAATTTTGTAGGTAATACAAGTTATACAGTAGTATTATCGATCATCTAGTCACTCGTGAGTTCGCTTACAGGAAATCGTAAACGGCTTCTTCTTTGGTAGAAGTTCTTTACTCAGTGGTTAGCCTAGTTACGAACCGTTGCGCTCATGGAGTTACTCTCCCGAAAAAAGGGACAGCATCTGTTTTCCAGTTCAAGGGTGATGACGCCAACAAGCGTTGAACACCAATTGGCAGTGAGGAGCATCACAAGCTCAATTAGGGGCGATTTAGTAGTTTGATGAGTAATATCCATCTGTAACTAAATCGTCCCTACGCTGTGTACGTAAACATCAGGACTCTCTAAATTTTCTTGTCAAGAACAGTTATACCTCCATTGGATTCATAAGGTTTTGCGGCAGTAATACGAGTCAAGAGTTACGGCTGGCGATAGAAATAGCCGTTCGTTAAGCCCAAGCCCCCACCTTGACTTCAGTGGGTTCAGAATGTACCGCAATGGAAGCTGTGCGGTGGTCTCCGAAGATTGGCTTATCCGTATTGAGGATTTCTAAAAGAATCTTGAAGCTTTCTGCTTCTAGATCGACCGTGCGTTCCCTTTCGCCATCGAAATAAGTAAACCAAAAGTGACCTTTGTTATCTTGAGGTCTCCACAGAGCTTGATAGCTGGTAATTCGTTTCATTTCCATAGGCAACGTCCCGATCGTACCCTTCTAGTCTCTTCTTTTTAAGTGTAGACTTATGTTTAGTTTTTATAAAGATTGTTTTAAAAATATTAAATATTCTGTAGATTTTGGTTCAGTGTTTGTTCCCCCATTTTTCAAGTTGAAATTTAGTCACTAGTCTTCTATTCTCACCACCCAAGTCTTTCTCTTAAAGACAAGAGTCTTAGTAAATTTTTTTTAGATTGGCTCAATTGGATTGCCTTTAAATCCATGTCAGCCGTTAAGTTAAGAAGTAGTGTACAATCAAGTAATACAAGTCATACATACGCAACTTCACTGATTGAGTCTCTCCGTCTAGCTAATTGTACACATGAGATCAGAGGAGTCTTTCGCTCATCATCACCAAGCCCTAGGAAAGGGTGTTGCACAGAAAAGGGATGATCTACTGACTTGCTTTGTATTTCCCTAAAAAATCATCCTGGGTTTGTGCAACACCAGGGTACGTCTCTTTAGCTATTGTCTGGCTAAAAAACCATAACTGCAAGCTGCCTAAAGTTGCAGGTCAGTTATAGGTAGCTTATCGATTGAAGTACTGGGTTTAAGCCCATGCACCTATATTCAAGTCACTGGGTTGCGAATGGACGGCAACTGCTGATGTGGTGTGATCTCCAAATACAGGCTTATCGGTGTCGAGAATTTTGATCAACGTCCTGAAGCTTTCGGCATCTAAGTCCATCGTGCGTTCTCGATCCCCATCGTAATAGGTGAACCAAAAGAAGCCCTTGTTTTCCAAGGAACTCCAGATGGCCTGATAGCTTGTAATCCGTCTCATTTGTTCAGGTGTTCTCTGAGAAGTGGCTGGTGTCATAGTTATCTGGTGTAAGTAGTAGTTGAGTCATCTCTAGAGTGGCAAAGCTCTAGGGACACAAAACCCTGTAGGGTAGGTATTATAAACGACTCTTCAGGTTATGGATTGAGGAGTAACACTACTCTCTCCTGACTCCCGACTCCTATTTTCCTAGATGTCTAATGATTGGCGAAGTTCATGCGATTTAAAAACGTGCGGAGGCGATCGCTTTTTGGATCGGTAAGAACGGTTCTCGCATTTCCGACTTCAGCCACACGGCCTCGATCCATAAAGATAACGCGATGGGCGACCTCTCGGGCAAACTGCATCTCATGAGTAACCACCACCATTGTCATCCCTTCTTGTGCAAGTTGCTGCATTACCTGTAGCACTTCTCCGACTAGTTCTGGATCGAGGGCGCTGGTGGGTTCGTCAAATAAGATAATTTGAGGATTCATACACAAGCTACGGGCGATCGCAACTCGTTGTTTTTGTCCCCCTGACAACTGGTCAGGATAAGTGTGTAATCTTTCGGCTAAACCCACCTTTTCTAAATAAAATTGAGCCTGTTCCTGCGCTTGCTGACGAGACTTACCCAACACCTGACGAGGAGCAAGCATCAAATTATCCAGTACGCTTAAATGCGGAAACAGGTTAAACTGCTGAAACACCATCCCCACCTGTGTCCGCAGCCGCCGCAATTGTTTTTGGCTCAGATGAGGGTGTGATAAATCGATTTCATTAACGACCAAGCGCCCTTGATTAATCGTCTCTAAGCGGTTGAAGCAGCGCAATAAAGTACTTTTGCCACATCCAGACGAACCAATCACTGCAACCACTTCTCCCCGATGAATCGTACCGCTAATGCCTTGTAAAACCTTGAGAGAACCATAACTTTTTTCCAGGTTCTCAAAGAAAATTGCAGCAGGGGAGTTTTCCATTTAATTCGTCCCATATTGAGGTGATTGATTAAAATTTCAGCTTAGTGAGGCTGTTATTAATTGTAATAATTATTACAATTAACTTTATTTAAAAAGCCGTAAACTAAAAGTTTTATTGTCTTCTCTAATACTTAAACGTAGTTCCAATACTTTCTCTTCCTGGCTCCTGACTCCTGACTCCTGACTCCTGATTTCCAACTTCTTTAGCTGCCCAAGTTGCACAATTCATTGAGACTCACTCTATAAACTTGCCCCATGATGGAGGTTAAAAACAGAGGAATAATATATATGCATCAATTCTTTTCAATTCAGGGGCTACGTCGAGGTTTAATCATCGGTGTCTGTTTTCTGCTGGTTTTGTGCATTTCAGTTTTTCAGGCTAGTACCCTCCATGCTCAAACCAAACTCAAAGTTGCCACAGAACCTGCTTTTCCGCCTTTTGAATTTCAAGCAACCGATGGAAGTTTAGTCGGTTTTGATATTGACTTAATGAGAGCGATTGGTCAAGCCAGTGGCTTTGAAGTTGAATTTCTGAGTTTGCCTTTTGATGGGATTATTCCTGCGTTGCAAGCAAATACAGTGGATGCAGCGATTAGCGCAATTACAATGAACGCTGAACGCAGTCAAACTGTATCCTTTTCGCGGCCTTATTTTAAAGCCGGATTAGCGATCGCGATTAAAGCAGATAATCAAGAGATTACTTCGTTTGAAAGCCTCAAAAATAAAAATATAGCGGTGCAAATCGGGACTACAGGGGCTAGTGAAGCTGAAAAAGTTCCAGGTGCAAAAATTCGTACCTTCGATTCAGCCCCCCTTGCCCTACAGGAATTGCTCAACGGGAATGTCGATGCTGTTATCAATGATGCTCCTGTCACCTTTTATGCAATTAACAGCAATAACCTCCAAGGGCTCAAGGTTATCGATCAATTAGTGACAGAAGAATACTACGGCATTGCCACGTCTCAAAATTCCGTCCATCTAGCTGCCATTAATCAGGGTTTAACTACAATTTTGAACAATGGCACATACGACCAAATTTATCAAAAATGGTTTAATACCAAGCCACCAAAATTACCACCTACCCTCAACTTCAGTAACTCAAATAACACCGAACAAGCGTCTCAAGTTATCTTGAATGCTTTACCCAATTTATTGCAAGGAGCACTCGTCACACTCGAATTAACAGCTTTTTCTGTCTTATTAGGAATGATAGGGGGTTCCCTTTTAGGTATTGTCCGCCTTTCTCCAATCACGCCCTTGCGTTGGGGTGCTAGGGCGTATATTGACTTTTTTCGGGGAACGCCTTTGCTGGTACAAATTTTTATGATTTATTTTGGTTTACCTGCTTTGTTACAAAGCATCGGCATCAACTTTAGTCTTAGTCGTTTAGTTGCTGCGGTCATGGCACTGAGTCTTAATAGCGCTGCCTATATTGCTGAAATTGTTCGGGCGGGTATCCAGTCTATTGATATTGGGCAATCTGAAGCAGCCCAATCACTGGGTTTAGGTTCTACACAAACAATGCGTTATGTGATATTTCCCCAAGCGTTCCGGCGAATGCTTCCCCCTTTAGGTAATGAATTTATCACGCTGCTGAAAGATACCAGCTTAGTTGCCGTGATTGGTTTTGAAGAACTCTTCCGTCGTGGTCAGCTCATCGTTGCTGATAATTACCGAGCTTTTGAAATTTATGCGGCGGTTGCTTTAATTTATCTAGTATTAACTTTGGCTTCCTCAAGATTTTTTAGCTTTTTAGAACGATGGATGAACCCTATACATCGTTCCAATAAGGTGAAAGTTCAAGAGGCTAAAGATTAATAAAATCCAACTTTCATAGATTTGGATAATAAGAAAAAGGGTACGAGTTATCGTACCCTCTAAAATCCGATCACATGGAAACAGGCATATCAACAGACTCAAAACTTAGGTTATCAAAAAGGAAATATATTCCATCGAATTCAAGTCTTTTTGAATCCCTATCAGTGAGTTTGTAGAATTTTCAAAACTATGCTTGATCAACAATTTTCTTGGCTTTGTCTTTGAGGTCTTCTTTAAGATGCATCGCTTGTGCTTGGTCTTGCTTAGCTTGACCTTCGGCTTTATCTTTGGGATCGCCTGTCACTTCACTAGCAGCTTCTTGAACTTTACCTTCTATATTTTTAGCAACGGCCTCTGCACGATTCTCAATACTCATTTTAGCCTCCTATAATAGACTAATATTCAAAAATAGATGAAGTAGATAGATGAAGTAGATAGATGAAAAATGGGAATATTTAGAGTGAAACTAATGCCCTTCTCCAGACCTTCATTATTTTTCAAAAAATCTCACAGCTTTTTTTGTTCTATCTACCCTATAGCTTTAGAATAAAATAATATATTTTAAACGGACTCTGCCATTAGTTAGATTTATATAAATTCCCTAATCTATCGTCAGTTATAAACTTCCTAGTCGTTAATCATTAATGATGAGGCCGAGAAGCTAAGCCCATTCTTGTCTGACACCGCTCTATATAAAGTTTTGCCACTGTATCTTTAGGATTGTGTTCCATCACTTGCTGAAAGTAACTTAAGGCCAGAGAATATTCTTCTTGATGCCAGGCTTGAAGCCCCAAATTGTAAATATTTTCCGATCGCACCTTAGTTTCATCTAGCACCTGAGTTGGTGTACCCAAAATTTCATATAGTTCGAGAACCATGCGCTTGCCCCGAGGCGTTACTCGGTCAACCCACCGACAAGGATAGGAAGTGGAGGGAAGAGCAAGAGAAAATGAATGTTGATTTTGAACCTCAGCCACAGGTAACTCACAACTAGAACTAACATGGGCAACGGTGGTACTACTTGCAAGAATGGCACAGTTATAAAGTTTAGTTAATTCTTCCAGTCGTGCGGCAGTATTCACCACATCTCCAATTACGGTCGAGTCCATACGCTCATTAGAGCCAACTGTTCCCATTACACCAATGCCGGTGTGTATACCCATGCCAACAGTAACGGGTTGTTCGAGATTGTAGCGATCAAGACCAAGATTAAATTCACCTAGACTCTGTAGCATCGTGACGGCTGCATTTAAGGCATCTTCGGCATGATGTTCACTACGGTCAAAAACAGCTAGAATTGCATCTCCTAAAAACTTATCCACAAAGCCATGATGAGCCGTAATGGCCTGACTCATGCGGGAAAAAAAAGCATTTAACCATTCAAAGGTTTCTCGAGCTGATTGAGATTCAGCAATCGCTGTAAATCCTCGAATATCGCAAAATAAAACCGTAATTTCTTCTTCTCTAGCATTGCCTAACTGAATAGATTCAACTCCTCTTGGAGCAATCCGATCGAGATATTGTTCCGGCACAAACAATCTAAATTTTTCGGAAATATAATCATTAATCTTCCAAGCCGCAGCAATTTGTTGGCGTGATTCTTCTTTAACTCGTTGCCGAATTTCTGATTGCATTTGTTGCAATCTCATCTCGCTTAAGCGTAAAATGCTAGTAATTTTGGTTAATAAAAGTTGGCTATTAATTGGCTTAGTTAAATAGTCATCCCCCATCATTTCCAGTCCTCGTAACCGTGACTGGTCATCATCTAAAGCCGTGAGAAAAATTACGGGTACAGTTTGGAGTTTGGCATCCTCCCGGAACCGACGGCAAACTTCAAATCCGTCCATGTCCGGCATCATCACATCCAACAAAATTAAGTCAGGAACTGACTCAGCAGCAATCTCTAAAGCTTCCGCTCCTGATGTTGCTAAGAGAGTCACATAGCCTTCACAAAGCAACAACTCTTCTAGTAAGAGTAGATTAGTTGGGTCATCATCCACTAACAGGATACAAATCTTAGGGTTTGACATAGACGGGTTAGAAATGAAAATAAAAGTAGGCAAACCTAACTGGAGTCAGTTTGCTAAGATACCCCTGAATTTCCTGTAGCTTGCTGTCTGTTCGTTAAAAACGGCGATTGGGAGTAGAGCCCGCACTCGGATTCACCCCAAGCGTTTTGCCGTGCATTGAAAACTACGTTTCTTACTCCATAAGTTATTGCTCCTGGTTTTAACCGGCTCGTGCAACTTTTATGAAGCACTAAGCCGCTATTGTTCGAGGAGCAATATAAATATTTCTTAACATCTCTATCATAATTGAACCACACCTAATAAGTGATTACAATCGCTCAACTGGTCTATTTCTATATGCTTAGGGCTTTGCTAGGGTGACACAATTACAAGACGCGGGGGTTGGAATTTTACCCTTATTTTTAGAGTAGACCCTATCAGCCGTGTCCGAGTAAAGGAACCGTAAAGATATCCCCTTTTATTCCCTTGGTTTACCTCAAAGACTCTGGAGAAGGGAGTTCGGTTTCCACGTAGGAGCGGACTTTAGTCAGGAGTGTTTCTAAGTCTAAAGGCTTGCTCAAGTAGTCATCAGCCCCTACCTCCAAGCAGCGATCGCGATCGCCCGACATGGCCATAGCTGTAACTGCGATCGTTGGCACATTTTGCCATAGAGGATGAGCCTTCAATTGACGTATTAGCTCAAATCCATCCACATCGGGGAGCTGGATATCCATTAAAATCAGATGCGGTAATGTCTGGAGCGTTATTGAAGACGAGTGAATGCGATCGAGCATGGTTTGGCCTTCATAAATCCACTCCACAGCATAGCCTTCAAGTTCTAGCACTTCTGACAACAGCATTCGGTTAAAGGGCTGGTCTTCCACCACTAAAATCCGTTTAGCATCGGTTTGGGCAGGTTCGGGATTCAGATTTGAGGAATTTAAGGTTTTGGGTTTAGTGTCACTTATAACGAGGCTTGGACTAGAACGCATTTCAGTCAACGGGAGCCAAATCCGAAACGTACTGCCTTGATGTTCTTGAGATTCTACAGAAACAGTACCGCCATGTAGTTCTGCTAAACGCTTAGTCAGTGCCAAACCCAACCCTGTTCCTTCATGACGCCGAGTTAACGATGAATCAATTTGCTGGAAGGGTCTAAATAACAAATGCAGCTTGTTTTCTGGAACACCAATCCCACTATCGATAACTTCTAAACACAGATAAGGTGTACTGCAATTAATAGGACTACAATCCGGACGGATTTCTTGTTTGAGCTGACAGCCATAGGCCAAGCCTGCACGAAGTTTAATGCTGCCTTCTTTGGAGGTAAATTTAATCGCATTCGAGAGCAGATTAATCAACATTTGGCGGACACGACGCTCATCTAAAACGACCTCTTGCAGGTGGTAATCGATTTCCAACGATAGCGCCAGTTGCTTGTTCTCAGCACGAGGCTGAACCATTTTCAAGCATTGGTTACACAGCTCTTGCACGGAAACCGGAGCCAAATTGAGGTCTGCTTTTCCGGCTTCAATTTTAGATAAATCGAGAATATCGTTAATTAGTTGCAGCAGGTGCTGACCACTTTTTTCGAGCGCTTGGACATGGATAAGCTGCCGTGATGATAATGCATCTTTTTTGTTTCGTTGCAACAAATCTGCAAACCCCAAAATACTATTGAGTGGGGTACGGAGTTCATGGGACATGGAGGCCAAAAACTCTGATTTTAGGCGAGACGCTCGCTCTAAATCTTCATTGGCTCGCAGCAAGTGTTCTTGAGCTTGGGCGCGTTCGATGGCAACCCCTAACGTCCGACAAGCCGCTAGTAAGATATCTTGTTGGGGAGTTTCCTGAAGTTTTTGTTGAGAGCGAGATTCCAGGGTGAGAACGCCGATGATTTTGCCCGTAGCACTCGGAATAGGAAAGATACCCAGTTGGCCGATACCGGGATGGCGAAAGGCTTTAACAGCTTGGGGATGTTCGGCGTAATCTTCAACAAATCTCGGCATTCCCGTTTCTACTACATCCCACAGTATCCCTTGACCATAAGGGATTCCTTTCTTGAGTACGGCTTCCATCTCCTGTACGGCAGGTACACCATAGCTGGCAATAAACTCAGTAGATACTCGATGAGTCAGGGTACTGGCACGAGCGTCTTGGCCTTGACCGATGATTACCTTAACATCTCCAAATGCCGCCCCGGTCGATTGCACTAGGTAGCTCAGGGCAAATTCTCCAATTTCGTCCAACTCACTGGCAGGTTGCAGCCGTTCGGTTAGACCTTGTAAAAATCTTAAGCGTTTGATTTCGGCGTTTAAGCTCGCCTGCATGAGTAGAGCTTCTCGTCGCGCCGTTTTTTTGGCCGTCACATCCCGGAAGGTGAGGAGATGTCCGCCAGTTGAGGTGGTGGTAGAACTAACTTCTAGGTAAGTGCCATTAGCTTGCTCTAAGGAGAATGAGGTAGAATCAGTGCCTGTTGAAAGGAGAGTTGCTTGGAGCTGTTGGGATTGGGCTGTAGACCAGTAGCCGTGCTCAACAATCTGAGTACATACGTCTTGAAACAGGGGCTTTTGGGCTAACCACTGGGGGGAAAGTCCCCACAGTTGGGTGAGTTGTTGATTAAATAAAATCAGATGGTACGATGAGTCAATTAAAGCGATTGCATTATCGATTTGGTTGAGAATTAGTTGTTGCTCCTCCTTCAACCGTTGTAAATGCCACTCCGTTGTTTCAGGTTGCATAAAATCCATCGGTATTCGTGAGAGCTATAGTGAGGGTCTTCTTAGAGTTTACGAAATTTAACACTTTTTTCCAGTGAGCAGTCACCTTACCTATTGTGATTGTGATCACATTAAGAGGTGTTTTAAGTCTCTTCTAAGATGTGTTCTTCATCAGGGTTCAGCCGTGATAGATGCAGCCAGGATGCCGCAGTGCGATCACTTTCTTGGCAATCTAAACATGGTCGAATAAAGAGTAGCCGTCGCACATAACCGTAGCAGTGCAGTAAGGGAGGGTTGTCATGCAAACTTTAAAGAAGAAGTTTGAGGAGCGCAATCTCATGGTAAAGTTGGCGGATGAACTGGCGCAAGACTGGCAAATGCGCCTATTGAGTGACTACCCCGAGCAAAGTTCAGCCACCCGCCAAAGTATTGTCCGTTGGTTACTTGGTGAGAACTTAGATCGGTTTGACACACTAATGCCAAACCAACTTGAGATTGCCAAGCAGGCCATGGATTATCGCTATCGAATTTTACGCCAGCGTTACCTGGGTGTAGAACCGGAGCGTGCTTATCGGAATTTGACCTCTCGATTAGCAGGGTTAGTGACATTACGAAATAAAATTCGGACTTGGGTTTCCCTTAGCCGAGATCGGCAGCGAGCCGTTGTCGATGTTTTACAAGAAGTGATTCAAGAATTATTAAATAGCGATCGCTATATTCAAAGCCAAATTGCTTGGATTGCTCAGTGTACTGAAGATATGCGCCTGCGCGACGCCCTACTGCTTACAAGTGTTGAAGAATATTGCCTCCGCCCTATTCGCAACCAACCCTTACTAGTGTATCGATTTGTTAACTTTTTGAGGCGCTCACAACGAGGGGGTATGACCCATATCCCCGAAAAAGATAAAGTACGGTTAGTATCAGAGGAGGTCACACCCGATGATACGGATGCGCCAGTCAGTCTTTTAGATAGCCAGGCGATCGCAGACTACCAAGATGCTCAAGCTTTTGAAGAGCAACAAACCCTGCGGCAGTTAGTTCGTCGAGAATTTGAGGACTATTTAACCGAAAATTTAGGCCATGAGGCGGCACAGTGGCTCCAACTTTATTTACAGGGGAAATCGCAAGAGGCAATTGCCAAAGCGTTAAATAAACCAGTAAAAGAAATTTATCGACTACGGGAAAAAATTAGTTACCATGCTATCCGAGTATTTTCAGTCAAAGCTAAGCCCGAACTAGTGGCAAATTGGCTCGAAACGTCTCTACAGGAACATAATTTAGGTTTAACTCCCGTACAGTGGCAAGAATTATATTTAAGCTTGACACCCCAGCAGCGCCAGTTACTGGAGCAACGGAAACAGGGCAAATCCATAGAAGCGATCGCTAAAGACTTAAACTTAAAAGTAAACCAGGTGATTGGCGAATGGAGTAAACTTTATTTGGCAGCTCAAGCTTTGCGAAGCGCTTCCTAAACCCAGGGGAAGTGACTAGGTAGCTTATCAGCCTAAGTTTATATCTACACTCTCCGATTAAGAAAGCTCAATAGGGTATGTGGAACATAACCTGACCCAAACCCTATCTGATTTTTCCCACTCATTGACGCTCCTGGGGCATCTCAATCAGTCGCTACTTACGCTACTCAGATTGGAAGAATTGTTATGGTGCCCTCCTCCAGCAATCCCAGCCAACTCCAAAATTCCTCTCAAACCTCGTCCTCCTATCAGGCGTCAGAAATTGCTGGTTTCCAAACTGACCAGATGTTCCGGCTGATTGATAGCATTTTGCCTTTTGAAGCCTGCTTGTACTACCGATTTCTGCCAGTAGCCCTGGAGGGAAAGTACTTGAGGTTAGCAATGGTTGCACCTCAAGATACCTCTGCCCTTGACTACGCCCGTCGCATCCTAGCTTACTTAAACTGTTCGCTCAAGCTAGAGGAGATTACTCCAGAAATCCATCAATCCGTGCTGTCGGCTTACCTCAACCATACCCATCACAGCGAAGTCTCCCACCAACAACCACCTGATTCCCAAAATCCAGAAATCGGGAATGAATCCTCCCCTCAAACTCACGATGAGATTCCAGTCTCTGAAAACGAGTTACAAGAACCCAAGGATTGCGAACCTCACGAAGTGGCTACTACCGCATCACCCTCAGAACCCTTATCCAGCCACTCCAATCGGACGGCTTCGATGGCGACGGCTGTCACCCCCCTAGCTAAAATGTCCCCTTCCGATGAAGCGGTTCCTTTGTTGGATATTGCCCCCTTGCATCTATCTCGGCCGATGGAGTTTATCGCTACACTTGCCCCTCCGCAAATGTTACAAGAGTTGTTAGGCCGAGTCCTCATTGGTGGGATTGGTCGGTTGTATTTTGAGCGTCAGTCTGAGCAAGGCCGAATTCTCTGGAGCCAAGATGGTGTATTGCAGTCGGTTTTGGAAGGGTTGGCGTTACCAACATTTCAAGGCTTGGTGATTGAACTCAAGCGTATTTTCAACTTGCCTTTGCTACCCGTCGTACAACCCAAGCAGCTAGAGATTGAACGGCGCTATCAACAAGAATGTCTATTACTTCGGTTGCGGGTGATGCCGGGAACTTATGGGGAAGAAGCTACGTTACAGGTACTGCGAGGCGTGGCTTTGAAATTTTACCAGCGCCAACAAATTGAAAAATTGGGTCAGGATGCCCTGAAATTGGCTCAACAGTTACAACGGAAGTTAAACGAAATTCGCGATCGCTCTTACCGCTATCCTCTGCCAGTAGAAACGTTACCTGCCCTCAATCAACAGTTACGGGGTTTAGATGAGCAACTTGAAGCGATCGCCCAGTTGTATACCGAGCAAGATTTAGAACCCTAAAGCGAGGCGGGGGTGCGGGGGGGCAGGGGTGCAGGGGTGCAGGGGTGCAAGGGTGCAGGAGAGAGAATTTGAGCGTTTTGATTCTGTGTTTAGAATGTACAAGTAAAATGCACTTTAGCTTAATAACAAGAAGGAAGAGGCTTCCCGGCGTTTCTAGTGACTATCTCAGGACTTACGCATTCGCCCCCCAGGCCGCCAAATCTGGGGGGAGTTAGATAGATCTTGTTCCTCCCAAAATTGGGGGGTTAGGGGGCTAATTGACGGATATTGCGTAAGTCCTGTATCTGTTCAGAATCTTTCTTGATAAGTAACACTCAAGCGTTCTACCTCCTTCGAGCTTTTCCCCTTATCCCTTTCCTTATCTAAGCGCAGGAGTGGCTTGCCTGAAAGGGGTGGCAAGCCATTTGCCAAAAACTCAGCCTTAATAGATGACATTTTTTATCAATTAAGTTAACTTTAATGTTAAGCATTTAAATTTTGCACCTAGCTTCCCTAAATCAAGCAATAGGGGTTCGATTCCTGGTTTTCCAGTTTGACTCCTCCAGCCAACTTACTTATCCTGGAGCAGATTGTAGTCATGGACTAGGAACTGGAATGATGCAGGCTGTCGGACGGGTGCAAACGTGTAGGTTAACCCATTTAGGATTTAGGCGTGAGTAAATTTAAAGTAGAAGGGAAAGTCTCACCCTTCAGTCTGGAGGGACGGTTTATTGCTTTTGTCGATCACCATCAAGTCAAGCCTAAACGCATACGTGTAGCGACAGGGGAGGGAGAATATCAGATCAAACTCTCAAAAGAGCTGCGTTACGTTTGGCGCGAGGCGCTGCAACCAGGAGACTGGATACAGGTATTTGGCAAGCAGAAGTATAAGCCCAAAACTGGGGAACTGAAGCTGAAAGCCTATCAGCTCAAAGTCACAACTCCAGCACACAAGGAGCTTCAAACTCCAAACTTTAAATTTCAAGCATCTAACCATCAGCCTCTAGCCAACACAACTGCAAAGGCGAAACCCAAAGGCAAAGTGTGTGTATTGGTTTGTCAAAAATCGTCTTGCTGCAAGCGAGGTGCAGCTAAGGTGTACCAAGCACTTCAAGAATCGGTTACTCATAACGACTTAGAAGAAGACGTAACCATTAAAGGAACGGGTTGTATGAAGCAGTGTAAACAAGGCCCTTGTATAGTCTTTATGCCTGATAAATCCCGTTACACAAAAGTTGCTCCCAAAGATATACATCAGCTTGTTGATCGACACTTTGCAGATAAACTAAAACCAGAAGGGAGCAAACCGGAATTATTATCGGTCCCTTAATGGCAAACCGTGTTCAATTCTGCAAGAGGTGTAGTGCCGATGACGAATGTACCTCCACCCGATCCAAACTCGTCTCGACTAGGTTTGGATGAGTTAGTAGGGATTTTGATTGCTTTCGCCACCATTGGCACTATTCTCGCTCTAGCGTTGAGCCGGGACAATACAGGATTCAATTTTGGTAAATTTCTTTTCCCATCGGCTACGAATGAAGCTGCAGAAACTGAAGAAGAATTAACCCCAGATGCTCAACCTGTTATTATCCCCCGAGAGGCAACAACCCCCACACCCATAGTCATTGAGCCTTCGCCTTCCCCTGTCGTTACTCCCATCGCCACCCCAATCCTGACGCCGAATCGCGTTGTCCCGGCCCCAGTTCCTGCTGCACCAAACGATGAAGTTGTAGTGCTTCCGGCCAACTCAACTCCAGTGCAAGAGGTTAGCTTTCCTGACGTACCTCAAGACTTATGGGCGCGGCCTTATATTGAAACCTTGGCAGAACGGGATATTTTCACTGGCTTGCCAGATGGAACGTTTAGACCGAATGGGCCAATGACGCGGGCTGAATTTGCGGTTTTATTAGAGAATGCGTTTGAGCAACGTCCCAAATTGCCAACTTTAGACTACACAGATGTGTCACCCAAGTTTTGGGCTTCTCCAGCGATTCAGGACTCGGTTCAAGGTGGTTTTTTACGTGGCTATCCCAATAATAATTTCCAACCTAATCAGAATATTACTAAAGTACAGGTACTTGTCGCACTTGCCAGTGGATTAGGGTTAACATCCGCTACAGCTTCCCCAGAAGTATTAAAGATTTATCAAGATGCGGCTCAAATCCCTAATTATGCTACCGATGCAGTTACAGCAGCCACGCAAGCAGGATTAGTGGTGAATTATCCTCAACCGAAGGTTCTCAATCCCAATCAAAATGCGACTCGTGCTGAGGTTGCGGCGTTAGTTTATCAAGGGTTAGTGCGGACGGGTAAAGTTCAACCGATTCCTTCTGATTATTTGGTGAAGCCATAGCCTCTAGGAATGAGGACTTACCGAGTCTCACAAAAAACTGGGTTTCTCGTTGGTTGGGCTAAAGCCTAGACTAGGAACCGGGCTAATCATTTTAATGTTAAAATTGTAAATTAACCCTCCTATGCCTAGTAAGAAGCATAAGAGGGTTGAGAGGCTTGAGCGTTAGGGATTTAGCAGATAGGCAGAAATTAGTCTTTGCCGACCACTTGCCCCTTAAGAGCATCAAATTCCTGTAGTAGCTCTTGGCGCGACTCTACTCGGAGTAGATAGCGATAGACAAACCAGGCGGAGTAGCCAATACCCACCAGCTCAAACAGAGGTGCGAGTAAGGGTACGTCGTTGATGGCATCGAGAACTGCTAAGGTGACTTTAACAGTAATACCACCGGTAACAATCAGTGCTATAGTGAGCAGTGGTTTTTGGTAACTTGAGAAAAAGTCAGCTACGTAGTCAGGAAGCTTTGACAAAAACTCAGTACTCACTTGCACCCATTCCTGCCACGGTTGATCAGATGATGGCGAAGGAGCAGGCGGTTTGACGATCGCACCGGGTGTGTCAACGTTGACTTTTAAATTTTGGGCTTCTTTTAGTTTTTGGGCTTCAGCTACTACTGCCTCTTCAGATTGTTCTATAGGTTCCATATTTCCTCCACCATTATCTTAAGTAGGACATTCTATCGCGTGGGCGAGGTACGTAGGTACAATGACGGACTGATTTAACTCTTGCCCATATTACCAAAAGAGGAGACCTCATCAACGATCAACTGTGTACCTCACCGGCGATAGGTGATATTTATTTCTGCTAACCTACTTAGAATTCAGGATTTTTAGGGGGCGTCTTTTCCAAAGTACTTCCATCACTGATATTACAAAGATGATGAGGATGGGCTCAAAAGTCTCCCCACCGGGCGTAAGTTGAAGGGAAAATTGCTGATTAGCGATCGCGCACAGCCAAACCTTGTTGGTGATACTCCATCACCTTGGCGTAGTCTCCCAGCGTATAGCAGGCAACAGTGAGACTGCTCAAAGCTTGTCGTTCCACCCGTTGATCGGGGATAGAGCGTGCCACGTTCAATCGTTGTTCATAGCATTCAATCGCTCGAGAGTAATCTCCTAGCGCATCGTAAGCAACGCCTAAATTACCCAAAGCCTGCTCTTGTGCGCGGCGATCCTTGAGTTCCCGTGCAGTGATCAGTCGTTGCCGACCGTACTGGATTGCCAAAGAATAATCTCCCAGAGCATAGCAAGCGTAGCAGAGATTTCTTAAAATTTGTCCTTCTAGGCGTCGATCGCCCAATTGACGCACAATGGCAAGACGCTGAATGTAATATTGAATCGCCAGGGAATAATCTCCTATCCCATAACAAGCATTGCCTAGATTCCGTAAAATCTGTTCCTGTGCCTGAAGGTCGCTCAGCGTCTGTACCACTCTCAAACTTTGCTGTTGATAGGCGATCGCACCAGGGATATCACCCATAGCCTTATAAGCTAATCCCAGATTGTTCAACGTTGCCACCTCGCCTGCACAGTCCTCGAGCTTCCGCATAATCGATAAGCTTTGTTGACCGTATTCGATGGCTTGATGATAGTCACCTAAGTGGCGGTAGGCATTGCCTAAAATTCCCAAAACTTTCCCCTCTAGGCGTAAATCCTGAACTTGGTGAGCAATTTTTAGGCTTCTCTGGGTATGCTCAATAGCTTGGGAAAAGTCACCCATTGAATAAAAATTGAGTCCGACATAGGAGAGCACTCGTCCTATTTTTCGTTGGTGTTCTAGTTCAGTGTAAATATCTAATGCTGTTTTGAAGGACTCAAGAGCGGCTACAAACTGACCGATTTTTTGCTGCTCAATACCTCGTTCCAGCAATTGGTCAGCCTCAATCTCTCGAGGCGTTGTTTTGGATTCGGGTGCTACATCCTGACTAGAGTTATCAATCCAAGGAATTAGCGTTTCCCGCGTTCCTTCTGGTAGAGAACTTTTAGGTGTACCGTCATGGCATAGCAACTGGTTGTCCATCCCTATTGCCTCTTTGAATTCTTCAGGCATCAGGCTGTATGCTCCAATAGCGTCCCAACTGTTAGTTTTCATCCCAGTCGCGAGGGGGCAAAAACCAACTCTACAGGTCATGTCGTGGAAAAATCGTTAAGCGACTTCAGTGTTTCTTCTGTTTGTCAATAAAGAGTTCGAGTTTTGGACTGTTGACCTTGTATGTCTTGTGGCATTTTCCTTCGATGTCTTTATGTTTTGTCAACTTCTACCAAGGGGTAAACGTTTTTCTTTGAGATTCTCGTCTGTCAGTCAATACGTGAGATGCTATTTCGTAAAACCGCACACCCTGAAATGATGATATAGAGCGGTATTTTTGGAGGCTTTTTGCCTGATACGTCCAAAACTATAACATTAGCGACCGCCATACCGCCCTCATCCATTCGGACGTGTTTGTTCTACCAATAGGAAGAAATCAGAATTTATTCTCGACCCCCAAATAGAAGGAGGCACCGCTTGAATCATTGCTTTCTCACCGTACTAAGCCTAATTTCCCGTTAGGCACCATGAGCTTTTCCACAGAACCTGAAAACCTTACTGTCTTAGCTTGTGTCTTTTGATTTGTGACTTGTGACTCCTATTATTAGTCATGAGCAGGAATTTATAACAGCAAGGAAAATCATTCTTTCCCAGCTCAGCACAATTTTCTGAGTACAGCAACAGTCTCAGATGCAGATTTTTGTTAAGCTACCTGGATGTTATGTTATTAAACCGAGGTCAAAAGCGGTTCGCTCTGTTTGTCCGTTTCCGAAGATAGAGAAGGTTCCCAACAGTAGACTTCACAGGAGTTATTAGGGCTTTCAATCAATTTAACTTTATAAAGTTGACTTCCTAATTCTCGGATCGGTTGTTGCAACAATTGACGGATGTATATGGCAATGTTTTCTGCTGTAGGAACAACGTCTGCAAAGTAGGCAATGTCTTTGTTGAGAAAGGTATGGTCAAACGGCTCAACAACGTAGTCTTCAACAACTTTGTGTAAAGCACCTAAGTCAACAATCATACCCGTGCGAGGATCGATTTCTCCCTTGACGGTGACATCGAGATGGTAATTGTGTCCGTGGCCGTTGGGGCGAGCACATTTGCCATAAATTTCGGTATTTTCTTCGTAGCTTAAATCGGGATGTGCCAGCCGATGAGCCGCGCTAAAGTGGGTGCTAATGGTGAGATATGCTTCCATGCTGTTTCCTTGATAGTCAGCCCAAAGTTCAGGATGTTCAAATAATTGAATGCGCGTAATGGGTAAGTAGGGCGCTAAACGTTGCCAAATGACGCGAGCAATATTTTCTGTTGTGGGTAAGGTTTGTTGAAATTCCGGCCAAACGTCATTGAGGTAAGCATAGTCTAGCTGGCTGGTGACTTCCCGTTTAATCACTTTTTTGACTTCTGACAAGTTTTGCACCATACCATACTGATCCAACTCACCCATCAGGGAGACATAGAGGACATAGTTATGTCCATGTCCAGGGAAACTGGAACCCAAACCAAATCGCTGTGTGTTCTCGGTTTCACTCAATTCTGGCAACCAGTATCGGTGACTCGCTGAGAACTGAGCGCGACGATTAATGATGCACTTCATGAGTTTGGCAATGAATCCAAATATTGTAAAGTTCCGTAAACGGATTCTGTTTCCAGGATAAACGAATTTTGGCGATCGGCAACCATCAAGTAGGAAGACGTTGTTTTAAACTTTTTGAGCGAGTTCTCTAACCGCGTCTTGAGCTTCGTAACGCAAGCCTCGAGCGATTCTAAAGAGTTCTTGCCCTGTATGTAAGTAATGATCGTCGTAGTTAAGCGTAAACAGGTTTAACTCTTCAATACCATCTCCGATTTGATTTAGGCAGTAATAGAGACTCGCGGCAGCACCGGCAACGGTGGAAGGATTGGGTTGAGAACGGAAGGTAAGTTCAGCCCGGTTGAGATGGTGACGGCATTCTTCAAGATAAGCTTGGAAATCGGCCATGAGGTCGTCATCGAAGGGGTCGGCTGAGAGTTCGTCCAGTTGAGATTCTAAGGGGTTTAGGATATGGCTAATCAGGCGAACCACGGGTTTATAGACTTGCTGTAACCAATCATGCAGTTGTAAATCAGCATTTTTTGAGGTGCGTCGCTGCCGCTGATAATTTTGTTGGGCGTTGGCAGTACGTTGTTGCCGATTTTGATAACTGGGTTGCGATCGCGAAGAACGAATTTGGGCATCGTAAGAACGGCGTCGTCTAGGGTCACTCAGGACTTCGTAAGCTGCATTCACTTCAACAATTTTATCAGGATCGGCGGTTTCGCTCTGGCTGTCGGGATGAAACAGCTTTGCCAGACGCCGATAGGCTTGCTTAATTTCTGCGGGTGTGGCTTTAGGATTGACATTCAGGGTGTCGTAGTGATTGGAGTCTGACATTTGAAGGTTTGTAAACTATTGACAACTTGAAGGTTAACTTGTAGTAATGTTTTATCCGTTCTTGGGAGAGTTGTGTTGTAAAAGGCAAGACTAACTCACTCATCAACTTTCAACTTAACGTAATCTTTGTTCTTACAGAGGGTTCGGGCGTTCCTTATTAGTTAGCTCGTCTTAAACTCAGTCTCACTTTGCAATCACTTAATCGTGGCTAATAAATAACTGGCTGTGTATGCTTAGTTGTTTTTAGATGTTAAAAATATGTAAAAGTCAGAATCTTGTTGTTGCCTTTGAAGGATAATTCAAGTTAGCCCAAAAATATTTCTTCCAGGTTATGTTTATCCATTCTTCTCTATCGACCGAAATGAATGATCGTGTTTCCTGGATAGCTTGAGTTGAATGATAAACAATAATGAATAGAGTTAGAACTTATCTAACTCTTACTTCATTAGTAACCTATTAAGTCAGAGCAATATAGGTGAGTACTGAAATAGTAATCAGAGAAAGAGTAGTATTTCAATGAATACGCAACTCTTTCAGTTTGGGGTGCATGGCTCATTGAGATGATTATTTCATCTTGACTAATTACCACTTTTCTGGTTTGTTAATTTTTCTCTAGGGTGCATTTACATCCCATACAAATGGGATTGAAGGATGCTATGAGGACAGTTGCCAGTTTGCTTAGGCCAACATTTAACTCGCCGAAGATTTAAGGGTAGAGTAGTTACAAGGAATACCGATTAGCGATGCGAGTAAGAGTTTAGTACTGGAGTGCTTGTCTTGATAATTAATTCTTAACCTATCTTTCCTTGATAGTTCAGGAACTATCATTTTCATACTAGATTGATAGTTAATTTCTCAATGGGTTCAACGGAGAATCCTCAAATTATTTGACAACCTGCATAAGTGGTAATGGCTCTAGAGGTATGGACAGGTAGCAACCTTATCCAAATATCGTCTCTTGTTGAAAAGCTCGAGATGAGAAGTATGCTGAGAAACCTTTTTTTCAATTTTAGGAGCAACTGACAATGGCATTATTTCTAGGAACCTTGGGTGATGACAGCCTAATAGGTGGTGCTGATAACGATTTCCTGAATGGCTATAGCGGGAATGACATTATATTTGGTGGCTTAGGAGCCGACACTATAGAAGGTGGAGATGGTGACGATACTCTAGATGGTGGCACTCCAACAGCCTTCAACCTCAGCAATGACTATCTCGATGGTGGAAGTGGTAATGATTCCCTTATCGGAGGTTTAGGTAATGATATTCTGCTAGGTGGCACAGGGAGCGACACTCTCTTTGGCATCGCGGGTATTAATTTTCTTGATGCTGGCGATGGCTTGGATACAGTCGTAGGTGGTGCTGATCGTGACATCATTTATGGCGGATTTGGGAGTGATATCTTACTCGGTGGGGATGGGAACGACTTTATATTTGGGGGTTCCTCGGTTGATTACGGCACGTTCGATACTTCTGATGACGGTATCGATGGTCAAGGTGGGGATGATTTTATATTCGGTGGTTTTGGTAACGACCTTCTGTTTGGAGGGGCTGGCAACGATACTGTTGCAGGTATTGGCGGCAATAACCGGATTGAGGGGGGTACTGGAGCTGATTCCTTAGTCGGCGGCTTTGGAGATGACACAATTTATGCTGGCAGCGACACGTTAGCTGACTCTTCTAATGACACTATTAGGGGTGGTAGTGGGGATGACCTTCTAGTAGGTAGTTTTGGTAGTAACCTCATCGAAGGTGATGACGGCGATGATGATATCTATGGCATCGCTGGTTTGAATACCCTTGAAGGTGGTAGTGGTAGAGATCTGATTGTAGGGGGTGTGGATAGCGATCTCATTCGCGGTGGATTTGGGGCTGATGCTTTATACGGTGGAGATGGGGATGACTTTATCAATGGCGGCACCGCTAATTTCGCTGATACGGCTGATGACTATTTCGAGGGAGGGAATGGCAGTGATACCCTGCTAGGTGGAAGTGGCGACGATACTATGCTTGGTGGTAGTGGTAATGACGCACTCGCAGGCATTGGAGGCTTCGATACTCTTATAGGCGGATCTGGAGCTGACAATTTTGTGATTGGTGGGTTTGGAGCTTTATGGTATCGAGGAGACGGTTATGCCCTGATTAATGACTGGAATCCTTTCGAGGGTGATGTCATCCAGGTTGATGCAACGGCATACTTCAGTAATCAATACCAATTCACAGTGGGAGATTTTGGAGCAGGTGGTTCGACTCTCGATACCCGAATTAGCTACCAGGGCGATACCGCTGCCATCATAGCTGACTCTGCTGACTTATTTGTTGCCTTCTTCTTTAGCGTTAATACTAATCTTGTAGTACTTCCGGTGTAGTCAAGTAAGTGGGCTTGAGCGGGAGTAGTGAGAGGGGCTTTTCAACACCTATTAGCTTAACAATTCCACATTAGCCCTAAAAAATAAAGAAGCTCAGTCATGGTAGCTGGGCTTTTTTTGGCTACGCAACACAAGACATCCACAGTGGATAAAAAATAATAACCTGTCTCTATTCTAATTTAGAGGATGTTTAGTTTCCATCAATTGCTATACTTCTTGCAGCAATTGCATAAGTGATACTCGCTTAGGAGATATAGACAGGCAGGGTGATTTACCGAGGTAACTTTCTCTTGTTGAAAGCTTACCCATAACAACAACTTAATGAGTTATAGATTTTTAGTTGAAATTGAGGAGCAACTGAACAATGGCAGTAATTATTGGCACGACTGGCAATGATGGACTGAACGGAACTAATAGTGATGACGTTATGTTTGGGGGGCCGACTGGCTTTCAGACTGGCGACGACACCCTATTTGGCGGAGATGGAGATGATTACATTGATGGTGGCCCTTCAGATTTTTTTGACAATGGTAATGACTTTCTTTTTGGCGGTGCTGGCAATGACACCCTGATTGGGAATTTGGGAAATGATACCTTACTCGGTGGTACGGGTAACGATGCCATCTACGGTTTTGCAGGTAACGATGTCCTGTACGGTTACGAAGGAGCTGATACGCTCTTAGGTGGAGATGGAAACGACTTTCTTGATGGGGGTGGACCGGACTTTTACGACACCTCGGCTGACTACCTCGATGGTGGTAATGGCAATGACTTCTTACTGGGAGGATTTGGTAATGATACTCTGATTGGCGGGAGTGGTAATGATACTGTTATTGGTTATGCTGGAACCAATGTACTACTGGGTGGATCAGGTGACGATATTGTATTGGGTGGTACTGGCACTGATTACATCGTTGGTAGTCAGGGGGGCAGAAATGAATACGATGTCCTTGCCGGTGGAGGAGGCACGAACTACTTCTATCTGGGTGGTGATTGGGGTGTTTCCTATCTAGGAAATGGCTATGCTACTATCGCAGACTGGGATGCTGACACAGATTCCATTGTCGCCCGTGGCAACAGATATCAATATTACTTCCAGTTTGGTAATTACGATGGCGATTCGGCTACTGATACTGCAATCTTCTACAGGAGCTGGAGTACTGGTACTGACTTAATTGCGGTGGTCGAAGACACGACAGATATCAATCTCAGTAGAGACTTCATCTTCGTCTAAACCACTCTGTTTTGACCGCCTATCCTTAATCTAAATGCCCTCTCACAGATAACAGGGAGGGCATTATTATTTTTATATATAGATTGGGATGAAAACTTTAACTCAACGTAGCTGGAACTCGCAACTCTGGGTCTTGAAACAGAGGAGTACTTAAATAACGTTCTCCAAAGCTGGGCTGAATCATCACGATTAAGCGCCCCTCATTTTCAGGACGTTTAGCCACTTGAATGGCCGCATACAGGGCAGCACCGGTAGAAATACCAGAAAGCAATCCTTCTTCTCGGGCTAAGCGACGACCATAGGCGATCGAGTCTTCATCCGTAACCGCAATCACCTCATCAATCAACTCTACCTTAAGCACTCCAGGAACGAACCCAGCACCAATCCCTTGAATTTTGTGTGGGCCTGGACGCCCTCCAGAAAGAACAGGGCTATTGGTGGGTTCAACTGCAATGGCTTTAAAACTAGGTTTTCGTTGCTTAATCACCTCCGCCACCCCAGTAATAGTCCCGCCTGTACCAACTCCAGCAATTAGAAAATCGACCTGTCCTTCTGTATCTTCCCAGATTTCTTGGGCCGTGGTTTCTCGATGAATTTGGGGATTCGCTGAGTTATTAAACTGTTGCAACATATAGGCATTGGGGGTTGCCTCAACAATTTCCTGGGCTCTTTGAATACAACCACTCATGCCTTGAATTCCTGGTGTTAGCTCTAGCTGAGCCCCGTAAGCCCTTAGCATCGCTCGTCGCTCGGTACTCATGGTATCTGGCATTGTCAAAATGAGCTGATAACCTCTGGCAGCAGCAGTCATCGCTAGAGCAATGCCAGTGTTTCCCGAAGTTGGCTCAACTAAAATTGTTTTTCCCGGTGAAATGAGTCCCTGCTTTTCTGCCACTTCGATCATACTCACACCAATACGGTCTTTCACGGAAGCGGCTGGATTCATTCCTTCTAATTTCACGACAATCTGGGCTAAACAGCCCTCCGATTCAGGAATGCGATTGAGCTGCACTAGAGGTGTCCGGCCAACGAGTTCTGTAATGTTTTTGGCAATCCGCATGATTTTTAATTGTTAGTTGTTAGTGATTTCTTATTTGTAATGGGTTGTTAGCTAATCCTTAAAAACCCATCACAAACAAGCAATGATCAGGGGTGAGTAACCCACAACGCTTAACTAGATGTAATACATAATATCTAGCTGCCGTCTTGCATCCCGCTTTTCACACAAATCTTGAAGCGTGTATTTTTGTAAGACTTCGTTGGCACGATCATGTACTTCCTGCCAAATTTCAGTAACAATAGCACTGTCCATTGTTTTGGGAGAATTATCACTTTTAGATGCCTTAGCATTTGCACCTTCTAAACAATTAATGATATCTAAAAGTGTAATTTTCCAAGGTTCTCGTCCTAGTACATAGCCTCCTTTGGCTCCCCGATGGCTACGGACTAAACCGCCACGCCTCAACGTTGCTAGTAATTGCTCTAAGTATCGATCAGGTATATTTTGCACAGCAGCAATCTGTCGAATTTGCAGAGGTTCTGCTTCGTTATAACAAGCGGTTAACTCGAGTAGAGCCAAAATCGCATATTCTGTTTTACAAGATAGTTCCACAGGTGAGATTAAGTTATAGAGGCTACTTTTCCAGTATACCCCGGTTCACCACCGGTGATTGTAGGTTTAGAGCGTGAAACCTCAAAAAGCCCCGCTAACAGCGAGGCTTTCAGATTCATCAGATTTACGGTTTAAATGGGAACCTTAAAACCTTTAGAAGGTAAAGGTAGTTCTCAGCGTACCAATGACCGCATCATCGTTGTTATCGTTCTGGCTAGGAGCGGTAATCCAAATAACGCCTGGAGTTACAGAGATATTCTCGTTCACCTTGAATTTGTAGAATCCTTCAAAGTGCCAAACATTATCGCGATCAAAACCAGCTGCGGGACGAAGGCCAGCAGTTACACCCCTTAGCGTGGGTTCTACACCCGCAAACAAACCTAAAACGTTACCCGGTTTACCTAAGTCAGCGATGGCAATACCACCCCCATACGTCCAGATATCGCCTCGTCCTTGACCGATTAAAATGGCTTGCGTGTATGACGCGAAACCGCTCAGTGAGATGTTTTCACTCAAACGGAAGGCTACTTGTCCGCCATAGGAGTTTGTGACGACTGGAGTGACGCCTCGATTTAAACCATTGAGTACGAGGAATGAACTGGGATTGTTGGCTGCAAATGAACCGACTACACCTCGACCAGTACCAACAACGGCGCCAGTCGAATCAAATAGCTGATCCGAGCCGCCCAGGTCAAAAATTGCAGTACCTGCGTTGTGGTAACCATGAACATAGGTCGCGCCAACACCGATGCGATCGCCTAGATTGAAGTTCAACTGCCCTAGAGCGGCATAGTCTCCATCATAAAGACCAGCTTTCTCAATCGGATTATTGGCACCAAATGCCCCAGAACCAGCTAAATAACCAATAGTCAAGGTACTTGGACCTAAGATACTCTCTAAAGGACCAACCCCAAAGCTAATGGCAGCACCTGCACCACCCCCAATTCGATAGATGGGGTTTTCTGAGGCAAAGGTGGAAAGAGCGCCATTCCCGCCGTCATAGTCTTCAAAGTAGGGGTTGAGGGTAGGAGCGTAATCGCTGTGAATCCCGCCTGTTGCAGCCAGATAAACCTTTGAGGCACCAAAGTTGAAGTAGTAGGCTAGCCAGTCCACAATGACATTGTTGCTACCCGTATTACCAATGTTAAAGGTCTGCTGTCCTTCGGTTAATCGGCCATCGATAATATTTGTGGGGTCATTGAACAATTCTGCATTCCCAGCAGCAAGACGAGTGACCAAACGATCTCTGCCTGTAAAGCTGGTGTTGAAGGTTAAACGAACCCGGTCTTGGAAGACGGTGTTGTTGGAAGTATCCAAGTTAAACTCGTCCGTGAGGGCGAAGATTACTTCCCCTTGCAACTTGGTTGTGGTCGAAAACTGATTGTCTTCTAAGAAAGCGACACGACCTTCCAGTTTGTCTACCCGAGTCCCTAAAGTGGCAAGCTCTGTTTTAAACTCATCCACTAAGCGCTGTAGCGTTTCTAAGTCTGCTTTGGTGACAAAATCCGCCGTGTTGGAAGCAATCAAGCGCTCGATTTGTTGTAAACAGGCATTAACACCAGCGGCAAATTCATAACGAGTCAGTGCTCGGTTCCCGCGATAGGTTCCATCCGGGTATCCTGCAATACAACCATATCGCTCAACTAGGCTGCGTAGCGCTTCATAAGCCCAGTCTGTGGGTCTAACATCACTTAGCTGATTAACATTCGTGACCTGATCCTGAGAGTTCCCACCATTGCCTTCCCGACTGTAGCGGTTGATTTGGTCTAGCATATCAACGCTAGGTGATTCTGGCGTTGCTTGAGCAACGGTTGCCTTTTGAGCCGGAGGCATCACCGTTGGGTCTGATGCTTGAGAGGTCGGGTTAGCTAGTTTTAGCTGACTCTCAGTCAAAGCTAGCTCAGCAGGGATAGTAATGTCAGTGAGTTTTGATTCGACTGAATTTTGGAAATCGGGAGCAAATTCCGGTTGGGTTTGCGCCTCTGGAGCAATTGAAGCAAGAGTGTTGGCCTTAGCCTGGAACTGAACCTCTTTATTTTGAGTCTTAGGAGCTTGAGCCTGAGCTTCGGATGTCGCTGTTTGGCTATCAGTACCCAGTAAGCTGGTATTCTCTGTCGCCCGCACGGCACCCGCAGAAATCAGTAGTGTTGCCCCCCATATGGCTGGGCTAACCAGTAGAGCTCTCCACAATAAATTAGACATCTTCTCTTATCCTCACACCTTTGTAGAAAGAGTTGACACATCCTTCTTGAACTATGGTACATCCTCTAGGCAGAGTAGGCTCAACAGACTTTTGCTTAAGTTTGACAATTATTGGTCTGTATCCTCAATCTGTAAAGCCCTCAAGCTGGAATTATTGAGTTTTTGGTGTAGAGTGTGGCAAAGTTATTAAGCTTATTCTAACTCGAAGTTTTGTCTCCAAGACTTTGTAAACTCCAGCTTTAGCTTTTATCTTCTTCCTTTGGCCGTAATTTCCCAGTAATCCTACTCTTGCTACTGACTGGAGAGAGTACACATCTTCAACGCTTACTCCTTTATTAATTTATAGCTCAGAAATAACCTGAGCTAAGTCGAAGTCTTTGTCCGTCAAGCCTCCTGCATCGTGAGTGGTCAAACTCACCGTGACCTTATTGTATGAAATGGCTAAATCGGGGTGGTGTCCTGCAGCTTCAGCCGGCTCTACCAGCTTATTCACAAATGCGATCGCTTCTACAAAATCCTTAAATGTTCGAGTTAGCTTCAATTGCTTGCCTTCAACTGTCCAGCCTTCTAGCTGGTTAGCACGTTCTTGAATTTCCATATCGCTCAGTAGTGCAGCCATCATCTTTACCTTTGGTGATGTTAATGCTATTCAACCAAACAGAAATGTTTATCCAAGTCCCCTAAAAAACTATCCGCTTTCACGGGAAGTGCTTGGGGTTTTAATCCTTAACACTTTTTGTGAAAGCGGTCTAGCGGGTCTTCTGATTGAAACCAGACTGCCGGGAGGAACCCCCAAGTCAGCCCAGCTAAGCATTCTGCTTTATTCTCCTAAGAGAACCAAGCTAACTGCTAGAGGACAGCCCCGGCGCACAGCCGGCTAACTTCAACCAAATGACCCATGCTTTTACTACTATCTATCATGGGCATCACCTCCTATTATCCCTGTACAGTTTATTTCTGTAATGAACGGTGCCTAGCACCTGTTGATCAAGATAACACATAGATCCAATTGTGGGCTAGCTTTCAAAAAAATCCCCTGCCCAGGAGCAGGGGTAAAAGGTTTTAAAACACTAACTGGTGTAAAAGCTAGCTATTTTCTTACTTCTTACAATGCGTTACCGCGAGGGAGAACTTCTTCAGGGAATTCAAAGCGCTCATGAGGCTGGTCTTGAGGAGCCATCC